>JAUNDP010000036.1 GCA_030526005.1 Eubacteriales bacterium
GTTCTGTCTCAGTTTCTGTAACTGGTTCTGTCTGCATCTCTGTTTCGGTCACTATTTCCGTTTCCTGTATCATTGCATCCTCAGCATAAATCACTGGTGTCGGAACAGCCGTAGATGCGACCGTAGCTGCTAAAATCACACTGGCTACTTTGTTTGTCTTTCCTTTCATATGGTCCTCCTTCTACATAAAACGGATTTTTCTCAATCCGCACAAGCAGAACTTTTTCATTTTCTGCTTTTCTCGCGACGCAGACATTCCTTATTTTCTATTTTTCTGCGCTTCCACGATTTTTCAATCTCCATTGTTATCTCAAATCCATTTCTCCTGCTGGCGTATCTCCCCCTTTTTTCAGGTGCGATATCTTTAAAATATCCTGTGTTGCAAAACAGATAATCAGGATATTCGCAGAATATCTAATTCTATGATAAAAGAGAAAGTTTGCTCATCTGTAATTTCTTATATTCAAAGGAAGAATGAAAATAGTAATCCATTGTGATCTTGATATCAGAATGTCCCAGGATTTCACTTAAAGTCTTGACATCACATCCGATTGTGACGCAGCGTGTCGCAAACGTATGACGCAGGCAGTGAAAATTCAGATAGGAGATCCCACACTTTTTTAAAATTCTCTGATACGCATACTGTAAAGCGCGCGGCTCACACGGTACGCTTTTTTGACCAATGATAAAATATTCTTTGTTTTTGCACCGTTCATAAAATTCTTTCATATATTCGATGACAAATTCAGGCAGAGGAATCATTCTGCTGGAGCATCCGCTTTTAGGAACAGAAAAAAACAACTGCGTTTTTGCCGAAGAATCTGCCTTTGCTTTCAGACGCTGTACTGTCTTTGTAATTTTTACAGAATGATTTTGAAAATCAACATCTTTCCACTGCAAGGCACACAGCTCTCCAATTCGTATTCCGGAATATAATGCCATCAAGATTGCCAGAGAATAAGACGATTTTTTCTTATATATATACTGTTCCAGTTTCTTTTGATCCTCCAGCGAAAAAACACGGACAATCGGCTTTGATTTTTGGAGACACGGTTTTAGTTTGAAACATTTTTCTATGAGATGGTGATCATAGGCATATTCCAAAGCATGATTTACAATCATAATAATAATGCGTAGATTGCTGTTTGACATTTTCAGATGGGATGATCGTCTGCACAGAGAATCATAAAAGGATTCCAATATTTCCTGACTGAGCTCGGTATGCGCTATCTGGTCAAAATATGGTTTGATATGATTTTTGATTAGCTGTTCATATTTTACAAACGTAGAATAAGACATTTGACCATTCTTACTGTAAAGCCATTCAAAGACAATCTCTGAAAATAATATCTGCTGTTTTTCCATAAAATTTTCGGGCACAAAAATCCACTTTTTTTGTTGTGGGAAAAGTGCCAGCCTCCTTTCTTTTTTATAAATAGTACAAGAACACTCCTGACTTTCGTCTTGAAAAGTTCAAAAAATAAGAATATATTGTCGCTGAGGAAATTCGCAGCCCTGAATTAGTATGGCTGTAGATAAGAAAACATATTAGAGATTGATGTGCAGAAAACGAACCTGTTCTGAAATTTGATCTGCCATGTCGGATTTTCTTCAGAAATTTTGATGAATTATAAATCATATCATTATCTGCAATATTTTTAAAGATTATTTTTGAAGAACCCAAAGCAGACAAGCATTTTTGGTAAAATAACGTTTGGATTTCGTCTTAAAATTCTGCATTTTACTTCAAATGATTTTGCGTGCTCAAAAAATATCTTGATTTTATAGAGCGGAAGTGTTAGAATATGGTTCATAGAATTAGATATTCTGCGAATATTCTGATTTTATATCTTATAATCTGATTCTTTTAAAAAACAATAAAAACCCGTCAATTCTGATCCAAATCAGAGATGACGGGTTTTTCTGTTTTAAATTTTTAATAGTAATTGTTCTAATTATTGTTCTAAATTAAAGCCTATAATATAAATCTATCATTTGATTTGCTCCAAATCCTACAGCCACGACTCCGATCACAACTCCAATCAAAGCTACGATCAAAGTTGCTCTCGCCCAGTTTGTCTTTGATTTCTTTGTTCCACTTCCAAAAGCCCACACAAAAAGCATAATGATATTGACACATGGGATTGCTGTAATCAGCATCACCAGAATCCACTCTCCCACACTCATCGGTTCTTCCAGATTCTGTCTTCTCGGGTCCTGGTAGTAACCATTTCCATTCTGATAATAATTCTGCTGATGATTCTGATAATAGCCCTGCTGTCCCCAATCATTTGTCTGATATCCATTTTGATATCCGTTCTGATCTGTGTTTTTATAATCGTCCATCACTTTTCCTCCTATTCTCCTTTTTTTCTCATTTTCCTCTGTTTTATCATACCATATTCTGCGCAGATTCTCAATGTTCCTAAAAAAATTTTACCTGTATCTTATCCAAATGTGTCGTCCCCCCTAGCTTTAGCTATGGGGATATAAGACACGTCCATCGAATTTACGCAAGTAATTGAAGATGGACAAATATATACTTGTATTAACTTTGGAATAGCAATATAATATGAATACAATATATAAATCAAATAACTATTGGGCGTGGTACTCTGCCTGAAATAATAAATAGAATGGAGATTTTTATGTCACAGTTTTCTCGAACAGAATTACTATACGGTCAGGAGGCAATGGAGGATCTTTCCAAAAGAAGAGTTGCCGTCTTCGGCGTCGGCGGTGTCGGCGGATATGCAGTGGAAGCGCTTGCCAGGAGCGGTATCGGCACGCTTGATCTTTTCGACAACGATACCGTGTGCCTCTCCAATCTCAACAGACAGATTATCGCTACGCATCAGACGATCGGGATGTACAAAGTCGATGCCGCAAAAGAGCGCATCCTCTCAATCAATCCAAACGCCGCCGTCTTTACTCACAAACTCTTTTTCATGCCAGATACAGCCGACCAGATTGATTTTTCTGTCTTTGACTATGTCATCGATGCGATTGACACTGTAACCGGAAAAATTGAACTTGTCATGCGTGCGTCTGCTGCCGGTGTTCCGATTATCTCCTCCATGGGAGCTGGAAACAAAAAAAATGCCAGCGCTTTTGAAGTCACTGACATTTACAAAACATCTGTCTGCCCGCTTGCCAAAGTGATGAGGAAAGAGTTAAAAGCCAGAGGCATCCGCCATTTAAAAGTCGTCTACTCAAAAGAGATTCCTCTGAAACCTCTCCCATCATCGGAACCGCTGCAGCAGGGAAGAAGGAGCACTCCCGGAAGTACCGCTTTCGTTCCGTCTGTCGCAGGGCTTATTATTGCCGGTGAAGTGATCAATGATTTGACCGCCCGCTTCGTCTGATTCTCTGCAGCAGATTACCCTGAAAATATGTCATCGGCTCCTGATCCGGAAAAAAACGGATCATGCGGTAAATGTAAAGAACCACCATCGCCGCAAGGAGCGCTATGGCATATTTTTTCAGTGAGTTTACTTCTTTTCCCATTCCATACCGTCTCACACAAAATACAATTCCAAGCGCAATCCAGCCATAGACAAGAGGGTGCATCTGATATGCCTCTGCAAAACGCAGCTGCAGAACGAGAAAAAAGGCTCTCGTCATTCCGCATCCTGGACACGGCAGACCGCTGATCAGAACCATCGGGCAGAATCTCCCCGTCAATGTCTGAACCATCACCATATACATCGCAAAAGCGACCGCCGCTTTCCAGTATCTTTGGATATCTTCTCTTCCTCTTTCCCATATCTCTTTTACTTTTTGGAAAAACAAATTCATCTCTATATGAAGTCTATTTTAAGAATCCGCTGATAATCTGTTCTTCTGCTTCCGCTTCCGTCAGTCCCAGCGTCATCAGTTTGACAATCTGTTCTCCTGCAATTTTTCCAATCGCCGCCTCATGGATCAGAGCAGCATCCGGATGATTTGCCGTCACCTGCGGAAGAGAGCTGATTTTTGCATTCCCCACAATGATCGCATCACATTCTGTATGTCCGCTGCACGGCGCATTTCCTTCCAGATCCGAATAGAAGACCTGTCTTGATTCTTCTTTTGCAACAGAACGGGACACAATATTTGCTGATGCGTTCTTTCCGTTCATAGAAACTTTAAAACGGCTCTCCGCTGTCTGATGGCCGTGTGTCATCAAACGCTCCGTCACCATAATCTTTGCCCCTTCTGCCAGTTTTGCCTCTGTCTCGCGGACCGTGGAATCTACTCCTTTGATCTGAACGGTATCCATTTCCATATATCCTCCCTCAGCGATCTCAATCTCTGTCTTTGGATTCATAATGCGTTCCCCCGAACCGTCCCCGCTCCCATAATGTTTTTCTACATATTTAATTCTTGCATTTTTTCCGATAAAGAAGCGGTGGATTCCATTGTGCTGACTGGCTGCTGATCCTCCGTTGTGGATACCGCATCCTGCAATGATCGTCACATCTGCATCGTCTCCGATATAAAAATCATTGTAGACCGTTTCTGTCAATCCTGCCTGACTCAAGACAACAGGGATATGGACGCTTTCTTTTTTTGTGCCAGGCTTGATATGGATTTCAATACCCGTTCCGTCCTCTTTTGTGATGATATCGATATTTGCGCTGGACTGTCTTGCCGCTGTCTGTCCGTTCGCTCTTATATTGTACGCTCCTGTCGGGATCTCATGAAATCCTGCCACTGCCTCCAACAACTGTTTTTGAATTGCATCCATCTTACTTTTCTCCCTTCTGCCAGTATTTACATTCCGCCGCGCTGTCTTCTCCCAGCAGCGTCGGCAAAATTTCTTCTTTTTTTCCGTATCCGGTAACCTGACCATCTGCGATCACGACAATCTCATCTGCTGTTTTTAAAATTCTCTCCTGGTGGGAAATGATTAAAATAGATCCGTGCAGACGATCGTGCATCTTCTCAAACACCTGAATCAGATTCTGAAAGCTCCACAGATCAATGCCTGCCTCCGGCTCATCAAATACAGAAATCTTTGTCCCTCTTGCCATCACAGTCGCAATCTCAATTCTCTTAATCTCTCCTCCCGAAAGGCTGGCATTGACTTCACGGTTGATATAGTCTTTTGCGCACAGCCCTACCTCGGACAGATACTCGCAGGCGCCGGCCGCTGACAGATTTTTTCCAGATGCCAGACGGATTAAATCCAATACGGTAACGCCTTTGAATCGAACCGGCTGCTGAAACGCATAGCTGATTCCTCTTTTTGCTCTCTCCGTTATGCTAAGATTCGTGATATCTTCTCCGTCAAGCAGAATCTGTCCCGATGTCGGCTTTTCAATACCTGCAATGATTTTAGCAAGCGTCGATTTTCCTCCGCCGTTTGGTCCTGTGATTGCGACAAATTTATTGTCCTCCAGCGTAAAGCTGACATCTTTTAGAATTCCTTTTTCCTTACTTTCTTCAGAAACTTGAAAAGAAACATTTTTTAGTTCCAGCATACTTTTTCCTCCACTGACTTTTCCATTTTCTTCTGGCGTACTCCTGAAAATGGGCTTTTGCCGTCCATTCTCTAAAAACAGGAGAGTGTTTGCTTTTGTTACCTCTACCGTAACTTTCCTACGCTCTTTCTGCAAATCTTACAGAGCGCATTATATCACATCTGGCTGTGTGATTGCAAACCGATCTGTGCTTCCTGTTCCACTATTTTCTCCATATCTTTATACATGATGTGGCGCAGGAGACCCCCATACTTTTCTGCTGTCATTAAAATGAGATATCCCCTTTTCTGAAGATTATACAGACTGTACTGATTTTCCGGACAAACCGTACACATTCGGTAACGATACCCTCCTATCTCATCGAGCATCTCCTCTCCTCTTCGCATCAGTTCTTCCTGAAGATGATTGCCTCGAAACTCAGCCAGAACAGCCGCGGAATCCATATGCGCCACATGATTCAGTTCTTCCCCTTTTAATTCCATATGGCGTCCCAGATTTCGGCTGTCCTGTCCCGGAAAATCAATCATAAAAAATCCGGCTGTCTTGTCATCTTCTGTCTTTGCCACCAGAATAAATCCTGATTTCTCGATATGTTCCTCCACATAGTCTCTCTCATCGCTGACAAACCATTCCGGTTTTGTATCCGCTTTTGCTTTCTCCATCACTTCCATGATTTCTTCCACATCGCTGTACACTGCTCTTTTGATTTGAAACTCCTGCCCATCTTTTCCATGAACCAACACTGTTTTTTCTGTCATCTCTCTCATTTTTATCTCCTGTTTTTTCTTTCTGGTTATTTTTTCTTTCTATCTGTTTTCATCTGATTTCTCTTGACGGTATTCTTTCTTTTATCTGCCTTATCCCTATTTCTCCTGATTTTTTTGCTTTGTTTCCCTGCGCTTTTTCCCTCTTTTATCCAAGCGCTACGTCCAGAATCATCATTGCCACAAAGCCTGCTGCAAATCCGAGGATTCCGCCATTCCTGTTCTTTCCTTCTTCTGACTCTGGAATCAGCTCCACCACCACTACATAGAACATGGCGCCTGCCGCAAATGACAGCAGATATGGCAGAGCCGGGATAATTTTGGATGCAATCACAATCGTGATTCCTCCGGCAATCGGTTCTACAATCCCTGAAAGCGTCCCATATAGAAAAGATTTCCCCTTACTCATCCCTTCGCCGCAAAGCGGCATGGAAATGATCGCTCCCTCTGGGAAATTTTGCACCGCAATTCCAATCGCGAGTGCAAACGCTCCTGCCATCGTCACTTCATGACTTCCCATCAACACGCCTGCAAATACTGCCCCTGTAGAAATTCCTTCCGGTATATTGTGAAGCGTGACAGCCAGCGTAAGCATTCTGCTTTTTTTCGTCACACTATATTCTTTTTCTGTCTGTACGCGTCCAGGATCCAGATGCGGAACAAAATGATCCAGCAAAAGCAGCATTCCAATTCCTGCCAGAAGACCTGCCGCCGCCGGAAAGAATGAAAATTTTCCCATTTCTTCAGACATATCAATCGCCGGGATTAAAAGCGACCAAACCGACGCCGCAACCATCACTCCAGATGCAAATCCCATCATCCATTTTCCCGCAGACGGTCTGATTTTTTTCTTCATAAAAAAGACGCAGGCAGCTCCTGCTGTTGTTCCAAAAAACGGAATCAATAATCCTAACAGAACCTTCATTTTCCCTCCCCTGATTTTCCACAGCCAGTATATCACACATTTTACTGCAAAAATAAACTGTACTGCAATTTTTTTACTGCCTAAAAGCTAAAAATAAGCCATTTTAAAAGAACAGTCTGGAAATCTCCTATATACTTTATGAGCAGAAAATAAATATGATTCCTTTTGCTCTCTGCCGATCAGCGGCAAAAATGAGAACGGTCAAGAGTATGAATCAGAATAGAAATGAGGGAATGTGAAAAAAATCTGTCTTTAAAAATAATATCGGAGAAGTAAAAGAATATCTTTTGGACAATCCCGTCCCCAGATTTTTCTGACTTCTCCGATTAGTATCTTCTATATTTTATTCCTCAAACAAATCTGCCAGTTTCTGCCAGAATGTAAGCGTTTCCTCTTCCGCTTCTGCCACTGTCGCTTCTGCTTCCTCTTTTTCGATTGGGTCCGTCTGAATTGCGAACTGTACGGATTCTACATTTGTATTTTTTTCTGATACAAAGGATACAATCTCTTTTCCTTCACCTGTGATGGAGTCCAGAAGCTTATCAATCTCTTCCTCTACTTCTGTATCCATACCGGATGTCTTTTTGCGCAGCTCGTCCGTACCGTCTGACAGCTCTTTTGCTCCGTCGCACAGTGAAGAAGTTCCATCGAAAAGTTCAGCTGTACCATCATACAAATCATCCGATCCATCTGCCAGATCACGGCTTCCCTTAGCCAAGGCCTCTACGCCGTCTGCAATATCGCTGTATCCTGCCACGATTTTTGCAACGCCGTCTGTATATTCTCCAATTCCCGTATCCAGTGTCGTATAGCTTTCTGTCAAAACATTGATTGCATTTGTCAGTTCTGACATCTTGCTCAGCATACCGTTCAGCGTCTTCACAAGCTCTGAAATTGCGGTGTCAAACGACTGATAACTTGTCTTTAAGGATTTCAGTCCATTTGTGAGCGTTGTCATCTGTGTACCTACTTCGCCTAAATAAGTTTCCATCCCGCCGATCGCTGCGCTGCTTCCATACAATAGATTCACAATCTGCTGGAGCTGCCCCATCTGCTGCTGCACATAGGCTACCTGATCTTCCATGCCTTCGACACCGACAATCTGGTCCAGTGTCAACTGCAGCTCATAGATCTGATTGTTCAGCAAAGTGATTGCCTCATCATTTCCGGCAGTCAAAGTATCCAGATCCAGCCCGTTCTCCGCCATGACACCCTTATACTGCTCATATCCGACATTTGCCTGAAGCGTTGATGCTCCGTCATACAGATCGCTGATGGCTTTTTTAATCTGACCTGAGGCTTTCGTCAATTCTGCAATACTTTCACTTGTCACGGAAATACCATTTAACTGTTTCTGTATTGTGAGAAGCGCTGTCTTGACATCTGCCGATCCATTGACAAGTGCGCCGGATTGACTGTTCAGAGCGTCAAGCCCTTCCTGTACCGCCTGAATGCCGCTCTCCAGATCCGTCATTCCTCCGTTCAGTTCTGCAATACCGCCCTGAAGAGAGGAAGCGCCATCTTTAAGATCAGCAGAACCATCTTTTAACTCTTCCGCTCCGTCATACAGTTCTTTTGCGCCGTCATCCAACTCTACCGCTCCATCTGTCAGCTCATTCACCTTATTCTTTAATTCTTCATCATCTACTTCCACATTGAAATTCAGACGGATTCCATTGATGGAGACAGCGCTCATCTCAAAATCCTCTGCTTTTGCCGAGATGACCGTATCAATTCCTTTTCCTGGAAAAATGGTATACGTCAGCTGCTTGCTGCTGCCCACATTTGCAATCGTCGCGTCATCCGCTATGATATTGCTACACTTTTCCGTATCAAGCGTAATCATTGTCTGAAGCGCATAGTCTTCAAAAAATTCTCCCTCACACTGTTCATTCTTCGTGATTTTAAGATGAATTTCCAGATTTCCGCTCTTGCCTGCAATCTCATCTGCCGAATATTCTTTTCCATCCATAAAATAGCGCAGAGAGACATTCCATGGAATTTCCGTTTCTTCCAATACCCCTTCATAATATACCTTTGGCGAAGATGATGAAAAAGAAATCTTATCTCCTTCCTGATGAATGGTATCGTTTGTATTCATCATTTTGACGGAAGAATAATTTCCATAATCGACGATCTCTCCGCCGTCAAAGCTATTGACTACATATGTATGTTTCACTGATCCGTCTGTATTTAACGTGACATAAATCACTTCTTCTTTCTCTGATGGTATTTCCTTTCCTTCCGCCATTCCATATGCAGGAATAGCAGAACTTAATAAAGCGGCTGACAAGACAACTGCCGACAGACTTCTGTTTCTACTTTTCATTTTGACCAATCTCCTTTCGATCTTGATAAAAATTCGTCTTTAATGTGGTATGCTGTATCAAACGGTCACATAGATACAATAATCCCGGAAGTACAAACAATACGATAATCATAGAAAACAGACTTCCGATTCCAAGGAACATTCCAAGCTGAGACAGCACGCCATGGCTGGAGATATATCCCAACAGGAAACCGACTACTGCCAGAACAGATCCGGATGTGATCACGGATACCGTCACACTTGACACCGTCTCAATCACAGCCTGCTTCTTATTCATTTTCTTTCTGAATTCCATATAGCGGTCGGTAAACAAGATCGCATAGTCTACTGTCGCCCCAAGCTGAATGGAACTGATAATCAGATAAGAAATATAAAATACAATCGAGTCCTTAAAATATGGAACAGAAAGGTTCATCCATACAGCCGTTTCAATTCCAAGTACAAGAAGGATCGGCAAAAGCAAAGACTTCGTGGTAAACAGCAATACAAGGAAAATAGCGCCGATTGCGATCACATTTACTTTTACTGTATCGGCAGTGATCGTATCCATCAGATCATATGTGCTGACTCCGTTTCCTGCAAGGTAATAATCCTCAGGGTAATATTTCTGAATCGTATCTCGTATCGTTTCAACCAGTTCAAATGTGCTCTTTCCTTCTGAATCAGCATCCACCGTAATCACGAAACGGCTGTAACGGTCAGACATCAAAAGGGAGAGCGTCTCTTCATCCAGATATTCTTCCGGAATCTCCGCTCCTACTGTATCTACATAAGAAAGAATATTTTTAATCTGCGGGATCTCATGGAGCGCATCAGAAAGTTCTTTCTGTACCGCTAAGTCTTCCTTTGGAACAAGCGCCACATAAGTATCGCTCTTTCCGAAAACTTTTTCGATCTCCGCCGTGTCATCTCCCACATCGGTTCCTTCTCCATAGATATACGCTGATCCATAATAGAAAAAGTTATTGTTTGATGCAAGATATGCCGGAACAATCACCACAACAAAGAGACAGGCCAGCGGAATCATCACTTTGCTGACACCTTTTCCAAATTTATGGAAATCAGGCAGGATGCTGCGATGTTTTGTCTTTTGAATCCATTTATTTGCAGCCAAAATCAGCGCCGGCATAAAGATAAATACGGTGATCAAACTGAGGGCGACGCCTTTTGCCAGAGCAAGTCCTAAATCTGGTCCAATCTGAAAACGCATAAATACAAGCGCTAAAAATCCGATTACAGTTGTCAGACCACTTGATAAGATTGAACTTGTAGACTTGCACAACGCTTTCACCATCGCCTCTTTCGGCGTGCTGTATTTTTTCAGGCACTCCTCATAGCGATGCAGCAAAAATACCGAATAATCCAAAGATACCGCCAGCTGCAAGATAGATCCTGCCGCATTTGTCACAAATGAGATTTCTCCAAAAATCAAATTGCTTCCGGCATTGATCAGGACGGCGATGCCAAGTCCTGCCAGCACAAGAATCGGTTCCACCCAGGAGGTCGTTGTCAAAAAAAGTACAATCGCAACGAAGATTACGGCAATCACAGCGATCTGGCTGACTTCTTTTACCGTTCCTGCCGTCGCAGCTGCCGTGGAGACAGCATCTCCGCTCAAAGCATTTTCCTCACCAATCACTTCTCTTATCGCACTGACTGCTTCTATTCTCTGATCTTCTGAGATTGTGACAGTAAAAAGCGCCGTGTTGTCTTTATAGTACGTCTCTACCGTATCCTCATCCATCGTCTCAACCGGCTGTAAAATATCTACATTGTCATCCAGCCATGTCACTTCTGTCACACCGGCACAGTTCTGCAATTTTTCTTTATATTCCAAAGCCTCCGGTATCGACACATCTTTTACCATCACACGCGCATTTGGAATACCCCCCTCGAATTCGGACTCCATCTTTTCCAGTGATACTGTTGATGCACTGTCTTCCGGCAGATAATCTGTGATATCATAGTCCACTGCAACCATTTCTTTTAGAAAAATACCGGTTACAGCCAGCAGCACAAAGAGAACAAGAATTTTCTTCTGATTATTTACAATCGTCTGATAAAATTTTTTCATAAAACCGCCGCTGTTTTCTCTTTTATTGTGTTCTGCATCTGACATATTGCTGACTCCCTTCTTTCGCTGAATTTATGATTGAGATTCTATTCAAAAAAAAGAGATCATAAAACGGTCAATTTAACTCATATGAGTAATTTTGAGCAAAAATAGGACATTTATGCCAATTTGATGGTCAAATTGGCTGCCGGAAGTGAATCAGACACATTTATTTGTTGTATTCAGATATCAGTCACGATATAATAAAATCATCTTTATTTTGGAAGGAAGGTGGTATCTTTGAAATACACCGCTGCAACGCAAAAGAGAAAGCAAATGCTTGCCGATTCGCTGAAAAGAGCAATCAGCAAGAAGTCTTTCTCTAAGGTAACGGTAAGCGAAATTGTAGAAGACTGTGGAATTAACAGAAAAACATTTTATTATCATTTTGAGGATTTATATGACTTGCTCAAGTGGACACTGGAGCAGGAAACCATAGAAGTTTTAAAACAGTTTGATCTGACTGTAGAATATGAGGAAGCGATCTCATTTGTACTTGATTATATAGAACAGAATGCTCAGATGCTCAGCAACGTATATCACTCTGTAGGACGTGATGAATTGAAACGTTTTTTTTATCTTGATTTTTTCGGGCTGATTCATTCCGCTGTGGATCAGGCAGAACAGATTGAAAAAATTTCTGTGCCTGAAAGTTTCAAGACCTTTTTATGCCAGTTTTATACAGAAGCTGTATCCGGTATCCTTCTGCACTGGATTGCTCAGCGTTCCATTCACAACAGGGAACAGATTGTGCTCTACACATCTGCTCTTCTGCGCTCCGGCATTCCAAGCGCACTGTATACAATCGAGCGCATGGAACATGGTATCAATCCCGAGTATCCATAAGACTCCTCCTCATTTTCTTTTCATTTAAAAAAAATTCCTGTGAATGGCTGCAAAAACAAGTTCTGTCTTTACCGTTATCCACAGGATTTTATTTTTTTATTCTTTCTTTTCTTTTGAGAGATTCTCCTTTTTTTTGCTGATCTCACCATTTTTTGTATTTCTTAGACTCTTTAACATTCTGCTGATATCGTCGATATCTGCATCACTCATAGAATCCAGATCATCCAGCCGATTTTTAATCAAATCAATCGTCTCATTTCTGACGCTCTTCTTTCGTGAATCCAAAAAGTAAGAAGTCAGCGTACTTGTCACCGTACCGATCAATCCGATTCCCACAAGCATCAGCGCCATCGCAATCGCCCGCCCGTAAAAGGTGGAGGGAGAGATGTCTCCGTATCCCACTGTCGTCGCAGTCACAAACGCCCACCAGATTCCGTCGGCATAGCTCATCCCTTCTGCAAAATGGATCATGATTCCCCCAACCAGAATCATAATTGCGGTCACAAAGACAACATATTTAAATCCATTCGTGTCAAAAAACCGTTTCGTCTTTTTCAAAGGTCGGTACAGCAAAGCAAACAGCCGCGGGACACTTGCAAACTTCGCGATGGATACAAATTTAAACAGTCTGAAGATCGTGTGAAATGGAAAAATTGCAATCAGATCACAGATATTGTTCTTAAAAAACTTTTTCTTTTTTGGAGCATTCCAGAACCGCACTGCATAGTCTACCGTAAAAACGCATAGGATCACCTGATTCAAAATCCTTTGCCATTTATTCAGATCATCAGAAAGATCAATCAGCGCAAGAATAACGGCTGCCACTGCAAGAGAGCTGATCACAATATCATAGATCCGATGCTGTTTTTTGCTGAGCTTCATCTTGTTTTTCTCCCCTTACCTTCTGCATATTACACGATTCTTTTACTTTTTGGGTTTTGCAAAAAGAAAATTGTTATTATAGTACCGGCTTGTCTGCTTGATCTGATCTGCCAGTTCCTCCGTTCCCATCTTCTCGCACAGAGTCGGCTGATCAGAAAACAGATTGACGCCCAGCCCCAGATATTCTCCCTCGATCTCTGCTCCAAGCGCCGCCAGCGTTGTCGGGAACATATCGAGCGCGCTATACAGACGATCCTCTGTTTTTTTCGGCTCCACTGCCGGATTGACAATTACCTGGAAAATGCTGCGGTTGAAATCCTCATCTACAGAGTCGGCATATCTGGCGTCCATTGTCAGATGGTCTCCGCACAAAATAATGGTTGTATTTTCATACCATGGCTGTTCTTTCACCCATTCCACAAACTGTGACAGCTGGGAGTCTGCACATGCAATAACATTATAATACTGCTCGTCATACGCATCGCCACATTTTTCACAGACGTAGCCCTCGACGCAATGTGTGTCCATCGTCGCCATCGTCAAATTGAATGGCTCATCTTCTGCGGCAAGCTGTTCCAGTTCCTTTTTCGCAAATTCAAACAGCTTTTTATCTTCAAAGCCCCACCATTCATAGTAATCTTCTGGTATCCATCCCTGCTCCAGCGCATAATTGTAATCCATAATCTCATATCCGCCATGCTGCTCATAGTAATGATCAGTTCCTGCAAATGCCGCTTCCGACCCAATCAGAAACTTCTGGTGATATCCCTGTTCATCTAAAATTTCTCCGATTGTCGTAAGACCTGGTAAAAATGTGGTGTACATATCATATCCATTGTTTGCGAGAGGAATGGAAAGCGGAACGCCGCTTGTCTGCGCCACCATGGACGCCATCGTCCAGCTGCAGTTTGCCATCTCAATCATTCCATATCCGCCCGGCTGCGTGAAGTGAACGCTGTCTTTCTCTCTTTGCAGCTGCGTCAGATTCGGCAGCAGATTCTCCTCCTGAAATCCCCCATATTCTTTTGAGGCGAATGTATTCTCAAAAGATTCCAGGAAAATATAGATCAGATTTCTCTTTTTCTCTGGAAATATGATTTTCGTATCATCCGGATTTACATAACTTGTCTCATATAATCTGGAAGGATGCGTCTGGTCATACAAATATGTCGGAATATCATAGTGCAGAAGCCCAAAGCAGATTGTTCCTATAAGAAATACAGAAGAAACCGCCACGATATGATTTCTGAGCCATTCATACATAACAGTTCCAAATTTCCATTTCTTTTCTTTTACTTCTGCTTTTGTTTTTTCTGTTTGTTCTTCTTTTACTTTTTCTTTTACCTCATCTTCTGACTGCTCTTCTGTTTCTGCTGTTCTATTTTGTTTCTCGGACGGATTCTTTTTCTGACGCAGCAAAAGGAAGAGGAGCCCGCCCATAATCAGGCATGGCGGAACCGCATACATCAGATAATTAAAGATAATGCCAACTCCTGTTCCTTCCATCGGCACTTTCATCTGAAATACCATCTTGTCCATCGTCAGATCTGAAAAATAACTTTCCAGCCATACATAAGATGCGCAAAGAAGAGTGGCAAGCAATGTTAAGATGCTTCCTGCCACTCTTCTTTTCTTTGTGAGTTTTTTCTGTCTTTGTTGTCTTTTCATGTTCTCAAACCACCTTATCTGTAAAACATACCTTCCCTGTCTGTTTTACGTTCCAAAACTTAATGTATAAAGCATCTCTTACTTTAGCATACCGTTTTTGTAATTACAAGGCGGTCTCTGAAAATTTTATCCGCTTTTTTTGCAGCCCCAAAAATCTTACCTGCGAAGATCCTCCGTCTGCGTGGATCGCATCAGCGCCATATTTCCATTTTGCCGCAGTGCGATAAAGAAAAAAGGCCAGATCTCTTGCCAAGATCTGACCACTTTCAGGCCTCTTCTGACATATTGGTATGTCTTCTTTCCCGCAGATTGCCTCGTTTGTCACATTTTGCGGTTTTACAACTGTCTGAAAGCTCTCATACGCATCATCAGAGGTCTGAAAAAACGGTCTTTCCACTCGACACTCCGTTTTTTCAGATTTGCTCTGACAAAGGGCAACGTATCTTTTTGCATTTTTTCATGCAAGCTCCTAATCATAAATTCCTCATAAAAGATAAAAATTTACTGTTTGCTGTATGTGTCGTATTTTATTGTGAATTCTCCATGCTCTATCGCCATGGAAGATTTCACTGTCTTTTCTATAGAATATCTTCCGTCTGCTATGCGCAGATCGGACGATATCGCTCGTCTAAAAGTACTTGAAGCATAAAATCATATGGCGTCGTCTCTCTCGTCACCTTCTGATGAAAGGAAGCTGTCTGGCTGCCGCTTGTCATTGCCGCTCCTTTTGTATTTTTCTTGACAGGGAACTGTTTCTGCCATCTGTTCACATTCCGGAATACAACAGCCGGAAGTTTATATCCGGCATCTTCATATTCTTTTTTTGCTGTCTCAAACGGCGTATCTCCGGCATATCCTGTACATTCGTCAAACTCCATGTCCGATACGATATATAAGGTGGACGGAAGTTCACTCTGATCCAGCTGATTTCGAACTGCCATATTTAAAATCAGACGAAATACAGCGAGCAGATCTGTATTTTCAGGCGCATCAAACGACTGCACATACAATAATTTTTCCATCAAATCTCTTCCTTTGATTTCAATCAGCTGCGGATGTCTGGAAAATGTGATGAAACAGTTGTGAAAGATTCCCTGATTTCGCTCTGCATAGAACATTGCCAGCGACTGTGCAAGCAAGGCAGGCGTCACGCCGTCTCTTTCCGGACCGTACATAGAGCCCGATCCATCTGCGATGACCAGCGCATTCTGACACTCAAAGTCTTCCTTTTTTGCTTTCCACATCGTATCTAAAAACAGCCGTTCGTTTTCTTCTACTTCGTGTCCCAATTCCTCCCACCATCTCGGCCGTGCCTTCATGAGAGGACGAATGATCTCATATGGAAATACAGGCGCCGTGTTCATCTTGGCTTTTCCGTCACGGACTTCTTCCAGATATGTCGCAAAGGATTCTCTTTTTGAGAGTGCGCTGCGGTATTTTAACATCGCTTTTGCCGGAACTTTGTCATATGCGATCTCGCCGCCCTGACTCAGTTTCGTTTCCACTAATGCAATCTGACTGCGCAGAGCAGACAAGCGTTTTCGATACTGTTTCTCAGACAGATCCAGAAGAGAGGCAAGCTTTCTTGCCAAAATTCTTGTCTTTCTACTGGAGGTACTGACAGAAGGCATCCATTTTGCCAGCAGCGAAATGCGAGCCTGCTCGCCAGACTGTTCCAGCTTTTGTTCATCCTCCTCAAGCTGTCTTTTGATGAATGGAATCAGTTCTTTTTCGCATGGTGTTCCCATCAGGCTGAACAGATCATCGAACCGTCCGTATTCTCCAAAATAAGGAATGTTTTTTGCGACAGACTTTGGAAAATCAACGGCGAGCTGTCTCACAATTCCACGGAAGATTTCTCTTTCTCCCATTCCCATCTGGATATCGCGGATGTGGAATAACAGTTTCATGGCAAGATCCGGATTTTCAATATATGCCGGGATAAAATATTCTCTGTAAAGAAAACGAGGATTTGTATGGCGCATTCCCCCGGCGCTTGCAAACAGATTGAGGCACGCATCTAATGTTGACCTGTAAGCTTCTGCATGATTCATCGTCTTTGTTCTGTTTGCTTCCTCCATGAGAAGTTCTTTTCCATTCATCACTTTCACCTCCGGCTGCTTTTTTGTCTCCTTGTTTTACCGTGAACCCATCTTACCACAGCCTTTTAGGAAAGTCTTTTAAAAAAATCTGCGAACTTGATCCCGGATTCGCTTTTTCATCTCCAGGCGCAGCTCCTGCGGCTCCAGCACTTCCAGCATCGGTCCCATCGACAGAAAACGTTCTAACAGCTCTCCTCTTTGTTCCGGCCGATAAAAAATCCGAACGCAAACGCAGTCATCTTTTTCTTCCTGTGTCTCTTTTTCATAATCCGTCATCTGAATCATAAAGCGTTCCAATGCTTTTCTCTCATCATGAACTCGGACAACGGCAGGTTTCTCCTCTCTTCGCTCTTTCATCCACTGCTGTACATCCACATCCGGTATGATTCGCCCGTCAAGCGCTTTCACCTCCGTTACCCGACTCATCAAAAAAATCGTCATCTGCCCTTTTGCAGTCTGATTTTTACTGACCGCGTACAGCCGAAAGCAGTCTTCTTTCATAGAATAACTCAGTCTGAGCGGAAGATATCGTTCTTTCTTATTCTGATAAGTGATTTCTGTTTCTTCCCGTCGGTACAATGCCCGCAGGATTGTGCGCATTGCTTTTTGATACGATTCTTTTTCGTACGGATCTCCTGTTTTATTCCGATCAAAAAAATCAAAATCACTTTCCTGATATAACGGTTTTTCCTCTTTTAAACTTTCCAGAAACTGTTCTCTCAAATCTTCTGACAAAAAAAGACGGACTCTTCGGTCATTCAGCTGTGTTTTCATCCATCGCCTCTCCAGTTTTGTCGTCGGCGTATACGGCTCATACAACAACTTGGAATACCATAGATCCTCTTCTTTTTCCAGCAAATTCCACTCTGCCTTATCTGTGATTTTCGGCAGCAAAAAGAGCAGGCTCTCTTCAAATCCCTGCTCTTTTATAATTTTTTCCATTACTTCCCGTGTGCAGGGCGTCTCCAGAAGAATCCTTGTCACATTCTGATAATATCTCCCGTACAATTCATGAAAAATTTCCATACCTCTTAACAGTCCTCCTTTTCTCTCTCATACGGCTCACTTCTTTTCTTTACATATAGCACTTTAAGATCCCCGATGTTATTTCTCATTCTGTCTCATACATCTGGTTCATTTTTTCCAGATCGCTGTGAAACCGTTTTAAAAATGCAGGATTACTGCATTCCAGTTCACAGATTCTTCCCATAAACGCACGCACCCACGGCATCAGTTCCATAGGGTCCCATACCTGAATGAAAAATTCAAGGCGATTGTGTCCCTTCTTTGTCACTTGACCGTTGCGTGATTCATTTTTTAACTTCTGATACAGATTACTTTCTCGGTGTTCCTCATACCAAATCTCGAAGCGAAGTGTGTGAAGCTTCTTTTCTTCTTTTCCATTCCAGGAAGCGCCCCAGGTTTTTTTTCTGATCTGAAGCGCTTCCTCTTTTCTTTTTAAATATTCTTCACACGTTCCCCTCACCTGAATCTGCTCGATATAATCCATCCGAATCGCCGTATACTGTCCTCGCTCCTCGTGATAAGCCGCAATATATCTTCTTCCGTTCTGCACGCTCTCCATAATAAAAAATGGAATGGCATGATATATGGAAACTTCCTGATTTTTGTTTGGAAATGTTTTGATCTCCATCACTCTTCTTCCATGAATGGCTTCCAGGACAGAAACCAGCACTTCCTCCTCCAGCGTCCATCCGATAAAGTAATGTTCAAACAGAAACCATTCATTTCTCATTTGCAGAGACCGCTGAATATAATTGCCGATCAGAGAAAGCGGCGGCTCCATCGCATAGAATCCCAGAAACAGTTCCAGTTCTTCTCTCTTTTCCATTTTTTCACTGCTGCTCTTATATAAAGATTCTTCTTGCTCTATTCCACTCTTCTCACTGCTGCCCCTGTGCAAAAATTCTCCTCGATCTTTTTCGTATTCGCTGTAATCCTCCCGGAAATCTTCAAAAATATCATCTACCAGAGAATAAAGCAGTCTGTTATTTTCCTTTCTTCTGAAAAAAATTCCCATCTCACTGTACTCTTTCAGCTTTCTGCCGACCAGCTGCACGTCGATCTCTGCGCCATAATGATCCACCAGACTGTCACTGATCTGTACCAGATCCATTTCTTCCTCATCCTGAAGCTGATCCAGCAGATAAAAATGAAGCTGTATATCGTTGGAAGTAAAACTTTTCGTCTCATAGCAGCGATACAGAGGATTTGTCAAAAGCATAGAGGTACTCATGGAAATAAAAATCTGCTTTCCGTTCTTTCCATAAGATTCTCTCACAAATTCTCCCAGATAACTGCAGATCCTTCTGCGCTCATCGTCATATGTCCGTTTACTTTTCTTTTGAAACTGATCTCTTCTTTTATATCCATAGATCAGAAAATCTTTCAAATAAATTCGGATCTTGTTAAATTTTTTGATTACCTCATGAAACTGCGCCATCTATATCCCTCTTTTCTCTTCCTGCAAAAAATGAATCGTTTCTATTCTCTTAGAGCATTCCGACAGCTTTTAGAACATCTGCATACTCTTTCATTTTATTCAGGATATCATTCCTTGAGAAAAATAGGAACTCTTTCTTTTTTCAGATTCAATTATTTTATTTCGATATCGCCTTCCTCGCACTGTATTTGCAGACAGCCGCTCTCCTGCGCCGCTTTTCGTTCATAGCTCATCGTTTCTTCCTCTTCATTTCTGGAAATCTGTCCGTCCAGATCGCCGATCTCAATCGATCCATATTCCGTATCACATGACATGGATAATCCCAGAATATTTTCCGGATCGATGTCCAGCAAAATATCTCCATATTCACTGTCAATCGTCACATCTCCTTCGATACGGATATCCTCTGCCGTCATACCGCCATCTTCAAGCGAAACTGTATTGTCTTTCATTGTACTGTTCTTTCCCATGAAATCGCCATATTCTATTCTTATATCTGTCTGAGTACCTAAAAATTGATTTGTTTCCAAATCGCCATCCTCTATTTGCACTGTGCTGTCATCCCATTCACTGTCATTGATAAGCAGAGATCCATACTGTAATGTCACGTCTGTCTCATCACATTTCAGCCGCTCTGCTTCCATTCCTCCGTCTTCCAGCACAATGCTTCCCGCGTCGATGACGCTGTCTTTTATGATCAGATTGCCAAAATCCAGATAAATGTCAGCTTCCGCACCGTTTAATCCCTCTATATAACAGTCGTTGTATCCAATCTTTGCACTGAAAGAATTCAGTTTTTTATCGGATGGCACATATAAAACAACTTCTTCTCGGCTTTCCATTTCCGGCTGTCCCAGCCAGTCACTCAGAAAGCTGAGATCAATCTGAATAAAGTAAAACTTTTCCTCTGTTTTTTCTGTGATGCTCAAATCGCCATTTTCCACTCCATATTCCAGAGGATTTTTTCCTTTTCTGGATTTCACCTGGTATTCCAGATAGTAATTTTCATCTTCCGATGGTTTTACCGTCAATTCTATTTCATCCAGATCAATTTCTATGTCTGTGATTTCTTCTAGTTTTGTCTTTTTCATCGTAAAAACTTTCTGTTCCTGAATACTGCCATCCATCTCATTGATGTCCGATGCCATCACATATTCTCCTCCGCCCGATGACATTCCGGCTCCGAATAAAATGAGTCCCGCCACACACATAGCTGTTCCAATTCCGAATCCAATCTTACTGCTTTTTTTCATCTTTCTTCACGCTCCTTCTTTTTACTATTTTCTGCATAAAACGAGGAATCCAATTTTTAAAGACACGCACAAAACAAATTCCTGCCACAATAATCAAGATACTGCATCCGATTCCAAAAAGTCCCATTCCTCCGATCACGAGTGTTCCGGATGCTGAAAAAGGAATCGCTACGATTGCTCTTAAGATCAGTTTCACTCCGACCAGCCCAAAGGAAACACCCAGAATAAAAACAGATGCAATCACACATAACAATGTAAAAATTAGGCATCCTGCCAGAATAAGCACGGAAATTGCCAGAGGCACGCTGATCGGCGCTGTCAAAATAGCTAAGACGGATAGCAGCACCACATTTTTTGTATAATGTTTTTCTCTTTTCGGCATATTTACTTTCTTTGTCACAAGATTGGACAACAATTCCCCCGCTGCTTCCTTCGGCGTTCCAAGCTCCTCTATTACATTCTGTTCTCCCTCTTCTCCTGCCTCGTCGAAATATTCTGTAAAATACTCCATTGCATTTTCATAATCGTCCTTTGGCAGTCTCTTTAAATATTTTCTGAGCTGACTCAAATATTCTTCTCTGTTCATTTTTCCACTCTCCCTTCTATGATGTCATCAATCTTGTTGCGATACATTTTCCATTCCTCTTTCAAAAATTTCAGCTGTTCTTTTCCTTCTTCAGTTATCGCATAATACTTTCTGTTTCTTCCCTGATATTCCTGGTTATATGTCACCAGATATCCGCCGCTTTCTAACTTTCTCAAAATCGGATACAGCGTCGATTCTTTAATATTAGCCACAAGCTTCACAATCTGACTGATCTGATAGCCATACGAATCTTCTCTTTCGACAACGCACAAGATCAGACATTCAATCAAAAGTGCTGATACCGGATAATACACGCAGATCACCTCTTTCTGTTTTATTCTGTTTTATTTTATATATATAAAATTTTTATATATATTATTTTATCACTTATCTTTTCTTTGTCAATATCTTTTATTCTTTTTGCAAAATTCTTCCTGATCTGTTTTTTACCATTACTTTCTACTGTTCTTTTTATCTGTCCACTTTTTTATTCAGATTCTCCTGAAATTTTCTTGACAAAGCCAGAAATATGCTTATAATAAATTTATAAATAGTTTTTTTAAAAACTAT
>JAUNDP010000037.1 GCA_030526005.1 Eubacteriales bacterium
TGAATTTCTATGCCTATTCTTTTTTTACTTTACCCCCAAGTAAAGTTTAGAACCTAAATATTATATCTTAAGAGGAGCTTTTATATTTTATGAGCTTGCCTAAATCTATACCTTTAAAATAGTAGTGGGAGGAGAGGGAGATATTATGCTTCAAATAGCGATTTGCGACGATAATAAAAAAGTCATAGGATACATAAAAAATATTATTTATGAAATTTTGAAAAAGCAGGATGAAAAGGCAGAGATTCACAGCTATATTGGTGGAATGGCATTTTGGAAAGCAATTAATGAAAACAAGAGATATGATATTCTGTTTTTAGATTTATATATGCCAGATTTACCAGGTCTAGATTTAGGAACGAAAATGCGATATCTCAGTCCCGAAACATTAATTATTATTGTATCAAACCGAGAAGATTATGTATTTGAATCATTTAAGATGAATCCATTCCGCTTTATTAGAAAACAAAGATTTAAGGAAGAAATAGAAGATGTAATGCTGGAAGCACTGAATGAAATACGAGAACAGAATCAGCCATTTTGGATTCATACAGGAATGGCAAATTATTGCTTATATGTAAAAAAAATACTTTGGATTGAAAGTCATGATAAACAAATTGAAATTATATATCCAAAAGAAAGAATTTCATTTCGCTATAAAATATCTGATATTGAAAAAGAATTGAATAATATGGGATTTTTAAAAATACATAGAAGTATTTTGATTAATGTACATCACATACAAAGTATAAATAAAAATGAAATTTTGATGGATAATGGTCAGACATTTATTATTGCAAAAAAACAACTTGATAAGGTTAGAGAACGAATGCAAAATGATATATGGTGATAAGATATAGGGAAAGATAGAAAAATTCCATTCACGCCAAAAAAACAATGTTTCACGCCAAAATCTACATTTTTTGTTTAAATATATTATAATCTAAACATACAAAAGCATGCGGATGTGTAAAAAGAATAAGCAGGAAAAAGTATTGGGAGGTTATATATGAAAAAGAGAACAGCAGTGATTATGGCGTTATATATGGGGATATCATGTATATCAGCTTATGCTTCAGATGTCAAAACAGAACAGAGTTATACAAAAGAAGTATTTGAAGAAGATGGATTTATTCGTGTCATAAATCCAAATGGAGGGGCAACACTTAGTTATTCTCCAGACAGTGGAATTGAATTGCTGGAAGTAGGAGAAAATGGGTACACATATGGATTTAAAGATTTAAATCGAAATGGAGTATTAAATAAGTATGAAGACTGGAGACTTACACCACAGGAACGGGCACAGGATCTGACAGAACAACTGCCTATAGAAACAAAAGCGGGATTAATGATTGAGAGTTTTCAAGTAAGAACGGGTGAAAATGGAGAAGTATCAGATGAAGTAAAGAAAATGCTTTTAGATGAAGGAATTCGGACTTTTTTAATCCGAAATTCTGGCACATTGAAAGACAGAGTCATATGGTTTAATAATTTGCAGGCATTAGCAGAGGCCAATGATCCTTATGGCATACCAGTTACATTGTCGACAGATCCTAAAAATGGCAGTGCAGGTTCAGCAGAAGAGGCAGCATCAAGTGAAACAGCAACCTCAGGATGGCCTTCTTCTCTGGGATTAGCTGCAACATTTGACTCTAATCAGGCATTTTTAATGGGACAGATTATTTCAAAAGAGTATCGGGCTTTAGGCATAGGAGTTGCACTTTCACCACAGGTTGATCTTGCCACAGAACCTAGATGGAATCGAGTTTCAGGAACTTTTGGTGAAGATTCTAATCTTGTCGGTGATTTTGCAGAGGCAATGGTATCAGGGATGCAGTCAAGCTGGGAAAACATAGGAGAAGGCAGTGAAGATTTAGCTTGGGGAAAGGATTCTGTTGTAGCAATGGTGAAACATTTTCCAGGGGACGGATCAGCTGAAGCAGGGCGTGAATCTCATAATAATTATGGAAAATATAATGTTTATCCAGGCAACAATTTAGAAGAACATTTATCAATTTTTGAAAGAGTATTTAATTTAAACAGTAAAACAGAAACAGCAGCTGCAGTAATGCCATCTTATTCCATAGCATATGATGAATTTGGAGCAATCGGAGAGGCAGTAGGTTCCGGATACAGTGCATATAAACTCCAGAATCTGCTTCGAGATAAATTAGAGTTTGGCGGGCTAATCTGTTGTGATTGGGAGATAACAGAAAACAAACCATGGGGACTTGAAAATCAGGCATATGAAGAGCGCTATGTAACTGCTCTCAGAAATGGATTGAATCAGTTTGGGGGCTTATATTTTAAATATGGTGTCGAAGATGCTTATGAGACTGGTTCTTTTATGATGAATCAGGAAGAAAATGAATATCCAAGTTTTCATTTTAATGCCGGAGAAGTAGCAGAAGGCGTTGATGGGGAAGCTATTATGGAAGAACTGTTTGATGAAAGTACCTATCTTGTTCTGGAAAATCATTTTAAACTCGGATTATTTGAAGATCCATATTTAAGCTGGGAAAAAAGCAATAAAGTTGTAAATAATCTGGAATATGCGGAGGCAGGATTTGAAGCGCAGAAGGCATCGCTTGTAATGCTCAAAAATAAAAACAATTTGATTGCAGAGGAAGGGGAACAGAAGAAAACAGTTTATATTCCAATGGAAATTAATACTGGTTCTGTGACAGAAGGAGTTGGAAATGATACATTAACAGCACATAAAAAAGGCGATTGGAGTCAGATAGGATATGAAGAACTGACTTTTGACGGTGCATTATCTTATTCATTTGATTTGACTGTAGCGGCAGAATATTTTAATATTGTAACAGACAGCTTAGATCCAAACGCAGATTTGCATCATTTAACAGAAGAGGATATTATCCGAAGAACAAACTTTGAAGGAGTAGATTTTGCTATTATCGCTGTCGATGCGCCAATGAGCAGCAATGGTGGTTATATAGCAGACATGGTGGATTTAGATAATTCTGACGGAATTATAGATAATGGATATTATGCGATTTCTCTTCAGTATGAAGATTATTATGCAGACCCTGAAGTTGTACGAGATTATCCAATCGCAGTAGATCCTAATGAAGAAATTGAATGGACTGAGGCTGGAGGAGAACGTGGAAGATCTCGTTATTATGGAGGAAAAACAACGACAGCCGATAATCTGGCTGATCTAGAGCTGATAAAAACAACACGAGAGACGATTGGAGATTTGCCTATGGCAGTCTATGTGACAGCAACAAATCCATTCTGCACATATGAATTTGAAGATATCAGCGATGCTATTATAGTTGGATTTGGCGTCAGCTCAAATGCAGCATTAGAAGTCCTTTCCGGACGTTATGAACCAAATGGTTTGCTTCCAGTACAAATGCCGGCAAATATGGAAACAGTAGAAAAGCAGCTTGAAGATGTAGGAAAAGATATGGAATGCCATATTGACACAGAAGGAAATACATATGATTTTGGATATGGCATGAATTGGTCCGGAGTAATTGAAGATAGCCGCACACAGAAGTATAAATAAGATAGTTTTATTGGCATATCCTGTTTTTTCAACAGGATATGCCTGTATTTTATGTACTTTGATTTTGTAAGAGAATAAATTTATTTTTCGATGTTTTGAAAAATAGATTATTCTAAAACAATAAACTATTACATAGATATTTTGGTATAAGACTTAAAGGGCATTTATGGATATTAAAAAAATATACAAAGAGGAATAAAATATGTTAAATACTATACAGGGACAGATAGTAGCAAGAATATCAGATATAGAAACATTATGTGTGTTATTTTTTATTTTATGGCTTATTTATCCACAGCAAGACAAAAAAATGTGTTTGCTAAAAGGAGGATGCTGTACTATTACTGGCATGTCTCTAATCTTGATAGTAGAAAAAATAAGCCAGAGTTATTCGGCATATCTGATATGTTTTATTATTATAGGTATCGTATATGCAAAATGGACATTAAATCTTGATATAAAGAAATCTTTATTAGTTTCAATTTTCTATATTGCAGCTCAATTTTCACTTTCTTTTGTAGAAGAATGGATAGGGATGTATTTCTTGGGAAATTTGTTTGGAGCTTATCGGTCTATATTTACGCAGCTTTTTATATTACTGTTTTTCTGGGTATTTCGCAAATTATTTAGAAAGATATTTTGTCAGGAACAATATATACCACTGAGTTATTATATTCTTGTCATAATCATTTTTATATGTAGCTTGATTGTTAAAAATAATTTTATAAGTCATGGAATCCACTACTATCGACTAAATGATATGAAGTATCCGGGAGTAATTTCTATATTGCTGTTTATTATTAATCTTCTTATTTTTTACCTTTACAGTCGAATTACAGCAGATCGAATACATTGGAAACAAACTTATACATTACAGATGAAATATGAGTTTGAGCAGAAAACATTGGAGGATATTATACTGAATAACCAAATATTGGCTCAAAGACAACATGATTTTAAACAGCATATTTTTACTTTAAAATATCTTGCTGATAGAGCAGAATATGAGGAATTAAAACAATATTGTAATAATCTTTTGAATCAATCTTCTCAGGAAACACTTCAGACGGGAAATCTGATTGTTAATGCCATTGTAAGTCAAAAAAAAGCACAGGCACACGAACAGGGAATTGATCTGATAGTTGAGTCAGATCAACTGCCGATATCTTTGCCGATTAAAAATATTGATCTGAGTGTACTGATTGGAAATATGTTGGATAATGCGATTGAAGCGTGTTATGAGAGTAAAGATAAAGACATAAATTTGAAAATAAAAATGTTTCCAGGATATATTGTAATTCGAGTGACAAATCCTGTAAAAGAAAATGTATTAAAAAAGAATCCGAATTTATGCTCAACAAAGAAAAATAAATTGATTCATGGATTCGGAATCCCTTCTATCCGATTAATAGCTGAGAAATATTCTGGTAAACTTTCCGTTGAGATAAAAAATAAGAAGTTTCAGGCAACCGCAATTTTATTCTGGCAAGAATGATATGGAAAATAAAATTAATATCATATTAGATTTACATAGATAATTCTCGGCAGGCGGTCTAAAAAAATCAGAGCGCCTGCCGGCAGATTTTTTCAAAAAGTATATTATATGGCAGTTTTAACCGATACCTTTATAAATGATACCTAAAATAAACACGATGATTGTCAACGGCACATAGATATATTTTGCCACAACTTTGAACCATGTCGGAAGCGGTTTTTTCCTTCCAAGATTTAGTTCCGACTCAATTTTCTTATATCCAAGCACATAATAGATGGATATTGCTCCGAACAGCGCGCCGAAAGGAACAACGAGGATTGTGATAAAGTCCATCCATGTTCCGACTTTTGGCTCTGCTTCCAAAAACAGTCCCACGCCGAGACAGATTGCTCCGCACAAAATAACAGCAAATTTTCTTCCCAGTTTAAATTTGTGCTGCCAGCTCTCGATGACCGCTTCAAACATATTGATGAGTGAAGTGATTCCGGCAAAAGAGACAGATAAGAAAAAGATTGCCGAGAATAATCGGCCGGCTGGCATTTGGCGGAAGATTTCAGGGATAGTCAGGAACATCAAAGATGGACCTGCATTTGGCTCAATCTGGAATGCAAACACAGCTGGCATGATGGCGAGCGCTGCCAGAAGTGCGGCAACGGTGTCAAAAAATGCGGTGCGCATTGATGCTTTTGGGATATCTTCTTTTTTATTGAGATAAGATCCATACACGATCATACCAGAACCTGTGATGGAAAGAGAGAAGAATGCCTGTCCCATTGCCATAACCCAGGTATCTATTTTTGTCAGAGCTTTCCAGTCAGGGATAAATAAAAATTCATATCCGGCGGAAGCGCCTGGAAGCATTGCAACACGGACAGCTAAAACGGCGAAAAGCAAAAAGAAAACAGGCATCATGATTTTGTTTGCCTTTTCAATTTGCTTGACCGATCCAGTCAGAAGAATCACAATCGTAATTACAATGACAAGAATGTGCCAAGGAACGCTTCCAAAATCACCGGTTGCCTGTGAAAAAAATTCACTGGAAGATTGTGTAAAAATGTCGTTTGTAATACTGCCAAATAAAGAACGGACAACCCATCCGATGATGATGGAATATCCGACCGCAATGCCGAGAGAGCCTAAAAGTGGAATCCACCCCATTACTTTTCCGACTTTTTCTTTTTTGCGGCTTTTCCAGCACAGCTCATAAGAGCCGAGCGTTCCTGTGCGAGCCATTCGCCCGATACCAAACTCAGCCGATAGACCAGTAAGCCCGAACAGGCAGATGAAAAATAGATAAGGAATTAAAAATGCTGCGCCTCCATATTGCCCGAGACGATATGGAAACATCCAGATATTTCCCAGTCCTACAGCAGAACCGACACATGCCAGGACAAAGCCAAAAGAAGTGCTGAAACTGCCATTTTTATGGGAAGTATGCTGTTGATAACTCATAAGAATACCTCCTGTGTTTTTATTATAACTTTAGCAGAGAAAAGAGGAATTGTCAAACAAATGAATTACCCTGTCTAAAGTCAGATTCCCTGCCATTAGGCGGGGTTTCCTATAAAAAGACGAAGGCTTATGGCTATTCACAAAGCCCTATCCCAGTGGGAGTACTTTTTTTATCCGTCTGGCTCTTGCCTTGCTGAGGCAAGGTCTGCCTTTACACTGCATATCTTGATTTTTTAAAATATCATACCGCTCAATGTTGCGAATGATTTCTACCTTTGCAAAGTCTGGCTGACAGGATTTAAAAGCGTCTGGAAATGCTTTGCGTAAAATATTTGCAGAGCCATTTAAGTCGCTGTTGATAATCGTGCCATTTGAAGCACGGTATAAACCACGGAATCCGTCCTTTTTGTACATTCCTTTATATCTCGTCGGTCTGCGTTTTCCAGAAAACTTCGGATTCTGATCTGTTTTGCTATACACAGGAAGGAAGTCGTTATCCAGAAAACTGGCTTTTGAAGTATAGCTTTCTTCCTGTTCGACAAATCGAATACCAGCACGTTCACAAAGATAAGATAAAATAAAACACAGCTTTGCATGAGGAATCTGTACAAAGTTTTGATTGTTCTTTTTGCCAATGTTGGCTTCCTGTTTCCAAAAGGCGTTTTTCCCAAATACTAAGGTGTCGATACGGTTTTCTATGCACCAGCGTACTAAGAAATTTGCACATTTTAACAGTTGATCCTGAATCTTGTTGTTGCGATAATTGGTCACTTTGTAATATTCCTCGGCAGGGACAAATTTTTTATCTGAGCCCGTTGTCTGTTTGCTTATGATGGCAGCAGTCTCTTTATTGTATTTTTGATTGATGGATTTTACGATCCCACCCTTTATCAGAATACATGGTAAGCCTGCGTTGTTGGTGATTGCCATAAGATTATCTACTCCAGGGTCGACAGCTGCAATTCTGGAAGATGATTCGCTTACAACGTGTTCTTTTTCCGGTATCTCAAATACGAAAGATAAGAGATATCTGCCATTGTTTGGTGTAACCTTTGCCTCTTTTAAAACAGCTTTTTCATCCAAACATCCAATGTTCAAAGGCTGTTTTTTCAGATAAGGCAGTTTGGCATACCACGGTTTTTCAGATGTTCCAGACTCCATCGTACAGTCCTGATTCGTGATTGGTATGGTACAATGCCCGCCTTTTCGTTTATATCCGGGAAGTTCTGGTTTGTCCGTAAACTTAGACGGATCCTTTTTATAGGATCGCATGGAAGCATAAAATCCTTTCATATCTTGAACGCAGACTTTGATGATTTGCTGTGCAGACTGTCTTGGTAATCCATTTGCCAGATAGTCTAGGTTTTTGGTCACTTTTAATAAGCAATCCAAAAAAGAATAATTTAAAAAATGATTCGTTTCCGTAGGCATTTTGTAATTTTTTGGATTTTTACCAGTCTGGCACATGACGGGCAAAGCATTGGCAATCTCATCTATGATTTCCTTTTCATTGGCAGACCAATTTTTCGGCTCTTTCTTAACTGCTGTTAAGACTTGTCTCTGTCGAAAACGTACTGCATTTGCCAGGTTGTTTGCCAGGGCGGTCGTTTTATGACACCAATCATACAATGGATGTTTTGGATGAATTTCTACTTTGCGTGTCAAATACATATTCGTTAACCTCCTTTCTGCGGTATTAAAATCTTATACGAAGTGTTTTTTTGAGCGAAGAGAACTTGTTTTACAGGAAATAGAGTGCCAGATCATATACATATTTTATTTGATGCGATGCCCCAAATAAATCTAGCAGAATTGGTAAATGCATATAAAACAGCAACTTCCAGAAGATTACGCAAACTTTATCCAGAAGCATTAAGTCGTTATTATTGGAAACCTTATTTTTGGAGTTTGAGTTATTTTATAGGTTCTGATAGTGATCGTTCCGTACAAGCAGTCAAGCAATATATTCAAAATCAAAAAAATTAGAGGCATTCACCCACGTCCAATCCGTAGGTTGGGCGTGGTACTCTGCCTAAAATAATAGACCTGTAAAAGCAGAGAAGAAAAATAGAAAAAAACAAAAAATAAAAGAAAAGAAAATTCTCAAAAATGATTGAAAAATATAAAATTATTTTGTAAAATAGGAATATATTGTATGGATATTTGAAAAATCTGAGTAAAAAAAGAAAGCGGAAGATAAAAATTGGGAGATCGGAAGCAGAAATAATATAAAAATGGGATAAGTTTACCGGATAGAAAAATAATATACAGAAAATAGGAAGCCAAAATCGTGAAAAGGAAAGACAAGGAGGGTACATATGAAGAGAAGGTATAAAAAAATGGCGGCTATTTTGGCAGCAACGGTAGCGCTTGGAACGATGAATGCGCCGATGGCGGGGGTTTTTGCAGCAGAAGACGTGGACATGACGGTGATTGATACGGACAAAGGCGCAATCAGAGGACTTCAGATTGCGGATGATCTTGTAGAGTACAGAGGAGTTCCATATGCAGCGCCGCCTGTTGGAGATCTGCGTTGGGCTCCTCCGGAAGACCACGAAGAATGGGAAGGAATTCTGGACTGCACGGAATACCAGGCAATGGCAATGCAGATTCTCTCAACGACAGACTGGTGGGGCGAAGAATTTTATTACGACTATATCGACAACTATCCGAACATGAGTGAGGATTGTCTGTATATCAATATCACAAGTCCGGCACAGAGCGCTGATGATAATCTGCCTGTCCTTCTCTGGATGCATGGTGGAGCTGGTATGCACGGTTTCAGTTATGAAGTGGAATGCAATGCAGAGGAACTTGCAAGAAGAGGCGTGATCGTTGTAGAATTAGAATATCGTCTGGGCTTATTTGGATATATGGCAACAACAGCGCTCTCAGAAGATTCTGAGACAGGAACATCCGGAAACTATGCCTTGATGGATGCCATCAAAGCGCTGGAATGGATTCAGACAAACATTAAAAATTTTGGCGGCGATCCGGAGCGTGTCACAATCGCAGGTCAGAGTGCAGGAGCAAGTATGGTCAGCGCACTTTTGACTTCTCCGCTTGCAAAAGGTTTATTCTCAGGAGCAATCATGAACTCTTCTTTCACACCATTCAGCACAAAGACACCGCATGAGACAACAGTAGAAAAATGTGAAGCATGGCTGGATGAGAAGGGATACGGCGATATGACGCTGGAAGAGCTGAGAGATCTTCCTACAAGTGCATTTATGAATGAACAGACACAGAAGAGCGAGATCTACAGCAAAGGCTTTGGAATGTGCCTTGACGGATACGTTCTGACAGAGAATCCAAAGGATTATTTCATGAAAGAAGGCAGCTTAAACGGTGTTGATGTTCTGTTTGGATCAAATTCTGGCGAGAGCAACGGTTCTTTCACAATCAAGACACAGGATGAAATTTTTGAAGCTGCCAAAGAGAAATATGGCGATCTGTATGATCAATATAATTTTGAAGAACTTTTCAAGACGACAGATGACATTGCAGCTACGATGGAAAGTCTGCGCCTGGCAAGTGAGCTGAAATCTACAACGGGTCGTCTGAGCGGACTTGTGCTGAGCGAATTAAATCCTGACAGTGATCTGTATTTCTATTATTTCAGCCACTGGACACCGGGAAGAGAATCGGAAATCCGCTGGTCATGGCACAGCTCTGACTTATGGTATGTATTTGATTCTATGAGAGACGTTCCAGAACAGCGTGACTGGACGGAACTCGATTATCAGATCGGCGATATGTGCTCCAGCTACTGGGCAAACTTCTGTGCGACAGGAAATCCGAACGGCGGAACACTGCCGGTATGGCCGGCTCTGACGATGGAAAATCCATGCTTCATGGAGTGGGGCGATGAATTTAAACTGCGTTATGATTTCTATGGCGGAACAGAGAAAGAAGACCGTGACAATCTGATGATCGACTATGTGATCAATGATTACGGTATTCAGGATTATTTTGCAGATTGAAGCTCTTATGCCATAGAGACATAAGAGAAATCGCTTTATTTATAAAAAATATTTGCCGTCTGTGCGGCAACAGGGAATATAAAACATTTCTTTTTGACAGGAAGATGATTTTCACGATTTGACTTCTGAAGATGGCAAGATCTGAATAAAAGGAGATTTTGCTGATATTAAAACAACTACTTTTAGGAAGGCGGAGTATAAAAAAGATACTCTGCCTTTTCTATAAGAAGAAAATGGACAGGCACAGAGAAAGACGCCGAACATCGTTCCTTTTGCAGGAAAGTGCCTTGTCTCAGAAAGACAAGTAGTGTATAATAAAATCAAAGTGAAACAGAAACAGCCAAAGAACAGGAAGATACAGAAAGAGAGGGATTTTGTGGATAACTACGAAGCATGGAATCATCTTTTAGTAGAACTTTTTAAAGATATCTTGGATATTGAAGAAAAAGCCGTGATTACATCAGAATTTAAAGATATCACAAATAATGATATGCACATTATGGAAGCTGTGGGAAAAACAGATGCGAAAAATATGTCCGCGATAGCAAAGGCTCTCTCTGTCACTGTGGGAACGCTGACAATCGCTGTCAATAATCTGGTAAAAAAAGGCTATGTCCAGCGTGTGCGCAGTGAGAAGGACAGAAGAGTTGTTTTGGTATCGCTCACAGAAAAGGGCAGAAAAGCATTCGATCATCATCAGAAATTTCATCATGATATGATTGAGGCCGTGATTCATGACATTCCGGAGGAGGAGATGGAGGTGCTCGGCAGAGCGCTCAGAAATTTGACGGAATTTTTTCACCAATACCAGAAATAGCAGAAAAAGTCGCACAGAAACAAAGGAATCGCCTTGACACCGGAATCATGATATGATAGCCTAAGAAAGAGAAAACGCAGAGACGAAGAGAGTACATTGCCTATACGCATTACAGAGAAATCCGGCAGCTGAGAAGGATATGAAAAGGACAATGGAACATGGCTTCTGAGTGGTGTACCGAACAGGAAAATGGATGTTTCAGTTTTTCTGCAAGGCTGCAACAGGTTCCGCCTGTTATAGCGGAAAAGTGTATCGGCACTTAGCGAGATCTGATCTGTGAGGATCAGATAAATAGGAGTGGTAACGCGGGATTGTACTCGTCTTCTAAAAGAATAGAAGACGGGTTTTTTTACTTTATTTTGAAAGGATGATCAACATGGACAAGAAAAAATTTTATATGACAACAGCGATTGCATATACATCAGGAAAACCGCATATCGGAAACACATATGAAGTGATTTTAGCTGACAGTATTGCGCGTTTTAAGAGACAGCAGGGATATGATGTCTTTTTTCAGACAGGAACCGATGAGCATGGACAGAAAATCGAACTGAAAGCGGAAGAAGCAGGAATTACACCAAAGGAATTTGTCGATCAGACAGCTGGAGAGATCAAAAGAATCTGGGATCTGATGAATACGTCCTACGATAAATTTATCAGAACAACGGATGCAGACCATGAAGCACAGGTACAGAAAATTTTCAAAAAACTGTATGACCAGGGAGACATCTACAAAGGATATTACGAGGGAATGTACTGTACGCCATGTGAATCTTTCTTCACAGAGTCGCAGCTGGTGGATGGAAAATGTCCGGACTGCGGCAGAGAAGTACAGCCGGCAAAGGAAGAGGCTTATTTCTTTAAAATGAGCAAATATGCCGATCGTCTGATTGAGCATATCAATACGCATCCTGATTTTATTCAGCCGGTATCCAGAAAAAATGAGATGATGAACAACTTCCTTCTGCCGGGACTTCAGGATCTTTGCGTCTCCAGAACGTCTTTCACATGGGGAATTCCTGTAAGTTTTGATCCAAAACATGTGACTTATGTGTGGCTGGACGCTCTGACAAACTATATCACAGGAATCGGCTATGACTGTGATGGAGAATCATCTGAACTGTTTGCGAAAAACTGGCCGGCAGATCTGCATTTAATTGGAAAGGATATTATCCGTTTCCATACGATTTACTGGCCGATCTTCCTGATGGCTCTGGGACTGCCGCTGCCGAAAAAAATATTTGGACATCCATGGCTTCTGCAGGGAGATGGAAAGATGAGCAAATCAAAAGGAAATGTGCTGTATGCAGATGAACTGGTAGATTTCTTCGGCGTGGATGCTGTGCGCTACTTTGTATTGCATGAGATGCCGTTTGACAACGACGGAGTGATTACATGGGAGCTGATGGTAGAGAGAATGAATTCTGATCTTGCCAACACACTTGGAAATCTGGTAAACCGTACTATCTCCATGTCCAACAAATATTTTGGAGGAGTTGTGGAAAATAAGGGCGTTGAGGAAGAAGTCGATGCAGACTTAAAGGCTGTTGTGACAGGAACGGTCCAGAAAGTAACTGCTAAGATGGAAGAATTAAGAGTTGCAGATGCGATTACGGAAATCTTTGCATTATTTAAACGATGCAATAAATATATCGATGAGACAATGCCATGGGCGCTTGCAAAAGAGGAGGAGAAAAAAGACCGCCTTGCAACCGTATTATACAATCTGGTAGACAGCATTGCAGTCGGCGCATCTTTATTAAAATCTTTTATGCCTGAGACCGCAGAAAAGATTCTGGGACAGCTGAATGCAAAAGAGCGTACACTGGAGGAAACTGCTGTATTTGGACTGTATGAATCCGGAGCAAAAGTAACAGAGAAACCGGAAATCTTATTTGCACGTCTTGATCTCAAAGAAGTGATGGAAAAAGTGGCAGAGCTTCATCCGGCGAAAGAAGAACAGAAAGAAGAGTCCGCAGAGCCAGTGATTGACATCGAGGCAAAACCGGAAATTACATTTGAAGAATTTGGAAAAATGCAGTTCCAGGTCGGTGAGATTATTGCGTGCGAGGCAGTAAAAAAATCAAAGAAACTGCTCTGCTCTCAGGTGAAAATCGGAAGTCAGGTAAAACAGATCGTATCCGGAATCAAGGCGCACTACAGCCCGGAAGAGATGGTAGGAAAGAAAGTTATGGTTTTAGTGAATTTAAAACCGGCAAAACTGGCGGGCGTTCTGTCTGAGGGTATGATTTTGTGCGCAGAAGATGAAAATGGAGAACTGGCGCTGATGGTACCAGAAAAGAAGATGCCGGCAGGCGCTGAAATCTGTTAATCCGGTTTTGTGGAGGAAAAAATGATTTTTGACAGTCATGCACATTATGATGACCCTGCCTTTGATGAGGACAGGGAAGAACTGCTCAGCTCGATGGAAGAAAATGGAGTTGCCTGCATTGTAAATGCAGGTACTCGGATTGAGCATTTGATGGATACGATCCGTCTGACGGAAAAATATCCATTTCTATATGGGGCGCTTGGCGTTCATCCGGATGAACTGGATGATATGGATGAGGAAAAACTGCAGTGGATGAAGAGTTTATGCAGCCATGAAAAGATTGTCGCTGTGGGCGAGATCGGACTGGATTACCACTGGAATACCTTTCCAAAAGAAGTACAGAAAAAATGGTTTCAGAGACAGCTGAAACTGGCGAAAGAAGTCGATCTGCCTGTTATCATTCACAGCAGAGAGGCGGCTCAGGATACATTTGACATCCTGAAAAAGGAGCACGCCGGGACGACGGGAGGAGTGATTCACTGTTATTCCGGATCAGCCGAGATGGCGAAAGAATATGTCAAGATGGGATACTATATCGGAGTAGGAGGCGTTGTCACGTTTAAGACCGGAAGAGCGCTCAAAGAAGTAGTGCAGTCCATCCCACTAGAACATATTTTGATTGAGACAGACTGTCCCTACCTTTCACCTGTGCCAAACCGTGGAAAACGAAATTCTTCTTTGAATCTGCCATACGTTGTGGAAGAGATTGCAAGACTAAAGGGAATTTCAGCACAGGAGGCAGAAGCAGCGACGTTTGAGAATGCAAAAAAAATGTATCGTTTATAATCCAGTCGCCAGAAGACCCATTGCGTTCAGGCGATGAGCAGCTTATGAGAGAAAGGAATTTATACATTGATAGAAAAATTATCGAATCCCCAGAAAACCATAGAAATTATCCAAAAATATGAATTTGCATTTCAGAAAAAGTTTGGACAGAACTTTTTGATCGACGCACATGTGCTGGAAAAAATTATTGCGGCGGCTGAGATCACAAAAGAAGATTTTGTTTTGGAGATCGGTCCTGGAATCGGAACGATGACGCAATATCTTGCGGAGGCAGCCAGGGAGGTTGTCGCAGTGGAAATTGACAGAGCGCTCATTCCGATTTTAGGCGAGACGCTTTCAGCGTACAGCAATGTGACAGTGATCAATGAAGATATTTTGAAAGTAGATATCCGCAAACTAGCAGAGGAGAGAAATGGAGGGCGACCGATTAAAGTGGTTGCCAATCTTCCTTACTATATCACGACGCCAATCATTATGGGACTGTTTGAGAGCGGCGTTCCGATCGACAGCATTACGGTCATGGTGCAGAAAGAAGTGGCAGAGAGAATGCAGGCAGGACCGGGAACGAAGGACTATGGGGCGTTGTCGCTTGCCGTACAGTATTATGCAGAACCATATATCGCAGCAAATGTGCCGCCAAACTGTTTTATGCCAAGACCGAAGATCGGAAGCGCAGTCATCAGACTGAAACGGTACAGAGAACTGCCTGTTCAGGTAAAAGATCCGCAGTTTCTGTTTAAAATGATTCGCGCTTCCTTTAACCAGCGCAGAAAGACACTGCAGAATGGGCTGAATAATTCTCCTGAAATCCAGATTGGAAAAGAGAAGATCGTTGAGGCGATCCGTTTGGCAGGACTGCCGGAAAGTGTGCGCGGAGAGGCGCTGACTTTGGAACAGTTTGCAAAACTGAGCGATATTCTGTGTGAACAGAGAGAACCTGCACAATAAAAAGTTTTACGGAAACTTAAAACAGCCATGATGAAAAATTTACGATGCCTTGATAAGATATTCCTGTATTAAGAAATAGAAATAAGCAAATGGAAAATTCTGAACTGACAGGAAAAGGAGAAAAGGCATGAGAATACCATTTAAGAAAAGAGCAGGAATTTTTGCAGCAGCAGCAACGATGATGATGACAGCAGCGACGCCTTCCGTTTACGCAGAAGAGGCAAAAGAGGGAGACACTTATGAATTATCCATTATCTATGACAATGACATCCATGGACGTCTCGACCGTCTTCCACAGTTTAAAACATTGATTGACGAGGCGAGAGAGGAAGTGGACAATCTTCTGGTGCTGAATGGAGGAGATATCTTCTTAAGAGGAGAACTTCAGGAGCAGCAGGGAATTCCTGAGATGAATATTTTAAATGAAATCGGATATGATGCCTGGGTTCTTGGAAACAATGACTTCCGTGTTCCGACAGATGGAGGAACGATTGAGGAAGGAAATGAACAGATTCAGAACTTGATCGCTGCCTGTGAATTTCCAACGTTATGTGCAAATGTGACGATGAAAGACAGCGGCGAATATATTGACAATGTAGATCCGTATATTATCAAAGAAGTCGGAGGCCTGAAAATCGGAATTATCGGAGTAACTTCATTGAAACCGCAGAACAGAGAGTGGGAAGAAGTTTCCGACAAGGTATTTGAGAGCGGCGAACTGACGGTAGAACGATTGATGGAAGAAGTAGCGCCTCAGACAGATATCAATATTGTGCTGTCGCATACGGGGCTTGCTGTGGATACTAAAATTGCAAACGTAGAAGGAGTATCCGCAGTAGTTGGGGCAGACGATCATTATATCATTACAAATCCGATTTATTATCCAGGGGAAGACGGATTTAAGAGCACGCCGATTCTGCAGGGCGGCGGAGAACACGATCAGTATCTGGGACGTCTCGATATGGTCTATAAATACGAAGACGGCGAATGGAATCTGGATGACTATGACGGATATCTGTACGACCTGGAGGGCGTGGAGCCAGATCAGGAGCTTCAGGATCTGATCGATTCTTATCAGGTGCAGGAGACAGAAAAAGCAGCTTAAAAGAGAAAAATAGAAAAAATGAAAAAAGGGATACTGTATACTCTTAGAAAAACAGGAGAGCAGTGTCCCACTTTTTTGTATACAAAAATAGAAAAGAGGAATAAGATCATGAAAATCCTCAAAGAATATTTAAATAATCTTAATAATGTTCAAAGGATGGTGTGATATATTGGAAAATGTGGTAAAATACCAAATATAAGGAGATGATTGAAATGAAAAAGGTTCATATTCAATATTTATCCCACGATCATAAGACACTGATCCATGCAGTTCGATGGATCCCGGATCAAGAGGTAAGAGGGATTCTCCAGATCTCACATGGAATGGTAGAATTTATAGAGAGATATGAAGAGTTTGCAGAATATATGACAAAAAAAGGATTCCTGGTCACTGGAAATGACCATCTGGGACACGGAGAATCAATCAGAAGCAAGGAGCAATATGGATTTTTTGCTGAGAAAAATGGAAATTCTGTCTTGCTTTTGGATTTGTATCAGCTTCAGAGAAAAACGAAAGAGCTGTATCCGAACGTCCCATATTTTTTGCTGGGTCATAGTATGGGATCTTTTCTGGCACGTCAGTATCTGTGCCTTTATGGAAAAGAACTGGACGGCGCAATCATTATGGGAACAGGATACCATTCGCATTTCGAGGCAAAACTTGGTATGCAGCTGACAAAAATAATTGCAGCAGTCAAGGGCTGGGGTTATCGAAGCAAATTTGTCAATGCTCTGGCATTTGGATCTTACAATCGTAAATTCAGACCGGGGAGAACGGATAAAGACTGGCTGACAAAAGATGAGAAAATTGTGGACGATTACATAAAAGATGAAAGATGTCAGTTTTTATTTACATTAAATGGATATTATCATTTGTTTTTCAGTCTTGCCAAATTATCAAATAAAGATTATATTCAAAAAATGCCGAAAAATTTGCCTGTTTTGTTTGTATCAGGAGAAGATGATCCGGTAGGAGATTTTGGAAAAGGAGTGAAAAAAGTAGTCGATATGTTCAAGGAGAGCGGGATGAAACGGGTCAGCTATAAACTGTATCCGACTGACCGGCATGAAATTTTAAATGAATTAGACAGGAAAAATATATACCAGGATCTGTACGAATGGATCCAAAAAACGATGAAGGCGTAAGACCAGGATAATATGGCACGCAAAATAAAAAAGGAAGAGAACGAAGGAGGCGGAGCGATTGTTTAATATTTTAGTTTGTGATGACGACAAAGAAATAGTAAATGCGATTGAAATTTATCTGGTACAGGAAGGGTACAACGTTATTAAGGCGTATGATGGCCAGCAAGTACTGGAGATTATGGAAAAGGAGGAGATTCATCTGCTGATTGTGGACGTAATGATGCCGCGGCTGGATGGGATTCATACCACATTGAAAGTGCGGGAGACCAGCAGCATTCCGATCATTATACTGTCAGCCAAATCAGAGGATTCCGATAAAATACTGGGACTGAATATCGGGGCGGACGACTATGTGACAAAGCCGTTTAATCCATTGGAACTGGTGGCACGAGTGAAATCACAGATGCGCCGTTATACAAAACTGGGCAATATGGCAGAGGACGACGGTCAGGTATATCAGACAGGAGGTCTGATCATCAGAGACGACTTAAAGGAAGTGACGGTCGATGGGGAAGTCGTAAAACTGACCCCGATTGAATACAATATTCTTTTGCTTCTCGTAAAAAATCAGGGAAAAGTATTTTCGATTGATCAGATCTACGAGAGTATCTGGAATGAAGATGCAATCGGAGCAGACAACACAGTTGCCGTTCATATCCGCCATATTCGGGAAAAAATAGAAATCAATCCGAAAAACCCACAATATTTAAAAGTGGTATGGGGCGTCGGATACAAAGTAGAAAAGCTATAAAGGCATAGGTGAAAATCTCATATGAGAGGAAAATATTATTCTTTGCAGTCAAAAAGAACTGCAATTTTACTGGCGCATATTGTATTTTTGATTCTGTTTATGTCAACGCTGTTTTATCTGCGCACAATCAATAATTCTGCGATGTGGATGGAGAAAGAGACCAGCAGCAATTATGTTGAATCGGAAATTTACAGAAATCAGGTCATGAATGAAGTAGACAGCCTCATGAGATATCTGTCGGGAAAATGTAAATTTGAGACGAATGGAATGTATGATCCTGACCGTATTGTAGATATTGCAGATTATGTAAAAAAAGATATCATAACGGGGGAGATCACCCATGGAATCGGATACTATTTAAAAGATTTGCTTGCATGGCAGCAGGAAGGAGTCGAGTATTATAATGTAGACGAGATTTCTGACACGCCGCCTCTGAAGGAAATCTATGCGCCGATCGGATACAGCAGCATTTTAGAATATGCGTCCAAAACAGGAGTGAGTGCGGCAGACTATTATTATTATCTGAGCTGTACGGTGGATGCGATCTGGGATGATGTATGGCAGTACAATCAGAACAAAAATCATTTTCCGGGAGACAGGACGAATCTGAAATATGCTGTGTTTGATCAAAATGACCGAGTGATATTCAGCAATACAGACTTATCAGAAGAAGAGATCAAAAATCTTGGAACGTATATCTTGATGGACTTCTGGGATCTGTCGGTGGACAGCGATATCACGGCGCTGACAAATGACCTGTTTAATTTTCTGAGCAGTATTCCGGCACAGCTTAGAGAATCAAGGCTTGTAATTGGAATCGATACAGATTTTCCAATCGAAGATGAGTTTTATGAGTATGGTCAGCAGTATGTGAAATATTGGAAGACGATTACGATGTCGGTAATTTTAGAAATCATCAGCGGCGTATGTTTTCTGATTTTAATCTGTTATCTGACTGTCACAACAGGAAAAATTGACCATAATTCCAGAATTTATTCAAAGGACTTTGACAAGATTCCGATTGAAATTCTTCTGGCTCTGATTGCCGGAGACATTGCAGTGATTGGATATAGTATGTTCCGGCTTTTAGGAGAGATTCATCTGAATGCTGTATTAGTGATATGCTATGGTGTGTTGATTTTGGTTGTGAATATTATTGGCGTATCGGCATATTTAAGCATTGTACGGCGAGCCCGCACGGGAACGATCTGGAAGAAGAGCATGGTGCGCTGGCTTGTCAGAGGCATTCACAAATGTGTGCTGAACCGCAGGATTACAACAAGAATGGTTCTGTACTATACTGCATTCGCAGCAATGCACATTTTTTGCATGATTCTTTTTGGATATCAGAAGGGGATTCTGATTTTACTGGGATTTGATTTTCTTTTCTTATATTTTCTGCTCAGAGAAGGCGTGCAGAGAAGTGAGATCAATGAAGGAATTGAACATCTGAAAAATGGAGACATTGATTATCAGTTTGACCTGGAAAAATTTAATGGAAATAACAGGGAGATGGCGGAGAGCATTAATCTGATTGGAAACGGAATTAAAAAGACAGTTTCTGAGAACTTGAAGAGTGAACGATTAAAAGCGGATCTGATTACAAATGTTTCCCACGATCTTAAAACGCCGCTCACATCCATCATCAACTATGTAGATTTGCTGAAACGGCAGAATGTGCAGGATGAAAAAGCAGTGGAATATCTGAAAATTCTGGAAAATAAATCGCAGAGGCTGAAACATCTGACGGAAGACTTACTGGAGGCATCAAAGATCAGCTCTGGAAATATCAAGCTGGAATGGATGAAAATCAACTTTAAAGAACTGATCTTGCAGACAAATGGAGAATTCAGCGAAAAGTTTGAAGAAAAAGGGCTGGATTTGATTGTACATGCCTCAGAAGGACAGGCGCTGATCTGGGCAGACGGAAGAAGAATCTGGAGAATTGTAGAAAATCTGTACAATAATGTGTTTAAATATGCAATGCCAAATACGAGAGTTTATGTGGATATCAATATTAAAAATGAGGAAAACGAAGTAGAGTTTTCGATAAAAAATATTTCACAGCAGGCATTGAATATTGAGGCGAGTGAACTGACGGAACGTTTTATAAGAGGAGATATTTCACGAAGCACAGAAGGAAGCGGGCTTGGACTTTCGATTGCCAAAAATCTGACTGAGCTGCAAAACGGAGAATTTTTGATCTATCTGGATGGCGATTTGTTCAAAGTAACAGTAAAATTCCCACTCGTTTCTTCCGATAATACGCCGGAAGATCTTGTGATGACAGCAGAAGAATCGGAGACTGTTGGAGAAGAGCAGGCACAGGAACAGGAAGAGACAGAGACGGAGATGAAAAAGGAAAGCCTGTTTGCAAGACTGGGAAAAAAGAAAACAGGAAGCATACGGGAAAGAAAAATGAGAGATAATAAAAAAGAGTAAAATAAAAAAAGGGGATGTCGTTAATCTTGAACTGCTTCCCGTCAAGCAGACAATAAGATAATACACCCCTTGTGAGTGAGTATTCCATAACAGGAATGCTCACTCTTTTTTTTGCAACAAAAAAACTTGCTTAATGGTAAAATTTTGTGCCTGATTATTCATTTTCAATTTTGAATTTTGGCATGAAAATAAGACTACGTTAGTAGGTTTTTTTCTTTTTTTCTGTTTTATAATGCCATATAAATTTTATGCCACCTTAAAAAAATGCTGTATTTATGCGGGATACAGCCATTTAAAAAAACCAACTGGAATCTGTATGGAAACCAACTGAACAGAAATAGTAAAGTGGAAGCATCAGATATCCAGATAAAAGCCTTTTCATTTATCCTGATTTATTTAGATGGAATAGAACGAAAAATTATAAAAGAGAGCGGTATACACTTTTGATTGTTTCAGACTCCACCGTATAAAGAAGGAAAAATATCAAAGGAGATCTGATTTGTCATAAAAAATTTTCAAAGACAGGAGGTGGTCAAAGAAATGGTTCATACATTTGAAGGAAAAAATGTATTTCGTGCGGGGCATTCTTAAAATACATGAATGCAAAAGTGTGAAAACAGTAGCTGGAACAGACATAAAAAAACAGGAGGATTTGAAATGAGTTCAGAAAAAGAAAATAACACAGAAAACGAAACAAAGAACAAAACAGAAAAAGAAGAAATGAAAGAAAAAGAAATGGAGGAAATGCAGATGAGAGAAGAGACAGGAAAAGCCGTCTGGTATG
>JAUNDP010000038.1 GCA_030526005.1 Eubacteriales bacterium
CAGAACCAGAAAATAGTATGAGATCTGTAATAGATGAAGTGTCATTTACTGTGCAGGATAATGGCGACACGGTTACAATTATAGGATTAGAAGATTCTGTTGCAGATACAGGAAGTTTACATATTCCAGATACAATTCAGGGAAAACCAGTTACAGCAATCGCAGATAGTGCATTTGCCGGAACAGGCTTTACCGGTACGCTTACACTGCCGTCTGGTTTAACTTCTATTGGCGCTAACGCATTTAACGGCGTTCATTTCAGCGGTGTATTAACACTGCCATCCGGCTTAACTTCTATTGGCGCTAACGCATTTGAAAATACAACATTTACAAATCTGGCAATGCAGAGCAGTTCTCTGACAATCGGAGACAGTGCATTTAAAGGCTGCGCAGGATTAACAGGGACATTGAATCTTGCAGGCGTGACATCTGTAGGAGCAAGCGCATTTGAAGGCTGTGCAGGACTGACAGGAACATTAGATCTTACAGGTGTGACAGCGGTAGAGAACAGAGCATTTGCAAATTGTGGATTTACAGGTGTAAATCTGGCAGAAGGTCTTCTGAAAATTGGAGACAGTGCATTTGCAGGATGTGCGCTTACAGGAACTCTTGTACTGCCAGGCACATTGTTAGATCTTGGAGCAAGCGCTTTTGAGAACTGCGCAGGACTGACAGGAAATATAGTGATTCCGGCTGGAGTTACTGAAATTAAGAATAATACATTTGCGGGCTGTACAGGATTGACAGGCAATATTAGTTTCCCGGAAGGTCTGACCAGCATTGGAGCAGATGCATTTAATGGCTGTGCAGGACTGACAGGAGATCTTGTTTTACCAAAGAATGTGACAAATATTGGAGACAGAGCATTTGCAGGCTGTACAGGCTTAACAGGAAGATTGGAATTAGATGGAGCAAATACCGTAACAATCGGAACCGATGCATTTAAAGACTGCAATAGCTTTACTGATCTGAAAATTTCCAACGTAGATACGGTTACTGCAAGCACTTTACAAGGAATTAACTATAAAGAGTTTACAGGAAAACTGGAATTAAATAATGTAAATAAAATTGATGCAAATGTCTTTGATGGAAGTAAATTTACAAGCGTTATCATGACAAATGTATCTGAAATTGCAGACAATGCATTTACAGGCTGTGCAGGACTGACAGAGCTACAGTTAAATGGCGTAACAAAAATTGGAGCAAACGCTTTTAATGGTTGTACAGCGCTGGCAACAATAAACTTAGAAGGCGCAACAGAAATTGGGGCAAGCGCATTTGCAGGATGCACAGGCTTAACAGGTAACGTAGACTTAAGCAAAGTAACAACACTTGGCGTAAGCGCATTTGAGGGTTGTGCAGGACTGACAGGAGTTTTAAATTTAGAGAGCATAACTTCTATTGCTGAGAATGCATTTACAGGCTGCGCAGGATTTACGGGCGTTGTGCTTCCGACAGCAGACGGAGCTTCCTTTACAGTTGGAAATAACGCATTTGAAGGTTGCGCAGGATTAGCAGGAGAGCTGAACCTGAGCAAAGCTGCTTCTTTAGGAACAAATGCATTTAAAGATTGCGCAGGATTGACAAATCTTGTATTGTCAAATGCTGTACTTCCGGAAGGAATCTTCTCAGGCTGTACAGGACTGACAGGAACATTAGATTTAAGTGGAGTAACAGCAGTTGCAGACAGCGCATTTGAAGGATGTGCAAACCTGACAGGCGTACAGCTTCAAAATGCAACAACGATTGGAGAAAAAGCATTTGCAGGATGTGCTGCTTTGACAGACGTACAGCTTCAGAAAGTAACAGCTATTGGAAATAATGCATTTGAAGGCTGTGCCGGCTTAACAGGTGATCTGGAACTGAACAGCGTTAAAACGATTGGAAATAATGCATTTACAGGCTGTACAGGCTTAACAGGTTTAAGACTCCCAATGAATGTAAGCAGCATCGGAGATGAGGCATTTGCAGGATGTACAAACCTGACAGGTGATTTATACTTAAATAATACAACAATCGGTGCAAGAGCATTTGAAGGCTGTGCAGGTCTGAGCGCATTAAACTTAACAGGCGTTACATTAAATGAACATTCTTTCAAAGATTGTACAGGTGTAACGGGTGCATTATATCTGAATAATGTAACTCTGAACGGCGCAGGCGCATTTGAAAGCTGTACAGGAATCAATTCTTTAAGAATGACATCTATGACATCCATTAAAGAAAAAACATTTAAAGGATGTACAGGGCTGACAGGATTAAATCTGACAGATATTACTGCAGTAGAGGAAAGCGCATTTGAAGGCTGCACAGGTATCACAGGAAACTTAGATTTGGGCGCAGTGACAAACATTGGAGCAAGCGCATTCGCAGGCTGCACAGGCATTGCAGGAAGCTTAGATTTCAGCAAAGTGACAACACTTGGAAATAACGCATTTGCAGGCTGTACAGGAGTGACAGGAGTGACTTTGGATGGCGCTGTGACAACAACCATTGGAACAGACGTATTTAAAGGCTGCGCAGGTATCACAGAATTAAAATTATCAAACTTTACTACAATCCCAAGTATCTTTGCAGAGTGTACAGGGCTGAAGAGTCTGGATCTGAAAAATGTTACTGCAATCGCAGACAAAGCATTTGAAAACTGTACAGGTTTAACAGAACTGAAATTAGAAGGTGTAACCAGCATCGGAGCAAGCGCATTCGCAGGATGTACAGGCTTAACAGGCGAAGTAGATTTCAGCAAAGTAATCACACTTGGAGCAAATGCATTTGAAAATTGCGCAGGACTGACAGGCAAAGCTGATTTAAGCAGTGTAACTACATTGAATGCAGCTACATTTGCAGGATGTTCTGGATTAACAGGATTTGTACTGAATACAGGCGTAACATCTATTCCAGAAGAATTCTTTAAAAACTGTACAGGGCTGACAGAACTGAAATTAGAAAATGTAACAGAAGTTGGAGCAAACGCATTTGCAGGATGTACAGGATTAACAGGCAAAGCAAACTTCAGTAAAGTGAAAACGATTGGAGACAGCGCATTTGAAAATTGTGCAGGACTGACAGAATCTTTCGTCTTTGCTGATAACGCTGTTCTTGGAAACAATGCATTTAAAGGCTGCGCAGGATTTACAGGTGATTTAGATTTAAGCAAAGTAACAGTTGGAGAAGGTACATTTGAAAATTGTACAGGACTGATAGGAAAACTGACACTGAATACAAATGCAGTAGAGATTCCGGCAAGAGCATTTGCAGGTGCAGGATTTACAGGAGAACTGGTAATCCCGAATACTGTAAAAACAATTAAAGCAAGCGCATTTGCAGAATGCACAGGCTTAACAGGTGAATTAGCGCTTGCAAATGTGGAAACAGTTGAGGCAAGCGCATTCGCAGGCTGCACTGGTTTGACAGGCGAACTGGTACTGCCAGAAAGCTGCGCATCTGTTGGAAACAGCGCGTTTGCAGGATGTACAGGACTGACAGGCGTAACACTGCCAGCTGGTTTATCTGAATTAGAAAGCTATGCGTTCTTAAATACAGGAATCAGCAAAGTAACAAATAAATCTTCTCTGACGATTGATCTGAAACAGAATTTTGGATCTTCTTACTGGTACAACGTAGACGCTCAGAAACCAGTTGATCCAGAAGCTTGTTACCTGACAAAAGGAACAGTAAGAAAGACAATCAGCGACATCACAGTGACAGCAGAAAAAGATACTCTGGAACTGGGTGAAGAAATGCAGGTAACTGTCACAACAGCGCCAGAAGGTATCGAGGCAGAGATGGCTGCATATACATTGAGCAGCAGCAACGATAAAGTTCTCACAGTAGATGAGACAGGAAAAGTTACCGCTGTAGGAGCAGGAAAGGCAGAAATTATTGCAACAGCAAACTTCAGCGCTGTAAAAGCAACGGTAGAAGTTACAGTAGCAGGAGAAGTTGCACTTGACAAACCAGTTGTTCTGGCAGAAGCATCCAAAGAAAATGTTTCTGAAGTAAATCTGACATGGGATGCAGTAGACGGAGCAGATTCCTATATTGTTTACCAGCAGAACGGAGAAGAATGGGTTGAAGTGGAACGCGTAGACGCAGTTGAAGAACAGACGGTCTATACTTATACAGCAAAAGATTTACAGCCAGGTACAAAATACACATACAGCGTAGAAGCATACAGTAAAGTAGGCGAAACAGAACATTTCAGCGGAAAGAGCGATGCCGTTTCCGCAGTAACAAACTTAGCTCAGCCAGCTCTTGTTTCTGCTAAAGCTGTTTCTTCTAACCAGATTCGTGTAGATTGGGAACCAGTAGAAAACGCTCAGGGATATCGTATCTACCGCAAGGAAGCAGGTTCCGGATGGAAACTGATCCGCAGAATTGCCGGAGAAAACAAATATTTCTGTGTTGATTCCACAGCGGAAGCAGGAAAAGAATATACTTACACAGTAAGAGCAACCTGCTCATGGGATGGAAATCTGTATCTGAGTACATATGATACAAAAGGTATTTCTGCTCAGACAGCCGCTCTGGCAGAGCCTGAAATCGTTTCTGTAGGAGCTTCGGACAATGTGACGACTGCTCTGCGTGTGACATGGGAACCAGTAGAAAATGCCGACGGATATATCATTTACCGCAAAGGTGCAAATGATACAGAATGGACAAGAATTAAGAAAGTCATGGGTCAGGCAACAGAGCATTATTCAAATATCAAACTGGAGCCAGGAACAAAATATACATACTGCGTACAGTCCTTCTTCAAGAAAGACGGCGTTGTATATTACAGTGAAAAAGGCAACAATGCTGTTTCCGCAGTAACAAACTTAAAAACACCAGCTCTGAAATCTGCAAAACCGGTTTCAAACGGAGTGAGAGTGGACTGGACTCCTGTAGACAATGCACAGGGATACCGTATCTACCGCAAGGAAGCAGGTTCCGGATGGAAACTGGTTCGCAGAATTGCCGGAGAAAACAAATATTTCTGTGTTGATTCCACAGCAGAGGCAGGAAAAGAATATACTTACACAGTAAGAGCAACCTGCTCATGGGATGGAAAATTGTATCTGAGCAAATATGATACAAAAGGCATCACAGTAAAATAAAGAAAAATCAGGTAAAAAAGAAAGGGGCTGTAAAAAGCCCCAGCTAAAAGAATAAAACAGAATATCATAACAACAGAACACCATAATACCATAACAACAACAGGATACCATAACAACAAAAGAAAGCCGCCGCATCCGGGATAAAATATTCCAGGATGCGGCGGTATCTTTATGCGCAGTTTTTTTAAATTTTTTAGATAGAACTCCATCTTCCGGAAGCGCCGCATGGCAGCACAAGGCCGGTGCTGGTGACGGGAAGACCGATCTCCTGCGCTTCTACATGACCATTCCAGTCTTTTAAAGCAAGGGAAATCATATAGGTCAGGACAGCCGGCGCAAGCCCTGTTGTGTAGGAGTTGACGAGGAAAAACAATGGGTCATCGCTCAGAAGCTTTGTGCACAGCTGGATAAATGGGAAGATGGAATCTTCGATTTTCCAGATTTCCCCTTTTGGTCCACGGCCGTAAGACGGAGGGTCCATGATAATCGCATCGTAGTGATTTCCGCGTCGGATCTCACGTTCTACAAATTTCACGCAGTCATCGACAAGCCAGCGGATCGGAGCATTTTCCAGATTGGAGGCTTTTGCGTTCTCCTTTGCCCATCCAACCATACCTTTTGAGGCATCGACGTGAGTGACAGAGGCTCCGGCAGCGGCAGCGGCGAGTGTGGCGCCTCCTGTATAGGCAAAGAGATTTAAAACTTTGATGGACCGGTTGGCATTTCTGATTTTTTCAGAGAACCAGTCCCAGTTTGTAGCCTGCTCCGGAAACAGTCCGGTATGCTTGAAGCTAAATGGCTTCAAGTGGAAGGACAATTCTTTGTAGTGAATGGTCCACTGCTGCGGCAGATCGAAAAATTCCCACTCCCCGCCGCCTTTCTGACTGCGGTGGTAATGACCATTCTTTTTCTTCCAGCCGCTGTGCTGTTTTTTTGTATTCCAGATCACCTGAGGGTCTGGGCGGACGAGAAGATAATCTCCCCATCGCTCTAATTTTTCACCGCCTGACGTATCAAGCACTTCGTAATCTTTCCAAGAATCAGCTATCCACATATCAAATTTTCCTTTCTGTTGTTCAGTTTACGATTCCAGCGAGCGGAACCAGTAGGTATAAAGATCCTCAAAACCAAGAGAGGTATATAAGTTTTTCGCGCCGGTATTTCCCTGCACAACCTGAAGATAGGCGCGGGAACAGCCTTTTTTCTGTGCCTCTGACAAAATGGAGCTGCAGATGGCGCGCGCAAACTGTTTGCGGCGGCAGCTCGCATCCACATAGATGGCATAAAGTCCGACATAGCCGCGGTCTAAGATGCCAAGCCCAGAAGCAACCATCCGTCCGTCAATCTCGATGCAGGCGACAATCGTCTCTTTTGGAATTGCCTTGAACATGGAAGGGACAATTCTTACAAGAGTAGGATTTGTCGTGCCGTTTAAGCGAAACAGAGACCGAATCCAGTCGTCTGTGATTGTATCTCTCAGCTGGACAATCACATTTTCAGGATAGTAGACGGTGGATGGCAGATTGGAATTGCGTCCGTAAAACTCATATTCCTCTGTGAGAGAGGGAAACGGATGAAAATGAGTCATCGGCATCGTCATAACTTCAGTGACATGGCGAACCTGATAGCCGCGCTCTGCCAGACACTGGTCAAAAGACGGATCGAGAAGCGGCTGAATTTTAAAATTGACCGGTGTGCGATAGTTTGTGTACACGGATTCGCAGTAAGCAATTTTCTCTTCCGTCGGAAGCGTCGAAATCCCGATTTGTTCCACACTGTTTGTGCGGTAGGTATAATTATGAGAAAAGCGGATCAGCCATCCGTCATACAGCTCAATCTTATGGGAAGGCCATGCGTTTAAAGAAATTTCTTCCAACAGTCGTATCGTATTATTTGAGGTCATAAAATCTCCTTTTTTATTGTCCGTATGTAGTATGTTACAAAGAAAAAAATATCTTTTCCGGCAAAAAGGAACAGTTTAAAGTATCAGCCTCTATTATAGAGGAAAGCATTTTAAGAATCAACAAAAAACTGACGGAATGCGGCAAAAGGGAAAATGGAGAAAATATTTGACTTGGCAAATGAAAAGGATATGGTATACTTGTATATGGTATCAGATGCAGCATAAGATTCACGGCGCAGGCTGCGAGAATAAATGGCTGTGCATTTTGATAAAAGAGAAGGAAAAGGAGGGCAATATATTGAAAATCGGATTCATCGGAGGCGGAAATATGGCCTCAGCTATGATTGGAGGAGTTCTGAACCAGAAAATTGTTCAGGCAGATGAGATTATTGCATCCACAAAGACAGAAAAGAGCAGACAGCGTCTTTTCGATGCGTACGGTATCCGTACAACGCTGGACAACCATGAAGTTGTTCAAAATTGCGATGTTTTGATTTTGGCAGTGAAACCAAAATTTTATGAAGAAGTGATCACGCAGATTCGCGATCAGGTCAGAGAAAATCAGATTGTCGTCAGCATTGCCCCGGGAAAGACCGTAAAATGGCTGGAGGGGCTGTTTGAAAAGCCTGTAAAACTGGTGCGTTGTATGCCAAATACTCCTGCGCTTGTCGGAGAGGGAATGACGGGAATGTGTGCGAACGATCGTCTGACTGAAGAAGAGAGAGACGAAGTCCGCATGATTTTAGAAGGATGCGGCAAAGTCGAGCAGGTGGAAGAAGGACTGATGGATGCGGTTGTATCGGTCAGCGGCAGTTCACCGGCATACGTCTTTTTATTTATCGAGGCGATGGCGGACGCAGCCGTTGCAGATGGAATGCCGCGCGCTCAGGCATACCGGATGGCGGCGCAGGCTGTTCTTGGCAGCGCCAAAATGGTTCTGGAGACGGGAAAACATCCGGGAGAACTAAAAGATATGGTCTGCTCTCCGGGAGGAACTACAATCGAGGCTGTCCGTGTTCTGGAAGAAAAGGGAATGCGCAGCGCAGTGATTGAGGCAATGAAAGCATGTACAGAAAAAGCGAAAGGATGTTAAAGAGATGTTAAGAGAAAACGCATGGAAAAAATATGACAGCGAAAAGCTTCAGGAAATGAATCGTTTTTGTGACGGATACAAAAACTTTATCAGCGAATGCAAGACAGAAAGAGAATGTGTCTCCTTTGCTGTGGAGGAAATCAAAAAAGCAGGATATGTGGATCTGAATGAAGTGATCGCTGCTGGAAAAGAGCTGAAGGCTCAGGATAAAGTATATGTAAACTATATGGGAAAAGCGCTTGCAATGTTCCAGATCGGCGATGTGCCGATGGAAAAAGGAATGAATCTTCTGGGCGCTCATGTCGATTCTCCAAGACTCGACCTGAAACAGGATCCGTTATACGAGGACAGCGATCTGGCGCTTCTTGACACGCATTATTATGGCGGAATCAAAAAATACCAGTGGGTAGCTCTTCCTCTGGCGCTGCACGGCGTTGTTGTAAAAAAAGACGGAAGCGTGCTGAATGTTGTGATCGGAGAGGATGAGAGCGATCCTGTTCTTGGAATCTCAGATCTTTTGGTTCATCTGTCACAGAATCAGATGGAGAAGACAGGAAGCAAGGTTGTAGAAGGCGAGGATCTGAATATTCTGGTCGGCAGCATTCCGCTTGAAGGAGAAGAGAAAGAACCGGTAAAAGCACAGATCGTGAAACTTTTGGAAGAAAAATATGGTATCACAGAGGAAGATTTCAGCTCTGCAGAGCTGGAGGCAGTTCCGGCAGGAAAAGCAAGAGATTACGGTCTGGACCGCAGCCTGATTATGGGATATGGCCATGATGACAGAATCTGCGCTTATCCATCCTATCAGGCAATGCTGGCTCTGGATCACGCAGAAAAGACATGCGTATGCCTTCTTGTAGATAAAGAAGAAATCGGAAGCGTCGGAGCGACAGGAATGCACTCCAGATTCTTTGAAAATGCAGTTGCAGAGATCTTAAATGCAATGGGAGAGTACAGCGAGCTGAAAGTCAGAAGAGCGCTGGCAAACTCTAAGATGCTTTCCTCTGACGTAAGCGCTGCGTTCGATCCAAACTATCCGTCTGTAATGTGCAAGAAAAATACAGCATATTTCGGCAAAGGACTGACCATCAACAAATATACAGGATCAAGAGGAAAATCAGGATCAAACGATGCAAATCCGGAATATATGGCACAGCTGCGAAAAGTATTTGATGAAAATAATGTGGCATATCAGACAGCTGAGCTTGGAAAAGTAGATCAGGGCGGCGGCGGAACAATCGCTTATATTATGGCAAACTATGGAATGGATGTCATCGACAGCGGCGTGGCTGTCCAGAATATGCACGCTCCTTGGGAAGTGGCAAGCAAAGTAGATATCTACGAGGCATATCTTGGATATTGCGCATTCCTGAAAGACGTAAAATAAAACAGATCGAAAGTGACGGCAGCAAATCCATTGTCATTTGACTGACAGGTGATTAGCAAAAAATAAAATGGCAATTCGCAGAAAATAAAATTAATAGTGAAACGGATAAGAAGGGCTTTTCTTCTGCTTTGAGGCAGAGGGGAAGCTCTTTTTTATATTTGTCAAAATAAGAAAAAAAGGACAAAATATTGTTATGGGCAAGGCAAGATTAGAGATGAGATAGCAAAATAGTAAAATTGAGTGAAGAGAGAGAACATGATATCTTATAGTCAAGAGATGGAGATACAGATCCCATGAAAAGTAAAGCAGTAAAAAGGCTGACGGCGTGACAGCTGTTCAGCACAAGCACAAATTTATAATGAAACGGGAGGAAAAAAATATGAGAAAACTGAAAAAAGCAAGCTCAATTCTGCCGCTGACAGCTATGGTATTTTCAACGGTACTTGCGCCGGTATGTATAGCAGGGGCAGAAGAGATGGAGACCGTAAGCAGCGGCGTTGTGACAGAGGCGAATGAGGACTCAAAGACAGGATACACGACGACATTTACTTACAGCGATGAGGAAGCGACAAATGTACAGTTAAAAGGTAGTTTTCAGTTTTATGTGGAAAATGATCCAAATGTGTATGCTTCCGGATTTACGCTGGTCGCAAATGACAGCCTGGAAAATTATCTGTATGGTCCGGAGGACTGGGAGAATGGTCTGAATCTGTGCCATGTCAATGATGCGGGATATGTAAAAGAAATGACGCATGATGAGGAGAGCGATTCCTGGAGCATCAGTCTGGATCTGCCGGGTGGATCTTATCTGTATCAATATGAAGTCTCATATGACGGAGGAGAGACGTATGAGGCGATTCCTGACCCTGAAAATTTGCCAAAGTGCAATGAGCAGGGCGCACATCAGACAAGAAGCAAGTTTTATGTGCCATATGATCCCCAAAAACAGTCGCCGTCCGATGACTGGAGCTGGCTGACACCGGTGGAAAAGGAAGAGGACAGAGGAAGTATTGTTTACACGACGTATGATGGAAGTCTTGGAAGAGCGCAGAATGTGGAAATTTATCTTCCGGCTCACTACGATCCGGACCGAGAGGAGCCATATAAGACATTATATCTGACCCATGGCGGCGGAGGAGAAGAGGGAGACTGGTTCCATCAGGGGAATGCAGCAAATATCGTAGACTGTCTTGTGGCGGAAGGAAAGTGCGAAGAATTTATCATTGTCTGTATGAACAATGCAGACTATATAATAGAAGGATCACGCGACTGGGATTACGATCAGATTTTTGAGAATACGACGCAGTATCTGATGCCTTATATAGAAGAGAACTATCATGTATCGACAGAAGTAAAGGACAGAGCGTATGCCGGTCTTTCCAGCGGAGCAAAGACAACGACCATGATTTACTACAAAGCGCCGGAGTTGTTTGGATATTATGGAATGTTCAGCGGATCAGCTGCGTGGGCATGGCCGGAATTAGAGGACTACACGGCGATGAAAGCGCCGGACATCTATCTAGCAGCAGGATTTGCAGATCATCTGATGATGCAGAACACTTACCACACCGATGGCGATAAGACATTGATGGGATTCAAAGAGCTGCTGGACGAGGCAGAAATTCCATACAATGACGGACAGCCGTATGTGACGGTGCAGGGAGGACATGACTGGTTTACATGGCCTCAGATTTTGAAAGATTATGTAGAGACAACCCTTTGGAAATAAAAAAAGATACGGAAAAGAAAGTGCAGAGAGGACATGCTCCCTGCACTTTTTATGCTGGAGGAAAATCGCACAACCCAGATTTTTTGTTCCTAACCTTATTGTTTATACCGTTTCGTCATACGACAGATATCTGCGGACGTCGCCGAGGGCAAGTCCTGTTGTCTTTTTAAAAACTTTATAGAAATAACTCTGGTTTGGATAGCCGATCATGCAGCCGATTTCACGGATGGATTTCTGGTTTTCGGCAAGGAGCAGCATTGCTTTGCGAATGCGTACATCTGTGACCATCTCGACAAATGTGGTATGCTTTTCATTTTTTAAGAGGCGGCTTAAATAAAATGGGCTGATGCCGATGGAGTCTGCAACCTCTTCAAGTGGCAGATCTTTTGCATAATTTTCTAAGATATAAAAAGAAGCTTTTGCAATATAAGGATTCTCAGCCGGATTCTTTTTTGAGAGGAAATTGTAAAGCTCTGTGATTTCCTGTGCGGTCCAGCGCAAAATATCATTTTGAGATGAGATATCCTGAAAATGTTTCCAAAATTCAAAATTTCTGTCTGACTGGATATTCAAAATTTTATTCAGTTCCGCCTCAACGCGAAGCAGATAGACGGCAGCAAAAATTTTATTCATGACAACTCCTTCTTGCCTGGAAAGAAAAGAAGGAGATGAAAAGGAAGAAAAGATTCTTTCTGTATATCTGAGACATTCTTCCAGATGATCTTCAAGCAAAGACTGCGCAGCATAGAGAGGAGTCTGAGAAAAACATGGTTCTGCAAGTGCTTCCTGACCGCGGAAGAAATAAAGTCCAGACTGATCACGGTGATGCAGAGCAAGTGTGGATTCATGGATTCCAGATACAAGGTGATCCGGCAATTTCCAGCCGCTTGCTCCGATGAGAAAGAAGACGGATTCTCTCTTCTGCTTTCTGCATAGAAAATCAATCATTTTGGACAGCCACGCTTTCTGGTCTGTGGATTTTACTTTTTCTCCGGGGATAAAGAGACAGTAGAATATGTCCTTGTGGACGAGACAGATACTGCTGCAGACAGAAGAAATTTTTTCTTTTAGAGAAGAAAAGATGGATTCTTCCTCTTCCTTAGAAAATGTTTCCCTGTCTTTTAATTTCCATGCTGTAAATATGCCGCCGTGAACGATGTCAGGACATGATTTTTGAAAAATAGAATATGCTTTGAAGTCGGGCTGTTCCAGAAACAGAGACATCATCCACTTGTCGGCAGACAGCTCATACAGGCTCTGAGTGGCAGCGCTGTTTTCCTGATATTCTTTTTTTCGGCTGGTTTCTTCATCCAGAAGGGTGCATACTTTCTGAATGGATGCGATAATCTCTTCTTTCATATTTGGCTTTAAGAGATAGTCGGCAGCTCCAAGCTGCAGTGCTTTCTGCGCATAAGAAAATTCACTGTATGCGGTGTGAATAATGATCTTTAGATTTACATTCTTCATTCTTAAAATCTCAATCGCATCGAGACCGTTTAATCCCGGCATATTGATGTCAACGATTGCGATATCTGGTTTCAGCTCCTCGACGGCTTTCAGAAGACTGACGCCGTCTGAAACGCTGTCTATAAGTTCAATCTGATCTTTTAGATGATTCTTAACGATATGTTCTAAGACCATACATTCGATCATCTCATCATCTGCTACAATTAATCGGTACATACGGATTCCTCCTCCTTATACTGAATTTCAATCGTGACGGCTGTGCCCTGCCCTTCTGTGCTTTCTATATTCATCCGGATGCGATCTTTAAAAAACATTTTCAGGCGCAGATAGACATTTCCAAGTCCAATTTTTGCATTCTGCGTCGTGTAAGTATACATTTGATTTAAAACGTGATTCAGAGCAGCAGGACTCATCCCCTCCCCATTGTCCTGAATGATCAGGGATACAGTGCGACTGGCAGACTCATATCGCGTCTCAATTTTAATTTCAGCATTGGACGTGAGCATTCCGACTCCGTGCGTGATTGCATTTTCGACGAGCGGCTGTAAAGTCAGCGCCGGAATTTTGAGATCAGGGCAGTTTTCATCTATATTCAGCAGAAAATGAATCCGTTTTCCGAATCGCTGCTGCTGAATATAGATGTAGTTGTGAAGTTCTTCGATCTCTCTGGAAAGAGTCACCGTTTTTCCGGAAAAGTCAAGGCTGAAGCGGAACATCTTTGCCGTCTTATTCAGGAGAACAACGGTCTTTTCCGCATTTTCCAGATATGCAAAATCAGAAATCATATTCAAAGTATTAAACATAAAATGCGGATTGATCTGCATCTGAAGTTCTTTAAAGCGGCTTTCCTGAAGCTGTTTCTGCACGCGGGCATTTTCTTTCAGTGTCTCAATCTGCTGCTTTACTTGACGAACCATCTTATTGAAAACTTTGACGAGCAGAAGCATTCCTTCATCAGCAGATTGTTCTTTTAAAGAGATAAGAGCACAGTCGAATTTTCCAAGCCAAACCTGCTCAGCAGCATGGATCAATTCATTAATCGGTCCTGCGATGGAATGGTGAATATATCGGATCTGGGAGAACATCAACATTCCGCTGGCGAGAAATACAACAGCAAAGACAGCGATTCCGAGAAAGCTTTTCTGCTGCATTTCCTGATAGACGGTCTCAGTGTGGTCAAGAAGCATTTCCAGAAACGGCTCATATTCATCGAGGATTGCTGTGTGGACAGACAGAACATCCTGATATCGCTGCGTCACGGTGGAAAAAGCAGTCTTTTCTGTCTGGTGGTACCGATCCATGGCAGCGCCGACAGAGATCATTTTTTCTTTTAAAATGGATGACATATCCATCAGATCCAACACTTCTCTTGAGATTTGTGCATCGTGGACATCGTCAAGCAGAGAAGAAAGAAATTTTTCTGATTCTTCCAGTGTTTGAAGTGAAAGCGTATAGTCGCTGTGATCTTCATTGACAAGATAGTCGTCCAGCGCCTGAAACGACTGCTTCAGTGTTTCATAATATGTCCGGAAGACAGGAATTTGACGAGTTGCAGACTGGTAGCGCAGATAATAGATACTGCTGAAAAAAACAGTATAGATATTCATCAGGACAGCCGTTCCCACGACAAGGATGAAAAAACAGGTCAGTCTTTTCTGTGTAAAATTTAACACTTTTTTTGTATGTTGTTCCATAAAAATTCCCCCATCTGTTACTTTTTTTCTTTTGGAGAAGACAGAAAGTCATTCACATTTTCTTGCGTGATGCAGACGACATCGGTGTAAACCGTTTCGGGCGGGGCGCCCTGTTCCCAGCTGTTTAGACAGGAGACGGCTTCATAGCCGATATCATAGCTGCTCTGTGCGATTGTGGCGGCATAAAATCCATCCTGTACAAAACGGAGCGTGGCGTCGGAACGATCAAATCCGACGATTGTCAGATCCGTCTTTTGAAGCGTCTCAAGAAATGGACCGAGACGTCTGGCAGATGCCGATTCTGCGCAGAAGATGGCATTGACAGACGGAAACTGTTCAAATGTCTTTGCAAGCTGTTCCTGCATCGTCAGTTTATCGCCCTCTGCTTCGATGATGGAGACGACTTTCATATTTTCATATTCAGAAGCGGCGTCTGAAAATCCTTTGTACCGCTCGTTCTGGTTAGCATAAGTAAGGCGGGAGACGATGACGAGCGCTTCGCATATTCCGCCTGTCTGTTCTGCAATCGTCTGAGCGGCAAGGCGGCCAGCCTCATAATTATCTGTACCGATATAGTAATCTCTGCCGCTGTCAGGAGAATCGGTGTCAATCAGAGCGATCGGAATGCCGCGGTCTGAGATTTCTTTTAACACTTCATTCAACTGTTCGGAATACGGTTCTCCGACCGTGATCACGCCGTCTAAATCAAGATAGTTTGTTTTCTTAAGCTGACGGATCTGTTCTTCCGTGTCATAACGGTTAAATTCTACCCATTTTGTGTAAGAGCCCATTTCGCGGTCTGCGGCTTTTATGCCTTCATGAATGGAATTCCAGTAGAAAAAACCGGAGTTTGCAATACAGATATATTTTTTTGCATCTTCATCAAAGACATCTTTTTTCTCATAGATCAGAAAAAGAAAGGCAGAAGTCAAAAACAAAGATAAAAAACAAAGGGATAAAATCGTACGTTTCATGATTGTAAACCTCCCAGATATCAAAAAATTTTTACTTTCAAGATCACTTATGGCTAAATTTTACCATGAAAATGGGGGAGCAGACATCATTTTTCTTGGAATTGGAAAGAAAAGGTATTATAATATAGAAGAAAGCGCCTCAGGGGGAGAAAGATATGAAGAAACAGTTGAAGCATTTGCTGAAGTGCGGCATGATCATCGGAATCTATACGCTCATGTATCTTGTGACCGAACGGGATTTTGGAAAAGCACAGATCGAACAGGCAAAGAAGAAAATGCGGAAATAAAAAGGAAATTGCAGGGAAAAGAAGACTTGAGAGCAGTGTGATGCTGTATCAGAAAAAATACAAAAAAAAATTAAAAAAAGGTATTGCATTTTCAAAAAATATCGGATATAATCATCACTGTTGTGACCTTGATAGCGTAGAAGCGTGAGGTTGCTGCGGGATGGGAAAGAAAAAAGACCGCAGGTTTTCCGTGGAGCGAATGTCAAGTTAAAGAAAACTGGCGACAAGTCACTGTACAATAGAAACTGACCACGAAATTCGTGAGAAACAATGTGAGTATTTTTATGATACACACGGGAGAGTGTACAGTCACCGCTTGTCGTACTGCTTAATAGTGCGAAAAGGAGGCGACTTTTTTTATGGCAAGTCAAGTAATGAGAATCACTTTAAAAGCATATGATCATCAGTTAGTAGATGCATCTGCAAAGAAAATTATCGAAACCGTAAAGAAAAATGGATGTCAGGTGAGTGGACCAGTTCCGTTACCAACAAAGAAAGAGGTTGTAACAATCTTAAGAGCTGTTCACAAATATAAAGACTCCAGAGAACAGTTCGAGCAGAGAACACACAAGAGACTGATCGACATCATCACACCAAACCAGAAGACAGTAGACGCTCTGGGAAGACTGGAAATGCCAGCAGGTGTGCATATCGACATCAAAATGAAATAATTAAAAAGTGATCAAAGTTTGAATGAAGTAAATTATCCTTACAGGTTGATATAGAAGCAACGAAATCGTTCCACTTATATTGACTGTCTGTCTAGGATGATTGCACAACACAGTGTAATCCGCTGTAGATTAACAGGAGGTAAAAAAATGAAGAAAGCGATTTTAGCTACAAAAGTCGGAATGACTCAAATCTTCAACGAAAACGGAGTATTAACTCCAGTAACGGTTCTTCAGGCTGGACCATGTGTAGTAACACAGGTGAAAACAGTAGAGAACGACGGTTACAGTGCAGTTCAGGTAGGTTTTGTTGATAAGAGAGAAAAATTAGTAAACAAACCTATGAAAGGCCATTTTGGAAAAGCTGGTGTTTCTTACAAGAGATACGTCAGAGAGTTCAAGTTTGAAAATGCAGAAGAGTACGCATTAGCACAGGAAATCAAAGCAGACATCTTCGCAGCAGGCGACAAGATCGACGCAACAGCAATTTCCAAAGGAAAAGGATTCCAGGGTGCAATCAAGAGACACGGCCAGAGTCGCGGACCTATGGCACACGGTTCCAAATTCCATCGTCATGCAGGTTCAAACGGTGCTGCATCTGATCCAAGCCGCGTATTCAAGGGCAAAAAGATGCCAGGACAGATGGGTGCAAAACAGATCACAATCCAGAATCTGGAAATTGTGAAAGTAGATGCAGAGAACAATCTGATCTTAGTAAAAGGTGCTGTACCAGGACCAAAGAAATCCTTAGTAACAATCAAAGAAACAGTTAAATCCGGCAAATAAGGCTTTTGATAGGAAAGGAGGAACTCACAGATGGCAAACGTATCTGTTTACAATATGGAAGGCAAAGAAGTTGGCACAATGGAGCTGAACGATGCTGTATTCGGTGTTGAAGTAAACGAACATCTGGTACACATGGCAGTAGTAAGCCAGCTTGCAAATAAACGTCAGGGAACACAGAAAGCAAAAACTCGTTCCGAAGTTTCCGGCGGCGGAAGAAAACCTTGGAGACAGAAAGGAACCGGTCATGCAAGACAGGGTTCAACAAGAGCTCCGCAGTGGACAGGCGGTGGAGTTGTATTTGCTCCAACACCAAGAGAATATTCTTTCAAGATGAACAAGAAAGAAAAGAGAATGGCACTGAAATCTGCTTTAACATCCAGAGTTCAGGAAAACAAACTGATCGTTCTCGACGAATTAAAATTCGATACAATCAAAACAAAGAGCATGAAAGCAGTTCTGGATAACTTAAACGTGACAAAAGCGCTTGTTGTATTGAACGACAATGACAAAAACGTTGTATTATCCGCAAGAAACATTGCAAACGTTGCAACTGCTCAGACAAGCACAATCAATGTTTATGACATCTTAAAATACAATACAGTTGTAGTAACAAAAGCTGCTGTAGCAACAATCGAGGAGGTGTACGCATAATGGCAGATATCAAATATTATGATGTAATCCAGAAACCAGTGATTACAGAAAAAAGTATGAATGCTATGGGCGAGAAAAAATACACTTTCTTAGTTCATACAGACGCAACAAAAGGACAGATCAAAGAAGCTGTTGAAAAAATGTTCAATGGAACAAAAGTAAAAAGCGTAAACACAATGAACTTAGACGGAAAGTCTAAAAGACGCGGAACAACAGTAGGAAAGACAGCAAAGACCAAAAAAGCAATCGTAGCTTTGACAGAGGACAGCGCTGATATCGAAATCTTTGAAGGACTTTAATTCCTGACGGAACAAAAGAGTCCATGAACCGGCGGTCAGACACAACAGTCGGCTGATCGCAGCTATACGCAACGAAAGCGTGATAATAAATATTCGAAAGGAGAGACAACAATGGGAATTAAAGTTTACAACCCATATACACCTTCCAGAAGACATATGACTGGATCTGATTTCTCAGAAATCACAAAAAGTTTCCCAGAGAAATCCTTAGTGGTATCTCTTAATAAAAACTCTGGACGTAACAACCAGGGTAAAATTACAGTAAGACATCGTGGAGGCGGAAGCCGCAGAAAATATAGAATCGTAGACTTCAAGAGAAAGAAAGACGGAATCCCGGCTAGAGTAATTGGAATAGAATACGATCCAAACAGAACAGCAAACATCGCTCTGATCTGCTATGCAGACGGTGAAAAATCCTACATCTTAGCTCCACAGGGCTTAAAAGTAGGAATGAAAGTTATGAATGGTGCAGAAGCCGAAGTAAGAGTCGGAAACTGCCTTCCATTAGAATTAATCCCAGTTGGTACAATGGTACACAACGTTGAATTATATCCAGGAAAAGGCGGACAGCTCGTTCGTTCTGCTGGAAACGCAGCACAGCTGATGGCAAAAGAAGGAAAATATGCAACACTTCGTCTTCCATCAGGCGAAATGAGAATGGTTCCGATCATCTGCCGTGCAACAGTTGGTGTTGTAGGAAACACAGATCACAACCTGATCAACGTTGGTAAAGCTGGTAGAAAACGCCATATGGGTATCAGACCTACCGTTCGTGGTTCCGTAATGAACCCTAACGATCATCCACACGGTGGTGGAGAAGGAAAGACTGGTATCGGTCGTCCAGGTCCATCTACACCTTGGGGCAAACCTGCTCTTGGATTGAAGACAAGAAAGAAAAACAAACATTCTAACAAGCTGATCGTAAGAAGAAGAGACGGTAAAGCAATCAACAACTAATTAATTAACAAAGTTTATAAGGAGGTTAGAACCTATGGCTCGCTCACTTAAAAAAGGACCATTTGTGGATGAAAGCTTAATGAAAAAAATCGAAGCTCAGAACGCAACAGGGGAAAAACAGGCAATCAAAACCTGGTCCCGTCGTTCTACAATTTTCCCTCAGATGGTTGGACATACAATCGCAGTTCATGATGGAAGAAAACATGTTCCGGTATATGTAACAGAGGATATGGTTGGACATAAACTCGGAGAATTTGTTGCAACAAGAACTTACAGAGGACATGGAAAAGACGAAAAGAAATCTGGCGTTCGCTAGGATATCGGAATTGAAAGGAGGTTTCATTCATGGCTAAAGGACATAGATCACAGATCAAAAGAGAGAGAAATGCTCAGAAAGACACAAGACCATCTGCAACACTGTCTTACGCAAGAGTGTCTGTTCAGAAAGCATGTTTCGTTTTAGATGCCATTAGAGGCAAAGATGTACAGACAGCACTTGGTATTGTGACATACAACCCAAGATATGCATCTTCTTTAATAGAGAAATTACTGAAATCAGCGATTGCAAACGCTGAACACAACAATCAGATGAATGTAGAAAACCTTTATGTAGAGGAGTGCTACGCAAACAAAGGACCTACAATGAAGAGAATCAGACCGAGAGCACAGGGAAGAGCTTACAGAATCGAGAAGAGAATAAGCCATATTACTGTTGTGCTGAATGAAAGATAAGGAGGGCAATCATGGGACAGAAAGTTAATCCACACGGCTTGAGAGTCGGTGTTATTAAAGACTGGGACTCAAAATGGTATGCTGAAGCTGACTTTGCAGACTGCTTAGTGGAAGATTACAATATCAGAACATATCTGAAAAAGAAATTATATAGCGCTGGTGTTTCTAAGATCGAAATCGAGAGAGCATCTGACCGTGTAAAAGTGATCATCTACACAGCAAAACCAGGTGTTGTAATCGGTAGAGGCGGCGCTGAGATCGAGAAAGTAAAAGCTGAATTAGCTCAGTTTACAGATAAAAAATTAATCGTAGATATCAAAGAAGTAAAAAGACCTGACAGAGATGCTCAGTTAGTAGCTGAAAACATCGCTTTACAGCTGGAAAACCGTGTTTCTTTCAGACGTGCCATGAAATCCTGCATGGGAAGAACCATGAAGGCAGGCGCTCTGGGTATCAAAGCAGCTGTTTCCGGACGTCTTGGCGGAGCAGATATGGCTCGTACCGAGTTTTACAGCGAAGGAACAATTCCGCTGCAGACATTAAGAGCAGATATTCAGTATGGATTCGCTGAAGCAGATACAACTTACGGAAAATTAGGCGTAAAAGTTTGGATCTATGAAGGCGAAGTACTTCCAACTAAAGGAAACAAGGAAGGGAGCGATAAATAATGTTAATGCCAAAGAGAGTTAAGCGTCGTAAACAGTTCCGTGGTTCCATGGCCGGAAAGGCACTGAGAGGAAATGTAGTGAGCAACGGTGAATACGGTTTAGTGGCTACAGAGCCATGCTGGATCAAATCCAACCAGATCGAGGCAGCCCGTGTTGCTATGACGCGTTATATTAAACGTGGTGGTAAAGTTTGGATCAAAATTTTCCCAGATAAGCCAGTAACAGCAAAACCAGCAGAAACACGTATGGGTTCCGGAAAAGGAACATTAGAATACTGGGTAGCAGTTGTAAAACCAGGCAGAGTAATGTTTGAAATCGCAGGTGTTCCTGAAGAAGTAGCAAAAGAAGCTCTGCGTCTTGCTATGCACAAACTTCCATGCAAATGTAAAATTGTTTCTCGTGCAGACTTAGAAGGCGGTGATAACAGTGAAAATTAATAAGGATTTTAATAAAGATTTAAGAAACAAATCAGCTGCAGAATTATCCGAAGAATTAGTAGCTGCTAAAAAGGAACTTTTCAACTTAAGATTCCAGAACGCA
>JAUNDP010000008.1 GCA_030526005.1 Eubacteriales bacterium
CCTTTTGTACCGTAAAAAATAATTTGAACAAGGAGGGAATAAGATGGATATCTTAGAAGCATATCTTAGTATTGATAATGTGAAATGTAAAGGATTTACCCAGCAGGAAGTGGACATGATACAGGAATATGTAAATCAGAATCAACTAAGGATTGCCTCACCTGAATTTGTATACGGCTGTGCCGATGTAACCGGATGCACAGTAAGCCTGATTATAGGTGGGGAATGTCTGGTGTTGGTCAAGATGGAGGAGGAAGAACATGACAGAAGCAGAGCTTAGGCAGGCTCATGAGATGTTCACAGATCTCTGGCGACTGTATAAGCGGTTTGGGGATAGCAACAATACAGATGAGTATTGGAACGCCTTAAGCAAGCAAGTAGAAGCTTACAGAAAAAAGCATACTTCAAGGCTATCCGATAATCTTCTGAATCAGATCTTAGATGAGTTTGAGAGAAGAGCATAAAATGGAAATCCCCTTGATCGCAGATTATCAAGGGGATGAGATCGAGAAAGTGGGAGTACCCTAAAATAAAAAAATAGTATCTTACCCAGCTTCTTCCATTCAATAGCCAAGATACAATTTATACTCCCCACAATCCTTGATATTATATCATACTTCATAGAAAAAGAAAAGAGGTAGGCAAATGCTTAAATTAAATAGAAAGCAAATTGAAGAGAACAAGAAAACCAGAATGGAGATCATTGACTATATTATGGGTCTTAACAGTCCAAAGGCTTTGGCAGCAGTCAGGAACTTCGCTCTGCGTATGGTGATTAATACATACGGCGAAAACCCCATGACCGTTCTGGAGCTGGCCGGAAAGATCGTTGACACTGATCTCCGCAGGATCTTAAAGACATTAGAGAAAGCAGAGAAAGGGCAGAGAGCTATTGAACAAATGCAGGAAGCTTTTACAGATGCGTTGAGTAATTGGGAAGAGTCAGAGGAGGAAAGCAAAGATGAGTTATAAAGATATGATGATTCAGATATTGGAGCAGTTGGAAGCAGATGAGACCAAAACAACAGGACAGTATATAAGTCTCTTCCGGATGCTGGGCAAAGTAGAACCGCGCATGATCCGGCAGATCAGGGCGCTGTTGTATGCGTATTTTGAAAGAAGAAATATGTTGGAGGAGTTTAAAGATGAATGATAATATCCGAGATATGTGGCAGACCTTAAAACAATTAAAAAGAAGATCAGAAATGACAGAAATTGAGTTATTAGAAACTATCATTGAAGCAGAGGAATTGATCGAGACTATAGAAAGCAGTGAACTAAGAATCATGTTTCGGCTTTATTATATAGATGATCTGACATGGGTGCAGACAGCGCACGCCATGAACAATATGTTCAAAAACAGGGTATATACAAAAGACAGTTGCCGAATGAAGAATGAAAGATTTTTTAAAAGTCTAAGAAAAAGATGAATAAGTAAGCAGGAAAGGAGCAGAAACATGACAAAAAATGAGTGGGAAAGTATTATCATGGAGCAAAAGGAAATAAATAGAAAGCTGTTGAATTACGCTATCATGTTGATGAATCAGACAGGGGATCTATTAAAAGCAGTGGATCAGAACTTAAGCATATTGGAAAGGATATTGAAAGAAAACAAAGAGGAATAGGAGGAGATCTATGGTCAAGTTGAAAATTTCTTATGAGCAGTCACAGGAACTGGAAGTAGTATTGAAATTATTACATCCAAGAATAAAGAGCTGGAAGCTTGCAAGGCAGCAGGACGGAAGATATAAGAAAGCTTATGTATACTTAAAAGAGAATCATTGAAACACTGGGGAATATATGGTATAATAAATACATAAAAAAGTACCCCAGCGAAGAGCTGGAAACCAAGAGGCACGGGAAAGATAGATCATTTTGATTATATCAATTCCGTGTCTCTTTTTATACCCCCCGTCAGGATAAAAACGGGTTTTAATGAGGAAACCAATGACCGGGGAAGGGGCTCGACAAAATAAATTGAAATAAATATGCGTAGGGGGGTGGTCTCTACGAGAAAGGAAAAAAATGAAAAGTGCAGATATGATTGAATATGAAAAAAAACAGAAACAAGAGAAAATAAAGGAGTTATCCGGGAAAATCTTCAACCCAGATCAGAGCTACACGGCAGAGGAGATGGAAAGCTTAGCACAGGCAAGAATTGCCGAATTAAACCAGCTTCACCAAAATGAAATGAAAGAGCTGCAGAAAAAGATGATGGAGATGAGAAAAGAAAAATTCTCGGATAGACTGGAAAAAATGGGACTAGGCACAGGGCTGACAGATCTGTTAGATCTATCAAGTGAAGAAGCATGTGAAACAGCAATGAATACGATTACAGAGTGCATGTGTTCCGGAAAAAAAGAAGAAAAACCAAAAAAATATAAATTTCCCGATGCAGTCAGAGAAGTTATGGGAATCAAGAAAGGAGAATAAATAATGGCGGTTGATTTAACACAGGTTTTTTTACCATATACGGATGAGATTTTTAAAGCAGAAAGCAAAAAGGCACTATTGACAAATGACAATTTTGTATGGACGGGAGCGCATACAGTTTGCCTGTATTCTGTCAACACTTCCCAGATGAATGATTATAAGAGAAACCCAGAAAAAGGCTTTACGGGTTCAAGGTATGGGGAGATTGCCGGCTTAGAAACTACTTTGCAGGAACTCACATTGACGAAAGATAGATCTTTCACTTTTGCGATCGACAAACTGGATGAGGACGAAACAATGCAGCAGTTAGAGGCGGCGTCAGCACTGGCAAGACAGCAAAGAGAAGTGGTCATTCCAGAAATAGACACTTATATCTATGAAGTCATGACACAGAACGCAGGAATCAAACCAAAAGTGAATGTTCCCTTAATGCCTGACAATATCTATGAAGAGATCACCAAAGCTTCTGCCGCTCTGGATGAGGCAGAAGTTCCGGAAGTGGGAAGAGTGCTGATTGTGACCCCAGATGTGTATTTTATGATGAAAAATTCCCCAGAGATCATGATGGACGTGGCAGTTTCCGAAGAAAAGCGCAGACTTGGAGTAATTTCTGTATTAGATGGCTGCGAAGTGGTAAAAGTCCCGACTAATAGATTACCGGAAGATTTTGGCTTTATGATGGTGCATCCGTCCGCAACGGTGGCGCCTATGAAGTTAGAGGAATATAAGATCCATCGTGATCCACCTGGAATCAGTGGCTCTTTAGTAGAGGGGCGAATCTGCTATGATGCTTTTGTATTGGAAAAGAAGAAAAATGGGATTTATTACCGTTTACTTGCCAGAACAGAAAGCGCAGTTAGTGAGTCAAAAACTACTTACTATTAAAATAAGATTATAAAGAAATGATAGGGCTGCGGTAAAAATGCCGCAGCCTTTTTTTAGGAGGGCAGATCTATGACCAACGAGCAACTTGTTATCCAGTTAAAAGCAGGTATACACACAGCGGAGTACATGAAACAGCTGTGGGAACAAAATAGAGGGATGATCGGGAAAATTGCGTATAAATACAAAGGGTATGGTGATCTGGACGACTTAAAGCAGCAGGGCTTTCTTGGGCTGTATGATGCGGTGGAGGGTTATGAAGCGGATAGGGGAATCCCCTTTATTAACTATGCTACGTTCTGGATCCGTCAGAGTATACAAAGATATGTTGATGACTGCTGCAGTGTTGTGCGGATTCCATCCCATGCCAGAGAGCAGATCAGCCAATATAAAAAAGCAGTCAGCCAGTTTAAGAAATGGCACGGCAGAGAAGCCACAGACAAGGAAATAAGCTTACTTTTACGGATCAGCCTAAAACAGCTCGACCAGCTTAAAAAAGATGCTCAGATGGGGCAAATAGGAAGCCTTGACAGTTTTACGCTTCAGGAAGAGGACGGCATCACGGTAGCTGATCTGGTTCCTGCTGCCGATGATGTGGAGGAAACTGTCCTTGATCGAGTACAGAAAGAACAGCTTAAAAAAGTGCTATGGGGGCTTGTGGATGATCTGGGAGAAGATCAAGCCGACGTGATCCGTGCGAAATATCAGGATGGAAAGACTTTGAAATGTATCGCTGAGGAAACGAATAGATCTCTGGAAGAGATCCGGCAGCAGGAAAGGAAAGCAATGAGAGAACTCAGAAAGCCATCCAGAGCCGACAAGCTCAGACCATTCTTTGATAGTGAAACCTACAGTCAAGGCTTGAAAGGGAACGGAGTAGCAAGGTTTAACGTTACTTGGACAAGCTCAACAGAAAGAGTGGCTTTGGAAATGCTATAAGATTATACTTTATTAGGGTGTCCCCTTTTTGTCCCCTTTTTTGAAATAGATTAAAAAACGGCATAAAAAAAGCCCTTAAAATAAGGGTTTTTTTTAAAAAGTTCAATGCCGGCGACCGGAATCGAACCGGTACGGGAGTATAAGTCCCGCAGGATTTTAAGTCCTGTGCGTCTGCCAGTTCCGCCACGCCGGCATGAAAATGGATGGTGGTGGATTCGAACCACCGAAGGCGTTGCCAGCAGATTTACAGTCTGTCCCCTTTGGCCACTCGGGAAACCATCCATATCATTGATCTTTTTCATATCAACGATATATTTATATCATAAATTTTTCTGAAATGCAAGATATTTTTCAATTTTCTGTCTTTTTAATCTTTTTCAGAACAACTGCTGAAAAAGGAGGCAATGTCAGAGATACATATCCTTTTTCCACTTCAAAGATCTCTGCTTTTGTCGAGAATCCTTCTTCGTCTGTGATCATCAGTCGAACCATTTGATCTTCCTCACCCACACCGATCTGCCATACTGGGATCGAAAGTCTTTTTTCTTCTCTGTTATTGTTAAATGCAACTGCCATCTGTTCTTCAAAGCTAAATCTTCCATAGCTCAGACAATTATATTCCGCTGTGAGAATTTTTATGCTTCCATGGGTAAAGACAGGATACATCTTGTGGATCAGAATCATCTCTTTGTGGAAACGGATCAGTTCTTTGTCTTCCCTGCCCCAGGGATATGTTCTTCTGTTGTCCGGATCGGTAAATCCGCACAGTCCCGCTTCGTCCCCATAATAGATCGTCGGCGCTCCAGGCCAGGTCATCTGCATCACAACTGCTTCACGCATGACCGGCTTGCTCACATTCTGAGCTGCGGCTTCATTTCCCAGTCCTTCTACTCTTCCTACCATATGATTTGTTCTTGTCAGGAATCGGGAATGGTCGTGATTTGACAATTCATTCATTGCTGTCTGGAGAGAGGGAGTCAGGAAATTTGACATATGATATGTCATCGCATCCACAAACGACTGCGCATTTCCAAGCATATCTTCTCTGAAATTGTCACTGTGCTTTTCCATTCCGGTAAAAAACCATGTCAGAGGCTCCATAAAAGCATCATAGTTCATCACCGTATCCCACTCATCACCCTTGAGCCAGCTTCCTGCATCTCCGTAGTGTTCCGCCAGAATGATCGCATTTGGATTCGCTTCCTTTACAACTTTGCGGAACTGTTTCCAGAACTTATGATTATACTCATTGGAGAATCCAAGATCTGCCGCAACATCCAGACGCCATCCATCGGCATTAAACGGCGGTGATACCCATTTTCTTCCGATTTCCATAATATAATCTACCAATTTTGGAGAATTTTCATACACAAGCTTCGGTAAGGTATCGTGTCCCCACCATCCGTCATAAAATGGATTATATGGCCACTCATGCTCATTGTTAAATTTAAAGAAGCTTCTGTAAGGGCTGTCATGTGCGACATATGCTCCTTTTTCATAGCCTTCTTCTTTCTCATAAATCCGTTCTCTGTCCAGCCATTTATTAAACGATCCGCAGTGGTTGAACACGCCGTCCAGAATGATTTTCATTCCCCGCTTATGGATTTCTTCTACCAGTTTAATAAACAGCTGATTGCTTGCCTCCAGATTTTCTTTGTTTGTGACACGCTGAATATATTTTGTGGCATGGCGGTTGTCATGATCCCAGGACTCCAGCGTACGGCCGCCGTCTTTTACAATTTTTCCATAATGCGGGTCCACATAGTCATAATCTTGAATATCATATTTATGGTTCGAAGGAGATACAAAAATCGGATTCAGATAGATAACATCAACTCCCAGATCTTGCAGATAATCCAGCTTGTCCATCACGCCCTGCAGATCTCCGCCGTAAAACTCACGAATCGCCATGGAAGTCGCCGGATACTGATCCCAGTTCTCGATTTTTTTTGTCTTTCCTCCTATATAAAAATATTCATCGTCCACCACATCGTTTGTCTTGTCCCCGTTGTAAAAACGATCTACAAAAATCTGGTACATCACTGCGCCCTTTGCCCAGTCAGGCGTCTTAAATCCCGGAGCAATCGTAAATGCATAATAATTCTGAAGGTTTCGGGATATTCCCTTTTTGTTGTAAAACAGACGCAGTTTTCCTGCTCTGATCTCAAAATAATAGTAGATCGGCTCTGTTCCCACTTCAATTTCCGTCTTATAATAATCAAATTTTCCTTCTGTTTTTTCATATTCCATCGCCTGACGCACTGCCCCGCTGATAAAAAATACGACATCTATATTATTTTTCGCAGCACGAAATCGAATTGTAACTTTTTCTCCAGGTTCTGGCTCGATTGGATCCATATAATATTTTGTCTGATCGCTGAACAGCGCTTCCATATTAAAGATCGGACGCATATCCATGATATATTTTTGCGTTTTTAATACCTTGTCTAATCGTTTATGATCCATGCGTGTTCTCCTTTTTTCTCTGCCTTATCTATGATTCACGTTTCTCTTAGTTTATACCATATCTTCTATTTTTACAACTGCCAGAGCTTTTATTGTTGTTATAAGCCTTTTTTATTCTGACAAATTTTATTCAAATTTTTCTGGATAAAATGAAAAAAGACAGCACGCAATGGCTGTCTTTCTTCGGAGAAGGTATTTCTTCTTATGGGGTGTAGCAAAAACTATATAATGTATTGGGGGGGGGTTTTTACGATGTATAGTATATCATCGGTGTCATTTTAAGTGTGCACAAACTTCCCTTTTCTTTAAAATCTTTTTTGTATATTTTCGCTATCGTCCCGCTCTCATCGCTCGTCAATTTGCTTCATTTTCGTGAAAAAGCTGTTCAAATTCTTCTCCGCTGATTTTTTCCTTCTCTATCAGTAATTTTGCACTCTTATGCAGGACATCTTCATGCTCTGCAATAATTCTTTTTGCTTCTGCATATGCCTCATCAATGATCCGCTTTACTTCCTGGTCAATCTTTGTTGCGACCTCTTCTCCATATCCTCTTGTATGAGCCAGATCTTTTCCGATAAATACTTCGTCTCCGTCATCTCCATAGTGGATCAGCCCTATGCTGTCTGACATACCGAACTTTGTCACCATCGCTCTCGCCATGGCGGTAGCCTGTTTGATATCCTGAGAAGCTCCTGTGGTGATATCCCCCATCACCATCTCTTCCGCAACACGTCCGCCTAAATCTACGATAATTTCCTGAATCATCTGTCCTTTTGTGCGGAACATCTCATCTTTTTCCGGCATCGGCATCGTATATCCGGCTGCTCCCATCCCTGTCGGAATAATCGAAATCGTATGAACCGGACCCACATCCGGCAGCACATGAAACAGAATCGCATGACCGGTCTCATGATATGCTGTGATCCGTTTTTCTTTTTCAGACACCAGTTTACTTCTCTTCTCAGCGCCGATTCCTACTTTGACAAATGCCTGATTGATATCTTTCTGCATCAGATATCCTCTTGAATCCTTTGCCGCATAGATTGCCGCCTCGTTCAGAAGATTCTCCAGATCTGCGCCTGTAAATCCGGCTGTGGTCTGTGCAATTTCATCCAAATCTACATCTTCACCGAGAGGTTTTCCTTTGGCATGAACCTGCAAAATTTCACGTCTTCCCTTGCGGTCCGGTTTTCCAACGCCTACTTTTCGGTCAAACCGTCCCGGACGCAGAATTGCCGGGTCCAGAATATCGACACGGTTTGTCGCGGCCATGACAATGATTCCTTCATTTGCTCCGAATCCATCCATCTCGACAAGAAGCTGGTTTAATGTCTGTTCTCTCTCATCATGTCCGCCTCCAAGGCCTGTGCCTCTTCGTCTTGCAACTGCATCAATCTCATCAATAAAGATAATACACGGTGCATTTTTCTTTGCTTCACTGAACAGATCACGCACTCTCGATGCCCCGACGCCGACAAACATTTCCACGAAATCTGATCCGGAGATGCTGAAAAATGGAACGCCTGCTTCACCTGCCACCGCTTTTGCAAGAAGTGTCTTTCCTGTTCCGGGAGGTCCCACAAGAAGAACGCCCTTTGGAATTCTGGCTCCTACCTCCAGATATTTTTTTGGAGATTTCAAAAAGTCCACAATCTCCTCCAGATCTTCTTTTTCTTCCTGAAGTCCAGCCACTTCTTTAAAAGTAATTTTCTTGCTGTCCGGCATCATAATCTTCGCATGACTCTTTCCAAAATTCATCATCCGATTGTTTGATCCGCCCCCGCCTGACTGACGGTTCATAAAGAATACCAGCAAAATTACTACGATTCCCAACATCAGAATCGGGAATACAGAGGTCCAGAATACATTGTCCCGCTCCATGTCAAATACATAAAACGGAATGTCTGCTTCCCCTAAAAGTTCTTCTACTTCTTTGATATCTGTCACATTCAGATCCTGGTAGGAACCGTCCTTCATGTAAATAATGATCCGTCCTGTCGGTACTTGCTGATTCGGGTGAATATCGACTTTATCTACATTTCCGTTTGTCACCGCATCACTGAACTGCTGATAAGTATAATTATTGCGCGGTGTAAATCCTATTTTTAATACAATAAAAGCCAGGATCACAACAGCAATCATCATAAGATAAAAACCCGGACCCCTTGAATTTTTCTTCAATGCCTGTTTCTCCTTTCTACACTTCCACTACTCCAATATAAGGCAGATTCCGGTATTCCTGATCATAGTCAAGTCCATATCCTACAACAAATTCGTCTGGTATATTAAATCCGACATAATCTACCTTGACATCCACAACTCGTCTCTCTGGCTTGTCCAGCAAAGTACAAAGCGTCATACTATTCGGATTTCTCTTTTTCAGGATGTCCATCAGATAGCTCAGTGTTCTTCCTGAGTCAATAATATCTTCCACAATAATGACATCTTTTCCTTCCAGAGGCTGATCGAGATCTTTTACAATCTTCACGATTCCGCTTGATGAAGTACCTGCACCGTAACTGCTGACAGACATAAAGTCAAGTGATACCGGCACTGTGATACGTTTTGCCAATTCACATGTAAAGAAGACTCCGCCTTTTAGTACACAGATCAAATGTACTTTTTTTCCTGCAAAATCCTGACTGATTTGTTCTCCGATTTCTTTGATTCTGTGATTTACTTCTGACTCACTCAATAATACTTTAATCTTGTGTTCCATCTTTATTCTCCTTTGTGATTTGTATTTTTAAAATATGTTTTGTGCTTTCTTTTACCTTACATGCCTCGCTGATCCGAAAACCGACGACCCATAAAATATGAGAGCCATCAGCGAGAAGAAGAATCGAATCCCGTTCTTCTCTTGGGACTTTCCTGTCAATCAGATAATCTTTCAGCTTTTTCTTTCCGCCCTCCTTATTTATGATCAGATAATCTCCAGGAAGTCTGCTGCGTAAGATTAACCTGCTTTTTATTGTATCATAATCAATCCATTTCGTATATGATTTTTCTGGAATTCTTTGACATTTCGTCTCTTCCAGGGTAAATTCTGCCATGCCATTTTCCAGTTGTACGATACCTGGGACCGGGACTTCTATAAAAATATTTTTCTTCTCCCGGCAATCCGTTTCTGCCTGAGATAAAATCAAAAGCCCTTTTTCTTTTCTTCCGATTACGCCCCCGGGCAAATTTGTCTGAGCTTGTTCTGCCCCGCGCGCAATCTTTAAAAGCGCTTCCATATGTCTGTTTGTAAAATCTTTTAATCCGTCCGAGACTTCACTGACCGCTCTTCGGATCAGATATTCCTGGATGATCGCTTCCTGATTCAAAAATGGTTCTATTTGGATTCTGGCGCTGTTTTCACTCCGTTCCAGACACACTTCCTGTGCCTGATCCGTCATCTTCTGCAAAAAGGCTTCTGCTTTCTGAATCTTCTGTCCAGCCTCTGCAATATGGCGGACTGCCTGCGCATTGATCCCCTCTTTCAGTCTGGGAATGATCTGATGTCTGATCTTATTTCTTGTATAAATCTCCTCCAGGTTTGTTTTATCCTGACGCGTCTCAATCTCATTTTCTTCAAGCCATTGTTCAATCTCTGTCCTGGATGTTGTAAGCATTGGGCGAATCAGTTTTCCTCTGACAGGCTGCATGCCGCACAGTCCCGCCAGTCCGCTTCCTCTCGCCAGATTCCACAGAATAGTCTCTGCCTGATCGTCCTCATTGTGCGCGATCGCAATCTTATTTGCGCCCGATCTGCGGCATACCTCCTCAAAAGCATGATATCTTAAGATCCTACCTGCCTCCTCTGTGGAAATCTTTTTTGTTCTTGCCTCTTTTTGCGCATCCACCTCGAACAGAAAAAATGGCAGTTCCATCTTTTTGCAAAGCCGCTGTACAAACTGTGCGTCCTCCCTGCTCTCCTGACCGCGTATCCCATGTTCTACATGAACGACGCTGATCGAAAACGGAACGCTCTTTTGATACTGCGTCAATAAAAAAAGCAGGTATACGGAGTCAGGTCCTCCTGATACACCTGCTATAACATGGTCTCCTTCTTCGATCATACGATATTGGCGGATCATTTCTATTCCTTTTTTCATTGATCTTTGTCCATTCCTCTGATTTTTGCTTTTTTTCTACTATACAAACTTTCGCAAAAAAATGCAAGCCTCTTTCCTCTTCCACTTTCCGGAAATTTCTATTTTTTCCAGACAGATCCGATCAGAATAGTCATGTCATCTTCCGCTCTGCGGCATCTCTGCCTCAATATGGCATCCAGCAGTTCCTCCGCCATCTCTTTTGCATTCGTCGTCTCAGACTGCAAAATCCACTCCCCAATCGTCTCCTCCGCTCTTCTCGCCGGCATCGCATCGAGTACTCCGTCAGAGACCATCACGATAAAGTCTCCATTATATAATTTTTTCTGTGTATGTTCATAATCTACATTCTGCATGACTCCTACCGGCAGACTGGTCGATCGGATTGCTTCAATCTGATCCCCATGGCGTATGAAAGTTGTCGATGCACCGATTTTCAGCAGTTCGCACATCCCCGTGTACAAGTCTACGGCGCACAGATCAATCGTTGAAAAAATAGACTCGTCTTCCCGCAGCACCATCACGGAATTAATCATTCTCACCGCCGTCTCCATGCCAAATCCGGCATCCAGAAACTGCTCCAGAAGTTCTATAACCGTCTCGCTCTCTTTGCTTGCGCCGATTCCCGATCCCATTCCGTCACACAGGCTCATGATAACCTGTCCATTGTCTTTTGTCAGAAATGTAAAATTATCTCCTGAGATCATTTCTCCGTCTCTCGTTGCCCTTGCGACACCATTGAGCATATAATAGACCGGTTCCTCCACAAACAGCACCGTACCGTATTCCCTGCTGATAATTCTCTTGCTGTCGGGAGCCGGCGTCATCTGCGTCTTATAAACCTCTGTCAAAATGGTTGCCGCCTCTCTTGTGGAGACACATTCCCCCCGTACGGTTCGCATCGTCACATATACTTTTCTGTGTTCTTGATTCTGTATCAGAATTTCACGCACCTGTACATTTTTTATCTTTAGTTTCAGTTTGATCTGCTGTTTCTGCAGCTCGTCCGGTTCTTCCACGCTGTAAATTCTTGATGCCAGACCATCCATCAGACACGCCGTCTCATACAGCTGAGAGGCGATGACAGAACGATTCTCCAGCATTCGATTGCTCCACATCAGATTCAGCTTTGCACGGTGAAACAACTGGGTCATCTCTTCCAGCATCTGATCTACATACAGACATCGCTCGCAGAATCTCTGTGTCATCTCAGCGCCTTCCACTTCTCCTTCTTCTTCCGCCGCCGCCAGCATCTCATACATCATTCTGTATGTCTGATAGTACTCTCTTTTCCAGCATTCTCCCCACTTTTCACATTTTCGGCAGATATGGCCTTCAATTTCTCCGAAAATATCCTGTACTTCCTCTTCAGATAATTTTTCTTTTTTTGCAGGCATTTCCTGAAACGTCTGGGCAAGCTGCAAAAAAGAATCTGAATATTTCAGGATCAATTCTCTGCCTGGCCCCGCCAGAGTCGCTGCTGTCTGTTTCTGATCTGTCTCCTCCTGCATTCTTCCCTTATAATAGCACCACAGACTGCTTCCTACAAAGAAAACCATCAGACAAACAATCCATATCCCCATATTCTCCCCTCCTGACAATCCGGTTATCAAGAGAATATTATACGTTCTTTCCTCTGAAATATCTGTCAAAATCAGTCATCATTTTCTTCAAATTTATTGACAAAATCGAACTGACAATCTGAAATTTCAACATGATTTTTAAGCAGAATAAAGCATCCCGATTTTAAATTTTTCTGTCTGCTGCGAATCGCATCAGCGACATATCTCTATAAAAATTTCCATGAAAACAAAAAAACTGATGTACTTCTGTACATCAGCCCTTTTTCATAGCGGAAGGGAGATTTGAACTCTCGACACCACGGGTATGAACCGTGTGCTCTAGCCAACTGAGCTATTCCGCCACACAGTTTGAAATTATACCCGACTTTTTCTTTTCTGTCAAGCACTAATTTTCCTCTTCAAAAATAATCTCATCTTTTGGCACCAGTCCTAATTTTTCAATCGCAATTTCTTCTATGTACTCATCTGTGTTTACTTTTTCTTTCAACTCTTCGATCTCGTTTGTGCGCTCGCTCTCTGCTTCGCTCATCTTTTGAAGTTCCTGGTCTCGTTCCTTGTATGTATTGTAGATCTGGCTTTGATTGTATGTCTGAATCATCATCACTGCTGCCAGGATAATCAGGACTGCCGAAATCCCGCCTACTGTGAGACGACTTCCGATTCGTATTCTTCTTTTTCTTTTCTTTTTTCTCGCTGCCATTCTTCTCCTTCTTTCGCTCTCTGGCTTTCCTTCGCTCTTCCCGCATCCTGCATTTTTTCTTTTTCCTGTCGCTCTTTCTTTTTTTCTCCCATCGTCCCAGCTCAACAAAAGGTTTTCCCAAAATATTGCTTATTTTTTTTATTCCTTTTTTCAGCGATAGAAAAACAGACGACATGACTTTCACGAAAATTCGACTGACTGTCTCATGATAAAAAAATGCTCCCAGGAACATCCCTGCCATCGAAAATCCTCTGATGATTCCCTCATTGCTGCGAAACATCAGATAACAAACACAAATTCCAGCTAAAATCCAGTAAAAAAAATCTTCTGCATTAATCACATGAATATTGTGGCGGACTACTTTTCTGAAAATAATCAGGCAGTCATAAAGACACCACAGCGCTCCTCCTGCCGCCACCGACTGCAAAAAGAGCATGGCTTCCCGGCTGATTGCATGGCTGACACTCACTTATTTAAACAGCCTTCCGAGGAGAGACTCTCCCTGCTTGTGGTGTCCGCCTTCCGAGTACGTCAGGCTGTCTACCATACCTTCGATATCAACCTCTCCCTTTTCCAGCGTCAGTCGGTTCACATGAAGATCTTTTCCTTTAATCATCAGCATTCCCATCTCCGTCTCCAGAACTATTTCCGTCACATCAAAAGAAACGACATCCGAGACGCCTGTGATCATTCCAAACTGCCTGCCAGTCAGAGAAATACGGTGGTTTTGCATATCCGGCTTCTCTTCCATGCTTTCCTCCCGCTTCACATTCTTACTGTAATCTATGCAAAAATAAGCCCATTTATGCTTGGACTCTTTTTAGAGATAACGGTATAATTCCTTTGCCTCATCTTTTTTTACCGTCTCCTGCACATTCAGAACTTCCACTTTAACTGATTTTGTCCCGAACTGAATCTCAATGATGTCTCCTTCTTTGACTGCCGCAGACGCCTTTGCCGGCTTCTCATTGATCAGTACTCTTCCCGCGTCACACGCTTCATTTGCCACGGTACGCCTCTTGATCAGTCTTGATACTTTTAAATATTTGTCCAGTCTCATTTTTTACCTCCCGCTTTGCCTGCCCCAGAAAATCTTTATTCTCTGGAAAATTTTCCCTTTCAGACAAAAAAGGCTGCCGCAGTTACGCAACAGCCCCTTTTTCTCTATCTATTTTCTTATTCGTTGATCATATCTTTTAAAGCTTTTCCTGCTTTAAATTTTGGAGCTTTTGATGCTGCAATCTTCATTGTCTCCCCTGTCTGAGGATTTCTTCCTTCTCTTGCTGCTCTTTCAGATACTTCAAATGTTCCAAATCCAACCAGCTGTACTTTTTCCCCTTTTTTCAGTTCTTCAGCAACTACATCTGTGAAAGCTTTTAAAACTTTTTCTGTATCTTTCTTTGTTAATTCTGTTTTAGCTGCAACTGCTGTGATTAATTCTGTTTTGTTCATGGATTATTTCCTCCTCTTACTTCTGGTTATGCCTGACGCTGCATCATAAGATCATGCCATGCGGGTCAAGGTCAAATTTTCTTTTTTCGCCAGCTGTTCCGCAGTCGGTCAGCGGCATTCGTTCTATTTTGAGTTTCTGCCATTTATCCGGCTGTCAAAACTCTTACGTCTATTTATAACCTCTTCCCTATTGTTTGTCAAGAAATTTTCTGAATTTTTATCCTGCTTTTTAGCGACGCAATGTCCTTGTGTTCAGCAGGGCAAATGGTACGCTCTTCTGCCTCAAAATACAGTTCTCAACAAAATGTATGATCTGGGAATATCATCTGTCCAGCGCTGTCAATCCATGTCATCTGATCCGTGCTTTTCTGTTTCCTTTTCCAGATAATGGATCATCTCTTTTTGGACATGGAACAGAATTTTTTTCTGTTCCTGAAAAAAGCTGTCGCTTTTTCCACTCTTTTCCTGTCTTTTTATTTCTTCCCAGCTCAGATTTTTTCCTCTGTTTTCCTGATCTGGAAAAACGTGCGGATGACGCCGGATCATCTTTTTTTCGATGCCGTCAATCACATCCTCCAATGTAAATATTCCCTCTTCCTCAGCAATTTTGCTCTGAAGCAGGATCAGGAAAAGCAGATCCCCCAGTTCTTCACACAGATTTTCCGGATCACCCAGTCTTTCATACAGCTCTGCTGCCGCCAGCGCTTCCGCCGTCTCGTCAATCATACACGATCCAAGGCTTCGATGCGTCTGTATCTTGTCCCATGGACACTTCTCTCTCACTTTCGAGACAACGTCCCAAAGCTGCTGCATTCTTTCCGGCTTCTGCCTGTCCGAATCAAAGCATTGCATTGATCATCTCCAGAACTTTTTCGCCCAGAGCGGCTGATTTCTGGTCTGCATCTTCCAGGGAAGTGCCTTTTATGCCATAGTAGAATTTTACTTTCGGCTCTGTTCCGGATGGTCTTACGCACAGCCATGCGTCGTCTGTCAGATCATAGTACAGAACGTTTGAGTTTGGAAGTCCTGTCGGTGTCACTTCCCCTGTTTCCAGATTGCGGATCGTATCTTTCTTGTAATCTCTTGCAGAAATCACTTTGTAATCTCCGATCTGTGCCGGAGGATCGTTTCTCAGTGTCTCCATGATCTCCTGAATCTTTGCAAGACCTTCGATGCCTTTTAATGTGATCGATTTGATATCGTCTTTATAATATCCGTATTTCTCATACATATCCACCATCGCATCCCACAATGTCTTGCCTTTTGTCTTGTAATAAGCTGCTGCCTCTGCGAGAGCCATCGTGGCCACGATCGCATCTTTATCTCTTGCATGAGTTCCGATCAGACAGCCGTAGCTCTCCTCAAATCCAAACAGATACGTTCCTTTTCCGCTCTGCTCGAATCCTAAAATCTGCTGTCCGATAAATTTAAATCCAGTCAGAACCTCAATCAGTCTGATTCCGTAGAATTTTGCAATCGCATCTGCCATATTTGTTGTAACGATTGTCTTGATCAAAGCGCCGTCCTCCGGAAGACCTTTTAATTCTTTTCTCTGTCCGATTTCATAATCTGCAAGAAGGCATCCTGACATATTTCCTGTCAGAGAGATATATTCTCCGCTCTTTGTATCTTTTACATAAACGCCAAGGCGGTCTGCATCCGGGTCTGTTGCCAGAACAAGATCTGCGTCGATCTCTCTCGCCAGCTTTAATCCCAGCTCAAATGCTTCCTTTGCCTCTGGATTTGGATAGCTTACCGTAGGGAAGTTTCCATCTGGAAGTTCCTGCTCTTTTACAACGTAAACATTTTCAAATCCCAGCTCTTTTAACACTCTTCTGGCTGGAATATTTCCTGTTCCGTGCAGAGGACTGTATACAATTTTGATGTCTTTCTGAGCTTCCTTGATCGCATCCCAGTGAATCACCTGACTTTTCAGCTCCTCAATGTAAGCATCGTCGATCTCTTTTCCAATCACTTCATAAAGACCTGCGCTCTTTGCCGCTTCTTTGTCCATTGTTTTTACAGCCGCATAATCTGTTACCGCTTTTACCTCAGCCATGATTCCTGCATCATGAGGAGGCGTGATCTGTGCGCCGTCTTCCCAGTAAACCTTGTATCCGTTATACTCCGGCGGATTATGGCTTGCTGTGATATTGATTCCTGCGATACAGCCTAATTTTCTGACTGCATAGGAAAGCTCCGGTGTCGGTCTGAGGCTCTCAAACACATATGCTTTGATTCCATTTGCAGCCAGGCACAGTGCGGCTTCGTCTGCAAATTCCGGAGACATTCTTCTGGAATCATATGCAATCGCAACCCCTTTTGACTGCTGTCCTACTTTTGTAATATAATTTGCAAGTCCCTGTGTCGCTTTTCTGACTGTATACACATTCATTCTATTTGTTCCGGCGCCGATGATTCCTCGCAGACCAGCTGTTCCAAATTCCAGATCTGCGTAAAAACGCTCTTTGATTTCATTTTCATCCTGTGCAATACTGCGCAGTTCTTCTTTTGTAGCTTCATCGAAATATGGGTTTTCCAACCATTCCTGGTAAATATTCTTATAGTCCATCCTAATACCTCCCGATGTATTTTTCTTGTTTGTCTTATTTTTCATTATATAATAATTTGTGTTAAAAGGGAATATTTATTCCAATAATTTCAAAAACGTTTTTCGTTTTTCCTGCTGTCTGATCAGAGATTCCAGTTTTTCTGTATTTTTATCAGGAACCCATGCTTTGTTCGTATTATAATAGCAGTTCACCAGTTTAAAAAATTTCTCCGGATAGATCATCGATATTTTTAAATACATTCTCTCTTCTTCTGAGATCGCACGCACACGGTCATATTCTTCAATCATTCTTAATCCCGTTCTTATATCCCAGTTCTGTTTCTCCATGATTTTTCTTAAAAACTGATAAAAATCGCTGATTGCCACTCCGTAGCAGCACTTGTAAAAATTCGTTGTGGCAATCCCGTTTCGGTTCAGAATGACGTTGTGCTGATTGTATTCCCCGTGGCAAAGCTGTCCTTTCTCAATGCTAGCCTCCAGATATGCTTTTCCCTGCGCCGCACCGGCACACTGTTCTGCTTCAGCGGCCTGCTCAAAAAATTCCGAAAAACTGTTTAAAAACAGTTCTTCAAACTCATTTTTCTTTCTTCTTTTTCTGGCAAATCCATAGACTTTTCTCAGCTGACGGCTGTGTTTTCTCATCTCCTCCTCCAGAGGCATCTGCGTATATCGAAGTGACTCTTTGTGCGGTATATAGCAGAGGATTTTATGAAGCCGCGCCAGATTACGCACTGTGCTTAAAATATCCTCTTCATTTTTCGTATCACATTCCCTTCCCTCAAACCAGTCCTTCACGATATATCTTGTCTCTTCCCGATCCTGTGAAAACAGCTCTCCTTCTCTGTTTTCCATCACAAGATCTACAAAAGGATACCCTTCCTCTTTCAAATGAGCAAGTATCTGATTTTGAAATTCCAGTTTTTTAGGCGCTCCTGAAAACTCCGTCACCAGTTTCAATCCGCGATCCGTCTCACAGATCCAGGAATTTCTCCCTCTTCTGCTGTTATATACTGTCAAATCATACTGTTCTAAAATTTTCAGACCTTTTTCGTTCACTTCGATTCCCCCTGTTTGGCTCTGTTCCCTCTATCTTATGTCACCGCTGAACAGAATATAACAGGTATTCCCTTGTATTGTGGTCGGGATGCTCCAGCACATCCAAAAGCATTTTTTCCAGACAGATTCCCAGATCTTTTCCCGGTTTCATTCCAGCCAGAATCAGATCTTTTCCGGTAACAGCCAATGTTTTCAGCGAAAGGCAGTCTCCGTCTTTTACAATCTCCTCATACAGCTGTTCGATCCGCTGACATTCTATAATCTTCTCCTCTGAGTAATCAGAAGTCCGATATTTTGCCACCTCCTGATTGACTCTGCGAAACTGCAGCAGCATCGGGAACAAGTCTTCCCCTGTCCGGTAGATGATCTTTCTGATTTCTGCCTTGTCGGGCTCGATCACCAGATCATGAAACCGTATGAGATGCGTTGTTTTTTGAATCGTATCGTTGTCAAATTTCAGCCGTCTCAAAATATTTTTTGCCTTCACTGCGCTTTCCTGCCCATTTTTTCCAAGTATCTGAAGGACAGCTGCCAAACGGATGCTTTTCTCATTCGGATACAGCTTCAGCGCTTCCAGCTCTTTCTCTGTTTTCTCTCTCTCTTCGGTCTCCATAATGGAAAAATCTGGCAGAACTTCATCCAGTTCCGGCATCACCGTTTTTATAATCCCCAGCTGGGCGGCAGTGCAGATCATCTGTGGATTTTGGGAGACAAGCAATTTTACAAGCTCTGTATGAATTCGCTCTGCGCTGATCGCTCTGAGAGAAGGAGCCAGTTTTCTTATCGCATCGCTCGTCTGCTCTTCAATTTCAAATCCAAGCTGCGCCGCAAAACGGACGGCGCGCATCATGCGCAGGGCATCTTCTCCGAATCGCTCCTCGGCAATTCCAACACAGCAAATCTTTTTTTCTCTCAGATCTCCAATGCCGTCAAATTCATCCACAAGACCGTCCGTCTCATTGTAAGCCATCGCATTGATCGTAAAATCTCTGCGCTTTAAGTCTTCGATGAGATTTGAGGTAAAAGAAACTTCTTTCGGATGGCGGCTGTCTGTATACTCCCCGTCAATCCGATACGTCGTCACTTCAAATCCCTCATGATCCATCATAACGGTCACTGTTCCATGCTCGATTCCTGTATCAATCGTTCTGTCAAACAGCCTTTTCGTCTCCTCTGGTTTCGCCGAAGTTGTGATATCCCAGTCATCCGGCGTTCTTCCCATCAGAGAGTCCCTGACACATCCTCCGACCGCATATGCCTCATATCCAGCATTGTGAAGCGTCTTCAAAATATGGCTTACTTTCTCAGGCAATTTTATCTCTGTATTCATAATTTTCCCCTTTTTTGTTGTTTGTTTTATCATATCACATCGTATTTATGAACTCAATGTTCTGCTTCATTCTATTCCGACTTTTCCCCTTATTTTTCAGCATTTTTATTGCATATGGGATGGAGAAAATATCTTGACAATACGATTTCCAGAAGATATAATTAGAATGCAACAAGATTTATTGGATGTTGAATAATTCACTAGTTATTAGAGATTATATGGACACTTCCTTAAACCTATGTAATCTTTAATAGCTGGTGAATTTTTTATCATCAGTTTTATTATTTGAATGGAGGTACCACAATGAACAAAGGTACAGTAAAATGGTTTAGCGCAGAAAAAGGATACGGATTCATCACAGGAGAAAATGGAGGAGATGTATTCGTACATTTCTCAGGCATTGCCGGAGAAGGCTTCAAATCCCTGGAAGAAGGACAGGCTGTTTCTTATGATTTAACAGAAGGCCCACGCGGAATGCAGGCTGTAAACGTAGTTAAAGAATAATTTTCAGATAAATTTATTTCTAGCGTAAAAAAGACGCTGCATACCATTCCGAAAGGAATTGAGATGCAGCGTCTTTTACTTTCTCTTTTTTTATTTTGAAGATCTATTTATGGTCTACATAGCGCTTGATATTGGACGCATTCACATATTTTTTCATCTCTCCGTTTTCTACCACCACAAGCGTCGGCGCCTGCATAATTCCATACTTTGTCACAAGCTCTTTATTTTCCTCTGCATCAATCACCTGATAGTTCTCCTCTTTGAGCATCTGTTTTGCAATCTTACAGTTTGGACACGTCTTTGTCGTAAACAAATATTTTACGGAATCCATCGGCTGAAAATGAATCTCATCTTCTTTCATTGTGATCACGCTTCTTGAAATCGGATTCAGATGAGAATGTTCTGCATTATATACTTTTCTGTTTTTATATTCCTGTGTTTTTCCATCATTCCAGTTCTGCACAGGACGATAATATCCTGTAATTCTGCTGTAAACTTCAGCCGGCTCTCCGCATTTTGGACAGGTGAAATGTTCTCCGGCGAGATAGCCGTGTTCTTTGCAGACGGAATACGTCGGAGACAGCGTATAGTAAGGCAGTTTATAATTTTCTGCAATCTTGCGCACCAAAGATGCCGCAGCCTTCCAGTCAGGCAGTTTTTCACCTAAAAATGCGTGAAATACCGTTCCGGAAGTATACAATGTCTGCAATTCATCCTGAATGTCAAGCGCTGAAAAAATGTCTTCTGTGTAATCTACCGGGAGATGCGAACTGTTTGTATAATATGGCACATCGTTCTCTTTTCCTGCTGTTTTGATATCCGGATATCGTTCACGGTCATGCTTTGCAAGACGATACGCCGTAGATTCCGCCGGCGTCGCTTCCAGATTGTACAGATCGCCATACTCTTCCTGATAGATCACAAGACGTTCTCTCATATGAGTCAGGACTTCTCTTGTGAACTTCTGCGTCTCCGGATAAGTCAGATCTTTTCCGATCCATGCGGCATTCAGACCAGCCTCATTCATACCGACAAGACCGATCGTTGAAAAATGATTGTCAAAGTTTCCAAGATATCGTTTTGTATATGGATACAGTCCCTCATCCAGCAGTCTGCTCACCACGGTTCTCTTGATTTTCAAAGAGCGCGCTGCGATATCCATCATATGGTCGAGACGCTTGTAAAATTCCTCCGGTGTCTTCGACAGATATGCAATCCTCGGCATATTGATCGTTACAACACCGATTGACCCTGTACTCTCCCCTGATCCGAAAAATCCTCCCGTCTTTTTTCTCAGCTCTCTCAGATCCAGTCTCAGGCGGCAGCACATACTGCGCACGTCGCTCGGCTCCATATCACTGTTGATATAATTTGAAAAATAAGGCGTTCCATACTTTGAAGTCATCTCAAATAAAAGACGGTTATTTTCTGTATCTGACCAATCAAAGTCTTTTGTGATAGAGTATGTCGGAATCGGATACTGGAATCCTCTTCCGTTTGCATCGCCTTCAATCATCGTCTCAATGAAAGCGCGGTTGACCATATCCATCTCTTTCTTGCAATCTTTATAGCAGAAATCCATTTCTTTTCCGCCCACAATCGCCGGGAGCTCTGCCAGATCATCCGGTACTGTCCAGTCCAGTGTGATATTGGAAAACGGAGCCTGTGTTCCCCAGCGGCTCGGTGTGTTGACTCCATAGATAAAGGACTCAATACATTTCTTTACTTCCGGATAGGTCAGATGATCTGCTTTCACAAAAGGTGCAAGATAAGTGTCAAAAGAAGAAAATGCCTGCGCGCCTGCCCATTCATTCTGCATGATTCCCAGGAAATTTACCATCTGATTGCATAAAACAGACAGATGTTTTGCCGGAGAGGAGGTAATCTTTCCATTGATTCCTCCAAGTCCTTCTTTAATCAGCTGTTTTAAAGACCATCCGGCACAGTATCCGGTCAGCATCGACAGATCATGAAGATGAATATCCGCATTTCGATGTGCATTTGCAATCTCCTCATCGTAGATCTCGGACAGCCAGTAATTTGCTGTGACCGCTCCGGAATTGCTTAGAATCAGTCCTCCCACCGAATAAGTGACTGTGGAATTTTCTTTCACACGCCAGTCTTCCACTTTCACATAACTGTTTACGATGTCCTTATAGTCTAAGATCGTAGATTTCATGTTTCTGATCTTTTCTCTTTGCTTCCGGTAAAGGATATACGCTTTTGCCACCTCCGCATAACCAGTCTGTACAAGAACGTGCTCGACACTGTCCTGAATCGCCTCCACATCAACAGCATCTTTCTTTATCTGTTTCTGAAAGTCAGAAGTCACTCTCAGAGAGAGCAGTTCAATCATATCTGTATTATAGTTCGTATCTGTTGCTTCAAATGCTTTCTCTATCGCAGAACTGATTTTTTTCAGGTCAAAATCTGCGATCTCCCCATCTCTTTTTATCACTTTGAACATAGCCGCATTCTCCTTACCCATTCTCTTTATCATACCAGCTTTTTTATCATAGGTCAGAATCGTTTTGCTCTTTGGATTCTGCACATAGTCAAGAACATGATCGCTGGTGGCTTATCCCATTTTAGCAAAATTTTTATAGTGAGTCAACAGAAAAGACACTATATCTTGTATATTTTATACATATCACACAAGATATAGTGTCTCATTTCATTTTGATGATTTTTCTTTTCCTGTCATGAATTTTTAAAATCCAGCCTCCATTTTCACTGGATTTTCAGCGTTTTTCATCCTCTTTCCTTTTTCTGTCACAGCTCTTTTCTGCAAAAAGTGATGTTTCAGGCATCCGATCTTCTGCCCCATCTTTCATATTTTATGTGCTGTTTGGCGATGCGCCGCTATACGTTCGTCTGCTGTCACGTTCTGCTTTTCAGCATACGCTTCCATACAGTTCTGTCGGCACATAGGCTTTTACATAAATTCCATCCGCCTGATATTCTTCTTCTAAAAGCTGTCCGAATTTTCGGATCTGCTGAATCTTTCCTGCTTCATTATAAGGATACACGCGCTCAATTAAAATCTGTTTTTCTTTCAGTACCTGTTCCAGAATGCTTTTTAACTCTTCCAGCCCTTCTCCTGTCTTTGCTGAAATTTTCACTGTGTGGTCTGCCTTAAAGTCACGAAGCGTCTCCTGCTGCGTCACTTTGTCCTGCTTGTTAAACACAGTGATCACCGGCTTATCATACACTCCCAGCTGTTTCAGCGTTTCATACACAACCGCCATCTGAACTTCCATCTGCAGATTGGACGCATCCACTACATGGAGAATCATATCTGCATACTTTGCCTCCTCCAGCGTACTGCGAAACGCCTCGATCAGATGATGCGGAAGCTTGCGGATAAATCCAACCGTATCCGTCATCAGGATTTCCTGTCCGCTCTCCAGCTCCAGCATCCGCGTCGTAGGGTCAAGGGTGGCAAACAACTTATCCTCTTCCAGAACTCCTGCCCCCGTCAGCTTATTCAACAGTGTCGATTTCCCGGCGTTTGTATATCCTACAATCGCAGCGACCGACACATGTTCCCTGCTTCTCTTTGATCGAATAACTTCTCTGTGTCTTTTTACTTCTGCCAGTTCTCTGTTGAGCTGGGCGATGCGATCCTTGATGAGACGACGGTCCATCTCCAGTTTCTTTTCTCCCGGTCCTCTCGTACCGATTCCGCCTCCCAGCCTTGAGAGAGAGCTTCTAAGACCTACCAGTCTCGCCAGACGGTATTTCAGCTGCGCCAGCTCTACCTGAATCTTTCCTTCACTTGTGGAAGCGCGCGCCGCAAAAATGTCAAGAATCAGCAGCGTTCTGTCCATCACTTTCGTTCCAAGACCTTCCTCCAGATTTTTCAGCTGTGCCGGTGAAAGTTCATCGTCGCAGATCACGCCTGTCGCTCCCGTCTCCGCAATCAGATTACAGATCTCTGCGATCTTTCCCGTTCCAATATAAGTGCCCTGCTGAATCTGCGGCAGATTTTGAATTACTTTGCCGACTGTGACAGCGCCTGCGGTATCTGCCAATTCTTCCAGCTCATCTAAGGATTCTTTCATCATATCGCTGTCACCGGTGCTTACTCCGATTAAAATTACTTTTTCTACTGTCTGTGTAATATCATAAAGCTCTGCCATAATTTTTTGCTTTCTTCCCTCCATCTCTTTTTATCGTGTCGATAAAAATTCATATTCTTTCTGTCCCTGTTCATCCGACGGATACAGCGCCACATACGCTTCTGCTTTCGCCTTTGCCGTCTGGAAATCCAGTTTCTTTTCATATGCCACAATCTCATTAAACAGCAAATCCTGTTTTCCATCCTCCATGCCAAGCGCCAGTCCTTTGTTGATCTGTTCCAGCGCCGCATCATAGTTTTCCTGCGCCATATATACAAGCGCCATCACATTATAGACGTGCGGCGTCTCTCCAATCTCTGTCAGATACTGCTGCGCCAAAGTCTGTGCACTTTCCATATCGTTTGTCTCAATATTGACCTGACTTAGCAGTAAAATGGCCGGACCATGGCTCTGCACGGCTGCGCCTGAAAGCTGCTCTTTTGCTTTCTCATAATTTCCGAGATAATAATAGATTCTTCCTCTCTGGTATAAATCTTCTGCTTCGCTTCCGCCAATCGCAAGCGCCTGCTCCAGATATTTCCCCGCATCGGAAGAAAGATTTTTTTCCTTGTATATTTCATAAATATTTAAATACAAGTTGTAATCCTGTGGATTCAGACTGACTGCCTGATCAAAATCTGCTTCCGCTTCCTGCTCCTGTCCTTCCTCCATCTTACATGCGCCTCTGAGATAGTATGCCTCATATAATTCTTCTACAGCCAGAAGTTCTGTGCATGTCACTTTGCATCCTTCATACTCGCCCATCTGATACTGCGCCGATGCCTTATACAGACGAAGATCCTGAATCAGTTCTGTCTGACTCGGTTTTGCGGCGTTTAAAGCATTTGTAAAAGAAGTGACTGCTTCTGCATAGTTTCCCATTCCCATATAGGCGATTCCTTCTCCACGGTAAGCCTGAGTCAGATCTTCCTGTTCGTTCAGCGCTGTCTGGAAGCTTCCCAGAGCCTCCTCATAATATCCCTTTCCAAGAGAACTATTTCCCTGATCGATATTTTCTGTACTCTTCGGTGTCTTTGTACATCCGGACAAAGCAAAAGAACATACCAATATTAAAACAATTTTCCACTTTTTCATGATCTTATTCCTCCGCCATCTTATTCTCGGATTAGTATACCAGAGATCAAACACTTCTGTCAGCTCTTTTCTGTAAATTTTTCACTTGCATTTTCGACATCCTTTTGTTATAATCGGTTCGATTTCTTCAGACAGTTCGTGACCATCCTGTCTATAAACAAAACTAGGGACCTTACAAAAACAGAACTGACCTCTCAGAAAATAAAAAGATCTCCGGTTTTATTGCGTCACGGAGATTTCTATTATTTTTAAGGAGGTTTTTTTATGTCATCAGAATTTGATCCTGTGCGTTACAGTATCATTGAAGAAAAAAACAAACGTGAAATTGTCATGCTGCGCGGCAGCGGCTGTAAATGGAGAAAATGTCGTTTCTGCGATTACCATCTCGACTTCTCCAGAGATGAAAATGCAAACTTTGAATTAAACAAAAAACAGCTTGAAAAAGTAACGGGAAAATATCAGAAGCTGGAAGTCATCAACTCCGGAAGTTTTATTGACCTCGATGAGCGGACCATGAATCTGATCGAACAAGTCTGCATCGAAAAACAGATTTCTGAACTTCATTTTGAATGCCACTGGATGCACCGCAGCAGCATTCCGGCTCTGCGCGCCCGCTTCTGGAACCATAAAATCAATGTCAAAGTTAAAATCGGAGTTGAAACGTTCGATTCGGATTACAGAGAAAATATTTTAAGAAAAGGACTGGACGAGGACGATCCGAAAGAGATCGCTGAATATTTCGACGAAGTGTGTCTCCTCTTTGGATTGGAAGGTCAGACTGCGCAGTCCATGAAGCACGACGTCGAGACAGGGCTCCAGTATTTTGAACGTGTCTGCATCAATATCATGGTCAAAAATACGACAAAAATTCTGCCTTGCCCTTCTGTGATTGAGATCTTCCGCAAGGAAATTTATCCGCTGTATCAGCACGACGACCGTGTCGATATCTTATTTGAAAATACAGATTTTGGTGTGGGAGGAGAGTCATGAGCAACGAACTTTTACTGATTTTTGCACTGGTTGTCACTTTTTCAGGCGTTATTTTATTTTACTACTTCTTTGGAAAAAGTGGTCTTTACTGTTTTACTGTGCTTGCCACAATCTGTGCCAATATCGAAGTTCTGATCCTCGTTGAGGCCTTTGGAATGGAGCAGACGCTTGGCAATATTTTATTCGCCTCCTCCTTCCTTGTCACAGATATTTTAAGTGAAATCTACGGAAAAAAAGCATCGGAAAAAGCGGTATGGCTTGGCATTGCAGCCTCGTTTGCTTTTATTATCCTTTCACAGATCTGGCTGCATTACACACCTTCCGCAAATGACTGGGCAATGCCGCATATGCAGGCAATCTTCAGCAACACTCCGCGCCTGATGCTGGCAAGTTTCCTTGTCTATGCTGTGTGCCAGCGTTTCGACGTCTGGGCATACCATAAATGGTGGGACTTCACGACACGGCTGTGCCATGACCGCAAAAAATATCTGTGGGTGAGAAACAACGGTTCTACTCTGATCTCACAGCTTTTAAATACCGTTCTGTTTACATTTGCCGCTTTCTGGGGCGTACATGAAATGCCTGTCCTGCTTGAAATCATCTGGTCCAGCTATGTGATCTTTATCGTGACGAGCCTGGCAGATACGCCGGCTATTTATATTGCGCGCAAGATCAAATCCCGCGCAGATTCTTAAGCAACAGAAAAAAAGAAACATTTTCTTTGAATCTCTCATGGCGAAAGTCATGAGAGAAATTTTCCCAAAATTTCAGGCGTATAAAGAAGGAAGAGAAACGCATCCCTGCCGTCTTCTCTTCCTTTTGAATTTACCCTTTTTATTTTGCCAGTTTCAGTGCATATTGAATCAGCTCATTCAGATCATTCTGTTTTCTTTTCGGACACTGATCAATCACTAAATCAAAACTTACCACAGGATGTTCTTTTCCTGTCAACAGATAGGTTGGATCAATATTCAGGCATTCATGAGCAAGAACCAGCTTTTCCAAAGAAATTCCGCTGATCCCACGTTCGATCTGTCCATAATACGTCAGTGACATTCCTAACTTTTCCGCCATCTTCTCCTGCGTATATCCCAACTTCATTCTTTCGCTTCTCAGCCTCTCTCCCATGGCGCTGTATAATTCTTCTTTACTCACCCTTATCACCCCACTTCAGTTATTATCATAACCAGAAATGGTTTGTATATTAACAATCGATTTGTTTTTATTTTAAAAACGATTAATTGCTATTTTTTCAAAACAGAAGAATTTGCTTTCTTTCTTTTTCAGTGTGACAACATATTTTTTGTATTACCTTTTTCTATCTTTTTCCTATGTATTTCTTCCATTATACTATCTTTTAAAAATATAATATTCTTTATTTGGAGCTATTATGGAATATTTTATATTGGCAGACTGTTTTTCACACAAAGCGTCCCATATCCCACTGTCGGATTCGGCCATTCTTCAAAGTTTGGCAGATGAACGGCTCCTTTTCTCAGATAAGCTTTCACCTTCTGCCCATACAGATACGGATCGTTTTCATCCACAATTCCCCATTGCATCAGCATCGCTGCCGCTCCTGTCACAAACGGCGCTGCAAAAGATGTTCCGGTCACTCGGACATATCCCCCATTGACAGCTGTTGTCATGATATCGACGCCGGGCGCCACCAGATCCGGTTTCACCTGATTGTTGTCTCTTGTATAGCCTCTCCCCGAAAACGGCGCATAGGTGAGAAGTCTTGAATCGTATGCCCCCACGGAGATTCCTCCCCTTGCTGTTGAGGGAATGGTCAGTGTCGTTTGAGGAACCGGTTGATAGAACCGTGTCTGAGGATTGAGAACTCCTGCTTCCGGCAGCCACATATCATATCTTCCAGTCACGATTGTGCGCGGAATCAGCTGTATCCCCCAGACACCGCTGTCCACATAGGCACCGATCGGCAGAAAGGAAATATAAATTTCCTGAGAAGTGCTGTACGGACTTGGCGTTCCATAATATACCAAAAGTTCTGTATTTCCGGCGACATATCTCTGTGTTCCCAGCCGTTTCTGAAACGGACCGATTTTCTGTCCTGACGGATGAATCATCACAAGATCAAAATCATCTTCGTACTCTTTCCAAAGCTGAAGATTCAAAGACAATTCGTATTGCCCGATTCCAAATTCTACCAGCTTTGGCTGCCCTGGCTGCAAGACGCCTTCTGTGTGCCCTGCTGCCTCCCCTTCGTTTCCAGTTCCAATGACAATCACAGATTTGCCGATCTGCGCCATATTGTCAAGATACGTCTCCAGTATGGAAAGCCCGTCATGGGAGCCATATACATTTCCAAAACTGAGATTGATCACATATGGCATCCCATATTCCTGTGCCTTCTGCGTCACATATGCCAGAGCTTCCATCAGCTCTGTCGTCCTCGGAAACGAGTCAGATCGGGGCTGTCCCAATTTTACAACGAGAATATCGCTCTCCCATGCCACGCCTCTGTATCTGCCATTCGAAGCGCGCCCGTTTCCTGCTGCGATTCCAAGCACCTGTGTGCCATGACCGCTCAGATCCCTTACAGGAACGATTTTTCTTCCTTCCGCTTCATTGGCCACACTCAGCGCCTCATTGATCTGTTCTCTCGTATACTCTGTTCCCGTTTGAAATCCTTTCGGTGGATTCTCCTGCCCTGTCTGATCCCAGATATTTAAAATTCTGGTACTTCCGTCCTGATTGCGAAAATCCGGGTGAAAATAATCCACTCCAGAGTCAATCACTGCCACTAAAATCCCTCTTCCATTCAGCATTTTTTCTCCTGATTGCAAAGGATTCATGCAAGAGGCTGTCTTTCCCTGATTTACAGAGAAAAACAGCCTCTTTGGTTTTTCAATATATTCAATTTCTGGCTGAAGCGCAAATTCTGGTATCATTCTCTCCGGAATTGTCACAATCGCATATCCGGCATACAGCTGGGCAATCTGTATCTGCGGTGTCTTAAGACGCGAGATGTCTCCATGGTACCGCACAATGAGATCCCATACCTTGTCCTCCTTATCATATCCTACATTCAATTCCAATGACCGCTCTCGCTCCTCTTCGGTCGCATTTAAAGCTAAATTCAGCATATTTTCTATTTTCTGATCAGGCATCTTTTTTCCCCTTTTTCTTTTAGCTTATTCAAAGCCTGTCCGAAATAGTCACACTGTCCACTTTTTTATTCGCTTTATCAGTTCTCCTCCTGCAATTCCGATGAGAGCCCCAGTCACAACTCCGCTTATAATCAGAACCGGAAGATAATACAACACCTGCTCTGTTTCCAGAATCGCCATTGCCATCAAAATCTGTCCTACGTTATGGAAGATTCCTCCTGTGATACTGACGCCGATCTCATCCAGCCATCCTGTCTTTTTTATCAAAATCATCATGATAAGGCTGAGCATACCGCCTGCAAGGCTGTACATCATTGCAGCCATATTTCCAAAAGTCAGACTGACGAGAAGAATACGGATTGCCGACAGCGCCAGCGCCTCTTTTTCTCCCCAGCAGTACAAAGCCGTCACTACTACGATGTTTGCAAGTCCCAGTTTCATTCCCGGAACAGGAAGCTGCAATGGAAGAACAGATTCCACATAGCTCAGGATAAAAGCAAGCGCCGTCAGCAGTCCAAAGTTTGTCATTTTCTTTACCGACATCCTCTTCTTTCCTTTCTGCCTCTCTTTCCTTTCATTTGTTTTTTTAATTTGCGATAGAATCAAAATCGCTCTGTTTCTCTCCTTCTACTTCCACCACAATCTTATGCGGCAGACATACGATGGTCTCCCCCACCTTGTCGATCTCTTTTTGATTCACACATAATTGATCCGGACAGTCCGCATAGATCATGTCTGCGCTGCCGTCCCTGATTCTCAGAATATTTTTTCCTTCCTGGTTTTCCTGATTAAGCGCAATCTCTACGTCCTGCTCTTCTGACAACAGATATCTCCCCTGTTCCGCTCCATCCTGAAATACAATCACCTGACTTCCCTGTTCTCGGCCCATCTTCGCCGCAATTCCGGCGCCCGATGCCGCAAGGATACAGACAGCTCCCAGAATAAAGCTGTTTCTTCTTTTTTTATCCATGTTTTATCTTTTCACCTCTGCTTTATTCTGTTGTCTCTCTTTCCTCTTCGTCATCCCCTTTTCTGTCATACGTCTCCAGAAAATGATGCACTTTTCCATCTTTTTTATACGCGATCACGGTATTTAAATTTACATTTTCCACGCTTCGGAAGATGTTCGATTCGATATGAGGATTGATCGTCCGGAATTTTCGGATCAGCTCCTTCATCTCCTGCCGCTTTGAATTGCTGACGCCCTCCTCATCTACCTCACGCTTTTCTGTAAATCTGCACGCGCACTGAATAAAATGGAGATCATTGTAGCGCGCCCATTCTATGATATCGTCTTCTTTTATCATATACATCGGTCGGATCAGCTGCATCCCTTCAAAGTTTGTACTGTGCAGCTTTGGCATCATCGTCTGAATCTGTCCTCCGTACAGCATTCCCATCAAAATGGTCTCTATCACGTCATCAAAATGATGACCCAGCGCAATCTTATTGCATCCTAATTCTTTTGCCTTGCTGTACAGATAGCCGCGCCGCATTCTGGCGCATAGATAGCATGGGGAATTTTCAATGTTGACAACTGCGTCAAAAATTTCCGACTCAAACATAGTGATGGGTACGTTTAAAATCTTGGCATTGTCAATAATCCGCTGTCTGTTTGCCGGATTATATCCAGGATTCATCACAAGAAATACCATCTCAAATGGAAATTTTCCATGTCGTTTCAGCTCCTGCAATAATTTTGCAAGAAGCATGGAATCCTTTCCGCCTGAGATACAAACTGCAATCTTGTCTCCCTCCTGAATCAGATCATAATCCTGAATGCCTCTTATGAAGGGACGCCATAATTGTTTTCTGAACTTCTTGATAATGCTTCGCTCGATTTCCTGATATCTCTCCACGCTTTTTCTTCCTTTCTTCTGTCTCTTTTCTTATTCTCTTCTGCTTCTGTTTTTATCTTGTCATCACAAAACGGCAGTGCATCTTACGACGCACCGCCGTCCCAATAGATTCGATCTATGAAAAACGCACCTTGATATACGCTTTGATCTCCTCCACACATTTTTCAAAGCCCAGCTTACTGCTGTTTAAACACAAATCATAATTCTGAGCATCGAGCCAGTTTCTGCCTGTGTAATAATGATAGTAATCGCTTCGGAATTTATCTGTCTTCGCCATAAACCGCAGCATTTCTTTCTCATTCATGGAAGAACGTTCCAGCGCTCTTTGCAGACAGTAATCCTTTGGCGCATGTACAAACACGCTAACTACATTTGGATTGTCTTTCAAAATAAAATCTGCACACCGTCCGATAAAGACGCAGGATTCCTTTTCTGCAAGTTCCCGGATGATCTTTGCCTGATAATTAAACAGGTTGTCATTGGAAACAAATCCGTCGCTTTCCGGCGGAATTACTTTTCCTTTATATGCTCCCTTTGCCTTGCCAAAAAGATGAATTCCTTTCAGTTTTTCATCTGCCTGATTGAACAGCATCTCATTGATTCCGCTGTCCTCTGAAGCCATTCTCAAAATTTCTCTGCTGTAGCACGGAATCTGTAAATCCTCGGCAAGCATCTGTCCAATCGTCTTTCCGCCGCTTCCATACTGGCGTGCAATCGTAATAATTACTTTCTGGTCTCCCATCGTAACCCCCTCCATTCCTATGTTTACTGATCTGACAGGCATTCGCATCTCAATGATAATCTATTCTCCAAGATATGCTTTCTTGATGGAATCGTCGTTCATCAGCTCATCTGCCGATGCGCTCTTGACAATTTTACCTGTCTCAAGAACGTATGCACGGTCTGCGATTTCCAGGGCTTTCTTTGCATTCTGCTCTACCAGAAGAACCGTTGTTCCGCTGGCGCTCACCTGCTTTATGATGTCAAAGATCTCATTTACAAAGATCGGTGACAATCCCATGGAAGGTTCATCCATCAGAATAATCTTCGGATGCGACATCAATGCACGTCCCATGGCAAGCATCTGCTGCTCTCCTCCGCTCAATGTCCCCGCAAGCTGTGTTTTTCGCTCCTGCAATCGTGGGAATCTTCTATATACCATCTCCAGAGTTTTACTGATCTCTTCTTTATCTTTTCTGGTATACGCGCCCAGAATCAGATTTTCATAAACGCTCAGATCTGCAAAAACTCTTCGTCCTTCCGGCACATGAGCCATTCCAAGCGTCACAATCTTATGTCCCGGCATTTTTGTGATATCGGTTCCCTCAAATTCTATTTTACCAGATTTTGCTCTCAAAAGTCCAGTCACTGTATGAAGAATTGTTGTCTTTCCGGCGCCGTTTGCCCCGATCAGCGCAATGACTTCCCCCTGGTTTACCTCAAAGGAAATGCCTTTGATTGCCTGAATCACTCCATAATATACGTTTAAATCGCTAACTTTCAACATTGCCATCCGTTTTTCCTCCTACTCGCCCAGATATGCGGTGATTACTTTTGGATCATTCAAAACGACATCCGGCGTTCCATTTGCCAGCTCTGTTCCGAAGTTCAGAACATACAAATATTCGCAGATTCCGGATACCAGTTTCATATCATGTTCAATCAGAAGAATTGTGACGCCAAATTTCTTTCGGATCAGTTCAATCGTCTCCATCAATTCTGCCGTCTCGTTCGGATTCATTCCTGCGGCGGGCTCATCAAGCAGAAGCAGTTTTGGATTTGTCGCAAGGGCGCGCGCAATCTCCAGTTTTCTCTGTTTTCCATAAGGCAGGTTCGATGCGAATGTATTGGCATAGGAATCCAGCTCGAATACCTTCAGGATCTCCATCGCCTTCTCATCCATCTCTTTTTCTTTTGCCTTATAAGATCCCAGATGAAGAATACTTTCTGCCAGACTATATTTGATCTGATTATGCAAGGCTGTCTTTACATTGTCTTTCACACTCATTTTATTGAAAAGTCTGATATTCTGAAATGTTCTGGCAATTCCTGCCTTACAGATCTCAGAAGGTGTCTTTCCAATCATATTCACCCCATCCAGTGTGATTGTGCCGTCCGTAGGACGGTACACACCTGTCAGAAGGTTAAACGCTGTCGTTTTTCCGGCGCCGTTTGGTCCGATCAGACCGACAAGACTTCCCTTTTCAAGGCTCATATTTAAGTTGTCCACTGCACGCAGACCTCCAAAGGAGATTCCAAGATTTTTTACTTCCAATAATGCCATCTCAATTTCCCTCCTTCTGCAGTCTTTCCATTACTTTTCTGTTTTTCTTTTCCATCAGTGCAGCATTGAACTTTGAATTTCTAAACAGCATCATCGCAATCAGAACAATCGCATAAATCAGCATACGATAATCGGCTGCACCTCGAAGCAGTTCCGGAAGCGCCGTCAGAATGACAGCGGCCACGATCGTTCCTTTGATATTGCCCATACCTCCTAAAACGACCATAACAAGAATTTCGATGGATGTATTATAGTCAAAATTTGCCGGTTTCAAAATACCTGTGTTGTGTGCATACACAACGCCTGCCATTCCGGCAAGAAATGCTGAAACCACAAAAGCTAAAATTTTAAATTTGCTGACTGGAATACCAGATGCCTCAGCCGCAATATAATTGTCACGGATTGCGCATACGGCGCGTCCGTGTCTGGAATTTACGAGATTGCTGACAACAACAATTACAATTAAAGTTAAAATAAATACGATTGTAAAATGCTTATGATTTGTCATTCTCTCAATTCCGGAAAGACCTCTTGCTCCTCCTGTGATGTCCATGGAGTTGATCACGGAACGGATAATCTCTCCGAATCCCAGCGTCACAATCGCCAGATAATCTCCTCTCAGACGCAGAACCGGCATACCAATGATGAGTCCGGCAACAGCTGCGACACATCCTCCCACAACCAGTGCGATAAGCAGAGAAACGTATGGAGGGAACGGCAGATTGATGGTGACAAGAGCTCCCGCATATGCGCCCAGCGACATAAATCCGGCGTGTCCCAGTGTCAGTTCTCCCAGAAATCCGACAATCAGACACAGGGAAACTGCAAGCATCACATTTGTACAGATCGGCGTGAGCAGAGATCTCATCTGACGGTTTAAAATTCCTTTATTCAGCAAAACCATGATTACAGCGTAAACTGCGACAGCAATCATTGCGTCGATCAAAAGTTTTTTCTTCTTTTCCATCTTCTGCACCTACACTTTCTCTATCTTCATCTTGCCAAGCAGTCCTGACGGTCTTACTAAGAGGACGATAACCAGAACGCCGTATACAATCGCATCTGCAAGCTGTGTAGAAATATAAGCTTTTGACAAACTTTCAATGATTCCGAGGATAATACCTCCAAGCATTGCTCCAGGAATACTTCCGATTCCTCCCAATACTGCTGCGACAAACGCCTTGATACCTGGCAGAGCTCCTAATGTCGGCATCAATGTCTCATACTGAGAAATATATAAGATTCCTGCTACCGCTGCTAATCCTGATCCAATCGCAAAAGTCAGTGAAATAGTGCCATTCACACTGATTCCCATCAATTCTGCCGCTCCTCTGTCCTCTGATACCGCTCTCATTGCTCTTCCTGCTTTTGTCTTATTGACAAACAGTGTCAAAGCAATCATAGAAACCGTTGTCACACCTAAAGTGACAAGCGTTGTACCAGAGATATACAGACTTCCCAGATGAATTCCAGGAACATTTATAATTGACGCAAATGGAATCGGCGTCGCTTTAAATATCAAAAGCGCGATATTCTGCAGTAAAAAGCTCATACCGATCGCTGTGATCAATACCGCCAGCGGCGGTGCATTTCGAAGTGGTTTATACGCAATCTTTTCTGTCACAATTCCAAGTACAGAGCAAGTCAGCACTGTCAGAAGAATTGCCACGATGACAGGCAGTTTCAATACAGCGGAATATACATACAGGGAATAGGCGCCAATCATAATGATATCCCCGTGAGCAAAGTTGATCATTTTCGCAATACCATATACCATGGTATATCCGATTGCGATCAGTGCATAAATGCTCCCTGTTCTCAGCCCGTTGATGAACTGCTCTAAAATACTGTTTAATAGGCTCATCTCTTTCCACCTTTCTCCAATCATAATTTTTTATTTTTTCTCTCGCCAGGTTAATTTTTATTCTAATATAATTGCCTGACGCTGACAAGAATAAATGCAGAAAAAAGTATGTTTAATCCACATTTCACGCAAAAGAGGAACTTTCGCCCAAAAGCTACAGCTCCTCTTTGAAATTACATATTTATACGTTATCATACACACACATCCACACTGTGCATGAATGATCTACCGTCTGAAAGCATATGTTTTTATTCTACATACTGATACTGTCCGTCTTTGATCTCCACATATTTGATCTCTTTGTTCGGAACACCCTCAGCTGTGAAAGTAATCTCTTCACCTGTCAGACCGTTTACTGTAATTTCTGTCATTGCTGCAATCAGATCTTCGCTCTCGATAGAACCGGCCTGTTCCATAGCTGCCTTGATCGTATAGACTGCATCGTAAGCGTCTGCCGCAAACTGATCTGGTGTTGCACTGTAAGCTGCCTCATAAGCATCAACGAAAGCCACTACTTTCGGGTCGTCAACAGCTGCACAGAACGGGCTTGCAAAAATAGCTCCCTCTACAACAGAAGGATCCGATACTGTGCTTAACACACCATCCCATCCGTCGCTTCCGATAAATGGAAGCTCCATTCCCATGTCAGCAGCCTGTTTTGTGATATATGTGATATCCTGATAGTAAGCTGGAATAAATAATGCTTCTGCGTCTGTTCCTTTGATCTTTGTCAGCTGTGTATTGAAATCGGTATCACCTGTTGTGAAAGATTCGCTTGCCACGATCTCTCCGCCTTTTTCTTCTACACGCGCCTCAAACGCCTCATCCATACCTGCGCTGTAATCATCTGCATTGTTGTAAATCACAGCAATCTTTGTGTATCCCAGAACGTCCATTGCGTAGTCAGCCATCGCAACACCCTGATCTGGGTCGCTGAAGCAGATACGGAAAGCGTTGTCATACTGAATGCATTCCGGCGCTGATCCAGAAGGAGTAATCTGTAAAATACCATCGTCTGCCGTCAGATCTGTGATGGCGATGGTAGATCCGCTTGTCGTCGCTCCCATCATAACCTGGATTCCTTCATCCATCAATGTATTGTATGCCTGAATCGCCTTATCTTCTGTCGCTTCGTCATCCTCAAATGCCAGCGCCAATGTATAATTTACGTCGCCCACTGTTACACCGCCTGCTGCATTGATCTCCTCAATCGCAATCTCAGCGCCCTGTTTTACAGAATTTCCATAGGAAGCTGCTGCTCCTGTCAGAGGTCCCATGCCGCCGATCAAAAATTCTTCTGATTCCCCTGATTTTGTCGTCTCTTTTTCTGTCGTCTCTACAGTCGCTGTCTCAGACTCTTTTTCTGTCTTTTTTTCTGTCTCAGTCTCTTTTTCTTTGTCATTTCCGCATCCGGTCAGAGAAGATACTGCTAATGTTGCCGCAACTGCTCCAACCATTACTTTTTTAAATTTTTTCATAATCTTTTCCTCCTTCATCCTGCCGCTCTATTTCTTTAGCGGAATACATTGTTAAATTATTTGTTTTATGATAACCCTAAATATTTTCTTTGTCAATCATTGTTTTCACTAATTTTACCGCTTTTTCAGGAATATCGGAAAATCACTCTCCCAGAAAATATTTTCTGCTTAATTTTTAATTTCACTGTACAACTCCGCTGTGTTTGTTGTACAATAAGAAATAGAGTGTCTTGCACTCTTTTTATTGAAACGAAAGGGGTATTAATGGATGAAGAATTTAATCGTTGGACAATCCGGCGGTCCTACTGCCGTGATTAACAGCAGTCTTTTTGGAGTAATCAAAGAAAGTATGAAACAGGAAGAGCATGTTGGACGTGTTTACGGTATGATTCATGGAATCGAAGGATTTTTAAAGGACCAGTATATGGATCTGGGAAAAGAACTGACACCGGAGCAGCTGCAGTGTCTGCGCACGACGCCGGGAGCATTTCTGGGTTCCTGCAGATACAAACTTCCGGAAGATCTGTCCGATCCCGTTTATCCGAAGTTATTTGAAAAATTCAACGCCCTGAATATCGGTTACTTTTTCTACATCGGAGGAAACGACTCCATGGATACCGTCAGCAAGCTTTCCCGATATGCTGAGTCTCATGGAGAATCTACACGCATCATCGGCATACCAAAGACCATTGACAATGACCTCATTCTGACTGATCACACACCTGGTTTCGGCAGTGCCGCAAAATACGTTGCCGCCTCTGTTGCTGAAATTGGTATAGATGCCTCTGTATATGAGGCAAAATCGGTCACTATCATTGAGATCATGGGCCGCCACGCCGGATGGCTGACTGCCGCCAGCGTACTTGCCAGAAAGTTCAAGGAGGACAATCCTGTTCTGATCTATCTGCCTGAGGTTCCTTTTGATCTGGATCAGTTCCTGAAAGATCTGGAGAGATCCTTCCAGAAGCGAAACAATCTCATTGTCTGCGTATCAGAAGGAATTCACGATAAAGACGGAACCTTTATCTGCGAATATGCCGGCGAAGCTGGCGTTGACACATTTGGCCACAAAATGCTGACCGGATGCGGCAAATATCTTGAAAATTATATCAAAAGCCATATGAAAGTCAAAGTACGTTCCGTTGAATTAAATGTGAATCAGCGCTGTTCCACATTCTCACAGTCTCTGACCGACGCAAAAGAAGCGGCGCTTGCCGGCTCTTTCGGCGTTTGTGCCGCTTTAAACGGAGCTACCGGAAAAATGGTTTCCTTCGTCCGTCAGGAAGGACCGGGATACGATTTATCCTGTGACCTTGTCGATGTCAACGAGGTATGCAACAAAGAAAAAGCTGTCCCGCTCGAATGGATTGTAGACGGATGCGATATCAGCGATGAATTTGTCGCATATGCGCTTCCTCTGATTCAGGGTCATCCGGTGATTCCGATGAAAGACGGACTGCCAAATTATACTTACCGCCGATAATCAGAAAAAAGAATCGAACAGGAAAAATCTGTTGAATCTTATAAAGGACAAAAAAGAAAACTTCCGTGAGCATTGTTTCACAGAAGTTTTCTTTTTATAAATTTAAAATTTTCTTTCTTGTTCTGTCAAGTCCCCTTGTAAAGCCCTGAACTTTCAAAATAGAAACTTTACAGTTCGACTGCCGTATATTCATGCCCTGTATAAGGCAAAAATTTATTCAGCACATCGTCCATTTTTATTTTCAGGCTCGTCGTATTGATGCAGGGATGACAGCCGATATATTCTGCTTCCAGAATCGTCTTTTCTATCAGGAGTCTGACATTGTGTTCTTTGTCATTCATCAGGCCCAGAACGCTGACAGACCCCGGCGTCACTCCAAGATACTGTTCCATATGGTCTGCATCCGCAAAGGACAGTCTGGCGCTTCCGATCTGATGCGACAGATCTTTTGTCTTAAATTTCTTATCCCCTGAAATCAGAAGCAGATAAAATTTTGTCTTCTGCGCATTGCACAGAAACAGATTTTTACAGATTTCTGTCTGAAGAAGACGATCAATCTCATGACACGCTTCGATCGTTGGCGTCACGTCATGATCCACTCTCTGAAACGGGATTTCCAGCTTTTCCAGAAGATCATATACATCCCGCTCTCTTTTCAGACGTCCTGTCTCATCCGCAGGACGCCCGTCATACAGCTTTAATTTCTCTTCCATCATCAATATGCTTTTCCCCAGTAAACCATATGTTTTGCCGGTTTGCCGCAGTGGATGCACGTTCCTGTGATCTCTTCCTGCTGGAATGGGATACAGCGGGAGGTAACGCCTGCTTCTTCTTTCAAAGCATCCTCGCACTCCTGACATCCGCACCACATTGCTTTGATAAATCCTGGCTTCTCATTTGCAATCTGTTTGAATTCATCCATTGTCTTTGCTGTATAAGTATGAGCGTCTCTGTGAGCTCTTGCGCGCTCCAGCATTTCTTTCTGCATGGTTTCCAATACTTCTCCAACCTTTGCAGCCAGCTCAGGGATTGGTGTCACAATTTTTTCTCTCGTATCACGACGGACAATTACAGCCTGATTTGCCTCAATGTCCTTTGGACCTACTTCGATACGCAGCGGAATTCCTCTCATTTCCTGCTCAGAGAATTTCCATCCTGGGCTCTTATCGGTGTCGTCCACTTTTACACGGAATCCGGAAAGCATATTTTTTAATTCATATACTTTGTCAAGAACGCCTTCTTTTTTCTGCTGAATCGGAATCAGCATCACCTGTGTAGGCGCAATTCTCGGCGGCAGAACGAGTCCGCTGTTGTCTCCGTGAACCATGATGATTGCGCCGATCATACGCGTTGTCATTCCCCAGGAAGTCTGGTGAACATATTTTAACTGATTGTCTTTATCTGTAAACTGAATGCCGAATGCTTTTGCAAAGCCGTCTCCAAAATTATGGCTTGTTCCGGACTGCAGCGCTTTTCCGTCGTGCATCAGAGATTCAATCGTATACGTTGCCTCAGCGCCTGCAAATTTTTCTTTATCTGTCTTGCGTCCGCGAACTACAGGGATCGCAAGCACTTCTTCGCAGAAATCAGCATATAAGTTCAGCATCTGGATTGTTCTCTCCTCTGCTTCCTCAGCAGTTGCGTGCGCAGTGTGTCCCTCCTGCCATAAAAATTCTCTGGAACGCAGGAACGGTCTTGTCGTCTTTTCCCAGCGCACAACAGAACACCACTGATTGTATACCTTTGGAAGATCGCGGTAAGACTCGATATCTTTCTGGTAGAAGTCACAGAACAGCGTCTCTGACGTCGGTCTGACGCACATTCTCTCCTGAAGCGGTTCCAGACCTCCATGCGTCACCCATGCTACTTCCGGAGCGAATCCTTCTACATGATCTTTTTCTTTCTGAAGTAAGCTTTCCGGAATAAACATCGGAAGATATACATTCTCCACGCCTGTCTCTTTAAAGCGGCGATCCAGTTCATGCTGGATATTCTCCCAGATCGCATATCCTGCCGGTTTGATTACCATACAGCCCTTTACGCTCGTGTAATCGATCAGTTCTGCCTTCTTTACGACGTCCGTATACCACTGGGCGAAATCTTCTTCCATAGAAGTAATCTCTGATACTAATTTCTTCTCTTTTGCCATGCCTCATTCTCCTTTTCTTTCTCACGGTCAGACCCGTTTTTATTCCTTTTTAAATATAATGCAAATACAAATGCAATAAGACGTCCGACAAAAATCATAAAATCCCTCGCGAAACTTTTTTGTTTCTTAGGAAATAAGATTTTTTCTAAAATAAAAAAGCCTTCCATCCCAAAAAGGGACCGAAAGGCTTCGGCGGTACCACCCTGATTAACCGTAAGATCACGGTTCTCTCATCTTCCGTTATCGCCGGAATTACGCTGTATTTTCATACAGGACTCCAAGGCAGGTTCCACATTTCTCTCATAAGAATCTCTCAGCCGCGGATTCTCTCTCTGTGAATCGATTCATGTGTACTAATCCTTTTCTTCGTCGCATCGTCTCATTTACTTGTAGGCTATTTTATGTCACAATAAGTTTTTTGTCAAGCTCTGACTATGGATATCTTTACCGTCTTTTGCTATAATAGATCTTACAAGAATACGCATGAAATATATGGAGACACAAAGGAGGGAATTATATGGATCAGCCGATTCTTTACCGCAAACGTCTGATACCAGAAGAATGCGTTCTGCTCAAGGACGACATCATTCTGTTTCAGGATGAAAAACTCATTATCACAAAGTGGAATACGCTCCATCCAAAAAAAGATCTGCACCACGGATATTCCTGCTACTGCCTCGACAAAGGCATCAAGATCAGCAAATTTCTCGATGCAGACGATCATCTTCTGTGCTGGTACTGCGATATCATCACCTATTCGTTTGATCCTGTCGAAAATGCCTACGTCTTTACCGATCTTCTGGCCGACGTCATTCTAAAGCCGGGAGAGCAGATCGAAGTGGTTGACCTCGACGAACTTGCCGATGCGTGCGAGCTGGAGCTGATTACTCCGAAACAGCTCATTCTGTCGCTGAGACAGCTCGACGAACTTTTAAAGTGTATCCAGAGCGGTGAATTTTCCGTCTATCAATCACTTTTGAATCAGTTTGACAAGTAGACAGAGCGTCTGACAAGATGGAAGAAAGGCGCCTTGGAAGTCAAAAAATGACTTTCAAAGCGCCCTCCATTTTTCCTGTCTTGTTTTTTATTCTTGTTTTTTATAATTCCAGCTCAATCCTGCGGTGTGTCTTTTCATATTTCTGATAGACAACCCCCGCTGCATCCAGCATTCTCTTTGATGCAATCACAGAAGGCTGGTGCGCATACTTATCGCAGTCATACACAATTCTTTTAATTCCAGCCTGAATGATCGCCTTTGCACATTCGTTGCACGGAAAAAGCGATACATACAATGTGGAACCCTCCAGACTGCCTCCGCGGTAATTTAAAATCGCATTCAGTTCACTGTGCGTGACATACAGATATTTCTGATCCAGCTCTTCTCCTGTCTTTTCCCACGGGAATTCATCGTCTGAGCATCCGATCGGAAATCCATTGTATCCCATCGATAAAATTTTATGATCCGGACTGACAATGCAGGCTCCCACCTGTGTGCTCGGATCTTTAGAACGCATACCGGAAAGCATCGCAACTCCCATAAAATATTCGTCCCATGAGATATATCCTTCTCTTTTTCCGCTCATAGCGCCCTCCTATTTTGTGCCGAAAATACGATCTCCCGCATCTCCCAGTCCAGGCACGATATATCCATGATCGTTCAATTTTTCGTCAAGCGCTCCGATATATAAGTCGACATCCGGATGTGCTTCCTGCATTCTCTTGATTCCTTCCGGAGCTGCAATAATGCACATAAAATGAATATTTTTTACTCCTTTTTGTTTCAGCATCTGAATCGCAGCTTCCGCTGATCCGCCTGTCGCGAGCATCGGATCAACCACATACACTTCTCTCTCAGAAGAATCTGCCGGGAGTTTACAGTAATACTCTACCGGCTCCAATGTCTCCGGATCGCGGTACAGACCGATATGTCCGATTTTTGCAGCCGGAATCATCGCCAGCATTCCTTCCACCATTCCAAGTCCTGCGCGCAGAATCGGCACAACGGCAAGCTTCTTTCCGCTCAGTTCTTTTGCAGTCATTTTTGCGATCGGTGTCTCGATCTCTACGTCAGACAATTTCAGATTTCTTGTCGCTTCGTAGCACATCAACATCGCAATTTCCTTGATCATTTCCCGAAATTCTTTTGAACTTGTATCCTTTTTACGGATAATTCCAATCTTATGCTGAATTAACGGGTGGTCCATCACATGCACATTTTCCATGTTTACCTCTTTCTTCCGGTGAATGCCGGATCTTGTCTTTTATCCTTCGATCATTGCTATTCTGCGTTTATGACGATCATCTCCTGAAAATGGCGTATCTAGGAATGTATCTACGATTTTCAGAGCCAGTCCTGTTCCGAGTACTCTTCCGCCCATCGCAAGGACATTTGCATCATTGTGCAGACGTGTCGCCTCCGCACAGAAACAGTCTGTACAAAGAGCTGCACGGATTCCTTTCATTTTATTTGCGGTGATTGAAATACCGATTCCTGTACCGCAAATTAAAATTCCTTTGTCACAGGAGCCATCCTGAATTGCTTTTCCTACTTTTTTTGCATAAACCGGATAATCCACAGCCTCTTCACTGTAGCATCCAAAATCCTGATATGCAATTCCTCTCTGATCCAAATGTTTTTTAACTTCCTGCATCAGCGCATATCCGCCGTGATCGCATCCAAGTGCTAACATAAAAGTTCCTCCTCGTTTAATACTACTACCAGGCGAGTGATAAATTCATCCAGCCTCTGATAGCATTCTTCATATGTCTCAAGTGTTCCGCCGTACGGGTTTGTGATATCCCCCTGATATCCGATAAATTCTGCCAGTGTATAGACATTTTCATAATGCTCATATTCTTCGAGAATTTTCAGTTTCTGCGCCAGTTCCATAGTGAGAACCAGCGTTCTGTCACCGATATCGGTTTCCTCCAGATGCGCAGAGGCATGGTCCTGCATTGTCAGCCCTCTTTTTTGCAAAATTTCCTCCGCTTTCGGATTTACAGGTTCCGGAAACAATACAATCAGCCCTTTTGAATCAATTTGCAGTTCTTCCAGCAAAAACTTGCTTTTTAAAATGGTTTCCGCCATAGGGCTGCGACATGTATCGCTTGTACTCACAAAAATTAATCTGTCATAGCGTTTCATAATTTTTTCTCCTCATACCTCGATCAGCTGATGACCCGCCGCCTTCATCAGTCGATTCATAATCGCCGTTCCAAGAACGGGAGTTTCAAATGTCTCAGAAAAAATGGACGAGACTTTCTCTTCATCAAACTCTCGCAGCGCGCCGTACAGATGGCGGCTGATCGTGAGTTCCTCACGGAGTGTACCGATCTTTTTTATCATTCCTTCCGGATAAAGGTGCGCTGTCTCTTCCGCGCAGAGAATACCTGGCTTTCTTCCCTCTTTCAGCTCTTCTTCGACAAGCTGTTTGATTTTTTGTGCCACCTTTTCTTTTTCTCCGCGAATCAGAATCATATTCGCCTTTGGAGCATAATGTCTGTACTTCATTCCGGGAGCCTTTGGATGTACTTTGGAATTGTTGTCAATCAAGGCTGCATCAATTTCCACTCTTCCAATCACATCCGCAAGCATCTGCTGCGTGATAAAACCAGGACGAAGGATGGTCGGAATCTCCTCGCTCAGATCAATGATCGTAGATTCCAGACCGATTCCCACACTTCCTCCGTCTAAAATCATATCAATCTTTCCATTCATATCCTCCGCAACATGGGATGCCATCGTCGGACTTGGTCTTCCAGAAGTATTTGCGCTCGGAGCTGCAATAAATCCTCCGCCTGCTCTGATCATTTTCAGCGCAATATCATGATTCGGCATTCTGACCGCTACTGTTTCCAGTCCTCCTGTCGTACCATAAGGCACTTTTTCGTTTTTTCTCATAATCATTGTCAGAGGTCCCGGCCAAAATGCATCGGCAAGCTTCTTTGCCTCCTCCGGAACCTCCTCCACAATCTTCTCCAGATCTGAAAAATCTGCAATGTGTACGATCAAAGGATTGTCTGACGGTCTTCCCTTTGCAGAATAAATCTTTGCAGCTGCTTCCTCATCCAGCGCATTCGCGCCCAGACCATATACAGTCTCTGTCGGGAAAGCGACAAGCCCTCCATTTTTTAAGATCTGTCCTGCCTCCTCGATCCATTTCTCCTCATGATCTTCCTTTATCCGCACTATTTTTGTCTCCATTGCCTGCACCAAACCTTTCCGGCGAATCTTTTTCCATTGTAAACTCGGTATCTGATCCATGTCCTGTAAAAGAGCAAGGACATCTCATAGACTCCATCTGTGCCTATTATAACACCTGAGACAAAAAAATAAAACTGTTTTCTCTGCGCATTGTTTTTAGACAAAATAAAAAGAGCTGCTGCCTCAGATGTCTCCACCATGAAAGCAGCAGCTTCTATCTTCTGTATATCTCTGTCTTCTATCTATTTTGACTCTTATTTTTCAATACTTTCGATTCGCTTGTTCAGCGTATCTTCCTGCCCTTCGACTACGCCGATAATAGGCGCTCCGACGATATTTCCTTCCTTGTCCACCACATAGGTAGTCGGATATCCACCGATCTCTGAGATAAAATCTTTATATAACTCATTGTCCGGATCTGGCGAGATATTGCAATAGGTCACGCCTTTTGCCGAAAGAATTTCCTGCGCAGTTGCCAGTTCTTCTTCTCCCTGACCGGAATCTGTTCCAACGCCGATCAGATTGATGTTTTTATCTTTAAATTCTTGATACAGTTCTTCCAGATATGGCATTTCTTCGACGCAGCTGCCGCATCCATTACTCCAAAAATTTACAATCGTTGCGTCATAGTCCGAAAAAATATCGCTTGTGACGATATTGCCTTCCATATCTTTTTCAGAAAATTCCGGGAAAGGTTTTTTTGTCACCAGATCATCGCTTTTCTGAACGCATCCTGTCAAAGAAAAAGCCATCATTGCAAGAACCAGTGAAACAGAGGCTATTTTTTTCATGATTTTTCCTCCTTCGGTGAATAAAGTGAAAATGATTTTGAAATCGCTTTGTGCGGACAAGTACGGATACAGTCTCCGCATCGAATACATTCTGTATGATTTGGCGTCTTGTATACATCGACGTCCATCTTGCAGACACGGCTGCACGCGCCGCATGAGGTACACTTTTCTCTGTCTATGCGGAAACGGTACACGGAAACTTTATTAAACAGCGCATAGAAAGCTCCCAGCGGACAGATCCATTTGCAAAACGGGCGATAAAAAAAGACCGCAAGCAAAATAACAGCCAGTAAAATACAGCTTTTCCATGTAAACAGCCATCCCAGACTTGCACGGATTCCCTCATTTGCAAGGGATAATGGAATTCCTCCCTCCAGAATACCTGCTGGACAGATATATTTACAGAAAAATGGATCTCCCATGCCCACTTCATTTACAACCGTCATCGGCAGCACAAACACAAAGACCACCAGAATCACATATTTGAGATACGTCAGCATATGCAGACGTTTTGTGCTGAATTTTTTCGTCGGAATCTTATGGAGCAGTTCCTGAAACCAGCCAAATGGGCAGAGAAATCCGCAGACCACTCTTCCCAGCAGCACGCCGATAAAAATCAGCAATCCCACAATGTAGTACGAAAATTTAAATTTTGAGGAGCCGATCACGGCCTGAAGAGAACCGATCGGACACGCTCCAGCCGCCGCTGGGCAGGAGTAGCAGTTCAGTCCGGGAACGCAGATACTTTTCAGCTTGCCTTTGTAAATTTTCCCGCTGAAAAAATTCATCAAAAGGGGATTGGTCGCCAGCGTGGCTAATAATTGAATTTTCCAGCGGTTTCGGTTTATTTTTGTATTCTTTTTCTTCTTATCAGCCAATGCCGACACACTCCAGACAAATATTGATTGCTTTGTTCAGCACGGTTGCCGTCTCATCCCGATAAATTCCAATCCCGATCATAATCAGGGAGACAGCCAGTAAAAATCCTGTCATCTTTCTCATATGTTATCCCATTACAGCCGCCGCTGCTGTGCCCTCATTTCCATCATCTGTGCTGCTGTTCCGCTCATCCCAAATATTTTTATATGCTTCTGCATCTGTAATCAGACTCTCTGATTCTACTTTTGCATTCCAGGCAGAATAGAAAGCTTCGCCCACATACCATACCCCTACGTTTGGCATTCCTTCAATCATGTCTTTATAGTTTTCGGTCGCTTTTTTCAGGGAATCATTATATTCCAGTACAGGAAACGGCGTGTCTTCAAACATGGATGTTTCTTCTCCATTTTTATTGCATACAACAATCTCTCCTCCGTTTTTCTTTACACCTTCATATGCGCTTGTCAGTCCATCATAGAAAGCCTGCGCATCCTTGTCTGATGAATCCATAAAAGCGAAAAATGTTACAGGTGAAATATCTTCTTTTGTAAATTCTTCTCCCAAAAGCGTTGTCGTTGAGAAATCACCGATCGCATTTGCCGTCATTTTATCAGCTGCCGGTACGACTCGCTCTTCATTGTATTCATCCACCCACTCTTGTGTAACCCATCCTTTTTCAAGAGCGTCTTCCACCGTCACATTTCCCTCTTCAATCGACTTTTCTACTTCCTCCAAACTTGGTTCTTTGCTTCCGCACGCTGTGAGAGAAAATGTGCACAGCGCTGCGATCATGATTCCTGCAAATTTCTTCATAAAAAAATATACTCCTTTTCTTCCGCTTCTGCGTTTTTAAGGAGTATATCACAGTCCATATAAAGCTGATGTTAAGCTGGAAAATCTATCTTAAAAATACATCCGCACGGATGATTCGGCATCACGCAGATCGCGGCATGGTGACGTTCCAGAATCTTTCTGCACACGGCAAGTCCCAGTCCGCTTCCCCCGATTGCACGGCTTCTCGATTTATCAATCCGAAAAAATGGCTCAAAGATCAATTCCCGGTATTCCTTTGGAATGCCTTCTCCCTGATCTGCCACTGTCACTTGTGTCTTTTGGGAAAATTGCTCAATTTCTACTTTAATGCTTGTGTCAGACGCACTGTACTTGATTGCATTTTCAATTAGATTATAAAAAACCCGTTCCAGAAGACGATCCTGTCCTGTCACACAGCAATCCACACCTGTAATCTGTATCGAAATCCGCTTTTGCGCTGCCAGTTCTGACAGCTCGTCCGCAACGTCTTCCAGCAACGGAAGAAGCGGTACAGACTCTACCGTTTCCAGCGGCAGATCCCGACTGAACCAGAGCAGATCTTCAATCAGTTTTGTAAGACGCCCCAGCTGATCCTGCAAAGCGGCTACTGCTTTTTTTGTCTCTTCATCTTTATTTTCTGCCGAGAGAGAAAATACATCCAGTTTTGTCTGCATCACTGCCAGAGGTGTCCGCAGTTCATGCGCCACATCCGCTGAAAACTGTCTCTGCATCGTGAAAGAACGCTGAAGTTCTTCTAATAATTGATTAAAGGAGACCGTCAAATCCTGAACCTCATCGGCGCTGACCGGCACAGGAATCATTTGAGCAAAATTATTGATGTTTCGTTTCTTCACTTCCTGCGCAAGACTCTTTATCGGTTTCAGAACGTATCCTGCCGCCAGATACGTCGCAATCCCACCGATCAATACAATCATGCACGTCGCAACGATACTCTCATTGCGAAAAATTTCATAGGATGTCTGCGCTGCATCAAAAGCTGGCAATGTATTCTGCGCCTGCATCACTTCAGTAAGTTCCCTTTTTTTTTCTGCTGAAAAACTGGGCTGAATCTCAATGGCAGCCACCATCTTATTTGCTGAAAAATTTGAGAGAAATGTCAGTACTGTGCAGGAAATCAGCAGAAAAATACTTGCCGTCAAAGTAAATCGAATGCGAAGCGATAATTTTTTCATCTCAGTCTATATCCCTCCCCTATCTTTGTCTGAATTGGATCATATCCCAGAACATTTTTCAATTTTTTGCGCATCGCAGACAGATGCACTCTCACAGAGTTGCTGAACGGGTCAGAATCTCCATTCCATACATGGTCAATGATCTCCTGCTGTGTGATCAGCCGTCCTTGATTTAAAAGAAAATATTCTAAAATCGCAGTCTCTTTTGCGGTAAAAAAGACATTCTCCCCTTTTACTGTAACACATCTGCTAAATGTATCCATGGAGATGTCCTGATACGTCAGATGACTTGGCGACTGCACAAATCTGCGGTTCAGCAGAACGCGTATACGCGCCTCAAGTTCTTCAAAATGAAACGGCTTCGTCAGATAGTCGCTCGCTCCGAGCTGAAATCCGGCAAGTTTCGTCTCCAGATGATGATTGGCTGACAAAATCAAAACCTTTGTCTGCGGCTTCTCCTCTTTCAACCTTTCTAAAATTTCCAGCCCATCCATTCCAGGCAGATTCAAGTCTAAAATGATCAGATCATACGTTTCATCCATCGCCATCTGATATCCTTTCATCCCTGTTTCTGCCTGATCCACAGCATACCCTTTCCAGGTCAATCCTTTCGCCAGATCACATAAAAGTTCCTGTTCATCTTCTATAATCAAAATCCGCATCTGTCTGTCTCCCTTCTGAACATACAACATTTGATCTATAACATTACACTTTTTCTCCGTTTTTTATACTTTTTATGTGACCTTCCGTCTCTTTTTTAAATTGTTCAAACAGATCCTCAATCGCATCAAATTCATAGTCCGGGACAAATCTTGTATTTTTCACGTCTTCCCTCGTCGCTTCTCCCGTATAAACGACGCATGTCTCCACTCCCGCTGCGATTCCGCACGCAATGTCCGTGTACAGCCTGTCTCCGATCACAATCGTCTCTTCCACTGAAAATTTTGTCAGTTCCAGACAGTAATTCACAACCTCTTTGTCTGGTTTTCCCAGATACCTTGGACTTTTTCCCGTAGAATTTTCGATCATCTGGCAGATCGATCCGCAGTCTGGTATAAATCCGAAAGGCGCCGGACAGCACAGATCCGGATTTGTCGCCAGATATGGGATATTTTCTTTCGATAAAATTTCACAGACACGCTCCAGCTTTTCATATGTCAATTCACTGTCATATCCAACCAGAACACACGCAATTCCCTCCTCCACACATTGTGTGACGAGAATTCCCTGCTCTCTCAGATTTTTTATAAACGATGCCGTCCCCATGACAAAAATCTTTTTTCCTGCAAAGTTCTCTTTCAGATACTGCGCCGCAATAAAACCAGATGTGACAAACTGCCATTCTTCCGTTCTCAGATTCCACCCTTCAAATTTCTTTACATAATCTTCTGTACTCTTCGTCGAATTATTCGTAATATAGATTGCTTTTCCTCCGACTTTCTCAATCAGCTCAAGCAGTTCCTTCGTTCCCCTATACAATTTATTTCCCGTTGCAATCGTCCCGTCGATATCAAATAAAAATAATCTTTTGTTCTTCAGCATAATTTTCCCCTGATCTTTTTTCTGTTTTCTTTGCTTATTTTAATACAGCGCCGTTTCTGTGTCTATCTTTATTCTTCGATCTTTTTCAGGGAAAAACAGAAATACGCTCCCCAGATTTTTGACTTTCGTCAGGAAAAATGACTGTAAACATCTTGATCTTGTCTGTCTTCTGCCTTTTGCCAGGTGATCCAAAATTTTATTTTCCCAGAGTGGAAGCGTATGCGATCATACCATCCTTTATTGCCTGCGCTACTTTTGTCTGATATTCCTCGGACATTAAAAGTTGTGCTTCCCTCTGATTACTTAAAAATCCACACTCCGCAATCACAATCGGACTTTCCGTCTTTCTCAGAATATAATAGCTGTCATTTTCTTTGATCTCCCTGCACCTTGCCACTTCCAGCTCCTTGTTCAGAGACTCCTGTATCACAGCTGCCAGTTTCCGTCCCGTATCGGAATGAGAATAGTAAAATACCTGCGATCCCTGCACGCTCTCATCCGGATAACTGTTCTGGTGAATGCTGACTGTAAACAGCGGATCTGCCTCGTTTATCTTCTCGCATCTTTTCTTCATATCCTGCTGCTTTTTGCTTCCGCTGCCCTCATCGTACAGTCCCCCGTCTTCCTCTCTCGTCATCACAACGGTAAATCCTTCTTCCTCCAAAAGAATCTGCAGTTTTTTGGCGATTGCAAGATTAATCTCCTTTTCTTTCGCTCCATTGACACCGATCTTTCCGGGATCATCTCCGCCATGGGGCGGATCTAAGATGCGCAAAGCCATGTCGTTGATCCGTCACTGCAAAAGTACATCCGTATCCTTTTCCACTTTTTCTAAGAGCCAGTCCAGCAATTCCATATAAACTTGTTTTTTCAACTCGATTCTCTCTCTGCTGTACGCAGCATTTTTTTCTGAAAATCGCCCGTTATTCTGTCGGGTCTTCAAATATAATGTTCTTAAGAGATTTGAATTCTGCGTATTGGAAAGATCTAGATATCGTTTCAGCTGATCTTCATCCCCTTTTTTGATCGCTGTCACAAACGCATGGCGGATCGCACGTTCTACTCTTGAAGAAGTGCTGTCTCTTTTCTTTGCAATCTCATGATACAAGACGCCAATTTTACCCCCTGCATAATATGGATCTTTATCGAACATTTCCATCGCATCACAAATATAAGTAAATCCCTTTGTTCCCGCCGGAATTCCTATACTCAGCAATACGTCTACTATATTCATATCCATGATTAAAATCCTCTCTTTCCTTTTCCTATATCACATTATGCCACGATATATATGTCGTGACCATTATATGTTTTATCGCAACATTTGTCAACATATCTTTGTTGACAACGCATCTATTTTGCCGTATTATAAAAGTATTGTAAAAGCTGAGCAATCCGCTTTAACCTTATATGACAGCTTCAGGAAATTGGGAAAAAAGAGGTAAAAAAATTTGAAAGATCGAATAAAACTTATCAGAAAAAACGCTGGTTTAACCCAGCAGGAATTTGCCAGTAAAATCGGGGTGTCGAGAAATACGATCGCTACTTATGAGACAAGTGTGCGTATTCCGATTGATGCAATCGTAAAATCGTTATGTCGGGAATTTGGTGTCAATGAAATATGGCTGCGCACCGGCGAAGGCAATATGTATTTGGAGACAAGCCCTGACCTGGCGCTTTCAAAATGGTTCGGTCATCTGCTTCGTGAAAATCCCGATTCTTTTAAAAAACGTTTTGTCATGACACTTTCCAGATTATCGGACAGCGAATGGCATGTGCTTGAAAAAATGATTGACACGCTGCATTCAAAAAAAACGGAATAGAGCAAAGAATTTCGCAAAGCGTTTTCTCTTCGCAGCAAATGATATTCTCTGTTAAAGTTAAAAAAGAGCGGTTTTTATACCGCCCTTTTCTGATTCTTTTTTATTTTGACTGTGCATTCATCCATGCAAAGAGATTTGTATACTCTCCAGCTGGCAATGTTCCGCCGCCTTCATTTGTAGGAGTTGTTCCAAATGTTTCATTATCTGTTGAAGCGACAATCGCTTCTTTGTCCTGAACTCCTGTCACCTGATTATTCAGCACATAAACCCATGAGAAATGTCCCATATAAGTTGCATCCGGACTGTCTGTTCCGACAACGGATTCATACAGAGACAGCCAGCTGTTTTCAGATCCTGCCTGCACAAGCGCACGATATGTAGGAAGTGCAAATGCTTTTGGATCTACTACAGGGTCATCGACTGACAATACAAACCAGATCGGAATGTCTTTGATTGCTTCTATCTTTTCTTCTGACATCCATCTTTCTCCTGTCAGCTCAAATGCAGAAGTTCCCATTCCTGCCTCTTCATTTTTCTTATAAGTTCCATCTTCATTTCTGGCATACTCATCAAACGCATATGCCTCACAGATCGGGTAAGCTGCCGCAAAATAGTCTGGATAGTTCACAAGCATATTGACCGTCATATAGCCGCCGTTTGAGCATCCTCCCAGATAGATACGATTCGGGTCTACATCCGGATTGGCTTCTACATAATCTTTGATTGTGTCCATTAAAATCTCTGTGTATCTTGAGACGCCGCTTCCATTTCCATTCGTTCCGTCTCCTTCATCCATCCAGTAGGTCTCGCACTGAACAGCAAGAACGTAGCTTCCCACTTCCTCACCTGCTGTGAAGTAAGACTGAATTTCTTCCCTTGCAAGTGCGCACACTTCATTGCCGAGAATCTCGATGTCAGGATCTGTGCCGCCTTCCCCCTGTCCGTGCAGCCAGATCACCAGAGGATTTTTCTCTCCGCCTGCAATGTCTTCCGGCTCATATGCCGCTGTGCGCAGTGTAACTTCTTCTTCCTCTCCGGTAAAATGATTCAGATACGTTCCTGTGAAAGAATCTCTGTTTGAAAATCTCTCTGTGTCAGGACAGATACGGTTTTCAATACAGTCTTTTTTTAATGAAATTTTGTATGCTGTTCCGTCCACTGTGAAATTTTCACACTCTACAGATACTTCATACGTCTCCGCCCATTTGTTCATCATCACAGACATATCATATGTGAATGGCGATCCGGATACCTGATAGGTTGTCTCCATCTCAACAGCCACATACTTGGAAGCTCCTTCTGCTTTTTCCCCGTTCTCATCGCACAGATATACGTCTTTGACGGTACGCTCTGTTCCGGCAGTCACAACTTTGCATCCCTCTGCACTGACCTCAGATGCTTCCTCCTGTAATTCTAAAACAATTTTAGGAACTCCTGGTCCCCATTCATATCCCTGTACAAAAATAGATGTTCCTGCAATTATACCCGTTTCTTCAGAAGCTTCTGCTGTTGTTGCATCTGGCACTGTGGCATCTGCCTCTGTTGCAAAAGATACCATGGATGTCGCTCCCAATGCGAGACATCCTGCTGTCAAAAAGGCCATCAATTTTTTTCTGTTCATTGTATTTCCCCCTTTTTTTAATTTAAGCGCCCACTTCAAACCGTGTACGGACTCATCAGTGGGGAGTTTCCTCTGTACAGCATATCCTTCCTCTCTATCAAAAACGATCAAAAACAAAACGTGACTCACCCCATCGGATATCCTGTATTTCGCTCATGACAGTACCCAAAACATAAACTGCCTGATTGTATCAAACAATTCAGACAGTTTATGGCTTGCGGTCTGTACCTTTTCAGTATATCCCGTTTTTTTCTGTTCGTCAAATATTTTTCGTATATTTTATCTAATATTTTATTCTTTTTTTATATTTTTCAGTCATTTTATACATACTCTATTTTCTCCCTTTTGCCTCATTCTTCCTCCCCCGTGCCCTGCGTCAATCACAACCACCTTTTTTTCTTCTTTCTGCATCATAACTGTCTGAACGGTCTTTTTCAATCCCATTGTTGACAGTATAGCGACTGCCAGCAACAGTACCATTCCCATCCACATTTCCCATTTCTTTTTTTCTCTCATTATCTTTCCTTTTTCTGTCTCTCTTTTTTATAGTTTATCCGTGTTTTCCCTGATTTATCACACATTTTTTCTTTTCGCACTGTCTTTTTGGTCTTCGCATCTTTGCACAAAGTCAGGTGAAATGCGCTTGAGAATCGTATGGAACAATGATATAATAAAAGTACTCTATTTATACTTTTTTAATAATTTACATACTATCAGGAGGATTTTATGGTTAATAAAATCAAAGAATTTATTCTTTTAACTGTCGGTATCCTGATCATGGTTGTCGGCATTTATTTCTTCAAATTTCCAAACAATTTTTCCTTTGGAGGAGTGACCGGTATCGCAATCGTCGTTTCCGAATATCTCCCTATTTCAAGAGGTGTCATCACAACCATCATCAACGTTGCCCTCCTGATTATCGGCTTTCTTTTGCTTGGAAAGGGATTTGGCATTAAGACTGTTTATACCAGTCTGCTCATGTCCTTCGGGTTGTCCTTTCTGGAAAAATTCTGCCCGATGACACATCCTCTGACCGACGAAGTAATTCTGGAACTGGCTTTTGGTATCTTCCTTCCTGCTGTGGGATCTGCTCTCCTGTTCAATATCGGCGCTTCCAGCGGCGGAACGGATATCGTGGCAATGATTTTGAAAAAATATACGAGCATCAATATCGGAAATGCCTTGCTCCTGACGGATCTGATCATTGTGGCAGCGACCTTCTTTGTATTTGATATCAAAACAGGTCTTCTCTCCACACTCGGTCTTTTCGTCCGTTCCTTTATGATTGACGGTGTGATTGAAAATATTAACCTTCAAAAATACTTCACTGTTGTGTGCAGCGATCCTGAACCGATCTGTGATTTTATCACGCTCGATTTGGGCAGAAGTGCAACTGTCTGCGAAGGGATCGGAGCTTTTTCACATGACAAAAAATATGTAATCTACACGGTAATGAGCCGTGCCCAGGCAGTGCGCCTGCGTTCTTTCATTCACGTTCAGGACCCTTCTGCCTTTATTCTCATCTCAGATACAAGTGAGATTATCGGAAAAGGTTTCCGAGGTTACCATTAAAAAAATACTGCTGCAGTCTGCATCTCTCACAATGAGATCTGCTTTCTGCAGCAGTATTTTTATTTTCTACGATATGTATTTCAAGATTATATTCCAGACAGATGGCTCTTCCAATCCAAGCTTCCATCCTGCGATTCCGCCAAGCTCATATTCCTGTACCAGTTTTGCTCTTGCCTCGACAGATTTGTCATTTTCCAGCCATACCTGATACAGCGATCCATCGCTTCCTGTCCACTGCGCGTAATCCTGTCCTGCGCTTTCATCCCATACGATCTCCGCTCCGGCTTCTTCCACCGCATTTTTCGCCGCAGCCATGCTGACCGCCTCACTGGAGATATTGCCCTCTGAATCTGTATTCCAGATCCGCACATAAAATGGAATGGCATTGATTACTTTATTGGACGGAACTTGAGCTACCGTATCATTCACACCGTTTGTGACAAAATCCATAGTCGCCACAGAACCCACATCAGAACCGGCATAATGCTCATCATATCCCATGATAATCACATAATCTGCGACAATTCCCTGTTCTTCTCTGTCATAATGCGCCGTATACGGCTGCGGAACAGGATTGTCAACGGATAAGATGATCTCGTTCACTCTGCATTTTATGGACATTTCTCTGATGAACTGAATATAGTCGTCGCCTGCTGATTCTGGTATCGTCTCAAAATCAATATTGATTCCATCCAGTTTGTACTTGAGCGCTTCCTCGATCAACTGGTCCTGAATATTTTTTCTTGCACTCATAGAAGACAGAACCGTCTCGGTATCCACAGCCGTATTAAAATTGTCAATCAGCCCCCATACCTGCATTCCGCTTTTATGCGCTGTTGTCACATACTCTTTGTCTGCGAGAGAGGAAATATTTCCTTCGTTGTCTATAATCGAAAACCAGGTCGGAGAGATGACATTGACTCCTTCCACTTCGGAGATATCACTTTTCAGGCTGTCATTTGCATCTGCATTTGTGACTTGATGCCACACCAGATTAATCTTTTCATCCTGAGTCAGACTTGTATAGACAGGCTCTTTGAAATCAGGAATCTCAAGTGTTGTCTGACTCTGTTCTCCCAGAGTATTATTTCTGACATATCCCAGATATCCGTCCTTGGTCAGCACTTTTGTCCAGTCTTCCATCACATCCACGATCATCACCACATCGCCTTTGCTGACTTTCGTTAGAATCGGACTTTTTATTCCTCCCTGAAAGCGCACGCTTGTACTTTTCTTCATCTCGGCAGCCGTCTGCGGTTCTTTCTCATAGCGAATCACTGCCCTGTTTGGCTCTTCCAGAAGATCATACTCCATAAATGTAAATTTCTTCACAAATTCAGCATCCAGGTAACGCAGATCCCCTTCCTGAAATGCAATCACATATTCTTCCGTCTTCTTTTCATCATTTACGGTATATTCCTTGCTCTCAAGCGGAATCTCATACAGCTCTGTCGGCGTTGTAAACAAAAACAAATCTGCACTTTCATCCCAGTAAAATCGTTTATTCAGATATTCCTGCACCGCCTCATGTTCCAGATAAAGTCGTTCATCTCTCAGCAATCCTTTGTAGCGCACAAGCTGATCCTGCATAATCAATGCCGTCTCCTCTCCCTGCACGTCAAAATATTCCTGCTGCTCCATCCATTTATTGGACGGAATGTACCGGCTCACGATCCTTCCAAGCACGGCTGCCGCCGCAATTACGATCAATGCGGAAATAATGGGAAACACGATCCTGCGTTTCTTTTTCATCATCACACCTCCGTTGTCGCCTCTGGCGACAATTCAATTTGATGCTATTATATCATGAAAATACCATATGTAATTACATTCTTCGACATCTTAAGAAATTCCTAATCTAATACGTTTCCTCTTTAGGACCGGATCTGTCTGCGACCTGTAAAAATTTTCAGCTTCATACTCTGTTTTACGCACTGGAGGACTTTGCAGGGGTTATTTTATTTTTACGCGGTCAAATCCTACTCCGATCACATGATTATTTTCATCCTGAATGTAATCTCTCATATAGCTATTCTCCTCTTCCAGCATACATGCCTGAACAATGCTCTTGGGATCGCTCTTCTTTCCATTCAGCATCAGATACTTTCCTTCTCGGATATAATGATCCAATTCTTTTTTTAATTTTTTCTTCTGCTTGATCGTATCACCTGCCTTCTATCCGATTTTCGTCTCGTTCTTCGTCCGAAAGTCTGAAACGGTCTCACCATCTTTTTACGGATCCTACGCATTCTTTTCAGTGCTGTGATATACTATTTATACGAATTCTCAAAACAACATATCGGACAAAATGAAGAGAAAGGAAAGCCTCTAAAACAATTTTTTGTTCTTTTATCTTATTTTTTAAGAGTGGAAATTTGCGAAGAAACTCGCAGATACAATAAAAAATGACGGGAAATAGAAAAAATCAGATTAAAAAGCCTCCTTTCATCCGGCTTTCCTTTCTCTTGTTCTTATTATATACAATATGTTGCAAATAATCAAGTGATTTGTGATCTGTTTTGATCTTTTTTTTTCATATTATTGACTTCTCAAAAAAGATTGGATATACTAATTGTTCAAATGGAAGAGATGTTTCTTATACCACAATTTGCTTTGCATCTTCTCTTCTATTCGTATATAATATAAGTAAGGAACAATATCAATTTATCCAGATATCTATATTTGGAAATTCGATCAGTTAGGATGTGATTATATGAAGATAGAAAAAATTAATGACAACCAGATTCGCTGTACTCTAACCAGAGAAGATCTGGAGACAAGAGAACTGAAATTAAGCGAACTTGCATATGGGAGTGAAAAGGCGAAATCTCTGTTTCAGGATATGATGCAGCAGGCAGCGTATGAATTTGGATTTGAAGCCAACAATATCCCTCTGATGATTGAAGCGATTCCGGTTTCTTCTGAGACAATCATCCTGATTATCACCAAAGTAGAAGATCCTGAAGAATTAGATACACGCTTCTCCAAATTTTCTTCTTTTACAGAGAGTGCTGAGAATGATTCCAGCTCCTCCATGCCAAAATTGGAAGGAGCAGATGAAATTCTCGATTTATTCCATAAAATCAAACAAGTGGGCAAGACGCTCGACAAAGCTTCCTCCGCCTCAAATGAAAAACTGGATACTTCGCATATCCAGATTGCGAAAATGTATCAGTTTCGTGACTTGGATGTTTTAATCCGTGCAGGCAAAGCTCTTCAGGGATTCTACAACGGTCGTAATTCGATTTTTAAGGATGAAATGAACAAAGATTATTTTCTTGTGATTTTCAAGTCCGATCATACTCCGGAAGAATTTAATAAAGTCTGCAATATTCTGTCAGAATATGGCATTCCATGCAAGTTTTCTTCTGCAGCGGAAGCTTATTTTTCAGAACATTACACGATGATCTTGGGTGATTCTGCGCTTCAGCAGCTTGCCTCCCTTTAATCGCAAAGATGTGAAAAAACATTCATGATTCAAATCACGAACGTTCTTGCCTGATTGATAAAGCAGGGACAATGGGATGATCTCCCATTGTCCCTTTTTCGTCAGAATTTTTATTCTGTTTTTTTGCTGTTTATTTATTTAAGCTGTCTAAAAATGCGTTGATTCTTGCCACTAATAACTCAGGCTCTATCCCATGAACCAGTGCAGCCTCTTCCAGAGATTCTCCCTGAGCGGACGGACATCCGATGCAGTGCATTCCGCTTGCCATCAGAAATGGAGCCATCTGAGGATCAATCTGAAGAATTTCTCCGATTAACATTTCTTTTGTCACTGTCATAATTCGTACCTCCTTCATTAAATATTGTTTCATTATAATACTTTTCTATTCTTTATGCAATACTTGGCGAAAATTAAAAAGTTTTCTCTTGTATAATTGATACAGATGTATTAGAATAAAGAAAAGATCTCAAAATCAGATCTTATTTGACAATATAAGGAGGATATTTACTATGGCATACGTTATTACAGATGAATGTGTAAGCTGCGGAACATGTGCAGATGTTTGCCCAGCAGAAGCAATCAGCGAAGGTGATGCAAAATACGTTATCGACGCAGATGCTTGCTTAGACTGCGGAACATGCGAATCTGAATGTCCAACAGGCGCAATCGTAGCTGAATAATTTTGACAGGCATTAAAAACGAGTAGGAGTTCTTCTCTCTACTCGTTTTTTCTTTTCTATATAACAGACTTCTTTTTTCTGCGAAACAATAAAAACTTTTTCTTTGGCATCTCTTCCTTTGTCGCAGCTGCAAGTCCCCTTCCTTTCTGGCGTGCCCGAATTGCCGCATCGAGCTGACGATACCGCTCTTCCTCTCTCTCTTCCTTGAGCTTCATCAGGTATGTCATTTCTCTCTCCACACTCTTGCTCACCATCTGGGCCAGTTCCTGATTGTTTTTCTCCAAAGCATGACCTAAAATCTGATCCATAATTGCCTGAAACTGACTGATATTTTCAGATGGCTCCGGATTGTTTGGAAACTGCATCACCACAGAAGTCGTATGCTCCTGTTTCTCCTCTGTTTCAGAAATTCTGCTTTCCATCTCCTCCGCCGCTCTCTGAGTCAGTTTTTCTTCCAGATCAATAATATGGTCTGCGCTCTTTTGTCCTTTTTTTATGATTTCAGGCAGAAGCACTTTGATCGCTTTCAGCTGAAAACCACGTTCTTTTAGTTCTTTAATACTCTGAAAAATCCGAATATTTTCCTCGGTGTAGTATCGGTGCCCCATTTCATTTCTGGCGATCGGCAGTTCCAGCTCTTCCTCCCAATATCGGAGTACATGCGCTTCTACTTCCACCTTTTTAGCCGCATCAGAAATCATATATCTGGTTTCCTCCATACTTCGCCTCCATCAGAAATATTCTTTTATTCGCCGTCTATGCAAATCGGCTCTTGGAACCGTGCTTACTGCGTTATCTTAAGTATATCATATTCATTCTCAAATGCAACGGGTAGCTTTTGTAACAATAGCGTAGTTTCTGTCTATTTCTGTATATTTGCGAATTTTGTATAGTTCGGCAGCCATACAAGATTTACGGTACCGATCGGACCGTTTCTCTGTTTTGCGATCATTACTTCTGCGATTCCTTTCATATCAGAATCTTTATTATAATAATCATCTCGATACAAAAACATCACGACATCGGCATCCTGTTCAATCGCACCGGATTCACGCAAGTCTGAAAGCATCGGTCTGTGTTCCGGTCTTTGTTCCACCGCACGGCTGAGCTGTGAAAGTGCGACAACCGGAACATTTAGTTCTCTTGCCAGCTCTTTCAGAGAACGAGAGATATCAGAGATTTCCTGCTGCCTGGAGTCCGTTTTCTTGCTCCCTGTCATCAGCTGGAGGTAGTCGATCATGACAATGCCCAGATTATTCTCCAGTTTGTATTTTCTGCATTTGCTCCGAAGCTCTGAGATGGAGATACCTGGAGTATCATCAATAATCAGATTCGATTTTCCGATTGTTCCGGCTCCCTCGATCAGTTTCGCCCAGTCGTCATCCGAGAGATTTCCGGTACGGATTGACTGGGAATCCACCTTGGATTCCAGAGAAAGCAGTCGATTGACCAGCTGTTCTTTTGACATCTCCAAACTGAATACAGCAACCGTCACATCGTTGTGAAATGCCATATACTGTGCGATATTCAAAACGAAAGCGGTCTTTCCCATAGAGGGACGGGCCGCAATCAAAATCAGATCAGATGGCTGAAAGCCTGAAGTTTTATAATCCAAGTCGGTAAATCCTGTCGGAATTCCTGTTACGCTTCCTTTCATGCGAGACGCCGCTTCAATACGGTCAAGCGCATTGAGCACAACTGTCTTAATCGGAACAAACTCTTCACTTCCTGTCTGCTGAAGAAGCTGGAAAATCTTTTTCTCTGTCATTTCCATGATATCTTCCACTCTCTGATTTCCCAGATAACACACATTGGCAATCTCTTCGTTCACTTTAATCAATTTTCGCAGCATGGACTTTTCTTTGACAATTTTTGCGTGCTCCCTCACATTTGTCGTGATGGGAACCGCTGCGATCAGATCTCTGGCAAATTCCAGACTGCTCACCTCAGGCGGAACATTCTTCTCTCTCAGGCGGTCCTGTAATGTCACTATATCGACTGGTTTTGACTCATTGTACAGTTCCGTCATTGTCTCAAACAAAATTCCGTACTGCTGCTGATAAAAGTCTTCCTTGTTCACGATTTCCGAAGCTGCCATGATCGCCTCTTTGTCTATCAGCATTGCCCCAAGGACCGACTGTTCTGCTTCTATGCTGTGGGGCATTACTCGTTTTATAAGTGCCTCATCCATCGTTATTCCTCCCAGGCTTAAGCTTCTTTTACCATCACTCTCAGTTCTGCTGTTACCTTCGGGTGAAGTTTAATCGGAACCATCGTTGTTCCCAGCGCCTTGATCGGGTTTGGAAGCTGCATTTTTTTCTTGTCAATTTCATATCCAAGCTGTGCCTTTGCCGCCTCCTGAATTTCTTTTGACGAGATAGAACCGAATACCTTTCCGCCTTCGCCCACTTTCACAGACAGTACGACCTTTTTATCTTTTAATTCCTCCGCAAACGCTTTTGCCTCAGCTAAGATTTCCTGTGCCACTTTCTCTTCATGTGCTTTCTGAAGCTTCAGATCATTGATATTTTTCGGAGTTGCTTCCAGCGCATATTTTTTTGGAAACAGACTGTTTCTGGCATATCCATCGCTGACATTTACAATTTCTCCTTTTTTTCCAAGAGACTTCACATCTTCTATTAAAATTACTTTCATTGTTAAATCGCTCCTTCTTTCTTCATTTCTAAAATTACTTTTTCAAGTTTTTCTTTTGCTTCATCTATGGAAACGCCTTCCATCTGAGCGCCTGCGATATTCATGTGTCCGCCGCCGCCCAGACGTTCCATGATAATCTGAACGTTGACCTCATCAATCGCACGGGCGCTGATATAGATTCGGTTGTTGTATTCCGTGATCACAAAAGAAGCCTTGATGCCGATGATATTTAAAAGTTCATTGGCTGTCTGTGCTCCTACAATCGTCGGGCTTTCCAGATTCTCGCTCGGACAGGTACTGATTGCATACGCATTTTCAAAAACTTCCGCATGGCGCACTGCCTCAGCGCGCGCTTTGTAAGACTGCATATCATTGCGGAACATTTTCCGCACGCGTGTCACATCCGCCCCGCATCTTCGCAGGAATGCCGCCGCCTCAAATGTACGCACACCCGTTTTTGTCACAAAATTATTTGTGTCTATAATCATTCCGGCATAGATACAATCTGCCTCAACAGCCTTTAACTTGATCCCCTCTGCAAAGTACTGTAAAACCTCCGCAACCATCTCGCACGCTGAGGAAGCATACGTCTCGATATACGACAGAACCGCATTCTGTATCACATCGCTGCTTTGTCTGTGATGATCGAGCACTACGATTGTCTTTGTCTGTTTCAGAAGCTGTTCGCACTCTGTCATTTTCGGTCTGTTCGTATCAACTACAACCACAACAGTCTTCTCTGAGACAAGCTCCATTGCTTCCTCATGATTTACAAACATATCTTCATCGTAGTCTTTATTATTCAAAAACATATTGACCCACGGCCGGATCGACGCTGTAATATCTCCCAGTACAATATGCGCCTTCTTGTCCATCAGTTTTGCGGCGCGATAGATGCCGATGGAAGCGCCAAAGGAATCAATATCTGTATTTTTATGGCCCATGACGACAACATTTTCTTTGCTTCCGATGAATTCCCGAAGCGCCTGCGCTTTCACTCTCGCCTTGACGCGCGTGCTCTTCTCTACTTGCTGAGACTTGCCTCCATAGTAGGAAATCTGCTCATTTTCCTTTACAACCGCCTGATCTCCTCCTCGTCCGAGCGCCAGTTCCATCGCCACTCTTGCGAATTCATAATTCTGAAGATAGCTGGAGCCATTGAGACCGATTCCGATACTGAGCGTCACCTTCATCTCATTTCCGATATTGACCGTCTTTACTTCCTCAAGAAGAGAAAATCTGTTTTTCTCCAGTTCCTGCAGTCTTCTCTGCTGAAAAATCACAAAATACTTGTCTTTCTCTAACTTTTTTACAATTCCATCCATATTTGCCATATATTTATTGATTTTTCTCTCGATCAGAGCAACCAAAAGAGCGCGGCGGCCCTCCTCGATACTCTCAAGAGCTTCCTCATAGTTGTCAATATAGATCAGACCTGTGACGAGTCTCTGTTCCTGATTCTCTCTAATATAATAGTTGATCTCTGTTTTGTCAAACAGATACAGAGCAATCATCGCATTTTTTTCTTTCGGAATATCGACGATCTGAATTTCTTCCATCATCACTTCTGTGCTGATCCACTGCATTTTTGCAGAAAAATCCAGATTCCCGATTTGAATCTCCACCTCTTTTTCTTCCTCATTTTTTGGAAGCACGTTTCGATTGATATGCGGGATTACAGTCGTAATATTTCTTCTGTAATTGGTATCTTTTCCAACTGCCTTTGAAAATGCTTCATTCATCCACAAAATATTTCCGTCGACGTCCAAAATTGCATACGGAACCATAAATTCCTGAAGAATGATCTTCTGCACCTGTGCATACTGCGCTGCAAAGGAAGTCATCTCTCTTAAGATTCTGGGTTTGTAATACTGATAAATAAAGCCCACGCTGAGACCATACAGGACAACAAAAACAGAAACCAAAAATCCAGCTTTCACATTCACCACATAGACCAGTATATTCATCACAATCAGCATTACTGTCAGATACCACGACCATTGCAGATATAGCTTTAACTTTCCGCCATATTTTACCTTCTGCTTCATACTTTTTTTCATGTTTGTACCTCTGATTTTACCTTTCCTTCACCTTAAACCCCTTTTCACTACTCTATCATATTTTAGCCAATGTTTCCAGTCTTTTATACATACGGTATCTCTTCCTTCTTCTTTCTACTTCTTTTTATTGACAATCTCTTTCTTTGTGATATAATTCAGTTAAATATTTAGATAATTATCTAAATATCTATTTTTAAAATTTTATAGAATAAAAAAGGAGGTCTTTATGCTTAATGATGCCTTTAAAGCACTGTCGGACCCGACACGCCGAAAAATTTTGGAACTGCTTCAGGAAAAAGATATGACAGCCGGAGAAATTGCTGATTCTTTCCAGATCTCTAAGCCTTCCATCAGTCATCACCTAAGTATTCTCAAAAATGCGGATATGGTGCTTGACGAAAGGCAGGGACAAAATATCATATACAGTCTGAATACGACTGTATTTCAAGATCTCATGAAATGGTTTTTTGATTTCACAAAGGGAGGCACAGATAAGAAATGAGAAAAATAAAATGGAAATACATAAACTGGATGCTTTTGTTTTTATGTATTGCTTCTTTCACAGCACATTTGATTTTATATCCGAAATTTCCAGATCAGGTTCCGGTTCACTGGGGAATCGATGGAGAAGTGGATCGCTACAGTTCAAAGACGTCGGTTCTCTTTCTTGCGGCGCTCCCTCTTTTCATCTGTATTCTTTTCTACCTGATTCCAATGATTGATCCGCGTCGAAAAAATTACAGATATCACACAAAAGCATATCATGTGTGCTTATCGCTCACTGTACTTTTGCTGATTGTATTTAACTGGGTTTCCTCCCTGATTGCTTTGGGATATCAATTCGATATCTCTCAGATTATTATATTTGGAATCGGAATCCTGTTTATCGGTCTGGGAAATTATATGCCACAGATCCGGCCAAATTACTACTTTGGCGTCCGCACCCCCTGGGCGATTGAGAATCCATGGGTCTGGAAAAAAACGCAGCGCATGGGCGGAATTTTATTTTTGATTATGGGAGTCGTTTTGCTGCCGTTCTCTTTCCTGCCGGACTCTGTTCTGTTTCCTGTCCTTATGGGTATGCTTTTTGGAAGTATGGCGCTTGTTTATCTGTACTCCTATCTTATGTTTTTAAAAGCACAAAAAATGGGATATTTCGGTCAGAACGACATCGAATCCAAAGAATTGAAAGAGTCAGAAGAATCGAAGTGTCATCAAGATAAGGAAGAATAAAAGCAGACCCAGAAAAAGAAATTGAAAAAACGCAGACAAAAATCAAAACGGAAAAGGAAAAAAAATCACCATAAAAATTAAAATGAAGGAGGGGAGCGTCTTATGCTCGAAATTAAAAATTTTTCAAAAACTTATAAAGGGGGAAAACGTGCTGTCTCGCATTTAAATTTAAATGTAGAAGCCGGAGATATTTATGGATTTATCGGTCACAACGGCGCCGGAAAGACGACCACACTGAAAGCAGTTGTCGGTATCATGGGATTCGATGAAGGAGATATCCTGATTGACGGAAAATCCATCAAAAAACATCCGATTTTCTGTAAATCTGTCACGGCATATATTCCAGATAATCCTGACCTGTATGAGCATTTATCCGGAATCGAATACCTGAATTTTATCGCTGACGTATACGGTGTCCCTGCCAAAGAAAAAGAAGCCCGCATCGCAAAGTATGCCGATCTTTTTGAAATCACAGGCAGTCTCGGAAGTCTGATCGGTTCTTACTCACACGGTATGAAACAGAAAGCAGCGCTGATCGGCGCCCTCATCCATGAGCCGAAACTGCTCGTTCTCGACGAGCCTTTTGTCGGTCTTGATCCAAAAGCTGCGCTCGATCTAAAAAATATCATGCGTGAGCTGTGTCAGAAAGGAAGCGCTATTTTCTTCTCCACCCATGTGCTTGAGGTTGCCGAAAAACTGTGCAATAAAGTTGCCATCATTAAAAACGGGGAACTTGTCGCAAACGGCGATATCAAAGAAGTGCTTGGAAATGAAAGTCTGGAGAGTGTGTTTATGGAGGTGACGGAACATGAAAAGTAAAGTCTGGAAAGATCTTGCCATGATCCAGATTTCAGATTTTCTGGGACTGGGCAAGATAAAACACAGTCGTGACAAAAAAACAATCCGGAATGCGCTTCTTTTGCTGATTACCTATCTGGCTGTGGGCGCAATTTTCCTCATCTACAGTTTTGGATTTGGAAAACTCTATATCGATCAGGGGCTTGGCAATGTTGTTCTTCCGCTCTTATTTACGATGTCTTCTCTCGCCGTTCTTTTTACTTCTCTGTTTAAAACAAACAGTTATCTGATCGGCGCAAAAGATTATGAACTGCTTCAGGCGCTTCCAATCCCTGCCGGCACGATTGTATCGTGTCGTCTTCTCGTGAGCTATTGTATAGAATGTCTTTTTGGCGCAGCGCTCTTGCTCCCAACTGGCATTTATTACAGAATCACATTTGGGGAACCTGTCCGGTTTTATCTTCTTCTCATTCTGGCTATCCTGTTTTTGCCTGTTTTTCCGATTATCATATCGGCTGTACTGGGAGCTTTGCTGACTGCAGTCTCTTCCAGATTCCGCCACAAAAATATCGTGATGATCTTGGGCAGTGTTCTTCTGCTTGTCGGCATTTTCTTTTTCAGCTTCCGACTTCCGCAGATTGCTGTTCAGGATTTTCAATCTATGAATGAGGCGCTTCTGGCGGGAATTTTTCAGATTTATCCTTTGACACAGCTCTTTTTTGAAAGTGTCTGTCTCGGCATGATGTCCAGCACGCTTTTGTATCTGGGAATTTCCATTTTATGTATGATTTTATTTTCTTTTATCATGCAGAAAACGTATCAGTTTCTCAATACTTCCCTCATGGCGCACCGTGTCCGTGCCGACTATAAAATCCGGAATCTGAAAAACCGTTCCGTCTTTCAGGCTCTTTTCCGTAAGGAATGGAAACGATATCTGGCTTCTCCTCTATATGTGACAAATACAGCGGTCGGTTATCTTCTGATGATTATTTTAAGTGTATTTCTCTGTTTTTCAGGAGCGGATGCCATTGAAACTTTTATCACGATTCCCGGCATCTCAGACATTGTTGTATTGGCGCTGCCATTTGTTCTGGCAACACTTTCAGCCATGTGCTGTTCCACTGCTGCTTCTATTTCCATTGAAGGGAAAAATTTCTGGCAGATGGTGACGCTTCCCGTGAAGCCATCGAAAATTTACAACAGCAAACGTGCGATCAATCTTGTTCTGGCTATCCCTGCCATCTTGATATCCGGGATTTTCATCGCAGTGCGGATACCGCTCAATGCCGTTTCCACCTTTTTCCTGTTTGCCATCCCTCTGGCATACACTTTATTGATCACGGAATTAGGATTAATTTTAAATATCCTCTTTCCGAAATTTGACTGGAAAAATGAAACTGCGATCGTCAAGCAGGGACTCCCTGTCTGTATCTGCGTCTTTGGAGGCATGGCGCTCGGAATGGTTCCCATTTTTCTGATATCCGCACTTCCGGAATCATTCCGCAGTCTGATTTCACCGGCAGTCACTCTTATCTTACTTCTGGCTGCTTTTCTTCTTCACTTGCATACAAACAAGATTGAATTGCTTCAAATTTCAGAATAGTTATTTTTCAAGATTTTCCATATTGCACAGCAAAAAGGCGTGCCGTCCTTCATCGAAGGATGACACGCCCGATTTTTATATGGATTAGTCCTGAACGTATGGCATTAAAGCGATATGTCTTGCTCTCTTGATTGCTACTGTCAGAGCTCTCTGATGTTTTGCACAGTTTCCTGTGATTCTTCTAGGAAGGATTTTTCCTCTCTCAGATACGTATCTCTTTAATTTATTTACATCTTTGTAATCGATTTCGTTATTTTCTTTTCCACAGAATACACAAACTTTTTTTCTTCTGCGTCCGCCTCTTCTCTTCATTGGAGAATCTGCTTTTTCATTTTTATTGTAAGCCATTGCTAATAACCTCCTTTGACCGATTTCTAGTTAAATGGTAACTCCTCGTCGATACCATCCGGTATGTTCATAAAGCCATCTCCGATAGACGCTGAACTTGGCGCAGGTCTTGATGCTGGCTGCTGCATATTTCCCTCGTATGCTCCTGAGGAAGCTGCTGCTGCTTTACTCTCTGCAAATTCCTGCTCTTCCACTACAACATCGGTTGTATAGACTTTCTGTCCATCACGGTTTGTATAGCTTCCAGTCTGGATTCTTCCTGTTATCGCAATCTTTGTTCCCTGACGCAGATATTTCTCGGCAAATTCTGCATTTCTTCCGAATGCAACGCAGCCGATAAAGTCAGCTGTCGCTTCACCGTCTCTGCGAAATCTTCTGTCAACTGCAAGTGTATATCTTGCCACAGCCATTGAATTCTCTCCTGCTGAATAACGGATATCAGGATCTCTTGTCAGACGCCCCATTAAAATGACTTTGTTCATACAATCTCCTCTTTTCTATTTATGCATCCTGTCTAACGCATAAATATCTGATTACATTTTCCATAATGCGTACGCGTCTTTCGATTTCCGCTGGGCATGTAGAATCAGCTTCAAACTGAATGAAGTAGTAATATCCTTCTCTCATTTTCTGAATTTCGTAAGCCAGTTTTCTCTTACCCCATTCATCAACATTTGTGATTGTTCCATTGAAACGAGTGATATATTCTTTTACTTTTTCAATGGTTGCTGTTCTTGCTTCGTCTTCAATTTTTGCGTTGACAACTACTGCTAATTCATATTTATTCATGTTATCTGCACCTCCTTGTGGACTTCCGGCTCCCCATTCTCGTAAGGAGCAAGGATTATTGATAGTATATCACGGAAATTTATGATATCATAAACTCCCCTGATTTTCAAGCTTTTTCTTAATTTCTTTTGTGTTTTTCTCAACAATCCTGCGCGCGATCATAATCTGATGACCGCATCCCATACATTTCAAACGAAAATCCGCTCCTACACGAAGGATTTCCCACTCACTGCTTCCACACGGGTGCTTTTTCTTTAATCTTACAATGTCTCCAACGTGATATTCCATTCTTTTTCCTCTCGACTCTATCTTACTTTTATTTGTTTTAAAATCTCACCGATCTTTCCCTGCATGACAAAGTCAGCATTGCGATCCTGAGAGGTTGCTGATTTATTGATCAGAACTAATTTTTTTCCTCGGTAGTAGTGAATCAGACCCGCTGCCGGATATACGACAAGCGACGTTCCTCCTATGATCAGCAGATCTGCCTGACTGATCTCACAGATCGCTTCCGACATCACATGGTCATCCAGACACTCTTCATATAGGACGACATCCGGCTTGATCAGTCCGCCGCACTTTTGGCATCTTGGAATCAAACTGCCTTTTTTTATATATTGCGCATCGTACTGCGCGCCGCATTTCTGGCAAAAATTTCTGTGAATGCTTCCATGAAGTTCTAACACTTTCCTGCTCCCGGCCATCTGATGCAGTCCGTCAATATTCTGCGTCACAATGGCGGACAATTTTCCTGCCTGCTCCAGTTCCGCCAGCTTTTTGTGCGCATCATTTGGCTTTGCATCGAGGCATAACATTTTATCATGATAAAAACGATAAAATTCCTCTGTGTGATGCACAAAAAATGTGTGGCTTAAAATCGTCTCCGGCGGGTAATCATATTTTTGATGATACAGCCCGTCCACGCTTCTGAAATCCGGAATCCCACTCTCCGTCGAAACACCCGCTCCTCCGAAAAATACGATTCTATTGCTCTCGTCGATCATGTTCTGAAGTTTTTCAATGTCAGCCCTGTTGATCTTCTCCATAAAAAACCCTCCTTTTGTCAGAGAGGTGCTGTAAATTCCAGCTCTCACCAGTCTTTACAGCACCTCTTCTCACTTTGGTCTATCCGGTTTTCAGATATCCCATCACTTTTCCGTATTCTTTTTCGTCTTATCCGGATCTACAACCTGATATGCTCTGACCAGTTTTCCCTGAACGACAAAGCGCACATCGGAGCTGGCTGTACAGGTGGACAGCGTTACAATCTTGTCTGCCGAAGTCAGTTCTGTATCCGTCTTAATGATGGAATTTTCCTGCATTCTCTTCAGATAATCTTCAAACTCCCACTTTGTCTCAAACTGTCTCTGATAACTTTCACTGATCGCTCCAACTTCTGTGCAGGAGAAAATCTCATATTTATAATACAGATCTTCCGTATAAATCCAGAAATATTTGCTCTTCTCATACGTCTCTTCGTCATAGAACTGATTCAGTTTTCCAAACATGGAGCCATTTTTCATGTTATGACCATAGATAACGCTGTTTGCCTCTGTAAAGTTCGGCTTTGTATCGCAGTCTAAGAAGATAGATCCTGCAATGTTGTCCGTCTTTTTAAATGTATGACTTAAATAATACACATTGTCATCTGTCTGTACGATTGGATAATTGATCTCATCAATCGCCTCCACATACAGCCATCCGATAATCTCCGGGTTGATTTTCTTCAGCTCTTCAAAATCAACACGTTTTTTTACTTTCCCGATTTTTCCAAGAATTTTGACACTGCCGTCTTCCTTCTCTTCAATCACAGGGGTAGCTTCTTTTTCTTTTTTGCTTTTTTCTGTAGCATCGCTGCTCTCTGCGCTCTGTGTCGTCTCCTTCTCATTCAGAGAAACCTGCGCCTCAGACCCTTCCTGTTTTGTATCCTCCAGCTCCTCGCTGTCTACCAGATCCCCGATAATGACCGTTCCAAACTCATCCACATTTGTTTCTTCCATGTTGATTTCCGTCTCTTCCGGTACGTCCGGATCTTTTTTATCTTCCGGAGTCTGTTTTTCTGTCTCTGCATTGGCGCTGTTTGCAGCTACATCGACATATTTTTCAAGATCCTGATATTCGTCTGATCCTTCTTTATATTCCATATAAATTGTAATCAGCTGATAGCCGGAATAACAAAAGATACCGACTGCTAAAATCAGAACCAGATTTCTGATGATACTTCCTATTTTAGATTTCCCTTTTTTATTATTATCAGCCATTGACATCCTCCTCCGCGTGCCCGCTCTTTTTTGTTGCTGCTCCTTATCCGGTCTTGCTTTCCCCTTCACCGGCTGCATTTCCTGCAATGGCAATTCATTCCCCAACTGATGCTATATTTCTCCCGTTCTTTGAGTCCTCATAAACCACTGCATTCCATTTTTTATAATTCGCAGTTGCCTACTGTTCTTGGGAATGGAAGAACGTCTCTGATATTTCCCATACCTGTCAGGTACATTACACAGCGTTCAAATCCAAGCCCAAATCCCGCATGTCTTGTGGAACCATATTTTCTCAGATCCAGATAGAATCCATAGTCTTCTTCTTTCAGTCCCAGTTCCTGCATACGCTGTCTCAGTTTATCATAGTCGTCCTCTCTCTGACTTCCTCCGATGATCTCTCCGATTCCAGGAACGAGGCAGTCCATCGCTGCAACAGTCTTTCCATCCTCATTCAGTTTCATATAGAAAGCTTTGATTTCCTTCGGATAATCGGTCACAAATACAGGACGTTTAAACACCTCCTCTGTCAGATAACGTTCATGTTCTGTCTGAAGATCCGTTCCCCAGCTCACTTTATATTCAAATTTATCATTGTTCTGTTCCAGAATTTCCACTGCTTTTGTGTAAGTTACATGGGCAAACTCAGAATTTACCACATGGTTTAATCTCTCCAGCAGTCCCTTATCCACGAAAGAATTGAAGAAGTTCATCTCTTCCGGCGCATGTTCCAGCACATAGCGGATGACATATTTCAGCATATCTTCTGCCAGAATCATGTTGTCCTGTAAATCTGCAAATGCAATCTCTGGCTCAATCATCCAGAATTCAGCCGCATGGCGTGTTGTGTTGGAATTTTCAGCACGGAATGTCGGTCCGAACGTATAAATATTTCTGAAAGCCTGCGCAAATGTCTCGCCGTTGAGCTGTCCGCTGACGGTCAGGTTTGTGGCTTTTCCGAAGAAATCTTTGGAAAAATCAATCGTTCCGTCTTCTTTTTTCGGAATGTTGTTCAGATTCATCGTTGTCACCTGGAACATTTCTCCTGCTCCTTCACAGTCGCTTCCTGTGATCAGTGGAGTGTGCACATACACAAAATCTCTCTCCTGGAAAAATTTGTGAATCGCATATGCAATCAGAGAACGCACGCGGAACACTGCCTGGAAGGTATTTGTTCTCGGTCTCAAATGTGAGATCGTTCTCAGATATTCAAGACTGTGGCGTTTTTTCTGCAGAGGATATTCCGGAGCGGATGTTCCTTCCACTGTCACCTCTGTCGCCTGAATCTCAAAAGGCTGTTTTGCCTGAGGAGTCGCCACAAGCGTTCCTTTCACAATCACAGCTGCACCCACATTCTGTTTTGAGATCTGCGCAAAGTTTTCCATCGTATCATGGTATACCACCTGAAGCGTCTCAAAATACGTTCCGTCATGTAAGACAAGAAAACCAAATGTCTTGGAATCACGGATGCTTCTCACCCATCCTCCTACCGTGATTTCTTGATCTATATATTTTTCTCTGTCGCGGTAAATCTCTCTAACTGTTACTAAATCCATTTCTCTTTAACTCCTTTGCCCTTTCTTTTTTTATACAGTATAGCCCATTCTATCCGCTTGCGCAAGCGCAAATCAGTCATTTACATAGGTCATAAACAGGTTTCCTGACAGCGGAAATGTCACATCGCTGTCATCCGATCCCCAGTAAACCGTCTCCGTCGCTCCCTGATATAAAACCAAAATATTTGCAAACTGATCGTATCCGGTAATTAAGATTACCTGATCCTGAATCTGTGCAAGAACAGGCGAGCCCTGATCGATAAAATACAGAATCATCTCCCAGGTACATCCGCTCAGATCCAGCACTTTTTTGCCAAGAGCCTCCTGAAGTTTCTCCTTATCCATGATTCCCTGCTTCATGATTTCCGGAATTTCGTCGAGGCTGACTGACGCCGCTTCCGATCGGTTTCCGCGCTCCCAGATATAATGCTGATGTTCATCCACAACGACACCTTTGATCTCATCCGCTCTCTGAATCGCTGTGTTCGCAGACTTGTGAATGCTGTCGAGCATTCCGCGTCCATATACATAATATCCGTCATCATTGTCATTCTTTGTCACAATCGTCACCTGACGGTTTTCCTCCAGATCCATCTGTTTGCTGTGAACGACCTTCGGCGTCTTGCTTTCCAAAATCTCTTCTGAAGTGAGCACAATCTCCGTCAGCTTTCTGCTGCTGTTCTGCGTCGTCACACTGAATCCTTCCACTTTATCTGTCATATTGCTGACAATCTGGTCATCTGTCGTCTCCTGAAAAACGCCGTCTGTTTTCACAGCTCGTTTCAATGTCAGCAGTTTTTCTGAGATCACTCCTTCTGTGACATAGCATCCGCTTGGCATATATTCTTTTACTCGTTCCCCCGCAGCATTTTCAATAAACACTGCCTTCATAGGAAAGATCTCTGCTCCCGGATGAGCCGTCTGGATTTCAGACGCATCAGCAAGTCCATAGACAACATCCTCTTCCATAAATCCAATAACCTGAATGTACTCTCCGCTTCCGGCTGAGATTGTGCGAATCTCCTTTGTCTCCAGATCCATCACATTTAAGGTCACAGACTGATACGGATTATTCTCCGCAAGCCATGCAAAGTAACGATTTGTCTCGGATCCTGCATAGCATCCAGAACTTAGATCTGTGATCACCGTTGAAATGCTCCGTGTGGACAGCCCTACTTCATACACGGTTCCATCCAGAATAAAATAAAACTTCGATTTATCTTCCGTCACATAGTTAAGCGCCTCCACATCACGTTTCATCAGCTCGTACGATTCCAGCGTATCGACAAAGACCAGCTCTTCAATCTGAAGCAATGACGCATCGTAACAGTACAGAGCCACTCCCGATTCTCCTTCGTGATTTCCTCTGTTCATATATCCTGTGACAGAGAAATACACATTTCCGTTTTCTTTTACTTCGATAATCTTGATCATATTCTGTCTGTAGCGATCTCTTTCATCTGAATTTTCATTCTGACTGAAATTAAAGATCTGCGTCATCTTATGGTCAGCCACGCTGTAACTCCACAGGCTGTTTCCCTGCACAAAGGATATAAACTGATTCTGATCATCACAGCGATATTCCACGTCTCGATCCCGGATTCCCAGATTGATTCCCTGTTCTGTCATCGTTCCTTCAATCTCCGGATCAAATACTTGATTTGTATTGCGCTCAAAGTCCAGCAGATACGTCTGCAGACTCGTATAGCGCAGACGGTAAAATTCTTCCACTTCATAAAGTTCTGTCTGACCTTCTGCATTCTGCGCAGAGATCATATAATTCAGCACAATAGAGGCAGTCGTTCCGTTGATCTCTTTGATGCTCGGAACAGGATGCGCATAGATCTGAGGCTGCAGCGCTCCCCATGTCATGACATCCACATTGTTGTGGATATTCATGTTTGCCAGTGTACTGTTGTCAAAATCGGGATCTACCTCAATCAGATTTGCCAGTGTATTTAAGTTCTCTTCTGATCCATCCATACATCTCTGGTAAAAATCAAGAACAAAATTCAGGTAGTCTTCCGTATGTAGTCCATCCTGCCGGATCACTCTCGTATAGTAATAAATATCTTTGCTTCCCACAGTGACCTGAAGCTGAAGAACATATTCCTGATCCATGAGCAGCTGATTTTGCAGTTCCAGAGTCGCTTTTACATAATCTCCATCTGTGCGGAAATTTGTCACTTTCGTCTTTTCCAGTACCGTCTCGCCGTCCAGTGTGATGACCTGAAAATTTAAGTCTTTTATGTTTTGTCCAAAATTTTTAATCTGGACTTCCAGCGTCCGGTCTGTATTCAGCGGCGTGATCGTGTCACGCATTGCCGTCACCTGCATTGGTTTTGCATATCCATGCAGACAGTTGATCTGCGTATCTTTATAAGTCAGATATACCAGCGGAAACGTTGCATCCTGCATTTTTCTGTCTCCGGAAATATTTTCTCTGCTCATCCAGGCAAATATTCCGGCAGCTGCAGCCGCAAATACCACAGCCAGTATCACAATCTTAACGATAATTCCTTTTAACTTCCCTGCTTTCATTCCCTTTTCTCCTCTTCCTCAAGCAGAGAAGGCAGCATCGGATGGACATTTAAAAATTCCATACATTGCTTCATCTTATCATCCTTCGTCTTCTGCCCTGTCTTCACAGCCCGAATCAAAATATTTTTCGGCGTATGTTCCATATCAATAAATTCCAAAATCTGAACGGAATATCCAGCCGACTCCAGGCAGCACGCGCGCAGTGCATCCGTCATGAGCGCCGCTGTTCTCTCTTTAATCAGTCCATATTTTAAAATTGGTTCCAACAGATCGCATTTGATCTGACCATTCAGCTCATGCTGACAGCATGGAACGGACAAAATTGCGGATGCGTTCCATGTGACTGCCTTTGCAAGCGCATAGTCCGTCGCTGTGTCGCACGCGTGAAGCGTGATCACAAGATCGACATGATTTACCCCTTCATAGGAAGCAATATCGCCTACGAGAAATTTCAGTTTCTCATATCCATACTTCTTAGCCAGCTCGCTGCACTTTTGAATCACATCTTCTTTCAGATCAAGACCGATGATTCTGACATCCCTGTTTTTCAGCTCATGCAGATAATAGTACACAGCAAATGTGAGATACGACTTTCCGCAGCCAAAATCAATGACGGTCAGCTCTCCTTCCGGATTGAGCTGCGGCAGGATATCTTCGATAAATTCCAGAAAACGATTGATCTGCCGGAACTTGTCATACCGTGTTCTCACAATTTTCCCATCCAGCGTCATCACGCCCAGATCCACCAGAAACGGAACGCAAAGTCCTTCCTCCAGAATATAATTCTTTGTTCTGTTATGGCTCAGGTCTCGCTTCTCCTTTTCCTTCTGCGCTCTTTTTGTTTTTACCGTCACCTGTCCTTTTTTGCTCACCATAGCGCTGCAATGCCATTGTGTGCTCTCCAGCTGCATCTGTTTGTAATCATTCTCCATCCATTTGCAGATTTCTGTGATCAGCTCTTCCTTTTCATAATTTTTATGAAATTCTTTTTTCCCGTCCTGAAGGGAAACCTGAAACAACAGATGATCTTTTTTCAGAATCGGACGAATTTTTCGGTTCCCTTCCACATCCTTATGTTTTCTGCCGCTCAGGACAATCTGAAGAAGCTGTTCATTCAGATGCTCTTCCAGTACCTTCTTTATTTTTTCCATATCTGGTTCTCCCATCTCCATTTCTTTTATTCTCTCAAAATCTCCGCTGTACTGATTTCTCTTTTTCTGCGTTGTCTTTTTATATGCGCAGGACAAAGCCTGCGCGCAAAGTGGAACACTTTTCTATTTCTATTGTATCTATTTTATTTTAAAATCACAACTAAAAATTTCTTTAAGATCTTTTAAGATCTTTTGACGGTTCTTAATACCATTTCCTGCACCCGCGTCTGCGGCATCTTCTGCGGTATATTTCCTGGTACAGCATCACTTCAATCAGATCGTTCAGCCAGTTTTTTCCCCTTGGATATCTTCTCTGAACTTCCTGATTCATCACAAGCGCCTCATCCTTGTCTTCTCTCTCCTCCACAGGATAGCGGTCTTTCATCTTATCATAAATCATTGCCGCAGTCTGCCGCATCATCAACTTATCAGGAGACTCGTCAAACATTCTGCTTCCCTCATATTCCATCTGATCGCAGACCTCTTCCACATAGCGTGCAATCTCTTTTGCGATCTCAGGATACATCTCCTTGATGCGTTCCAGATCTCTCTCATTTTCCTGATCGTCAGAATAAGAATCCATCATCTGTCCATATGCCTGATAATAGGGGACCGGCATCTCTCCTCCTGCGTTTTTCCACGGCTCTTTTAAAAACGAATCCCAGTAAACTCCTCCTGTCATCTTCGGTGAGACACGAATGATTCTGTCATACGAATCCATATCCATCCTCCACTTTTTTGCTCCCCACATTTTGCACAGAGCGTTTCCCATTTCTCTACTATATGCAGAAAAATTTTAGATGGCTACTGTTCGAGATCTTTAATAGGATTCGCTCATAACCGGGATTGCCACATATACTTTTGTCTTATCTTTGATCTCGTTGTATGTCATTGCAATATTCAGGTTGACTGCCTGATCTCCCAGCATTATATAATCTTTAATTCCGCCTGTATAGCCGTACGTCGTATACAGCTGTTCTGTCTCTTGTCTGGAAACGGTATGCGCCCCGAAGCAGTCTAAGATCTCCTCTGTAATCTTGTCTTTTTCTTCCACTGTCAGATTTCCTCTGTAAAATCCGTATGCCGTCATCGTATTTTGCGGATGTTCCACTTTCTCTTCCAGAAGATCAGAAAGCCGCGTGCGGTAGTACATGGCGCTGTACAGATCATTCTCAAAAGAAATGCGCACGCAGAGATATTGCTCCTTGCTGCTCATCGTCAAAATTTTCAGTTCTGTTCTGGAACGTGTATTTTCTGCCGTGATCTGCGTCAGAATATGTCCTTCTCTCTGTTCTTCGATTACATTTCCCATCTCAGTGATGCCAAGCTGTCCTGCTGTTTTGACAAGGAATTGTTTTCGTTCTTCCTCATCCATAAAACTCCCTTTCATTTTCCCAAAATATTCCGTCTCGCTGTTTTTTTCCTCCGTTCCGATCTGCGCAAATACTTCTGTCATCTGTTGTTCTCTCTCCGCCAGATTATTTTTGAATACTTGTATTCCAGCCAGAACCCAGAGCATGATAAAAATGACGATCCATCTTTTTCGCATAAAAAAACCCTCCAACTGTTTTTTCAGAGTATTGCCAGTCAGAAGGGTTTTTATCATTCTATTTTTTATTTTTTTCTGTCAGTTCAATCCGCACTAATGCTCTGCGCAGAGCGATCTCCGCTCTTTTTGTATTGATATTGGCATCTTTTGCCTCAAGCCGTTTCTCGGCGCGCATCTTTGCTTCCTGCGCACGATGCAGATCAATCTCCTCCGGCCATTCGATCGTCTCGGCAAGAATCGTCACCTTGTCCGGCAGGACTTCTAGAAATCCTGTGTGAACTGCGGCTGTCTTCTTTCCATTTTCCTCTGTGATCGTGACAATTCCAGGTTCAATCAAAGCGGTCAGAGGTATGTGTTTTTTATAAATACCGATCTCTCCCTCGCTCGTGGTCAGCTCCAGCATACTTGCCCGACCTTCATAGAAAATACGATCCGGAGAGATAATTTTTAAATCAAAATACTTCCCGTCTGCCATATCTGCCTCCCTTATTTGACGCGGGCGATCACATCATCAATCGTACCTGCATTCAGGAAATAACTTTCCGGGATCTCGTCATGCTTTCCTTCCAAAATCTCTTTGAAGCCACGGATCGTCTCTGAGATCGGAACATACCGTCCATCCATTCCTGTAAACTGCGTAGCTACGAAGAATGGCTGAGACAGGAATCTCTGGATCTTTCTGGCGCGGCTTACAATCAGTTTTTCTTCATCGGACAGCTCGTCCATTCCGAGAATGGCAATGATATCCTGCAGTTCTTTGTATCGCTGCAGAATTTCCTGCACGCCTCTGGCAACCTTATAATGTTCTTCGCCCACGATTCTCGGGTCCAGAATACGAGAGGAGGATTCCAGAGGATCTACAGCCGGATAAATTCCAAGTTCTACGATGGAACGTGACAATACGGTCGTCGCATCCAGATGGGCAAACGTCGTCGCCGGCGCCGGGTCCGTCAAATCATCCGCCGGCACATAGACTGCCTGCACCGATGTGATGGAACCGTTCTTTGTCGATGTGATACGCTCCTGAAGCGCTCCCATCTCCGTCTGAAGGGTAGGCTGATATCCAACTGCCGATGGCATACGTCCAAGTAATGCGGATACCTCAGATCCTGCCTGTGTAAAACGGAAGATGTTATCAATAAACAAAAGCACATCTTTTCCGCCTTTGTCACGGAAATATTCTGCCATAGTCAGACCGGTCAGTCCCACTCTCATTCTGGCTCCCGGCGGCTCGTTCATCTGTCCGAACACCATCGTTGTCTTATTGATAACGCCTGATTCCTGCATTTCATAATATAAATCGTTTCCTTCTCGTGTTCTCTCGCCTACGCCGGTGAACACAGAATAGCCGCCATGCTCCGTCGCAATGTTTCGGATCAGCTCCTGAATCAGAACTGTTTTTCCTACGCCGGCGCCGCCGAACAGTCCGATCTTTCCACCTTTCTGGTATGGGCAGAGAAGGTCAACGACTTTGATTCCTGTCTCCAGCATTTCTGCCGTTGTAGACTGTTCCTCAAATGTCGGAGCCTTTCTGTGAATCGGCATATAGGTTACATTTTCCGGAACCGGTTTGTTGTCGATCGGATCTCCTGTCACATTAAAAATACGTCCCAGCGTGTTCTCCCCTACCGGTACAGAAATCGGACTTCCCGTCGCTACCGCTTCCATTCCGCGCACAAGACCGTCTGTAGGTCCCATGGCGATACACCGAACAATATCATCTCCCAGATGCTGTGCAACCTCTACAACCAGTTTTTTTCCCTCTGCTGTCTGAATTTCAATCGCTTCATAAATCTGAGGGAGCAGACCTTCTGCAAACTTTATATCAAGTACCGCACCGATAATCTGAGTGATTTTGCCTTTGTTTTGTTCTGACATGATTCGATTCTCACTCCTTTTTCTTTTTTCTTGGTGATCTCATCACCTCACATTCTGCCATACAGTCTAGTCGACTGCCTCAGCACCTGCAATGATCTCGGTCAGCTCCTGCGTGATACTGCCCTGTCTTGCACGGTTATACAGCAGAGAAAGTTTTTCTATCATTTCTTCCGCATTGCTTGTCGCCGCATCCATCGCCTGCATTCTGGCTCCGTTTTCACTTGCGACTGCCTCAATCAATGCGCCGTAGATAATACTGGTCACATATTTTGGAATGATGATCTCCAATGCCTCTTCTTCCTCTGGTTCATAATTCATCAGCGCTTCGCTGCGGACAGGTTTTGATCGGTCTGCCTCCACCGGCAGCAGCTTCAGCAGTTTCGGCTCATGAACCACTGTATTTTTGAAAGATGTATACGCCAGATAGATTTCTCCGATTCTGCCGCTTTTAAATTCCTCCAGTACTTTTGTGCTGATTTCCACAGCATCCTGATAGGACGGGTCATTGATCACATTGCTGTAATCCTCTTTCATCGCATAGCCCCTCTTTTCCAGGGCCTCTTTTCCTTTTTTTCCAACTGTATAAATTTCCAGTTTTTCTTTTTCCAGCTCTCCCGCTGTAATCAGCTTCACCACATTTGAATTGTATCCGCCTGCCAGTCCTCTGTTTGAAGTCACGACAATCACTGCCTTCTTTTCCGATGTGCCCGGCCGCAGATACGGATGGTCAATGCTGCCGGACTTTGCCAGAACGGAGGTGATCACAGCATACATCTCGTCAAAATATGGCTTTGCATGTTCCGCACGCATTTTTGTCTTCTGCAGCTTCACTGTGGAGACAAGCTTCATCGCCTTTGTGATCTGCTGCGTGCTGGAAATACTGCTCTTTCGTCTTTTTATGTCTCTCATCGAGGCCATAATATCACCCTTTCCAAACCGTTTTTCTGGCTTTATGACTGAAATGTCTCTTTGAATTCTTCGATTGCATGAATCAGATCTTTTTCATTTTCATCTGAAATCTGCTTTTCTGCTGCGATCTTTTCCGGTATCTCCGGATATTTCGTCTGGATGAACTCAAACAGTTCTTTTTCAAATCGCAGAATCTCTTCCACCGGAATATCCAGCAGATATTTTTTTGTGGCAGCATAGATGATAATGACCTGATACTGTACCGGCATCGGCTGATACTGCGGCTGCTTTAAGATTTCCTTGATGCGTTCTCCCTGTGCCAGCTTCTCTTTCGTGTCGGCATCCAGTTCAGATCCAAACTGTGAGAATGCTGCCAGTTCACGGTACTGAGCCAGCTCTACACGGATCGGAGCAGCAATCTTTTTCATCGCCTTAATCTGCGCCGCGCCGCCTACACGCGATACGGAAAGTCCGGCATTGATCGCCGGTCTGAATCCTGCATTGAACATCTCCGTCTCCAGATAGATCTGTCCGTCTGTGATGGAGATCACGTTTGTCGGAATATATGCAGATACGTCGCCTGCCTGCGTCTCGATAATCGGAAGCGCTGTCAAAGACCCGCCTCCCAGCTCGTCGGACAGTCTCGCCGCACGCTCCAGCAATCTGGAATGAAGATAAAAGACGTCTCCAGGATATGCCTCACGTCCAGGCGGACGTTTCAGAAGCAGGGAAAGCGTACGGTATGCCGCAGCATGTTTTGACAAGTCATCATAGACGATCAATACATCTTCTCCGTTCTCCATCCACTCTTCTCCGATCGCACATCCGGAATACGGTGCAATATACTGCAATGGCGCCAGTTCACTCGCCGTCGATGCAACGACTGTCGTATAATCCATTGCGCCGTATTCTTCCAGTGTTTTTACGATTGACGCCACTGTGGAAGCTTTCTGTCCGATTGCGACATAGATACATTTTACATTCTGCCCCTTCTGGTTGATAATCGTATCAACGGCAATGGCTGTCTTTCCTGTCTGTCTGTCTCCGATAATCAGCTCACGCTGTCCTCTTCCGATCGGCACCATGGAGTCGATCGCCTTGATACCGGTCTGAAGCGGCGTATCTACGGATTTTCTGGAAATGACGCCGGAAGCGACACGTTCGATTCTGCGGTAACGTTCTGCACGAATCGGTCCCTTTCCGTCAATCGGCTGACCAAGCGCATTGATGACACGTCCCAGCATTCCGTCTCCGACAGGAACTTCCACAACACGCCCCGTCGTTTTCACGGTGTCGCCTTCGCTGATGCTTTTATTATCGCCCAGCAGAACTGCGCCTACATTGTCCTCTTCCAGGTTCAGCACCATGCCCTGAACATCGCCCGGAAACTCGAGCAGTTCTCCCTGCATCGCATTTTCCAGGCCATGAATACGGGCGATTCCATCGGCAACCTGAATCACTGTTCCCACATCAGAAACCGTCATCTTGGAAGAATACTGTCTGATTTGTTCTTTTATCACAGAACTGATTTCCTCTGGTTTTAAATTCATGGGGTTTTTACACCTTCTTCCTGTTATACTGATTTCTAGTCGAGAGAGATCTTTTCCAGCTGACCCTTTAACCGTTCCAGCTGACTTTTGATGCTGCTGTCCACCACGCGGTCTTTCAGCCGGATAATCATCCCGCCGATTAAAGACGCATCGACCTCGTACGAAATCTCCAGTTCTTTATAACCGGTTGTCCCAAGCAGCTTCTCTCGAATTTTTTCTTTCCACTGTTCGTCCAGTTCCATCGCAGATGTCACCTGAACGCTTCCTATCTTTTTATATTCCTTGATTTTTGCGATAAATTCTGCGCAAATTGCGGGTAACTCTTTTGAACGGCCTTTTGTCACAATCAAGACAAGAAATCCTGTCACATCATCTGACACTTTTCCTTTAAAAATCGTCTCAATGACATGAATTTTTTCCTCTTTCAAAATCTCAGGATGTTCCAGAAACTGAATCAGCTCCGGATTTTCCTCAATCGCTGTCTGGACAGACAAAATTTCCTCAAGCAAAAGATCTACCTTCTGCTCTTCCACGGCCAGCTCAAACAATGCTTCCGCATACGTTTTGGATACTAGCTTAGCCATGTCTGATCCCCTATCTCTTTTAATGTATCTTCCATGATCTGAGACTGGATTTCTTCTGTCATGGAAGTTTTTACTACTTTTTCTGCCATAAGCGAAGCAATGGATATCATCTCTTTCTTCATATCATCGGCAGCCTTTTTCTTATCCAGCTCAATCTGAGCATTTGCTCTTGCGATCATTCTGGTCGCTTCCTCTTTCGCCTCATCCAGAATTTTCTCTTCATTTCTCAGAGCTTTCTGTCTCGCCTCAGCTAATATCCCTTCTGCTTCTTTTTCAATATTCCTGATTCTCGCCTCATAATCTGCTTTCAGTTTCAGCGCTTCTTCCTTATTTTCCTGCGCCGTCTCAATGTCATTTTTCACTCTGTCCTCTCTCTTCTTGAGCATATCCCTCACAGGATTGAACAGAAGATAGGATAAAAATGTAAACATGACAAAGACAGAGATTGCCAGAATAACTGCGTCAAACAAAAGCTGCGGATCAAGATTAAATAATCGTTCCAAGGTTTCGCCTCCTTTCGTTTTTCTTCAGGTTGTGCAGCAGAACCGATCTTTTTGTACAGATCTATGATCTTATATCATCTCTGCATCAAATTCTCTGTCCTGCCGCCTCCCTTTGTGTTCCATCAAAGCTTTCCAAGCAATGGATTTGCAAACAAAAGGATAAATGCGATGGCAAGACCGTAAAGACCGGTTGTCTCTGCTACGGCCTGTCCTAAAAGCATCGTAGATGTAATATCAGATTTTGCTCCCGGATTTCTTCCAACTGCTGATGCACCGTAACCTGCTGCGATTCCCTGTCCAATACCAGGTCCGATACCGGCGATCAACGCCAGTCCTGCACCAATCGCTGAACATGCTAATACTAAACCCTGATCTGTAATACCACTCATATCTTTTTCCTCCTGATTTTCATACTTAATATTTTTTTATTTTTCTGTTTTAACGTACTTCTTTATTCCGGCAGTTTATCGTTGACAAATACCATCGTCAGCATACAGAATACATATGTCTGTATTGCTCCTGAGAAGATATCAAAATAAATATGCAGGAATCCCGGCCATGCCACCGCAAACGGCGACAGCAGAGCATAGATCAATGACATCATGACTGTTCCTGACAGGATATTTCCAAACAGACGCAGCGACAGCGAAAATGGAACCGCAATCTCTCCGATCAGATTGATCGGGAACAAGAACGGCAGCGGCTTGAACAGTCCTGTAAATGCGCCTGCTTTATTATACTTGATATTATTATACTGGATAATTCCAAATGTAATCAGTCCAAGCGGCAGTGTCACGCCAAAGTCAGCAGTCGGCGGTCTTAAACCAAACAAGCCTGAAATATTGCTGATAAAGATAAAAACAAAAATACTGCTGATATAATTGACAAACTTTTTCGCATGACGTCCCATGCTGTTCTCCACCATATGATCGAGCATATCCACTACCATTTCAATCGCATTCTGAAATCCGGTCGGAAATTCCTGCGGATGTTTCATCTTTTTTCTGACAACAAGCGCAAGCACAAGCAGCCCAATCATGACAATCAAAATGCTGACATGGGTTGTGGTAATCCACAATTCCTGACCAAACAGATGGAATTTAACCAGTCCGTGAATCATAAAATCAACTTCTTTTGCAGCCAGCATCTGTGAGCAACTGACAGCTCCCATAGTCTCACCTTCCTTTCTTTTTCAATTTTTATCTTGTTCTCTCTCATGAACGGCTCGTCCATGAATGCTGGAACATTTTTTATTCTCCGAAGATTTGCGGAAGTTTTCTGCCGGCAAATCTGTGAATCGGCATCTGAAGAAAGGCTCCTATTTTTAATGCAAACATTCCCAGAAACAGTGCAAGAATATTTCCAAGTTTGAAATACCATGTCACACCGATCAGAACGATGGACAGCACCATGCGCAGTCCATACATCATTCTCGCATAATTTCTGGCTCCCTTTTCATTTCTCTCCAGCGCATTGCGGATGGAATATTCCATATGAACCGCTTTCAGCACAGAACAGACAATCCCAATCCAAAGTCCTGTTGTATACTGTACCTTGTCATGAGCGAGCCATATCAGCGTAAATTGAAAAAAGACCCCGCAAATCAAAATGCCTAAAATTAATTCTTTTAATACTGCGCTCATCCGTTTCATTTTTCTTTTTTCTTTCCATCCTCCTTTGTCATCTCCTGCAGAAGAAGCCATGTATTTCTTCCGCCAGCGAGGATTCCTAAAATCAGCAGAGGGACCGTTGTATACCATCCAAACTTTTTATCCATCCAGTACCCTGCTGCGACACATAAAACAATCGGAGCCAGCATACTGATACCGATCTGCGTCACCATAGCCAATGAATGATAGACATCCTTTTTGTACTTCAAAATTCTGCCTCCTTCCCATTTCTGCCATCCATCTTATCTTAAAACATTTTGTGTGTATTGTCTAGCAGATCTTGTTGTTTTTTTACAATTCTTTCCGTTATAACTGCTTGTTTTTTCATAATTATTCATAATAATGCTAAAATGTCTTACGTTAATTTTTTCACTCTCTCATATCGAAATTCATGCATGTTTTCCCCTTTTTTTGAAAGCCTTTCCTCATGTTATATCTCTTTTTCCCGCTCAATCGCTGTATTTTTCTGTTCATATGCCTGCGCCTCTCTCTCGATTTCCATAATCAAAAGGACAGACGCTGGTCCCTCGATCACCCCTGCCGGTCCGAATAAATATAGCCCCACATACACCGAAATCAGAATGGCAATCGGATACAATCCAAGACTTTTTCCGATCAGTTTTGGCTCCAAAAATTCTCTTGTCGTATTTGCAATAAAAAAGAGAATCACATATGCAGCCGCATGAAAAAATTTTTTTGTAAACAGACTGACGACAGCCCACGGGATCAAAATCGTTCCCGTTCCTATGAACGGCAGCACATCCAGAAGCCCAATCACCGTTCCGACCAGCAGAGCATATGGATTTTTCAAAAGCCAAAGCCCCGCGACACAGATTGCAGTCACACAGACCATAATGATCAGCTGAGCTTTCAAATATGCGCCTCCCATCTCCCAGATCCTCTTTTCTACACGGATTGCAGCCTGAAACAGAGGCTGGTGAGCAATTTTTTCTCTGATCTTGGGATAATCTTTAATCAGCAAGATCGCTGAAATAAAGATGATAAAAAATGCGCCGGCTCCCTTGATAAACTGCATCATATATCCTACAGAATTGCCTACCATTTTAGGAATCATCGTCATCTGAACTTCGTCCTGCATTTTATTGATGTTCGCATATACAAAACTTTTTATATCAGAGATATGCAGTCCCAAAGTCTGCTCCAGACCTTCACAGCAATCGTCCACAAAATACTGGAAGTTTTGATAATATACATCAAAGTTCTGAATAAAGGCGCGAAACTGCTCTAAAAATTTTGCTGCCAGAAAATAGACAAGCAGCAGCAGAATTCCAAAGAAAGAAATCATAAAAAAAGCGAGCAGCCATTCTCTTTTTATCTTCAGCTTCCTGTGAAGCTTTTCAATCAGAGGTCTTGTCATCTTAACCAGAATTCCCGCAATGAAGAAAGGAATTACAAGCGGAAGCAGATATTTCATTCCTGCATAAACTGCCACTGTAATTCCCAATATTCTGATTATTTTCTTTTTATTCCATACCGTGCGAATCTCTGGCATACTATGTTCTCACCTTTCATCTGTTTTTTCATAGTATGCACTTTTTCTATCGGAACCATGCAAAGCATCTGCCAGTTGGTTCCATGGAAAATTCCATTTTTCTCTTTGTCTTTGGATGCAGAAATGACAGTTTTGCAGCGCAAAGTCCAATCGCGTCTCCGTCTGTTTCTGGATCGGGAGCGCCATATTTCCGATCTCCGTAAAGAGGACATCCGGCATGGGCCATCTGCACTCGGATCTGATGATGGCGGCCTGTAAGCAGGCGGACTGCCACGAGACTGTATCCGTCCTTTTCTTCCAGCACACAGTATTCCAGCTCTGCTCTTTTTGCCCCCTGCATATTTTTATCCACGACACGCGAACAGTTCATTTTCCCATCTTTTCTCAGATAATCCGTCAGCTTTCCTGATTTTGGCTCCATTTTTCCGCAGACTACAGCCTTATACTCCTTCACAAATCCATCTGTACTTAACTGTGCGCTCAGATTTCCCGCCGCATTTTTTGTCTTTGCAAAGACCATCACCCCTTCGACTGGCTGATCCAGTCTGTGAATCAATCCCAGATATGGTTCTCCTTTGCTCTCCTCTTTTTTGCACAGATACGTTTTCAGAACACTGACGCAGTCTTTCTGTCCGATTCTTCTGCTCTGTACCGGAAATCCGGATGGCTTCTCGCAGACCAGCAGTTCTGCATCTTCATATATAATCTTTATTTCCATCTCTTTATACCTTAAAGCGATATCCAACACCCCATATCGTCTCAATATACTGAGGCTTGGCTGTGTTAAACTCAATCTTTTCCCTGATTTTTTTGATATGTACCGTCACAGTCGCGATATCTCCGACAGATTCCATATCCCAGATTTTATTAAACAGTTCTTCTTTCGTGAAGACATGATTCGGATTCTGAGCCAGGAAAGTCAGAAGGTCAAATTCTTTTGTTGTAAATGTCTTTTCTTCCCCGTTGACCCAGACTCTTCTGGCTGTCTTGTCAATCTTGATTCCACGGATCTCCACGATCTCGTTCTCCTGTATATTTGTGTTGACAAGACGCTCGTATCTTGCCAGATGAGCTTTCACACGCGCAACCAGCTCGCTGGGGCTGAATGGTTTTGTCATATAGTCATCTGCTCCCATTCCAAGCCCTCTGATCTTATCAATATCATCTTTTTTCGCTGATACCATGATAATCGGCATATTTTTCTTTTCTCTGACCTTCTTGCAGATTTCAAATCCATCCATCTCAGGAAGCATCAGATCCAGAATGAGCAGATCAAACTCCTCATCCAGAGCTTTTTTCAGCCCAATATCGCCTCTGTTCTCAATTTCTACTTCAAAGCCGCTTAATTCCAGATAATCTTTCTCCAGATCCGCTATGCTCTCTTCATCCTCAATAATAAGTATTTTACTCATCCGTTTTTACCTCCTGATATTTTCTAAGGACAAAAAACATGATTGTTCCCGTGCCAAGCTTGCTGTTTGCCCATATTTTTCCTCCATGGTCTTCAATAATTTTTCGCACAATAGACAGACCGATGCCGCTTCCTCCAAGCGCTGAATTTCTGGAAGCATCTGCCCGGTAAAACCGATCAAAAATCAGCGGCAGATCTTTCACAGCAATTCCTCTTCCGTTATCCTCAATCTCCACCTGGATAAAGTCTCCGACGTCTTTGATTCGGATATTGATATATCCCTTTTCTTTGTCCATATATTTGATGGAATTTCCGATAATATTGTTGATCACACGCTTGAGCTGTTCTGCATCCGCAATAATCATAACATCCTCGTCCACATAATTAAAGTAAGCCAGATCAATATTTTTATCTGCCAGATCAAGCGCTACTTCTTCTTTGCAGTCATTAAAATAACTTGCCACATTTATTTTACTGAATGTATATGGAATGCGGTCGGTATCAATCTTGGAATAAAAAGTCAGCTCATTGATCAGCCTGTCCATCTCATTTGCTTTGTTATAGATCGTCTTGATATACCGTTCCATCTTTTCCGGTGTGTTCGCCACGCCGTCCATGATGCCCTCCACATATCCTTTCACCGCTGTAATCGGCGTTTTCAGGTCATGCGAAATATTACTGATCAGTTCTTTGCTCTCTTTGTCATAGATGATATTTTCCTCCGCTGACTCTTTCAGCCGTTTTCTCATATCTTCAAAGTCTCTGCACAATTCACTGATCTCATCTTCACCTTCTACTTCCAGAGTAAAATCCAAGTTTCCCTCTTTGATATTCTGTGTCGCTGTGCGCAGCCGTTCCAGAGGTTTATGGATTCCTCTGTAAATCCACACCGTCAGCGCTGCGGCTGTGCATACCAGGATGATTACAATCGCAACGATCAGTTCTATAATCAGTCGTTTTACCTGAGGGATCATCTCGGTTCCTGAAGTCATGATAAAAATGCTCCCGTGGGTCTTGTCTGAGAAAGTCACATCCACCTGTTTTACAAACGCATTCACTTCATTTCCAATATAGACTCCGGTATCCGATTCTCCCACATACTCTCCATAATCAGGAAGATTCTCAAAAATCCGCTTACAATTCTGGTCTTTTTTCGGATAGACCATTTCATTTTCTTTTCTGACAATCAAATAAGAATGTTTTTCCTGCAGTTTCTGATTCCATTTATTTAAAACCTCTTCATCCAGAAACTGATCCGGGTTCTCTTTTCCTTCTTTTTGAATCTCTTCATAATCTTCCAGTGTAGCTTTACTGATCATCTGAAGAGAATTAGACAGATTTTCATATGTCACATTCGGAACATTATAGCTTCTCTCAATCGCTTGTAACTGATATTGTGTAACTGCCATTAACGCAATCGTCGTCAGCCCTATCGGTGCAATAATGATCACGAAGAATGCAATCAGCAGCCGATTTTTTAACTTCATGGCGCTCTCTCCTTGCATATTTTCCTATATTCTTACTCATTCGGACTATCCCCCGCCAGCAAACTACGAGGTTTTCGCTATTTTATTATAGCATACACATTTTTTCTTTTCATCTAAACAATCCCTTTCAATTCTAAACTTTCTGTGAACTGAGGGCGGTTTTCCCGCTCCCATCTTTACATAAAAGCCATCTCAAACTTTTCCTGAATGAATTACCCCGTCTAAAGTCAGATTCCCTGCCATTAGGCGGGGTTTCCTATA
>JAUNDP010000039.1:0-8093 GCA_030526005.1 Eubacteriales bacterium
TCGGTCGTTCCCGGATCTGCTGTTCCCGGATCCGTTGTATTTCCCGTTACATTGATATCTGCACCTGTCATGTCTCCACTGATAAACTGTTCCAGCTCTGCTGCGCGATCTGGGAATTTTTTAATCGCATTCTGGAATGTTTTGTTCGCATTTGCCGTATCTCCTTTATAGTAATACGCCATTCCGAGCAGATAGTATCCATCATACTGATCTGGATCTGCTTTTACTGCTTTTGTCAGCTCTTCAATCGCCTTGTCATATTCCCCTGACATGATATAGTTGCCGCCATTCAGATAATACTGCTGGAATAAAACAGTTTTGACCTGCTGATTAATATGTGTATAGAGGGATTTTGCCCCCTCTTCCAGCTGTTTCTGATCTACTTTTTCCAGTGCGCTTGCCGCCTGAGTCTGATCTCCCTGAATCAGATAATCCGCTGCTTTCACAAGAGACTCATATCCTTGTGCCTTTTTATCAGCTGCCTCTTTTGACTTGTTGACCTCATCTACTTGTTTTTGATACTGTTCCACTTCATCTTGCAGGCTTTGTACTTTTGACACCTCTCCCGCCAGTTTCGTGTTTGCATCTGTCACCTGCTGATTCACCTGGTCATGAACTCTCTGTGTATTTGCCGGAATTGCCAAAAACCAGATCAGCGCTGCTCCCAGGACAATACCCAGAAAAATATTAAAAAAGGTAGCGGCAGCTGAACTGTCTCGAAAAGTTGTCGGCTGAATCAGCACCTCATTTCCGCTCTTATAAGTCAGCGTTCCGGATACCGGATTCTCGGAACTTTTCTCATATCTCTTTTTATATTTGACATCAAGGCTTGTCGTAATTCCTGTCGCCAGTTCTACTTCTCTTAAATAGCGAAGGGTTGTCGTGTTGGTAGCATCAATTCTGATCGCTTTTTTCAGCAGTTTACGCGCTCTTTCATATTCTCTGCGCTTTAAATAAAGCAGCGCCAAAAGCTGATATCCCTTGATTAATTTTGGATTCTGCGTCAGTACCTTTTTCAGCTGAATAATTGCCATATCTTCATTATCTTCACGGCAATAGATCAAGGACTGATTATATTTTCTGATCGTCAGATTAATGGTATCCAGTCTGTTTTTATTTGCCTGAAGTTTTGCAATATATTCATTTGCCGGGTTATCCACCGGACAAAAGTTTTTGCTGATCACCCACTCACTCAAAGCTGCCACAACTTCTCCGCTCTCAAAATAGACAAGCCCTAAAAGGTTTCTGGCATCTATGTTTTCTTTATTGAATTTCAAACTGCGCTTCAGGCACGCCACTGCACCGGATAAATCTCTGACTGTCGCTTTTTCAAGCCCTTCATTATACAGAAGATTAGAAATCCGCACAATCCTTTTCAGAACTGTGATATCTGCGCCGCAGCCGGTACAGTAATCAATTCCTGACAATGGTGTTCCGCAATAAATACAACGCATATTTTCTCCTTACTGTTCTCTCTTATTTTCTTCCTGCAACATTTCCTTTAAAATATCTGTAATATCAGTCAGATCTCTGCTGTAAATTGCATCTTCTGCTTCGTTTACATCGAGACTGGGATGAAACTTTTTTAATTCTTCTTCATAATTAATCATCTGTCTTTGACACCTCGTTTCTCATCTGCATTTCATTGTTTTCTGTTCTGCAGCAGTTCTTTGATCTCTCCTACAAGATAGAGGGAACCAGCACAGAAGAGCATTCCATCTTCTTTTTCCCTCATCGCTTCGTCAAATGCTTCGGAAATGTCGGAAACTGCTGTGACTTTTGCATCTGTATATTTTTCAAATATACTTTTTAACTCTTCTGCCGGTACAATTCGATCATTATGAATCTCTGTAACTACAACAGATGACAAATGGACTCCCTCGCAGATCTCCCGAATCATTTTCTCATAATTTTTTTCAACTACTGCTGAAAACAGCATTGTAATCTTTCTTCCTTTTTCCAGTTCCCGTACTGTTTTGACAAACTCCTGTATTCCGGAAGCATTATGTCCGCCGTCTAAAATGACTCCCGGAAGAACGGTTTCCATTCTTCCCTGCCATCTTGTCTTTCTGATGCCGGAAATAATCGTCTCTTTCTCCACCTGAAGATGCAGCGCTTCATTGATCACACAGAAAGCATTCACTGCGACCGCGCTGTTCATCACCTGATAAGAAGCAGCATAAGGAACATCGATGTCCCACTCTCTGCAAAGACTGCTTGTAAGGCAATAGGAAATGCTTTCATCTGTTCGCTCTGAAATTCTGCACATTGCAGACTCCACCGGATATGCTTTTGCTCCCATCTCCTCTGCTTTTTCCAAGATAACACGTTCTGCTGTCTTATCGTTGCCATCATAGATAACCGGCACTCCTTTTTTCAGGATACCTGCTTTTTCCCATGCAATCTTTTCCACCGTATCCCCCAGAATCTCCGTGTGATCGAGACTGATGGAAGTCAGGATCGTAGCGATCGGATGTTCTACTACATTTGTCGCATCCAGTCTGCCGCCAAGTCCGGTCTCCAGAATCACATATTCCACCTGTTCTTTCTCAAAAGCCACCATGGACAGTGCAAATAATATTTCAAAGTAAGTCGGATGATGAAATCCATCTTTTACCATCTTCTGAATGACTTCCCAGACTTTCTCATAAGACTCTAAAAACAGTTCGTCACTGATTGGCTGATTGTTAATCTGAAATCGCTCATTGATTTTCACAAGATGCGGCGATGTAAACAATCCCACTTTTTTTCCTGCATTCTCAAAGATCGAAGAAAGGTAGGCGCACACCGATCCTTTTCCGTTTGTTCCGGCAACATGGACAATCTTCATTTTTCGATCCGGTCTTCCCAGACGCTCCATCAGCTCTATGGTATTTTCTAATTTATTTTTTGTTGTAAATTTTGGCACGCTTAAAACGTACTCCACTGCTTCTGTATAATTCACTTTTTTCACCTTTGCTTTTGTTTTTCTTTTTTCATTATAATATAGGTCATTTTTTTATGCAAATAATATCGTACCTTTTTCTATGACAATACATGATATTATACACACATTTTTTCAAAAAATCATCATTTTTTTCGTCCCGTCCGTCTTTCCTGGCCTGAAAATCTTTGTTTAAACCCAGAGATTCTCTGCCATTTGAACCATCTTTCCTCTTTTTGTATCTGTTTTCCTGGAAAATTAAAAAATATCCCCCGTTTTTTCGAGGGATATTCTGCTGCTCTTATTTTCCGATATCATTCGTACTCAGTCCATATTTTCCTAAAATATCTGCTGCCTCATCGGATTCCAGATAGAATAAGAATTCATCTTTTCCTCCTATCTGTGTTGTCTTGCTCTCCTTTGCAGCTGTTCCGCTGTAAAAATAGACTGGACTGGATGTAAGATTCTCAGGGGCCTGTGCGATCACTTCCACCAATCCTTCTGCATCCGCTGCGTCCGTTCCATATACCATACCGATCTCGCTGCTCTCCATACTGACAGATGCCATCACCGCATTTGCGTTTCCCACTTCACTGTAATCCATCTCTGATATCGCAATTCCCATATTGTCTAAAATTTCTCTGGAAGCTCTTCCAAGTTCCGTATCTGGCTGTGCGATGGTGATATCCTGTGCCGTTGGAATCTGACTGAAATTATGGATGGCTGAGTCTCCCTCTTCCGTCTGAATCAGCACAATAGGATCTTCTGCCACAATACGAATCGACCGTGCGTTAATCTTTTTTTTATCTGCCAATGTCTCCAGATATTCTAAAGATCCACTCAGATAGATATCGCATTTTTCTCCATTCATTATTTTCTGGTACAGAACATTTTCCTCTGCTACAGTCATCACAAGAGAAACGTTCGGATTTTTTTTCTCATATGCCTGCTTCATCTCATCTGCCGCTTCCCCCAGCTGTGCTGTCACAAACACAGAAACTTTTTCCTTTTTTCCAGAAGGTTCTACTTCGACGAAAGGAGGATTCCATTCCGTCTCTTTTTGTTCTTCTGTCGACGGCTGTGTTTCTTCCTGCGGCAAAAGCGGTTCTGTCTCGCTTTCCGCCGGCCAGCTCTGTGTTTCTTCCTCTTTTGGAACTTCTTCCTGAACTTCTGTCTGCAGATCAGGCGGATCTTTTTTCTGAATCAATGGTTTTCCTTCTTGCTCTGTCTCCTCCGGCTTGGAATCGTCTTCCTCTTTTTTCTGAATGAGAGGGCTGCGATACTGAGCTTCTTCTGTCTCTTTCTCGGAATTTTTTTCTTTCTTTTTTGTGATCAGGCTGTCTTTTTTCGTCTCCTTATCACTCTCTTTTTTTGTTCCTTTTTCGGATTTCTCTTCTGTCTCTTTTTCTATGTCTGGCTTTGTCTGCTCTTTTGAAGGATCTGTCTTTTTACCAGTTATATTGTATTTTTCCGATTCTGTTTCCTGTCTTTTTACTGTCTTTTCACTCTGGACTGCTTCGTTTCCATCAGGCACATTTTTTTTGTAATTTTGATATCCCCAAATCACCGCTGTCATTGTCAGCAGACCTATGCCAATACCCATTATCTTTTTCTTCATAAAATATACTCCTATCCTGACTGCTCTGCGCATTCCCTGTACGGGAACCCCCTCTGGCGCCGCAGTTCTTTCTAGTAACTATCACTATCCTCCATGCGTTATCTATATTTTAGTGAAAGTTTTTTGTTTTGTCAATGTAAGAAAGTCTTAAGGACCACTGTGCAAAAGCCTTTCTCTGTTTTGCAAAGTGATCCTTAATCTCAATTTCTATAAAATTTTATCTTTCCATATCAGAGCTGAATCGTCACAAAAATATCATAGATTGCTTTGATTGCAGCTTCAAAATCTCTGTTGCTGACCCCAATGATAATATTCAGTTCACTGGAACCCTGGTCAATCATTTTTACATTTACATTTGCATGCGCCAGCGCTGAAAAGATTCTTCCCGCAGTCCCTCTTGTCGCTCTCATTCCGCGTCCTACAACCGCAACCAGAGCCAGATCAGCCTCCAGATCAATCAAATCCGGGTTCACTACACGATGCAGTTCAGCCAGAATCTTCTGTTCTTTTTCCACGAACTCATCCTGATGTACAAAGACGGTCAGTGTATCAATTCCAGATGGCATATGTTCAAAAGAAATCCCATTTTCTTCAAAGACACTGAGTACTTTTCTGCCAAATCCGATCTCAGAGTTCATCATATCTTTTTCAATATTAATCGCCACAAATCCTTTTTTACCTGCTATTCCTGTGATGGTATATCTCGGAAGACGGCAAGTACTCTCTACAATCAATGTTCCAGGATCTTCCGGTTTGTTTGTATTTCGTATATTGATCGGTATTCCCATGCTGCGTACCGGGAAAATTGCATCTTCATGAAGTACGGTAGCTCCCATATAGGACAACTCTCTTAGCTCTCTGTAAGTAATGGTCTCAATGACCTCAGGGTTAAAAATAATTCTTGGATCTGCAAGCAGAAATCCGGAAACATCTGTCCAGTTTTCATATAAATCTGCACGGACTGCCTTTGCCACAATCGAACCTGTAATATCGGACCCGCCTCTGGAAAATGTCTTTACCCGTCCGTCTTCCATTGCACCATAAAATCCAGGAATGACCGCTCTCTCTACATTTTCCAATCTCGCAGACAATTTCTCCATCGTCTTTTCATCGTCATATAAACCATCCTCTGTAAAAACAATCACCTGCGCTGCATCGATAAACTCATATCCCAAGTAATTCGCAATCACAATACCGTTTAAGTATTCGCCTCGTGATGCTGCATAGTCTTTCCCTGCGCCTTGTTTAAACTGTTCTTCTATAAGATGAAATTCTTCTTCCAGAGAAAGATCGAGATTTAAGCCGTCTATAATCTCCTGATAACGCGCTTTGATTGCCATGAACTGTCTGTCAAAAGCCTCGCCTTTCTCGGCTGCTTCATAGCAGTGATACAGCATATCTGTCACTTTGATGTCTTTCTCAAATCGTTTTCCCGGTGCAGACGGAACAACATATTTTCTTGCTTCATCTGCACGGATAATCTGACCTACTTTCTGAAACTGTTCTGCACTTGCCAGAGAGCTTCCGCCAAATTTCACTACTTTATTCATGAAAATTTCCTCCATTCTTTCCTGTCATGCTTCCCGAAATGTCACGGTACCTTTTTCTGCATCCATTCCATCTACGATTGCAAGAGATTCTACCTGAATTCCTCTTTCACGGATCATCTTTCCGCCATCCTGAAATCCCTTTTCAATTACGATGCCTACTCCTTCTACAACTGCGCCTGCTGTTTCAAGAATATCCAAAAGTCCGTTGACTGCACAGCCATTCGCCATAAAGTCATCAATGATTAAGATATGTTCTCCCTTTTTCAGGTATTTCTTTGATACAATCACATCATATGTTCTCTTATGTGTAAAGGATTCAATTTTGGTGATAAAGGATTCTCCATCCAGATTCACACTCTGACTCTTTTTGGCAAATACAACCGGCACATGAAAATACTGCGCTGCAATACAGGCAATTCCAATCCCGGAGGACTCAATCGTTAAAATTTTTTCTATCTTTTTGTCTGCAAAACGACGTTTGAATTCTTTTCCAATTTCATTTAACAGTTCAATATCCATCTGATGATTCAAGAACTGATCCACTTTTAAGACATTTCCCTCTTTTACAGTTCCATCTTTTTGAATTCGTTCTTTTAAAAGTTTCATTTCTCTGTTCCTCTCTGCGTTCAAGATTTACAAGGGATTATAGCACACTCTTATAAAAGAAGACAACTATAAATTCTGCTGTTTTCTACCTTTTTTTACAAAATTCTGTCTGTTTCTGCACTTTATTTCGCAGATGCCACTGCTCCTTCCGGTTTTTCTCCTCGATACAAGAGTTTCATCAGAACCGGCGTAACGATTGAGCTGCACATAATAAGCAAGATAACAGCAGTAAAATAGACTGGTTCCATCAGCCCCACATTTAATCCTTTCTGCGATACAATCAGAGCCACCTCACCTCTCGTCATCATACCGACACCGATCTTCATCGCATCCTTATTTTTATAGCGGAACAGCTTCGCGCAAAGACCACATCCGACCACTTTGCTGATCATGCCGATGAGAACAAATCCGATGGAAAACAGGAGGATTTCTGATGTCATTCCTGTTACATCTGTCTTCAGACCAATACTTGTAAAGAAGATCGGTCCGAAAATCATATAGGCGTTGATATCCATTTTTCTGGCAATGTATGCCGAATCATGAATACTGCACAGAATAATTCCGGCTACATATGCTCCTGTTATATCTGCAATTCCAAACCATTCTTCCGCCACATATGCCATTCCAAAACACAATGCCAGTCCAAAAATCGGTATTCTTCTCTGATGAGGATACTTTTTGTCAATATAGCGGAATAAATAATAACAGATCACACCGCCTACGATTGCCATCACAAAGAACAGAACCGTGTTCATGCAGACAGAAGAAATTTTTGTATTTGGATCTTTAAAGCTGACTACAAATGTCAGAACGAGAATACCAATTACATCATCAATAATTGCCGCACTTAAGATTGTCGTGCCAATCTTTCCCTTTAAATGCCCTAATTCATGAAGCGTTTGAACAGTAATACTGACGGAGGTTGCCGTCAAAATCACCCCAATAAAAACAGCTTTGTAAAACTCTGGCGTACCGACTGCCGACCATCCATAAAATGCAGAATAATATAAAAATCCTGCCCCCATCGGTACAAATACACCAAAACATGCAATCAGAAATGCAACGGGGCCTGTCTTCAGTAAGTCCTTTAAATTTGTTCCAAGTCCTGCCATGAACATCAAAAGTACAACGCCGATCTCTGCCATCTTCGTCAGAAACCCAGATTCATCCACGTTGACCCAACCCAGCACACATGGACCGATAATCAATCCTGCAACAATCTCTCCGACCACCTGAGGCGCTTTTAATTTTCTTGCCAGTAGTCCAAATAGTTTCGCTGAAATGATAATAATTGCTAAGTCTTTGAAAATCTCATAAGATTCCACAGATAACTCCTCCTTCTTTTTTTCTGCTTTTTCTCTTTCTCCTCTCTCCATATATAAGTTAAAAAGTGCCG
>JAUNDP010000039.1:8103-20710 GCA_030526005.1 Eubacteriales bacterium
TTTTGCCTTTTTCAGTATATTCCTCTGTTTTTTAAAATTCAAGTCCCTCTTTACAAATTTTATCTTTATTTTTGTCTTGCATTCACTGCTAAATCTATTGTAAAACAGAGCCTCTCCATCTTTTTTGTACCGCACAGCGCCGCCTTGATTTTCCATGTTGTTTCCGCTATAATAAAAACGAATTTTGCAGAAAAATCTGAAAAAGAAAGGGGAGGCAAGATATATGACTTTGAAAGATATCGCAAAAGAATCCGGTGTCAGTGTTATGACCGTATCCAACGTGATTAATGGAAAATTTGACCGTGTCTCTCAAAAAACGGTCCAAAAAGTACAGGCTGTTATCGATAAATATCAATATGTCCCAAATTTAACTGCACGCAGTCTGACTGCACGTTCCACTCACATTATCGGATGTATTTTGTCCGATCAGGCAAATCACTATGAAAATATATTTGAAAATCCTTATGTCAGCACAATGCTTGGCATTATTGAGCATGATCTGCGTGAAAAAGGATATTATGTTATGATTCGTGCCGTCCAGACATATGAAGATACCATCTCATTTTTAAAAAACTGGAACTGTGACGGCGCTTTATTTTTTAATCCTCCGAATAATGAAATCATTCAAAAATTAGCGCATGACTTTTCCATGCCGCTCGTCTTTTTTGACAGCAACTGCTCCGATCCAGATATCTTAGCTGTTGACACGAATGACTTTCACGGCGGCTATCTTTCCACACGCTATCTAATCTCGCTCGGGCACAAAAAAATTGCCTTTCTTGCTGCCCCCACCTCTTCTGTCGTGAAAAATCGTTTTGATGGATATAAAAAAGCCTTGTCAGAAGCCGGTATTCCCTTCGACGATTCTCTTGTCTTTCCAATTCAGCCTCTTTATGACAATGGTGTGCAGGCTGGGAAAGAGATTGCTCAAAACCAGCGCGGCATCACAGCGATTGTCACCACAGCAGATATCTGTGCTGTCGGATGTATGGAGGGACTTCGTCTTGGGGGGATACGTATTCCCGGAGAAATTTCTATTGTAGGATATGATAATCTTTCAATCTGCAATTATACCTATCCGAAATTGACGAGCATTTCACAGAATATTCCGATGAAAGCACGTCTTGGCGTGGAACTACTGTTAAAATGTCTGGAGAGTCTGCCGATCCAGCAAAGACATCTCACAACCTCTGTCAGCTTAATTGAGCGACAGTCAACGATTTCTTTGCTTCCATAACAGCCGCCTTGATCAATCAAACGAATCTGTATTTTTTCTTATGGAATCTTGTGATGAAAATGTTGGTGCGCTATAATGAAACAAAAAACAGGAGGGATGAAAAATGCTGATCTGTGATTATATCGTAGTCTCTATTGACGGAGATTATGCTCACCTGCGCCGCACCGATGAGCCGGACGGCGAGTTAAAGCTTGTAGCCAGAGCTCTGCTTCCAATGGAAATCAAGGAAGGCAGTATGCTTCACTACGAATGGATGCAATATACCTTAATCGAATAATACAGGAGGAACTCTTATGTTGAAAGAACTTTCCGCACAGGAATTTATGTGCAACCCTTTTACTAAAATCGGAAAAGAATGGATGCTGATTACGGCTGGTACGCCTGAAAACTGCAATACTATGACGGCAAGCTGGGGCGGTCTTGGCGTATGGTGGGGAAAAAATACCGTCACCTGCTATATTCGCCAGTCACGCTACACAAAAGAATTTGTAGACCAGGAAGATACTTTTACCATTTCCTTTTTTGATGAATCTTACCGCAATGCGCTGTCTCTGTGCGGCGCTGTCTCAGGGCGTGACCATGATAAAATCAAAGAATCCGGACTGACTCCGACTGCTGTAGAAAAGACAACTGCATTTGAAGAAGCATCCATGGTTTTTGTGTGCAGAAAACTGTATGCCGAAAAACTATCGCCGGAACATTTTATTGCAAAAGAGATGGATGAGAGATGGTATTCAGACAAAGATTACCATACGATGTATATCGCTGAGATTGAAAAAATACTTATCAAAGTATGACAGGCCGATCAAAATTTTTTCTTTTCTAAATTTTCCAAAATAGAAAATCCCGCAGAAAACCTCCGTATCAAGATGATATTTCTCCCAGATAATCTGCTTTATTATTTCTGCTGTCTGGAAGAGAATCGTTCCTTCTATACGGAGGCTTTTCTCTTTTTATTCTTTTTAGAAATCCTTTTGCTCTATAATCCGCATCTCATCCCCTTCCTGTATGGTGCCGCCCCTGATTACTCTCGCAAAAACGCCTTCTCTTGGCATGATACATTCTCCCATAATCTGATAAATCTCACATCCATTGTGACATTGTTTTCCAATCTGGGTCATCTCCAGAATCACATCGCTGCATTGGAGTCTCGTCCCAACCGGCAGACTGCGAAAATCAATCCCCTGTACAATCAGATTTTCTCCAAATGCGCCATCGCTCACAGGCGCTCCTTTTTTCTTAAACTCTTCTATTTTTTCAAATGACAGTAAACTTACCTGGCGATGCCATTTTCCTGCATGTGCGTCTCCTTCAATTCCATACTCTTCTATAAAATTTCCAACGTGGATATTTTCCTTCTGCGTTCCCTTTTGTCTGCTGATGCAGACCGCTGTTACTTTTCCCATTTTCTCTACTTTCTTGCACATTCCCGTGCTTCTCCTGTTAAAATTTCTACTCCGTGATCTAATTCTGACATAATATATTCCAGACATTCTGTGACGGCTTTCGGGCTTCCAGGCAGATTTACAATCAGTGTATTCTCCCGGATCACACACACCGCACGGCTGAGCATCGCTCTTTTTGTAAATTGAGCGCTATAGGCTCGCATTGCCTCTGGAATCCCAGGAACTACTTTCTGAGCAATCTCCATCGTTGCCTCTGGCATACAGTCTCTCTTTGAGAATCCTGTTCCCCCTGATGTCAAAATCAATTCTGCTTTTCCTTCATCTGCGATTCGTTTCATCCATGCGCTCAGCATCTCCTGCTCATCTGGCAGAATTTTATATTCTATCACTTCATATCCTGCCTCCTGAACAATCCTGCAAATCACCGGACCACTCTTGTCTTCCCGTTCTCCTTTATATCCTGAATCGCTTGACACTAAAATAGCTGCTCTTTTTTCCATAAATAAAATCCTTTCATTTTTTGTTCTCTTTTACAGACACTGCTTTTCTCTTTTTCGTCAAAACATATCCTGTCACCCGCCGATCTGAGACATCAAGTGGCTTTCTTCTTTCATTTCCTTTGAGTTAAAAAATTGATGCTCTTTCGGTTTATGAAAAATAATCTGTTTTATGTATTCAAAAATCTCCTGATCCTTTGCTTGGCTTCGCAGAATTTTTCTCAGATCCCCTCCTGTCTCATACTGGAGACATGTTTTTAGAAATCCATCGCTTGTCAGCCGCACCCGATTACATGAGGAACAAAATTTATGCGTCACTGCGCTGATAAATCCAATTTTCCCCTGAAAATCCTGAAATTCATAATAATGGCACGGTCCATTGCCGATCTTTTCTCTGACTTCTCTATATGGTCCATACATTCTCTGCAGAAGTTGTTTGATCTCTTCTTCGTTTCTTCCCCTGTTCTGACGTCCCAGACCAATCGGCATCATTTCAATATACCGCACAAAAAAAGGATTCTCTCTGGCAAGTTCTGCGATCTCCAAAAATTCCCTGTCTTTCTGGTCCATCATCACACAGTTGATCTTTACGGTCATATTCGGATATTTTCTCAGCAGCTTCAGACTGTCTTCTACAAGAAAAAGGCGGTCTCTTCTTGTGATACGCGCAAAATTCTCACGGTCTCTCGTGTCGAGACTGATATTAACGCCATCTAATCCAGCATCCGCCAGCCCATCGATCATCTGTTTTAAAAGAATACCATTTGTCGTAAGATGAACGGTTTCAATTCCCGGTATCTTCTTTATGCTTTTTACCAGATCGCAAAGATTTTTTCTGAGAAGCGGCTCTCCTCCTGTCAGTCTCACATGGCAGATTCCCATCTGGCTCATCAAAGATACAATGCGTACAATCTCGTCAAAACTTAAATACTCTTCCTGAATTTCTGTATTTTTTTCCGGCATACAGTAGATGCAGCGCAGATTGCATCTTTGTGTCAGAGAAATTCTGAGATAATCAATCACTCTTCCATACTGATCAATCATAAAAAAACGCTCCGCTTTTTCCGCCTTTTTTTGAGACAAGATGGATATCCGTCATCACCATTTTTTTATCAATCGCCTTGCACATATCATAGATTGTCAAAAGCGCTGTCTGAACACCGGTCAAAGCTTCCATTTCCACACCTGTCTTTCCTTCTGTCTTCACGGTACATATTGCTGTAATCTCACACTTTTCTTTTTCAATTTCAAATTCTATGCTGCATTTTTGAAGAGGCAGCGGATGGCAAAGCGGAATAAGTTCCGATGTCTTTTTTGTTCCCATAATTCCTGCAATCTGTGCAACGCCAAGCACATCTCCTTTTTTTACGGTATTATGCAGCACCGCATCCATCACTTCTGTGCTCACCTTGATTTTTCCAGATGCCACGGCTGTCCGCTCTGTCACGCTTTTTTCAGACACATCGACCATCACTGCATTGCCGTCCGAGTCAAAATGAGTCATCTTTTTTTCCATAGTTTTCCCTCCATCGTTATTTTTTATAAGAAAAAGGAGTACTGCCGCAGCATCTTTTTGCCGCAGCGCCTCCTTTTCTTTAATCTGTCACGGTTATTTCCTCAATTACAGGCTGATTTTCTTTTTCAACGCTTCCGTCGTTATTTTGTATTTTTGTCTCTTTGCAGATGCGATCCACAATCTCCATTCCCTCTGTCACATATCCAAATACAGCATAACTTCCATCCAGCTGAACACTGTCTTTTTGTACAATAAAAAACTGAGAACTGGCGCTGTTCGGACCGCTGGAACGTGCCATAGATACCGCTCCCCTTGTATGAGAAAGGGGATTTTGAACGCCATTTTCGGAAAACTCTCCTTTGATTCTCTGTTCTGACCCTCCTGTTCCGTCATGATTCGGATCTCCTCCCTGAATCATAAATCCGTCAACCACGCGGTGAAACGTCAGCCCATTGTAGAATCCTCTTTTTACCAGCGTCAAAAAATTGGTTACTGTCACTGGGGCGCTGTTGCCGTCCAGTTCCATTTTTATCACTCCGTATTCTTTGATTCTCATCTCAACATGATGTTTTCCTGAGACAGAACCAAGCACGGAAAAACTATCCTGTCCTTCTCTTTTTTTCCGGCACTTTGCCACAACAAGACCTGCCAGCAGTGCGGCTGCACAAAAAGCAATCAACTGCCTGATATCCATGCTTTTCACCCTCTTTTCTGATAATGTGATTATTCTAACACGAATATCTTAAAACCGCAACCGTATCATTTGTCCCCTGCCGAAGAAGGGTAATACTTTTTCTTCACCACTGCGTAGCAGATCATATGAACTCCTGCCGTAATAATCCACGAAATCGGATAAGAAATATATAAAACAAAAAGCGAATGTTTCCATGCAAAAACCGTAAAAATCCAAAGAATACGGAATCCGCACGCGCCTGTCAGAGAGACGAGCATCGGCATAATGGAGCATCCCATTCCCCTGAGGCTTCCTACCATGACATCCATGATACCGCAAAGGAAGTACGTCACACAGATCACTTGCATACGGCCAAGACCGTATTGGATAACTTCCGGATCAGAAGAATAAATATGAAGCAGCGGTTCTCCCAGCGCATATGCGCCGATTCCCATAGTCAATCCAATCGCTGAGACAATCAGAAGACACTGCATCAAAATTTTTCCGATTCTTTTATATTTTTTTGCTCCTACATTCTGGCTTGTGAAACTGAGTGCCGTCTGATGTACTGCATTCATAGAATTATATACAAAACCTTCTATGTTGGCTGCCGCCGTATTTCCAGCCATGGCAACAGATCCAAAGGAATTGACGGAAGACTGAATCAGCACGTTGGAAAGCGAAAAAATTGCTCCCTGCATTCCAGCCGGAAGTCCAATCTGAACCATTCTCATCAATTTGTCCCGATGAATATGCAGTTTTTTCAGATTCAGGCGGCACATTCCATCCATACAGACCAGACATCGAACAACCAATGCCGCAGAAATCACCTGTGAAATTACAGTTGCCAGAGCGACACCTGCAACTCCCATATCAAAGGCAATGACAAAAATCAGGTTCAGCACTACATTTACCACTCCTGCGATAGATAAGAAATACAGAGGCCTTTTTGTATCCCCGATCGCTCTCAAAATAGCGGCTCCGAAATTATAGAGCATTGTCACAGGCATTCCTAAAAAATAGATTCTGATATAAAGGACAGCATGATCCAGCACATCATCCGGAGTTCCCATCAATTTTAAAATCGGCTTTGCCAATGCTACTCCGACAAATACAAGAAGGCATCCGCTGATCAAACTGATCAGGACAGATGTATGGACCGTTTCACTGATATTTTTTCGGTCTTTCGCTCCATAATACTGTGCAATCAAAACATTCGTTCCGACAGACAGACCGATAAACACATTGACAAGTAAATTAATTAACGCACTGGTAGATCCAACTGCGGCAAGTGCATGGCTTCCTGAAAATCTTCCTACTACAATGATATCTGCCGCATTAAACAACAGCTGCAATATTCCAGACAGCATAAGCGGAACCGCAAAAATTAAAATTTTTCCCAACAGCGGTCCGTTGCACATATCCATTTCATATGATTTTCTCATCGCTCAATTTCTCTCCTCTTTGTTTCTTTCTCTATTTTCCCTACTTTTTCACGTTTATCATCTTTTTCTGTTCCTTTTTAAGCTCCGCATATGCTTACTGTCTTGTCATAAAATCAACATGTACAACACAGATTTCGCTTTTTGATCCGATTCTCATATTCGGCCCCCAGATTCCTGCACCTGATGTCACAATATTATACATCTTACCTTTTTTCAGACATCCGCAGGCATTCTCCCAGCCCATGTCCACAGCAAAATTTCCCGGGAAAATCTGTCCTCCATGCGTATGACCGCACAGATCCAGATCTGTTCCCGCATCTGCCAGTTCCTGCAGTTCCTTTGGCTGGTGATCAATCACAAAAATCGGTTTTGTCTGATCCAGATTCTCCAGCAATTCTTGCGGTGTTTTTCTTCCCCCTTCTATTTTCTTTGCTCTTGTCACATCTTTTCTTCCAACAACATAAAATTTCCCATCGATTAACCGTGTCTCATCATTTAAAATCTTGATTCCTGCATCCTTTACAAACCGATCCATCCGCTTATCCAGCAGATCGTCACCGTTTGCACTGTCAAATGTAAATCCCGCCAAAATCGGCTCATTGACATCATGGTTTCCCCAGCATCCATACACACCGTACGTCGCTTTTATATCCCGCAGAATTTTTTCCACCTTTTGCGGATTTTTTACAGCTTCAAATTCATTGTCAAATAAATCTCCCGCTATGCAGACCAGATCCGGTTTTTGTCTGTTGATCTGCTCTACAATCTTGCGCGCCTGTTTTTCCCCGCTGTTATATCCCAGATGCAGATCCGCAATCAGCACGATTTTCATTGATTTTCTTCCGGGCATCTCTTTGTTAATCTTTGTATGATAGGATGTCACTCGGATTTTTTTTGCATTATAGATTCCGTAGGCGCTGAGCCCTATGACAAGCAGCATACACAACATTCCTGATATAACCAGTGTTTTTGTATCTGTGACCCAGTCCCATCTCAGCCATGTTCGGGCAATGATTCCCAAAATTTCCAGAAGGCAGACCGGCATCAAAGCATACAAAAAAATACCCAAAAAATAATTTCCCATATTTTTCAAAATGCGTCGAAGCTTTTCCGGCCTTTTTATCAGGAATCCTGTCAAAACAGACGTTGCAAATATCACATAAACTGCAATAAATCCTATTTGAAACACGGGATTTTGAAAGATAGGACTGCACGTTCCCATCCACAAAAATATACGCCAGATTACATATATATTGACTGCAATGTAGAGAGGCGAAAGCAAAATTGCTGCCATATCGATTCCTTCCTTTTCTCTTTTATTCCACGCTTCTTTTTTATTGTAGCACTATTCCATCTGATAGACAAGTCATTGCCTGAAATGAGAGATTTTAATCAAAATTTCTTCCATGTGTCCCTGACAAACAATAAGAGCAACGGGAAAATTTCCAGCTTCCGGCAAGCATATCAAAAGTCAAAACTAACTTGGCAGGGTTTAAAAAGATTGAAAAATTCGCAGCTGGCCCTACCAGCTCTAATCCAGGTCCAATATTATTAAATGTGACTGCAACTGCCGTAAAATTTGTAATTAAATCTTTTTTGTCGATTGCAAGTATGAGAATCGAAAATGCAAAAATAAATACATATGCTACTAAAAATACGTTTGTCTGCCGCACAACTTCATGTTCAATCATCTTTCCGTCCATCTTTACTTTTCTGACATTTCTCGGATGAAGGAACTGATGCAGTTCTTTTTTCACCGTCTTAAGCAGAATAATAAATCGGGATACCTTGATTCCTCCCCCCTGTGCTTCCCGCACATGCACCTATAAACATCAGCATGACCAGAACTGTTTTCGAAGCCTGTGGCCAGATATTAAAATCTGTTGTAGCAAACCCTATCGTTGTGATGATTGACGCAACCTGAAATGCAGACTGTTGAATTGCAGTTCCGATATTTCCATACAGACTGAAAATATCAATCGCAATCAATCCTATAGCAGCTGCAATAATCAAAAGATACCATCTGACCTCCTCATTTTTTGCCGCCTGTTTTACTTTTTTTATTAAAATCAAATAATAAACGTTAAAATTGACGCCAAACAAAATCATAAAGATCGTCACTACAACCTGTATGTAGACAGAATAGCTTGCCATACTGTCATTTTTTATTCCAAATCCTCCTGTTCCTGCTGTTCCAAATGATGTTGCCAATGCTTCAAATAATGGCATTCCCCCTGCCAGCAACAAAATAATTTCCAGTATCGTCATTCCAATATAAATTTCATATAAAATTTTTGCCCTTGATCTTACTTTCGGAACGAGCCGGCTGACAGAAGGTCCTGGACTTTCTGCCTTCATCAAATTCATGTGAGATCCTCCCACCATCGGCAAAAAAGACAGCAGAAAGACGAGTGCTCCCATTCCTCCGATCCAATGTGTAAAACTTCTCCAAAACAGAATACAGTACGGAAGGCTTTCCACATCTTTTAAAATACTTGCTCCCGTTGTAGTAAATCCAGAAACCGTCTCAAACAGCGCATCAACCGGATTTTTTTATTGATCCGCTAAAGAAAAACGGAAGTGATCCCATAATACTTAACACAATCCATGAAAGAGCCACCGTAACAAATCCTTCCTTGACATAAATAATCTTTTTTTCGGTTTTCTGCATATCAAAGGTATTCCGATCAGAAGGCACAGAGCCATAGTCATTAAAAAGGCGCCGATTTCTGATTCTTTATAAATCAAAGCCGTAATACACGATGGTAGCATCAGAGCCGCCTCCAGGCTTAATACCCATCCTATGGTATATCTGATAATTGAATAATTCATAATTTAAATCCTCGTATCTTCAATTTTATCTCTTTTCGTTCATCTGTCTTATTTATCTTGAAGGCATTTCTGTGTTGTCACAACAATCACAGTATCCCCTACCTGAATCATGTCCTAACCGCGCGGAATCATGATTTCTCCATGACGATGAATACATCCGATCAAAAGATTATCTTTTAATTCAATATCAACTAATGGAATACCTACCACCGCTGAATTTTCATTAATGGAAAATTCCAGCGCTTCTGCCCGCTTGTCCAAAATGTGATATAACGTTTCTACATTACTTCCAAATTGAATTTTGCATGGCTCTGACATACTGCACAATATAATCAGCTGTCAGATATTTTGGATAAATTACACTCCCAATATCTAATTTGTCAATCAAATGAAATCCTGTTTACTTTTGTAATCAATTTAGCAGATGTCTGATCTTTTGCATATAAGGCAAGCAGAATATTTTCTTCATCCATATTTGTCAGTGTGACAAATGCTTCTGTCTGCTCAAGGCCTTTCTCCTGCAAAAGTTTCTTATCTGTGCCATCTTCCTGTAAGATCATTGCTCCTTGCAGAATTTCACTTAATTCATCGCATCGCTCTTTTATTTTTTCTATGATTCGCACATCTATTTTCATGTTAATCAACTGCTGTGCCAGATAAAATCCAATCGTTCCTCCGCCCACAATCATGCAGCTTTTTACCTGATGCGTTTTCAATCCAATCTTTTGAAAAAATTTTACAGCATTTTGAGGTTATGCAATGATAGATACTAAATCACCATTTTTCAATACAACCTCACCATTTGGTATGTATACTACTTCTTCTCTCTCCACACCTGCGACAAGCACATCGCAGTCTTTCCCGAAGAGAATAGACTGCCTCGTTGTGGAGATTAAATTCTGGTTTTACGCGAAATTTAAGCATTTCTACACGTCCCTTTACAAACGTGTCAATCTTAATTGCAGATGGAAACCGCAACAATCTGGCAATCTCTGTTGCGGTTGTAAATTCCGGATTGATAATCATGGAAATACCAAGTCGCTCTTTTATAAATCCAATCTCTTTATTATAAATCGGATTTCTTACCCTTGCGATCGTCTGACAATCCTTTGCTTTTTTTGTAATTAGACAGCAGAGCAAATTTAACTCATCTGATCCGGTTACTGAGATCAAAATATCTGCATTTTCAATTCCGGCTTCCATCAGTGTTGCTATGCTTGCGCCATTTCCCACAATTTGCATGGCATCCATACTTTCTGGAACTTGCTGCAGTTTTTCTGCTGACTGATCCACTAAAATAATATCATGATCCTCCTCTTACAGCTGTTCAGCAAGCGTAATTCCCACTTTTCCACATCCAATAATAATATTATTCATAAATATTTATTCCCTCTAAAATATAATTTATTTTTGCATAATATATTTTTTCAAAAATTCATAAATCTGATTTTCTGTCGGCGGACATCCATCCAGATGACATTGAAACTTTCTGGTGCAGGATCCAATTCCCAGTTCCCCTTCTTTTCCGCGATATCCCTGTCCTATACAGATCTTTGTGCCGATCTTATCAAGCAGACCTTCTTCCTTTAACTGCTGCAGAGCCGGAATCAGATATCCATAACATGCGCTGCACGATTCTACTTCCTCAACGGCATCTCTCAATTCCACTATTTTTCTTGTCTTTGGCAATGTATCTTGTTCTTTTGGAACATTCAGTTCCCGAATCTGCGCCTGTTTCCAGTCAGAACATCCGATTCCCAGTTTTCCTGCCATCTCCACATATGGCACTTCTTCTGCCTCATATCCCATCAAATGGCATACATACGCATCACATAAGACAGGGTCTGCTGCCGCCATCACACGGTTCAAAACAACAGGGTTCCCCCCATCTTCAAAATCCCAGTCTCCGCAGATATTATCAACTACAATAAAATCCTGACGGATTCCCGCATTGAGATGTGCGATCGGCTTATGCAGTCCTAAAGCATGAAATCTTCTCTTTTCACTGTTTGGAATCAATCCTTTCATATTTTTCAGAGCACAGGTGATCTTTGTCTGACAGTGTCCTTTCATGACAGGTACATTGATAAGAAAATCAATTTCTTTTGCCAGATTGCATAAATTCAACATCATCCCTGCACAATCGTGCAGACTGCCTTTTTCTGTCTGCATATCGAAAAAAGGAACTCCATATTTTTCTGAAATTCTGTCAAATCCACAGACACACACTGCATCTTTTGTCTTGTCTCCCACCCAGGATCCTTCCATCATAATCACATTATAAAATCCATTTTCCTGAAGATATTCAATGATTCCGGCAACCACTTCAGGGTGCGTCGTAGCTCCATAAGAAGCTTCCGAAGGAGATACTAAATTAGGTTTTATTCCGATCCTGCTTTCTTTTGATGGAATATGCGCAGCCAAATCTGCCTCTTTTAAAAGACATTTTGTAATTTCTTTATACTGCGTTCCATAAACGGCTAATATTTCATTTTTTTTCACGTTTTTCTCTTCTCCTATTATTACTGCACAATCAAAAAATTTTCATATATCCTGTTTTCTATTTTTCAATTTCCTGTATTATACGGCTACATTCTAGCATATTTTCTAATAGTTGTCATATAATTTTACTGCGTTGCTGCCATGTATGGTCTTCATAATGGGAATTTTTGCTATCTGCCGATTGTGGTTAGACCCAGAAATATATTGAAATTATTTACTGTCAGCTGTATCATAATAATAAAAAATGATAAATGATCATGAATTACCCCGTCTAAAGTCAGATTCCCTGCCATTAGGCGGGGGTTCCTATAAAAAGACGAAGGCTTATGGCTATTCACAAAGCCCTATCCCAGTGGGAGTACTTTTTTTATCCGTCTGGCTCTTGCCTTGCTGAGGCAAGGTCTGCCTTTACACTGCATATCTTGATTTTTTAAAATATCATACTGAATCGGTTACAATAAACTGGACAGATTTTTTAAGGGCATATAAAATGAATCTA
>JAUNDP010000065.1 GCA_030526005.1 Eubacteriales bacterium
CTGATGGAACCGCTTCCCGATAAACTGGAAGGCGAGTTCTGGTCAGATATGGAAGAGGTTTACCATCTGGATTAAAACGCTGTTCCATTTACTACACATATTTTCTATAAAAAGAACAGGTTTCACACAGAATCCATGCAATTTGCAGGAGAGTGGGAGGTCTGTTCTTTTTTGCGGAAAATACAATACGGAGCCTGGTGATATAGTGACAATTATAATTTCAGATATGACAAATGTCATTGGAAATTAATTACAATATACAATTGTGAGGAAGGGGGAGATTTTGTAGAATTTGATTATCTTAATTGACAGGAGGAAATGAATATGAAACGGAAAATGATAAGTGCTGTGCTTTGTACGGCAATGGTTGTCACTACGATGGCAGGAGCGGCAGTAACAGTTTCGGCAGAGGAGAAGGAGCCGCGTAAATTCGCCTATACCTGCATGGACGGAACAAACCCGTTCTTCGTAACAATCGAAGATGCAATTCGTAAAGCAGTAGAGGCAAATGGAGACGAGCTGATTTCCACGGACCCGGCAAATGACGCATCTCTTCAGATTACCCAGATTGAGGATATGATCGCGCAGGGAATTGATGGAATCTTCCTGAATCCTGTAGAAGCAGAGGGCATTTTACCTGCATTGGACGCGCTGAAAGAAGCAGATGTTCCTATTGTAAACTTCGATACAGAAGTTGCAGATCTTACTTATGTTGCTTCTTACACAGGATCAGATAACTACAATGCAGGTAAAGTATGTGGAGAAGATCTTGTCAAGAAATGTCCGGACGGCGGTCCGATCATCATTCTTGATTGTCCGACTATGAATTCTATCACGGATCGTACAAAAGGATTCCTTGATGCAATTGAAGGACATAATTTTGAAATTGTAGCACAGCAGGACGCAAAAGGAAATCTTGAAACTTCTATGGGCATTGCAGAAGACCTGCTTCAGGCACACAGTGACGTAGTCGCTATTTTCGGCGGAAATGACCCGACAGCTCTTGGCGCTCTTGCAGCAGCGAATGCGGCAGGCCTTGAAAAAGGAAAATGCTTAATTTACGGTGTTGACGGTTCTCCTGATATTAAGGCGGAAATTGCTTCCGGTGAATCTCTGATCGAAGGTTCCGGCGCGCAGTCTCCGATTGCGATCGCAGAAAAATCAGTAGAAATTATGTATGACATTATGGACGGAAAAGAAGTGGACGACCGTTATCCTGTAGATACATTCTTAATTACAGCTGATAATGTAGAAGAGTATGGTACAGATGGCTGGCAGTAAGTGAATAAACATATAACGGATTATCCTGGCGGAGTGATTCCGCCGGGATAATTACCCTTAAAACAGAGAACGGAATGAAAAGAGGGTGAGGATTTGAGTGAGCAGATTTTGTTAAAAATGAAGAATATTCATAAAAGATTTCCGGGCGTATATGCCCTGAAAAATGTTGATTTTGAGCTGCATTCAGGAGAAGTACACGCGCTTTTAGGGGAAAACGGCGCCGGAAAGTCTACATTGATCAAGGTTTTGGGCGGTATTTATATCGCAGATGAAGGCGAAATTTATATAGAAGGAAAAAAAATTGAATTAAAAGGGGTTAAGGACGCTCAGAAAAACGGGATTTCTATTATCCATCAGGAGCTTGTCCTTGTTCCGCATATGACAGTTGCAGAAAATATTTTTCTGGGAAGAGAAGCCGGTTCAGGAATCCTGGCCGACAGGACAAAAATGACAAAAGATGCACAGGCTTTGCTTGACGCATATGATATGAAAATAGATGCAAGAACTCTTATAAAAGATCTGACAATCGCGCAGCAGCAGATGGTTGAGATTGTGAAGGCGATTTCCTATGATTCTAAGATTCTGGTAATGGACGAACCGACTTCTTCCATATCGGACAAGGAAGTGGCAGGGCTTTTTGACATTATGAGAACACTGACTGCAAAAGGCGTGGGAATCGTATATATTTCCCATAAAATGAGCGAGCTGGAAGAAATCTGTGACCGTGTGACCGTTATGCGTGACGGAGAATATGTGGGAACGAGAGTAGTGAAGGAAACCACAAAAGACGATTTGATTGCCATGATGGTAGGAAGAGAACTCACCAATTATTACACAAGAGACTATGGAAAACCAGGGCAGGAGCTTTTAAGGTGCGAACACATCAGTGACGGAGAAATGGTAAAAGATGTGAGCTTTACAATACACAGTGGTGAAATTGTAGGATTCGCAGGTCTGGTGGGGGCCGGGCGAAGTGAGACAATGAAAGCGATTTTCGGATTGACACCCGGAAGTACCGGTGAAATATACATTAAAGGCAGAAAAACAGAGATACACTCGCCGGTGGAAGCGATGAAGCAGGGAATTGCTTTAGTTCCCGAAGACAGAAAAAAAGAAGGACTTTATAAGGTACAAAGTGTAAGATTTAATTCCACGATTGAAGTTTTGGGACAGTTTATCAAAGGTATTTTTGTAGATGATAAAAAAGAAAGAGAGATTACGCAAAAATATATTGATATGATGGCTACCAAAACGCCAGCGCAGGAGCAGATGATCGGAAATCTGTCGGGAGGAAATCAGCAGAAAGTTATCATTGGAAGATGGCTGGCTACGGCTCCGGATATACTGATTCTGGACGAACCTACCCGAGGCGTAGATGTAGGAGCGAAATCTGAAATTTATGCAATTATGAATGAACTGGTCAAGACAGGAATTGCAATTATAATGATTTCTTCAGAACTTCCTGAAATTATTAATATGAGCGACAGAATTTATGTAATGGCAGAGGGAAAAGTGGCAGGCTGTATCAGCCATGAAGAGGTGACACAGGAATCAATTATGTC
>JAUNDP010000040.1:0-18898 GCA_030526005.1 Eubacteriales bacterium
GAAAGGGGGCATATTTATGAAACTAAAAAAGGAGGGGTATTATACCAATCGACATCGTTGTTTTTTATTGCAGTATCATTTGGTATTGGTCACAAAATTCCGACATCCAGTTATTACTGACGAGGTGGAAGAAGAATTAAAAGCTTATACAAAGTGTTTTTTTGAGCGAAGAGAACTTGTTTTACAGGAAATGGAATGTATGCCAGATCATATACATATTTTATTTGATGGAATGCCTCAAATAAACCTGGCAGAATTGGTAAATGCCTATAAAACAGCAACTTCCAGAAGATTACGCAAACTTTATCCAGAAGCATTAAGTCGTTATTATTGGAAACCTTATTTTTGGAGTTTGAGTTATTTTATAGGTTCTGATAGTGATCGTTCCGTACAAGCAGTCAAGCAATATATTCAAAATCAAAAAAATTAGAGGCATTCACCCACGTCCAATCCGTAGGTTGGACGTGGTACTCTGCCTAAAATAATAGAGAGACGATTGCAGGAAAAAGGAGTGGGAAAGAATAGATTGTCAATATATAAACGAAAAGAGTTGACAAATAAAACGACATGGCGTATAGTAAAGAAATGTTAACCATATAAAAAAATAAGTTGACAATCAGGAGAAAACAAATGAAAAAGACGAATACAAAAACAATCGTGATGATTGGAATGTTTGCTGCGGTTCTTGCAGTGCTGTCTCAGATTTCAATTCCGATGCCTTCCGGTGTCCCTGTGACGCTTCAGACTTTTGCCGTGGCGTTTACAGGATTTATTTTAGGATGGAAATATGGAGCGATTTCAGCCGGGATCTATATCTTGATCGGGACGGTTGGAGTTCCGGTATTTTCAAACTTTTCAGGCGGACCAGGCGTACTGTTTGGAAAGACGGGAGGCTTTATCTGGGGATTCTTATTTCTGGCAGGATGCTGCGGTATCAGTCATATCACGAAAAAAAAGACCGTGATTGCCTTGTCGAGTACGTTTGGACTGCTCATCTGTCACCTGCTGGGAGTCTTTCAGTTTCAGATTGTTGCAGGAATGGGATTTTGGGAATCTGCGCTGCTTGTCTCCGTGCCATATCTGCTGAAAGATGCGATCTCTGTCTTTCTGGCATATGCTGTCGGAAAAGTAGTATTAAAAAGTCTGCGCGCGGCAAATATCAGCGTATGCGAAAAAGGAATTTGAAAGTAAAAATAAGAGAGAAAGGCTCTTCTCTAAAAATATGGGGAAGCGTCTTTCTCTTTTTGTAAAATGAAACGATGATTCTTTCATAGATCTGACCAGAAAATGCAGAGAGTTTCCGTGGCAGAAGAATCACAGGTTAATCGTTTTCTGAAAAAGAATCTGCGAAGAAGAGGTATTTTTTTCCTGCGCCCGACCTTCCGTGGCATACAGAGTAATCTGAAATTGTTCTGCTTCTTCTGGAAGAGCTTCCATACATGCCCGATAAAAAAAGGCAGAGGGAGAAGAAGAGAGCGTATGAAATGCCAGATGTCCCTGGTCGAGGGAAGGCATAAAGAAAAATTCGTATTTTTCACTTAAGTCCTCATCGGGCGCTCCGTCAAATATAAGATGAGTAGAGCAGGAAGTGACCACGAGAGAAGCCGTCGTAAATAAATCCGTATCTTCCGTAAAATCATAGGAAACAACATTTGCACGGCTGATCGGCGCCGTATATTCAATAGACCACTCATCATTTAAGAAAGAACTTGGCAGAAAGGCTTCATATCGTACGCTATAGGAATGACCGTCCGATGTCGTGATTTCCTGAAGCATATCATTGCGCAGCTCAGAAATGTTCCAGGAGAATGAAAATTCCTGTTCTTCCTTTAAAACGTTAAACAGTTTGGAGCGAGCGTTGGAACTGATGTCACAGTAAGCATATCCCACAAACGTATCCTCTGTCACCCTCTTTGCGCAAAGCGTATTTTCCTGTGAAATATCGACAGATAATCCATTGATTGACAGGAGAGGAGCGCCTGCCTTGTTTGTGATGGAAACCGCATTGGAAGGAAATATCCGGTTCGGGTCGAAAATGCGATAAGTCATCAGAAAATCATATCCATTGCAAAAAAGTTCTTCCAGATAAATTTCAACTCCGGATACATCAGAAGAGAGTTTGGGACTCAGCTTTTGGTGGACAACGATATAATCACTGGAATCTATGCGGTTGTTGTGCAAAGTTTCAGGATAACCCCAGTCTTTTGTGCTTTGCAGATAGGAGATGACCGTGTCTGCGGATGAAGTCGGGGAATCTGTCTGAAAAAGTACACCGATCACCGGCAGTTTGGAGGCAAGCGCAGGATTGGAAAAGCCAAAGATCAAAAACAGCACAAGGCAGCAGGCTGCGACAGCGAAAAAGCGCTGTGCTGTGCGGTAAAAATTTCTGCGCGGAGCGGATGAGGAAGCAGAAGATGCCTTGATAGAAGAAAACGTCTCATTGAGTCGGTCTTCCACTGCATGAGGAATTTCTGTATCTTGCTTTAATATTTTCTTTAAATCTTTTTCCGTCATAGACATTCTCCTTTCTGATATGGCAAAAAATCAGTCTGTTTCAGACAGGCCTCTCTTGCTCGGGACAGCCGTGTCTTTACCGTGTTTTCATTCATGTCAAGAATCTGAGCGATTTCGCGAATTTTAAATCCTTCTACATAATAGAGAACCAGAATAATCCGGTAACGTGGATCAATCGACATAAGAAGCTCTTCAAATTCCAGATGATTCTGCGTCATGTCCGGAATAGAAGGTTCCGGAAGTTTGTCAAGAGAACAATAGTTTTTATTTTTTTGCAGGAAATCTTTACATTGGTTGATGAGAATGCGAATCAGCCATGTTTTAAAATATTTTGGTTCTCGAAGCGTATGAATATTCTCAAAACAGGCAAGAACCGTATTCTGAAGTACATCTGCAATATCGTGATCGCTGTGCAGATAGCTTTTGGCGATTTTATACATTTGCTGTTTATTTTGTTTCATCAGTTCAATAAAGGCATCTGCATCATGATTCATTGCCTTTCTAACAAGAAAAATCATCCTGATCCCTCCCTTCTTTCTCTACAATAGATCGATACATGGGACTGCCCGTAAAAAAGAATCTATCTTACTTATAATTATATCATACAAGCTGATCGTTCTTCGCACAGGATGCAGCCTTTTGTTTTCTAACTATTAGACGAAAAAAAATGACGAATAGTTTCAAAAAGAAAAAAGATTGCGCTGTTTTTTTGGGAGTACTTGAAAAAATACAAAAAACTTTGAAATTTCTTATGTTACAAAATAGACAAAAAAGACGAAGTATGATATGATAAAACCATATGAGGTGATTCAAAGCGAGAAGGTGCTTTGTTCATATGATATTTGGATATACACCGGATTGCTTGAAAATGGAGCGCTTTTTGCACTCTAATAGAAGAACCGCACAAGGAAATCCGAAAAACGGATATCCTAAATTTTAAGGAGGAATATTAAAATGGCTAGAAAAATGAAGACCATGGATGGAAACCATGCAGCAGCTCATGCGTCTTATGCGTTTACAGAAGTTGCAGCAATCTATCCGATCACACCATCATCCGTTATGGCAGAAGCTACAGATGAATGGGCAACCCAGGGAAGAACAAACGTGTTTGGTCAGACTGTTCAGGTAACAGAAATGCAGTCTGAGGCAGGTGCAGCAGGAACAGTTCACGGTTCTCTGTCAGCAGGTGCTCTTACAACAACTTACACAGCATCTCAGGGTCTGTTATTGATGATTCCAAACCTTTACAAAATCGCTGGAGAAAGATTACCAGGCGTATTCAACGTATCTGCTCGTGCACTGGCAAGCCATGCTTTATCTATCTTCGGAGATCATTCCGACGTTTATGCATGTCGTCAGACAGGCGCAGCTATGCTCTGTGAATCCAGCGTACAGGAAGTTATGGATTTAACTCCAGTTGCTCACCTTGCAGCAATCAAAGGAAGACTGCCATTCATTAACTTCTTCGATGGTTTCAGAACATCTCATGAAATTCAGAAAATTGAACAGTGGGATTATGAAGATTTAAAAGAAATGCTGGATATGGATGCTGTTCAGGAATTCAAAGACAGCGCTTTAAATCCAAATCATCCTTGCCAGAGAGGATCTGCTCAGAACCCGGATATCTTCTTCCAGGCAAGAGAAGCATGTAACCCATATTACGATGCTATGCCGGCAATCGTACAGGAGTACATGGACAAAGTAAATGCAAAAATCGGTACAAACTATAAATTATTCAACTACTACGGAGCAGAAGATGCAGAGCATGTAGTGATCGCTATGGGATCTGTAAACGATACAATCGAAGAGACAATCGACTACATGACAGCACAGGGCGCAAAAGTCGGTGTTGTAAAAGTTCGTCTGTACAGACCATTCAGCGCAGAAGCTTTAATCGCAGCAATTCCTGAGACAGTAAAACAGATTACTGTTCTGGACAGAACAAAAGAGCCAGGTGCTATGGGAGAACCTCTGTACCTTGACGTTGTTGCAGCATTAAAGGGAACAAAATTCGACGCTGTTCCGATCTTCACAGGACGTTATGGATTAGGTTCCAAAGATACAACACCTGCACAGATCGTAGCTGTTTTCAACAACACAACAAAACAGAAATTTACAATCGGTATCGTAGACGATGTGACACATCTGTCTCTGGAAACAGGCGCACCGATCGTTACAACACCAGAAGGAACAATCAACTGTAAATTCTGGGGTCTGGGAGCTGACGGTACAGTAGGTGCTAACAAGAACTCCATCAAGATCATCGGTGACAACACAGATATGTATGCACAGGCTTACTTTGACTATGATTCAAAGAAATCCGGCGGTGTTACAATGTCTCACTTACGTTTCGGTAAGAAACCGATTAAATCTACATACCTGATCCGTAAAGCAAACTTTGTAGCTTGCCACAATCCTTCTTATGTAAGAAAATATAACATGGTTCAGGAATTAGTAGACGGCGGTACATTCCTGCTGAACTGTCCATGGGATATGGAAGGAATCGAGAAACATCTGCCAGGACAGGTGAAAGCATTCATCGCAAATCATGGAATTAAATTCTATGTAATCGACGGTGTTAAGATCGGTATCGAGACAGGTATGGGACCAACTCGTATCAACACCATCTTACAGTCCGCATTCTTCAAATTAGCAGATATCATTCCGGAAGATAAAGCAATCGAACTGATGAAAGCTGCTGCAAAAGCAACATACGGACGTAAAGGTGACGATATCGTTGCTAAGAACTGGGCTGCTATCGAAGAAGGCGCAAAACAGGTTGTAGAAGTACAGGTTCCAGAAAGCTGGAAAAATGCAGCTGATGAGGGACTGGATCTGACACATGCTGAAGGCGGAAGAAAAGACGCTGTTGATTTCGTAAACAACATCCAGTCTAAAGTATCTGCTCAGGAAGGAAATTCCTTACCAGTATCTGCATTCAACGAATATGTTGATGGTACAACACCATCTGGTACATCTGCATACGAAAAACGTGGTATCGCAGTAAATATTCCAGTATGGAATCCAGAAAACTGTATCCAGTGTAACCGTTGTGCATATGTATGTCCACACGCAGTTATCCGTCCAATCGCTATGACAGACGAAGAAGTGGCTGCTGCTCCAGAAGGATTACAGACACTGCCTCTGACAGGTATGACAGGATACAAATTCACAATGGCGATCTCCGCTTATGACTGTACAGGATGCGGATCTTGTGCAAATGTCTGCCCAGGCAAGAAAGGTGCAAAAGCACTTGCTATGGAAAACATGGAAGCAAATGCAGGATCACAGAAATACTTTGATTATGCAGTAACTCTTCCAATCAAAGAAGACGTTGTCGCAAAATTCAAAGACAATACAGTAAAAGGAAGCCAGTTCAAACAGCCTCTGCTTGAGTTCTCAGGAGCTTGTGCAGGTTGTGGTGAAACACCATATGCAAAACTGATCACACAGTTATTCGGTGACAGAATGTACATCGCAAACGCAACAGGATGTTCTTCTATCTGGGGTAACTCTTCACCATCCACACCATACACAGTAAACGCAAAAGGACAGGGACCAGCATGGAGTAACTCTCTGTTTGAAGACAATGCTGAGTTTGGATATGGTATGCTCTTAGCTCAGAAAGCAATCCGTGAAGGATTAAAAGCAAAAGTAGAAGACGTAGTTGCAAACGGAACAGATGAAGCAGTAAAAGCAGCAGGACAGGAATGGTTAGATACATTCAGCTGCGGCGCAACAAACGGAACTGCTACAGATAAATTAGTTGCTGCTCTGGAAGCATGTGGATGCGAAAAAGCACAGGAAATCTTAAAGAGCAAAGATTATCTGGCTAAGAAATCCCAGTGGATCTTCGGTGGTGACGGATGGGCATACGACATCGGATTCGGCGGTGTTGACCATGTATTAGCAAGCGGACAGGATATCAACATCATGGTATTCGATACAGAAGTTTACTCCAATACAGGCGGACAGTCTTCCAAAGCTACACCAACAGGTGCGATCGCACAGTTCGCAGCAGCTGGTAAAGAAGTTAAGAAGAAAGACCTTGCAAGTATCGCAATGAGCTATGGTTATGTATATGTAGCACAGATTGCAATGGGCGCTGACTTCAATCAGACAGTAAAAGCGATTGCAGAAGCAGAAGCTTATCCGGGACCATCCCTGATCATCGCTTACGCTCCATGTATCAACCATGGTATCAAGAAAGGTATGAGCAAAGCTCAGACAGAAGAAGAATTAGCTGTTAAGTCCGGATACTGGCATTGCTTCCGTTTCAACCCAGCGCTGAAAGAGGAAGGAAAAGCTGCATTCACATTAGACAGCAAAGCTCCAACAGAAGATTACCAGGCATTCCTGGACGGAGAAGTTCGTTACAATTCTCTGAAACGCTCCAACCCAGAAAGAGCAGCAAAACTGTTTGCAAAATCTGAAGGCGATGCAAAAGAGAGATACGACTATCTGAACAAATTAATCACACTGTACGGTGGAGAAGAATAATAAATAGACAGATTCTGCAAAAAGCAGATATGGAGGGCATCAGACGGTTGAGAAAGACCGGAGGATGCCCTCCGGTTTTATTCCTTTTTTGTTGACACAGGGGATGTAAAAGGAAAAAAATATTTATACCGTGCGCGGTTATCGGAAAGTAAACGGTAAGACGGTGTACAGTCCTTATGACACGGCAGGAGTTTCAGGTATCAGAAAATAGTGTGAACAGAAAAACAGATACAAATTGTATATAGAAAATAAGAAAAATCATTATACAATCAGATAAAAGATTTGTTTCAAAATGGAACAGCCTGTGGGATAAAGTCATTTTATTCTTCAGGCTTTTTCTGCGCGGACGAAAATCCATTACAGGCAACTTTTGAGTTTCGAGATAAAGAGCTTCCCATGGTTTTAAATCGGTGTTATAATAAAATTTAATTGACGAATAATGCCTGTTTTTCATGGCATGACTGATCGTTAGAAAAATGAGAAAGATGGAGGAAGACAGATGCAGATTCAAAATGTTCCAGAATATGAATTGATTCAGCAGGAGACAATCGAAGACATTCATTCTGAAGGATATTTTTTTAAACATAAGAAAAGCGGCGCGCGTGTGCTTGTTTTAGAAAATGACGACGAAAATAAGGTGTTCCATATCACATTTCGCACTCCGCCTGAGGACAGCACCGGTGTGCCTCATATTCTTGAGCACAGTGTACTTTGCGGAAGCAAACGTTTTCCGTCAAAAGATCCATTTGTGGAGCTTGTAAAGGGCTCCTTGAACACATTTTTAAATGCAATGACATATCCTGACAAGACCATGTATCCGGTGGCAAGCTGCAATGAAAAAGATTTCTGCAACTTGATGGATGTGTATATGGATGCAGTTTTTGAGACAAACATTTATCGGAAAGAAGAAATTTTTCGCCAGGAGGGCTGGAGCTATCAGCTGGAGAATGAAGAGGATGAGCTGACATACAACGGCGTTGTGTATAATGAGATGAAAGGCGCTTTTTCCTCACCGGAAGATGTGATCGAGAGAGAGATTATGAATTCTCTGTTTCCGGATACCACTTACGGATGTGAGTCGGGAGGAGATCCGGCGTGCATTCCGGATCTGACATATGAACAGTTTTTAGCATTTCACAAGAGATATTATCATCCTTCCAACAGCTATATTTATCTGTATGGAAATGCAGATATGGAAGAGCGGCTGATATGGCTCGACAGAGAGTACTTGAGCAAATATGAAAGAGCTGAAATTTCTTCAGCAGTAGCGCTTCAGAAACCATTTACAAAAATGCAGGAAGTGCATAAAAAATATTCGATTTCAAATAACGATTCTGAAAAAGACAACACCTATCTGGCATACAACGCAGTGATCGGGACAAGTCTTGATGTGGAGCTTGCCAATGCCTTTGCTGTTTTGGAATATGCCCTTTTATCAGCTCCGGGAGCGCCGCTGAAACAGGCTCTTTTGGATGCAGGAATCGGAAAAGATATCATGGGTTCCTACGACAGCGGAACGTATCAGCCTGTATTCTCTGTTATGGCAAAATATGCAAACAAATCCGATAAAGAGGAGTTTGTGCGGATCATTCAGGAAGAGATGAAACGTCAGGCAGAAAATGGAATTGACAAAAAAGCGCTTCTTGCCGGTATCAATAACATGGAATTTAAATTCCGAGAGGCAGACTATGGTTCTTTTCCGAAAGGACTGATCTATGGAATTGATTGTATGGACAGCTGGCTGTACGATGAAAATAAGCCGTTTGCCTATTTAAAACAGCTGGCTGTATTTCAGGATCTGAGAGAAAAAGTGGAGACTTCCTATTTTGAAGAACTGATTCAGAAATGGATTTTGGAAAATCCGCATACCAGTCTTCTCGTCGCAGAACCGGAGAAAGGTCTGACAGCAAAAATAGACGAAGAACTGCAGAAAAAGTTGGCAGATTACAAAGCAAGCCTCTCAAAAGAAGAAATCGAAAAGTTAGTAGAGAATACAAAGAAACTGCGTGAATTTCAGGAGACTCCTTCCACAAAAGAAGAGCTGGAAGCCATTCCTGTTTTAAAACGTGAAGATATTAAAAAAGAGGCGGCTCCTCTTTATAATGAAGAACATTGGATGGACGGCACCTTGATTCTGCACCATAAGATGTATACAAATGGAATCGGATATCTGAAATTGCTGTTTGACACAAAAGGCGTGAAAAGTGAAGACCTGCCATATGTAAGCCTTCTGAAATCGGTTCTTGGAATGGTGGACACAGAGCATTACACATATGGAGAGCTTTCGAATGAGATTAACATCCACAGCGGTGGCATTGCCTCAGGATTATCTCTGTATTCTGATTTGAAAGAAAAGAATAAATACCGTGCGATGCTGGAGTGGAGGGGAAAGGCATTATACTCTCAGCTCAAATTTGTGTTTGAGATGATAGAAGAGATGATCTTCACATCGAAACTGTCCGACGAAAAACGGTTGTATGAGATTTTATCAGAGCAAAAATCTCAGTTGGAAATGCGTTTGAATGGGGCAGGACATACAGCAGCAGCTACAAGAGCGATGTCCTATTATTCTACGGGAGCTGCATTCAATGATAAAATAGGCGGAATTGACTATTATCGTGTGATCGCTGATCTGGAAGCAAATTTTGAAGAGAGAAAAGAAGCGCTGATTCAGAAACTTTGTGATCTAAGCAAAATGATCTTTACAAGAGAGAGACTGATGGTGAGCTACACAGCAGATGAAGAGGGATTTTCACCTTTAAAAGAGCTGGTAGCAAAATTAAAAGAAAAACTTCCAAAAGGAGAGGGACTGGATCAGACAAAGACAGATTATCCTGTGACAATAAAGAAAAATGAAGCGTTTGGTACATCTTCTAAAGTACAATATGTGGCAAGAGCCGGCAGCTATGCGCAAGAGGGACATACTTACACAGGAGCGCTGCGGATCTTAAAAGTAATCATGAGCTATGAATATCTATGGGTAAATATTCGTGTCAAAGGCGGGGCATACGGATGTATGAGCGGCTTTGGAAAGATGGGAAGCTCCTATTTTGTGTCTTATCGCGATCCGAATCTGAAAAAGACAAATGAGATTTATGAGGGAATTCCAGAATTTGTGAAAACGTTTACAGTAGATGACAGAGATATGCTCAAATACATTATAGGAACCGTCAGCGAACTTGATATTCCGATGAATCCGTCTGCAAAAGGAGCGCGTTCTCTCAATGCTTACCTGGGAAATCTGACATATGAGGATCTCCAGAAAGAGCGAGATGAAATTTTGAATGCTGATCAGGAGGCAATTCGCAAGCTGGCGCCGCTGATGGAAGAAATTTTAAAAGAAAATGCAATCTGTGTGATTGGAAATGAAGAAAAAATCAAACAGGACAGCGATTTATTTATGGAAGTAAAACCGCTGATCGGAGCCTGAAAGAAGAAAGGGACAATATGGAAAATAAAGCATATAAATCTGGATTTGTGACACTGATCGGCAGACCAAACGTGGGAAAATCGACATTGATGAACCATCTGATCGGCCAGAAGATTGCAATCACATCAAATAAACCTCAGACGACGAGAAACAGAATTCAGACTGTATATACAAGCGAGACAGGACAGATTGTTTTTGTGGATACACCTGGGATCCACAAAGCAAAAAATAAGCTGGGCGAATATATGATCAATGTTGCGGAGCGCACTTTGCAGGAAGTGGATGTTGTGTTGTGGCTCGTGGAGCCGACGACGTTTATCGGAGCCGGGGAACGTCACATTGCAGAACAGCTTCAGAAAGTAAAAACCCCGGTCATTCTGATCATCAATAAAGTGGATACCGTAAAAAAAGAAGAGATTCTGGCTGCGATCGACACTTACCGTAAGATTTATGACTTTGCAGAGATTATTCCTGTCTCTGCTCTAAAAGGAGATAACACGCAGGCGATTTTGGATATGATTTTTAAATATCTTCCGTACGGTCCTCAGTTTTATGATGAGGATACCGTCACAGATCAGCCGCAGAGACAGATCGTGGCAGAACTCATCAGAGAAAAAGCCTTGCGCTCTCTGGATGAGGAGATTCCGCACGGCATCGCTGTCTCAATCGAAAAGATGCGGGAGAGAAAGGGACAGAAGATTATAGATATTGAAGCGACCATCATCTGCGAGAGAGATTCTCATAAAGGAATCGTTATCGGAAAGCAGGGGGCGATGCTTCGCAAAATCGGATCAGCCGCCAGAAGAGAAATTGAAAATATGATGGAAGAAAAAGTAAATCTTCAGCTTTGGGTAAAAGTGAAAAAAGACTGGAGAGACAGCGACTTTATGATTAAAAATTTTGGATATGATAAAAAAGAAATTTAACTGATATTTTTTAAAATATAAGGGGAACGGATCAGGCAGCGGAGGCGCTGTCAGGACAGGAGAGGTGTAAAATGCAGACAGTTGTGACAGGAATGGTACTCTTTGCGGCTCCAAATGGGGAATCGGATAAAAGAGTTGTGATTTTGACAAAGGAACGGGGAAAGATTACTGCTTTTGCCAGAGGAGCGCGCAGACCAAACAGCAGCCTTTTGGCGGCGACGAATCCATTTGCATTTGGAACTTTTTCTGTCTATGAGGGAAAGACAGCTTATACTTTGGTACAGGCACAGATAACAAATTATTTCAGAGAGCTTGCTTCCAGTCCGGAAGAGGCATATTATGGATTCTATTTTCTGGAGCTGGCAGGATATTACGGGCAGGAAAATGCCGATGAGACACTGCTCTTGAAGCTGCTGTATCAGTCCTTGCGCGCATTGATGAATCCGCATCTGGACAACAGGCTGGTGAAAGCTGTCTTTGAATTGAAAGCGATGGTGATCCAGGGGGAGTACCCTCAAATGTTTGAATGTGTTTCTTGCAAAAAAACAGAAAAGTTGTCAAAGTTTGTTTTGGAGAAAAATGGAGTGCTTTGCGAAGACTGCTGTAAGGGACGGATGGATGGAATTGATTTGACGGATTCTGTGCTGTATACATTTCAATATGTAATTTCTGCACCGCCCGAAAAACTTTATACATTTACTTTGACGGAGGAGACGCTTAGAGATTTTCAAAAAATTATGAAAAAACTTTGCAGGCAATACCAAGACCGAAATTTTAAATCATTAGAAGTTTTGGAGGAGATGTCCTCTTTACAAGGCAGACATTTAAATGTATAATGATAAAGATTCTATAAGGAGGAAAAACAATGAAGGGAAAAAGGTTGCTCCTAATTGCAGCAGTTGTGGCAGGACTGACTACAGGATGCGGTGGATTTAAGCCCGATCAGACTGGAATTCTGGTAGAAAAAAACGGCAGAATTAAAAGCGTGATAAAAGAAAACCTGGACAAAAGTTATTATGACGAGACGGAACTGAAGAGTATGATCGAAGAGACTGTAAATAATTACAATGCCGAGATGGGTACGGAACAGGTGGAGATTGAAAAGTATCAGGTAAAAGACGGAGAAGCTACCCTGGAGATGTCATACGATTCTTTCAGTGATTATCAGGGCTTGAACCAGGTAAAATTTTATCAGGGAGATCTTGCAGGAGCGCAGGGTACAAATTATGAGCTGCAGGGGACTTTTTTTCAGGTGAGCAAGGGGAAAGTGACACAGGACGCAGTGGATGCTTCAACCGTGATGGCGGCAGGCAATTATAACATGGTTGCGCTGGAAGAAGAGATGTTCGTGCAGGTGCCGGGAGAAATTGTATTTATCAGCAGCAATATGGAACTGCTTGGAAAAGACAAGGCGATAGCAAAAGGCAAAGAATCTGCACAGGCAGAGACAGAACAGGCGCAGACAGGAGAAGCGGGAATACCGGTGCTTCACCCGGAAGAAACAGAAGATATACCTGTGGAGGAGTCTTCTGATCTTTTTTACATCATTTACGAATAAATTTGTACGATAAAGATGAGAAACAGGGATGATATCCCTTAAGATCCCATCACCTTCGAGTGGTGCGGAGTTTACTATTAAACAGATAGGAGATTGAAAAAATGGAAAAAACAATGGAAAAAATTGTGGCACTTTCCAAAGCGAGAGGTTTCGTTTATCCGGGATCCGAGATTTATGGAGGTCTGGCAAATACCTGGGATTATGGAAATCTGGGAGTAGAACTGAAGAACAATGTAAAACAGGCATGGTGGAAAAAGTTTATCACAGAGAATCCTTATAACGTAGGTGTGGACTGTGCAATCTTAATGAATCCGCAGACATGGGTGGCTTCCGGACATCTTGGCGGTTTCAGTGATCCTTTGATGGACTGTAAAGAATGCCATGAGAGATTCCGTGCAGATAAATTGATTGAAGATTTCTGCGAGGAAAAGGGAATCCAGCTGGAGGAATCTGTGGACGCATGGAGCCAGGAAAAAATGAAAGACTTCATTGAAGAACACAATATTCCATGTCCTACTTGCGGAAAACATAATTTCACCGATATCCGCCAGTTCAACTTGATGTTCAAGACCTTCCAGGGTGTTACAGAGGATGCAAAAAATACAGTATATTTGAGACCAGAGACAGCACAGGGTATTTTTGTCAACTTTAAAAATGTACAGAGAACATCCAGAAAGAAAATTCCATTTGGTATCGGACAGATTGGAAAATCTTTCCGAAATGAAATCACGCCAGGAAACTTTACATTCCGTACAAGAGAGTTTGAACAGATGGAACTGGAGTTCTTCTGTGAACCGGGAACAGATTTAGACTGGTTCCAGTACTGGAGATCTTTCTGCATCAACTGGTTAAAATCTCTTGGAATCAAGGAAGAAGAGATGCGTGCAAGAGACCACTCTCCGGAAGAACTGTGTTTCTACAGCAAAGGAACAACAGACATTGAATTTTTATTCCCATTCGGATGGGGAGAACTGTGGGGAATTGCAGACCGAACAGACTATGACCTGACACAGCACCAGAATGTTTCAGGAGAAGATATGTCTTACTTTGACGATGAGAAAAAAGAAAAATATGTTCCATATGTAATTGAGCCATCCCTTGGAGCAGACCGTGTTGTGCTGGCGTTTTTATGTGCAGCATATGACGAAGAAGAGCTGGAAGGCGGAGATGTCCGTACCGTGCTTCATTTCCATCCTGCTTTAGCACCTGTAAAGATCGGTATTCTTCCGCTGTCAAAGAAACTGAATGAAGGCGCTGAGAAAGTATACTCCATGCTGGCGAAAAAATATAACTGTGAGTTTGATGACAGAGGAAATATTGGAAAACGGTACAGACGTCAGGACGAAATTGGAACACCATTCTGTGTGACATACGATTTTGAATCAGAAAATGACGGCGCAGTGACAGTTCGTGACCGTGATACGATGCAGCAGGTGAGAATCAAAATTGAGGATCTGGAAAATTATTTTGCAGATAAATTTGAATTTTAATTAAAAAGACAAGAGAGAAAAACAGTATTTTTCCGCAAAAGAAAAAGGCGGAAGAGATACTGTTTTTTCTTTTTACAAAAAGCAATAAAAAGCGAAATTGTAAGAAATGCGTAAAAAATAGAAAAAATATAAGATAAAATAGATAAAATAATGAAAAAATATAAGAAGATTGAAAAAGATAGAAAAAACTATTGTATAAAATGTATATTATTGGTATAATCATAGACAAGAGATTTGACATAATGAACGGAGGTATTTTAAAAATGAAAGGGAATGTAATTGTAGGACAATCAGGAGGACCGACAGCGGTAATTAATTCCAGCCTTGCCGGCGTATATAAGACAGCAAAGGACAGAGGATTTAACAAAGTTTATGGGATGCGTCATGGAATTCAGGGGTTTCTGGATGAGAACTATGTGGATTTGTCAAAATATATCAAAAATAACCTGGATATTGAACTGTTAAAAAGAACACCATCTGCATTCTTGGGGTCTTGCCGTTTTAAATTGCCGGAAATTCATGAAGACAGAGAAATTTATGAAAAAGTTTTTCATATTTTAAATAAACTGGAAGTTGACAGTTTCATCTATATCGGTGGAAATGATTCCATGGACACAATTAAAAAATTGTCAGATTATGCAGTGCTGACAGGGCAGTCGCAGAAATTTGTAGGAGTTCCAAAGACGATTGATAACGATCTTGCGCTGACAGATCATACTCCGGGATACGGCTCTGCTGCAAAATATATCGGAACGGCAGTGAAAGAAGTAATCCGTGATGGTCTTGGATTGAGCTATAAAAAAGATATTGTCACAATCATTGAAATCATGGGAAGAAATGCAGGATGGCTGACAGGAGCAGCAGCGCTTGCAAAAGGAGAGGACTGTGAAGGACCAGATTTGATTTATCTGCCGGAACTGCCATTTGATGTCGCAAAATTTATGGAGAAAATCCGTGCGCTGTTAAAAAAGAAACATTCTATTGTAGTAGCAGTCTCTGAGGGAATCAAACTTCCAGACGGTCGGTATGTATGCGAACTTTCAGCAGGAAATGGAGACTATGTCGACGCATTTGGACATAAACAGCTGACAGGAACAGCAAGTTATCTTGCGCATCTTGTAGCAGCCGAGATTGGATGCAAGACAAGAGGAGTGGAACTAAGTACATTGCAAAGAAGCGCATCCCATATTGCATCCCGCGTTGATATCAACGAAGCATTTATGGTAGGCGGTGCGGCTGTAAAGGCAGCGGATGAAGGCGACAGTGGCAAAATGGTTGTAATCGACCGTGTATCTGATGATCCATATCAGTGCGCGACAGGTATCTATGATGTCCATAAAATAGCAAATGATGAAAAGCTTGTTCCGAGACAGTGGATCAGCAAAGATGGCACTTATGTGACAGAAGATTTCTTAGATTATGTAAAACCTTTAATTCAGGGAGATTACCAGCCTGTCATGGTAGATGGCATTCCACGTCATCTTGTATTGAAATAGAAAGCAAAAATCAAGCTGCCTGTTAGAACGGCAATTAATTTGAGAAAGAACAGAGAAAGGGAGATGAAAAAAGAAGTGTTTTTTGAAGGGAATTTTTCAAAAAGGCACTTCTTTTTTTGATAAATTTACTTGACTGAATTAGAATATATGATACAATAAATATGTGCGACCTTTGCACACGTATGAGATAGTTTTACAGAGTTGTATGATTTTGGTTTGGTGCTCTGTATAACATATAATACATTTTAGGAGGAATGAAGGAAAATGGCAAAATGGGTTTACTTATTTAAAGAAGGAAACGCAGATATGAGAAACCTTCTCGGTGGAAAAGGTGCAAACTTAGCCGAGATGACAAACTTAGGATTACCAATTCCACAGGGTTTCACAGTTACGACAGAAGCTTGTACAGATTATTATAACAGCGGAAAACAGATTACAGAAGAAATTCAGGGACAGATTTTTGCTGCTTTAGGTGAATTAGAGAAAATTCAGGGTAAAAAATTCGGCGATACAGAGGATCCATTATTAGTATCTGTTCGTTCTGGTGCCAGAGCTTCTATGCCAGGTATGATGGATACCATCCTGAACTTAGGTTTGAACGACGTTGCAGTAGAAGGATTTGCAAAGAAAACAGGAAATCCTAGATTTGCATACGATTCTTACAGAAGATTCATCCAGATGTACTCTGACGTTGTTATGGAAGTGCCGAAGTCTTTCTTTGAAAAAATCATTGATGAATTAAAAGAAGAAAAAGGCGTTAAATTTGATACAGAACTGACAACAGAAGACTTAAAAGTATTAGTTGAAAAGTTCAAAGCTGTATATAAAAATGCAATGAATGGAGAAGATTTCCCACAGGATCCAAAGGAACAGCTGATGGGAGCTGTAAAAGCAGTATTCCGTTCATGGGACAACCCACGTGCTATCGTTTACAGACGTATGAATGATATCCCGGGAGATTGGGGAACAGCTGTAAACGTACAGGCAATGGTATTTGGTAACATGGGAAGCACATCTGGTACAGGTGTTGCATTTACTCGTAACCCATCTACTGGAGAAAAAGGAATCTACGGAGAATACCTGATCAATGCTCAGGGTGAAGACGTAGTTGCAGGTGTTCGTACACCACAGCCAATCTCCAAACTTGCTGAAGATATGCCAGAATGCTACGAAGAGTTCATGGCAATCGCTCATAAACTGGAAGACCATTACCGCGATATGCAGGATATGGAATTCACAATCCAGGAAGGCAAATTATACTTCTTACAGACTCGTAACGGAAAGAGAACAGCTCAGGCTGCATTACAGATCGCTTGTGATTTAGTAGATGAAGGAAGAATTACAAGAGAAGAAGCTGTTTGCCGTATCGAAGCAAAATCTCTTGATCAGTTACTGCACCCAACATTTGATGCAGATGCATTAAAAGCAGGCGAAGTAATCGGTTCCGCTCTTCCAGCATCTCCTGGAGCAGCAGCTGGTAAAGTTTACTTCACAGCAGAAGAAGCAAAAGAAGCTCACGAAAAAGGAGAAAGAGTTATCCTTGTTCGTCTTGAGACATCCCCAGAAGATATCGAAGGTATGCATGCTTCTGAAGGTATCCTGACAGTACGCGGCGGTATGACATCTCACGCAGCTGTAGTAGCTCGTGGTATGGGAACATGCTGTGTATCCGGATGCGGCGAAATCAAGATTGATGAAGAAGCAAAAGTATTCGAACTTGGCGGATATACATTCCATGAAGGAGATTATATTTCCTTAGACGGATCTACAGGTAAGATCTACAAAGGTGACATCCAGACAAAAGAAGCTTCCATCGGTGGAAACTTCGGAAGAATCATGAGATGGGCAGATAAATTCAAAACTCTGAAAGTAAGAACAAACGCTGATACACCAGCTGATACAGCAAACGCTGTAAAATTAGGTGCAGAAGGTATCGGTCTTTGCCGTACAGAGCATATGTTCTTCAACGAAGACAGAATTCCGAAGATCAGAAAGATGATCCTTTCCGATACAGCAGAAGCCAGAGAAGCAGCTCTGAATGAATTAATCCCATTCCAGAAAGCAGACTTCAAAGCTATGTATGAAGTACTGGAAGGAAAACCAATGACAGTTCGTTATCTGGATCCACCGTTACATGAGTTCGTTCCAACAGATCCAGAAGATATCAAAGCATTAGCTGATGATATGGGACTGACAGTAGAAGACGTTAAGAAACGTTGCGATGAGCTCCATGAGTTCAACCCAATGATGGGACACAGAGGATGCCGTCTTGCTGTAACTTATCCAGAAATCGCCAGAATGCAGACAAGAGCCGTTATGGAAGCAGCAATCGAAGTATCCAGAGAAAAAGGATACCGTATCGTTCCTGAAATCATGATTCCATTAGTTGGTGAAGTAAAAGAGTTAAAATATGTAAAAGATGTTGTTGTTGAAACAGCTGAGCAGGTTAAGAATGAAAAAGGATCTGATATTCAGTATCATATCGGTACAATGATCGAGATCCCAAGAGCAGCTCTGACAGCAGATAAGATCGCAGAAGAAGCTGAATTCTTCTCATTCGGTACAAACGACCTGACACAGATGACATTCGGATTCTCCCGTGATGACGCTGGTAAATTCTTAGATGCTTACTACAAAGCTAAAATCTACGAATCTGATCCATTCGCAAGATTAGACCAGACAGGTGTAGGACAGTTAGTAGAAATGGCAGTTAAGAAAGGCCGCGCTACACGTCCAGGTATCAAACTTGGTATCTGTGGAGAGCATGGTGGAGATCCATCTTCTGTAGAATTCTGCCATAAGATTGGACTGAGCTATGTATCTTGCTCACCATTCCGTGTGCCGATCGCTAGACTGGCAGCAGCTCAGGCAGCATTAAACAACAAATAAATAGTATACTATTTTTATATCACAGGGCAAACCTTTCTATCCAGTTTCGGGGCAAAGTTTTTATCCAGTTGACCCTCTGGACAAGAAAACCATTC
>JAUNDP010000040.1:18908-20017 GCA_030526005.1 Eubacteriales bacterium
AAGATATCGATTTTGGACAAGATCCATTCTGGTTAAGAAAGAACCGTACTGAGATACCAAAACTTGAATAGTCATTCCTTGATATCAACATCAAGCGATTGTCGAAACATCAAGTAATTATCCAAGCGTAAATTAAGGCTCTTGGAACTTTAGAGAATAATCTAAAGAGAAGATTTCTTATAATAAGAAAATCTCTTTAGAAAATAATCTAAAGTTTCAGGAGCCTTTTTTGTTACACAATTTGCCTGCAACTACATGACAACTGTATATAATGATGTTATAATGTAGATAAAAGTGAGAAATGAGGTAAGACTATTATGATGTATCCATACATGACACTGGCAGATGAAACAGAAATTGTACATTCTCAGATTATTGAGGAAAATGGTGTAAAAAAGGTTATAGTAAACTTTGAACGTCCTGTAGAGAACGGATTTGATTCTGCAAGATGTGAATTACCTGAATATAAGTGGACAGAGCGTATAGGATATTCTGATGCTGAAATAGCAATGTTTGAAGAACTCTTACGCAATAACGCACATTTGTTGTACAAATATGCGGAGAATGGAGGGATTCAAATTGCCTAAACTATTTATGGTTAGTGGATATACCGTATATTTTTGGTCTAGGGAAAATGATGAACCAATTCATGTTCATATATCAAAAGGAAAGCCAACACCAAATGCAACAAAAATTTGGCTTACAAGGTCTGGAGGATGTATTTTGGTAAGCAATGGGAGCAAGATTTCTAATAAAGAACTAAATGAACTAATGGAATTTATCTCAGCTCAGTTTTTTCTTATTTGTGCAAAATGGAAACAGGCATTTGTAACAGATGAAATTCAATTCTATTGTTAAAATTATTATATTCTAGGCATAGAAATGAAAAGAAGTAAATATACAATGTCAAAATTTAAAAATAGATTTCATTTAACACCAAAACAGAGTTTATTTCTGAAAAAGAAGAAGTTAAGGGGGAAATGACGAATGCCGGAAATCAGTTTATTCTATGGAATACGCATTACAATGTATTGGAGTGACCACAATCCACCGCACTTTCATGCAGAATATGGGAATAATAAAGCAGTGGTCTTGATAGAAGAGGGAAT
>JAUNDP010000009.1 GCA_030526005.1 Eubacteriales bacterium
ATAGGAACATGACAACAAACAATATCTAAACAAAATTGATTAGTAATTGTCGAGTGGGAATAATTTGAAAAAGTCTGAAAACTCAGTAGTAATGCGGTTTTACAGGATTTCAGAACCCTCGTTGATAAGATTTTGATAAGATTGCACTTGAACCCATTTATCGGATGTATCAAGTGGTTTGTGGGGAAAGAGTAATATCTTGTGAATCACAAAAACTTCATATTAACATGAACAGGGTGTTGCTCTATCATCAAATTAGATGATAGAGCAATGCCCTTGCTCTATATATGAAAAAATCCGGAGAGAATTCTTTTCGTTTGGAAATTCTTCCGGATTTTTGGCGTACTTTAAAAAATTCTCCATTTTTTTTGACTGTTTAGGCTGTTTCTTTTACTGGGAAAAGATAAGTTCCTGTCCGTATTTCTTACCTTTTACATCTTTTTCAAGCTCAGAAAGATAGGAAAGCAGATTACCCGTATTCTCATCCTGTGGTGCAGCAGAGATAAATACTCGAATGGCTTTGATTTTATTCAATAAGTCCTCACACTTTTGCTTGGATATATTTGTGCTCATTTTATTCCTCCTGATTAAATCCATTCGCTGTTGGCGGCAGACCATTTTTCAGTAAACTCTTTGCCTGTGACCGCCACTGTAAACGGTTTTGTCAAAAACGCCTCAATTATTTTTAGCACCGTATTGAAATCGTCAGTTTGCGTATCAATCTTCCGACAGAATGCTTTCCACTTCTTCTGCATAGCAGAATCGTCTGAAAAGCTCATAACCTGTTCAAACTGTTCAACTGTAAAGGCGTGTCCACGATTTTCAAAGGTTTTCTTCAGTGCTTCGGTGAGCACCTTGCCGTCAAAATCAAATTTATTGGCAAGATAGTAGATATCATAGTAATCCTTCATTCGGCTGGAAAATTCCATCAGACTGAGAATTGCATCTATTTTCTCAGCAATCGTTGTTTCAAGAGAATATGTATTTACCACCGGCGCAGTGAAGTCGTCAAGCTGTGTCGGGATTTTTCGCTTTTCCTGTTTTGGCACGATAACATCACCTACACCGAAGTCTATACTAAACGGCGTTCGTGTGTTTTTAATGCGAGCCACAATAGAAGCTCCGATACCAGCGTATTTTTTGGCAACCGCAATGGGCGCAATATCTTTAATTTCAAAGGTAATAAAATCATTGCCAGTGGGTGTGGATATGATTTCTTCCAGTACAGGTTTTAGCTGTTCAGGATTATTCGGTACTCTCCGAAGAAGAAAATCAACATCTACCGTTACTCTGCTGTCAAAGTCGGTAACAGAGTAAATAAACAAACCACCTTTAAGGACAAGATTTTCCGCATATCTGGATTTCTCCAAACGGCGCAAAAATTCTTCCTGACAAAAGAGCTGCAAACAAAGCTGATAGCTTCTTCCGCTTTCAGTAGCCTTATTTTTCAGTCGTGCAAGCACGGATGCGGCAACATCAGCCATTGAGCAACACCTCCATTACATTCATAAGTTTTGTATAAACGCCTATATCCTTTGCGTATTTAGAAAGATTTGCGAGATTCTTCTTCGGATCTGCCACATAAGCGTTGATTGCTTTGTTAAATATTTCATTATCAAGCTTTGAACGATACTTAAAGCAATCACAGATTGTTCGCTCTCGGTCATAAACTTTTAATTCAACACCATTAAAATTACCTACAGTAGCACCATAATGGTAAAACTCGTTCTGAACATAATAAGCTTTGACAGGGACTTCCTGCATTGCTTTGATTGCTCTTGAAAAGGAACGGGGGACTGCAACTGTCCATTCACGAGGAGCAAAGTCGCTGTACCCATAATAAAATAGAGCAGACTCCACACAAACAATCCCTTGCGGCAGGAGTTTAGAAATTAGAGCTTCTTCTTTTGGTTCTTCAGCGTTAGGCAGTTTGTAAAAACCATTGCGAATACGCTCTATATAACCTTGATTGCAAAGGGAAACGACATCATAGTTTTTCAGTCCGACGGCAACAAAGTCTGCTGTCTTCGCAATGCTTCCGATTTTATTAAAAACATCAATTGCTATTTCGTGTTTATTCAATAGTTCACCGACTTTCTGCACGCATTTTTTACTATTTGCGTGATTATAGTATAGCATTAAACGATAAAATTTACAACTATTTTTACACGCTTAACAAAAAATGTGCGTGTAAAAAATCAAAAAGTTATTGCAAGGTATATCACTTTATGCTATAATACATTTGACAAAATCAATCCAGTTGCCATTATTTTTTCTTTGCAACCATCGGTTTTATCGCATCTGATAAGATATTGATAAATTCTCGTCGTACAGGCAGTATAATATGGATTATTAGAATAATACGAAAACTACATCACACGGTTTATAAACAAAAAGCGTTAAGTTGTGGTTCTTGGCAAGGAGTGGGAATAAATATAAAAAGAGTCAAAAATCCTTTAAATAAAGGAGTTTTTGACTCTTTTAATTTTGAAATAGTACTAAAATGGCACGAAAACAAGATGGAAGTTTATCCGCAACTTTAACTCTTTTTTGTGGAGATAATGTGGAATGAGTGGGGAAGGAATATCATCGCCGCCCCGCCTCTTGTTTTTAAATATAATCTGAAGGTTACATAGATATTTTTTATGCGTTAATACCGAAAAACAATTTCATATCATCTTTCACTGTCCCAATTCCTGCAATGCCGAAGTTTTCAACCAGAACTTTTGCCACATTCGGGCTGAGAAATGCTGGAAGTGTAGGTCCGAGGTGAATATTTTTCACGCCAAGATATAAAAGAGCGAGTAGAACGATAACTGCTTTTTGCTCGTACCATGCGATATTGTAGATAATCGGCAGATCATTAATATCGTTCAGGCCAAAGACCTCTTTCAGTTTCAAAGCGATTACAGCAAGAGAATAGGAATCATTGCATTGACCGGCATCCAGAACACGCGGAATGCCATTGATATCGCCTAAAGGCAATTTGTTATATTTATATTTTGCACAACCGGCAGTAAGAATGACAGTGTCCTGCGGCAGAGCTTTGGCAAATTCTGTATAGTAGTCGTGGCTTTTTGCCCGGCCGTCACATCCTGCCATAACCACAAACTTTTTGACTGCACCGCTCTTTACAGCTTCCACAACTTGATCTGCCAGAGCCAGTACCTGCGCATGGGCAAATCCTCCGATGATTTCACCAGTTTCGATTTCAGCTGGGGCAGTACATTTTTTGGCGTGCTCGATAATTTCAGAAAAATCTTTTTGTTCGCCAATTTCTCCTGGAATATGAGTGCATCCTGGATATGACGCAGCGCCGGTAGTATAAAGTCTGTCTTTGTAGGTGTCCTTAGGTGGAACGATACAGTTCGTTGTCATCAGGATAGGGCCGTGAAAGGATTCAAATTCTTCTTTCTGCTTCCACCATGCATTTCCGTAATTGCCGATAAAGTTAGGATATTTTTTGAAAAAAGGATAATAGTGGGCAGGCAACATCTCGGAATGCGTATACACATCCACACCGGTTCCTTGTGTCTGTTCCAACAGCATTTCTAAATCGCGCAGATCATGACCGGATATCAGAATGCCAGGGTTCTTTCCGACGCCGAGATTTACCTTTGTAATTTCAGGATTTCCATAACGGTCTGTGTTAGCCTTATCCAGCATTGCCATAGCGGATACTCCGTATTTTCCTGTTTCCATCGTCAGAGCAATCAAATCTTCCATACCGAGACTGTCATCCAGAGTGGCTGCCAGCGTTTTTTGAAGAAATGCGTCAATTTCCTCGTCATCCTTCAGCAGTACATTTGCATGTTTCGAGTAAGCGGAAAGACCTTTTAGACCATAGGTGATCAGCTCACGCAGAGAACGAAGGTCTTCATTTTCAGTAGAGAGAACACCGACAGTTTCAGCTTTTTCTTCCCAGTTTCCAGAAGCGTTCCATTTTGCAGCTTCAGGCAGAGCAGACAGGTTTGCAACCTGATCCAGAAGGATTTCTTTTTCAGTCAGTGTAGCACGGATTTGTGATACAATGCTCTCTTTGTCAAAATTTACATTGGTGATGGTGGTGAACAGATTCAGAGTAATCAGATGGTTGATCTCAGCAGAGATCTGCTTACCCTCCTGACGCAGTGCAGTTGTAACAGCGGAAATCCCTTTTGTGACATAGACTAGAAGATCCTGCATAGCGGCTACATCTGGTTTCTTTCCACATACTCCGGACATCGTGCATCCCTTGCACCCAGCGGTTTCCTGACACTGATAGCAAAACATTTTTTGTTCCATAATTTATCTCTCCTTCTCTTGTCTTTCTGGGGATACTATACTATAATTAAAAATAAAAGTCTGTTGTTATAACAACGAAAGGATAGAAAATATGAAATTATCGGATATGCAGCTATTTCGTGGCTTAAAAGAGAATGAGATCGCATCACTTTTAAGCTGTTTGAATAGTGTAAAACACAATTACAAAAAAGGAGAGGTCATTCTTTCAGAAGGAAGTATTACAGAGAATATCGGCATAGTGCTGTCTGGAATGGCAATGATATCCTGTAATGATATCTGGGGGAATACAGGCATTTTAGGAAATGTTGCGCCTGGTTCTGTATTTGCTGAGGTGTATGCCTGCATTCCGGGACAGCCAATGCTGGTTACAGTGTCTGCTGTGGAAGATACTTCTGTATTGTTTATGAATGTGGGGCGTGTTCTGACTGTTTGCACAAACGCGTGCCCTTTTCATACAAGCCTTGCACGAAATTTGCTGACGGTCTGTGCTCACAAAAATCTGCAGCTTTCTCAACGGATTCAGCATACCAGTTCCAAATCCATACGGGGACGATTGATGTCCTATTTTTCAGAATGCGCCAAATGCGCTGGAAGCAATTTTTTTCTGATTCCATATAATCGCCAGCAGTTAGCGGACTACTTGAATGTTGACCGCAGTACGATGTGCAACGAGCTTTCTAAAATGCAGAAAGATGGTATAATTGAATATGAAAAAAATCGTATTTTGCTCAAAGACTGAGAGCTTGGCGAATCGACGATGATCTTGCGATCCGTACATTAAAAAAACGTATTGAATCGTGAAAAATCATGGAAGAAAATAAAGAAAAACGAAATAAATATATTGGGGGGGCTCTCTTTGAATTTTTAGAGAGAGAAGGAAGATGTCATATGATTTTAGCAGGAAAAATAGAATTAATCCCATGGTTCATTCAGCAGATCCTGACAGCGTTGTCTTATATAATTGTCTGCTATGGATTAAAGTGGGGAGAAGACAGCAAAAAAAAGATACTAGAGACGATTTGTCTGTGTATAGGGATGCCGTTTTTAGGAATCGCAATTAATAACTGCATTACGCCAAGCACAGCCTTTCCGGTTATATGGAACTTTGTTCAGGGAATTGTTCTGGCATTGTATCTGCAATTTTTTTCCAAGTATCGAAAGACGACAAAGATCGTTTTATGGTGCTCTTTGTTTGCAGGAATACTGGCGGTATCGCCGATGGCAGGACAGGCAAGTTATCTCATAGGAAAATTGGCAAGTGGATGGTCCGAAGCAGCAATCCGTATAGCGGTCTATTTTCTGATCCCACTATTTGCCATTTATTTAAGCCGATGTAATTTTAATGAGTTTGAAAAAATACCGGATTCCGGTCTTGTGGTGATTCTGACAGGCGATCTTTCTTTGATGATTCTGGCAGTCACAGAATCACTGTGGCATGCTTCAGATACAGTGGTAGTAATTCGATTTTTATTTGTATATATTTGTATGTTCGGTATGATTGTGGCTTCTATCTATGGAATTTATTCCATTTGCAGAGAACATGAAAGGACGTTGATTCTGCGCGAGGAAACACAGCAGATAGAAAAGGAAAAAGAACGTTTTCAGATGGCAGAAGGGCAGATGGAAGAGATCCGCAGTATTCGCCATGATTTGAAAAATCAGCGAAACTATATGAGAATCTTGCTGAAAGAAAAGCGTTACGAAGAATTAGAGCGTTATTTTGCACAAAGCGAAGATGAAATTTCCGTGCCGAAGAGTTATGTCAAATGTGGCAATAAAAGCGTGAATGTCATACTGAATATGGAATATGCAAAGCTGGACAAGGATATTTCCGTAGATTCGCTGCTTGTTGTACCTCCGGTACTTCCTTTTCAGGATGATGAAATCTGCAGCATCCTGACAAATCTGTTCGACAATGCGATAGAGGAATGCCGGAGAATGAAAGAAGAGGGAAGCGCTGACACACAGATTCAGCTGGAGATTTATCCGGAAGCAAATTATCTGTATATCATGTGCGCCAATACGACAGACAGGAAAGAACTGGCATATTGGAAGGAGGGTATCCGCAGCACGAAGTCAGACATTAGACAGCACGGGTATGGCACGCAGATTGTGGCGAGAATTGCGGAGAAATATGGCGGATGTGCAGAATATACGATTAAAGACGGCTATTTTGTCGCTAAAATAATGATGGATATGTTGGGGGAACAAAATGATTCAAATTGCAATATGTGATAATGACGAGAAAGCGCTTCCGATTATCTCCGGCGCTGTGGTTTCAGCGTTTCAGGCGCAGAATCAGGAAGTAAAAGTAAATCTGTTTCATGCAGGAAAAGAACTGTTGAAATCTATGGAATCGAATGTCTATCAGATGGTTCTTCTGGATATTGATATGCCGGAAATGGATGGAATTGAAGTCGGGAAAAGAGTGCGTGAAAGAAGCGATATGGTAGAAATTGTGTATGTTTCGGAATATGAAAATCGAGTATTTGAAGCATTTGCAGTATATCCGCTTGGATTTGTGCGAAAAAGCAATTTTTTAAATGATATTTCAGACCTGATAAAGCTTTATATAAAGAAACATAGGAGAATGCAGCAGGCAGACCAGCTGAAATTTGTCACGCGGACAAATGTGATTGTATTAAAGAGAAAAAACATTCGCTATATTGAAGGAAATGGAAATTACCAGATGCTTTATGTTTACGGCGAGAAAAAACCGATCGAGATAAAAATGACGATCAACAAATTGGAGGAACTGACAGAGCCAATGGGATTTATCCGGATTCACAAAAGATTTTTAGTAAATTATCTGTATATTTCTAAAATAGAGTCAAACAAAGTGATTTTAAAAGGCGGCGGAGAACTTCCTGTCGGGCGCAGTAAAGTGAAAGAAGTAAAAAGCAGGTTTCTGTCCTTGATAGATCAAATGTCATGATCTGATGAATCAAAAATAAGGAATACATAGAACTTAACAAATATATAGACCATAAAATGCAGTTCGTCCATGATGAACTGCATTTTTGTAAATAGACTGCTTTTCCTCCCATGTGCTTTAGATATGAGCATATATCAGATTTAAAAACAGACGTTTTTATATAGAAAAACAATCTTTTTTTAAAGATGTAGTTTGTCTGTGATGAATGACATTTATAAGTGCATTTATATATGAAAAACATCGTTTTTTATTGAAAATATGCTGTTTTTCACTATAGAATGCAGGTTGTCCAGAAGCCATTGTAAATAGAAAAAATTTGTGTTTCAATAAGATTACTTTAAGAGAAGCGGACATTCTCAAAATATGGGAGGAGGAACACAATATGCAAAAAAGAATGAAAAAAATGATGGCGCTTGGTCTGGCAGTGACCATGGCAGGAAGCAATGCTGTCTGCGTGAATGCTGAAGATGCGCAAGCCAGCGGAAAAAAATGGACACAGGAAGAGATGGCAGACGGCTGGATTAAGGTTACAAATGATGGGGGAGAGACTTTGGGCTACAGCAAATCTTCCGGACTGACACTCATTGAGCAGGATGGTTATGCGTTCAAGGATCTGAACCGAAATGGCGAACTGGATGTCTATGAGGACTGGAGACAGGAAGATAAGGTACGAGCAGAAGATCTTGCTTCAAAACTGAGCGGAGAAGAGATCGCACCGCTTTTGACACACGGAGGATGGATGTCCTTTGGGGAAGAACTGAGCGAGAAAGACGAAGAATATTTTGCGGCAGGGGGACGCGCTGGCGTAACACGTTCTGCTTACAATGAAGGAAATACAGAGATGGCTGTAAAATGGAGCAATATGCTGCAGTCCAGAGCAGAAGCAGAAGGCGGATATGGTATTCCGGTTACAATCAGCACAGATCCGATGAACATCTCTAATATGATCGATCAGAATGCACTGGCATCCACGATGGATACCACTTTGGCAAATGAAATTGCGCAGGAAGTATCAAAAGAATACCGTGCAGTCGGCATCACCATGGTATTGGGACCGCAGATTGATATTGCGACGACAAACCAGTGGGGACGTACCTCAGGCGCATATTCAGAAGATCCAGCTTTGACAAGAGATCTGGCAAATGCCGTTGTATCCGGTATGCAGTCCACATATGATGAAGAAGGAAATGATCTCGGCTGGGGAAAAGATTCTGTAGTAAATATCGTAAAACATTTTGCCGGCGCCGGAGCCTCTGAAGGCGGACGCAATGACCATAACGACAGTGGTAAATATACAGTATTCCCAGGAAATAATTTCGCTGCACATCTGATTCCTTTCTTTGACGGAGCATTTCAGCTGGATTCCGTGACAGGCAAAGCAGGCGGTCTGATGCCGAACTATGGAATCACCTGGTCTGAAGACGGTTCTCTTGGAGAAGAAGTGGGCGGCGCATACAGCGAATTTAAAATGAATCTGCTTCGCGACAATGATTATGATGGATTTATTCTGACTGACTGGCAGATTACAGAAGATCCAGATGGCGAATTTGGTTCCCGTGCATTTGGTGTGGAAGATATCACAGGCGGCGAGAGATTTGCAAAATTGTTTAAGAACGGCGTTGATCAGGTAGGAGGAACGACAGATATCGTAGCAGCGCTCGATGGATATGAAATTTTAAAAGAAGAGCTTGGAGAAGAGGCTGCTCTGGCAAATATGAGAGAACATGCTGCACGTTTCTTTATCACACAGATGGAAGTTGGTCTGTTTGAAAATCCATATCTGGATACAGAAGAATCATTAGCAGCTGTATGGACAGAAGAGACAAAAGCATATGGACGTTCTACGCAGGAAAAAGCAGTTATCATGCTGAAGAACAGCGATAATGCGATCGCTCCGGTAAGCGAATCAGGGGAAAAAGCAACGATCTATGTACCATATAAATATACAGCGGCAAGCAAGGGATTCATGGGCTCCACGCCAGCTTCTGTAGATCCGGTGATGGATGTTGATCTCGTTTCCCAGTATTTCAATGTTGTGACAGACAGCGTTGGAGAACCATCCGGTAAGGATGAAGAAGGAAATCCGGCATATGTGGCAGAAGATATCATTCGTGCAAGCGCAGAAGAACTGGCTTCCTGCGACTATGCTCTTGTTACGATGACAAACCCATTGACAGAGAGCACAACGGATCAGGACGGCGTTTACTATCCGGCATCCTTGCAGTTTGAAGAGTATACTGCTGATACAGCGCATAAAGCGATTGCAAATGGAACAAAGATCGAGGAGATCAGCGATGGCTATTATGGAACAACAACTCAGGAAGTAAAAGAAGATCGTTCTTATACAGGAAAATCTGTAGGCAAAGCAAAAAATTATGCTGAATATGAAACTTTACAGTATGTAAATGAAGCTGTACCTGAAGACTGTAAAGTGATTGTGACAATGCAGGTAAGTTCTGTTGGCGGTCTTGTATGGTCTGAAGTAGAACCATTGGCAGATGCAATTCTGATGTACTATGCAGGCACATCATTTGGCGTAAAATTCTTCCAGGATGATGTACTCCTCGATGTGATTGCTGGAAAAGTAGAACCGTCAGGTCTTCTTCCGTGTCAGCAGCCTGCAAGCATGGAGGCAGTGGAAGCACAGTTAGAAGATGTTCCTCGTGACGTAGAGTGTTACGTTGATGCTGATGGAAACACATATGATTTTGCATTTGGTCTGAACTGGTCCGGCAAGATTGAAGATGAGCGTGTTGCCACATACAGTGCAGAACCGCTGACTGCACCGGAAAGCATTTCCTATACAGCAGCAAAAGAATGAAAAGGATCTGTATAAAGATCGAACTAATAGAGAAGAAAATATTTTAGGAGGTTGGCGCTTGGCGCCGACCTCCTTTATAATCTGTACGCTTTCATTTTGAAAATAATATCTTAAAAACTACATCAAAGGTGCAAACGGAAGAAAAATACATTCCATAAATTTTTCTTTTTGTCCTCGATTTAAGAATTGTTCATAGAGATAAGAATCACAGTTCAAAATATCATTTTCAAAAATGTCAATATATTCCTGAACCATACTGTTCTCATAGAAAATACCGCAAATTTCATCGTCAACCATCAGAGAACGCATATCCATATTGACAGATCCGATACAACATAGTTCATCGTCGATGGTCATGGTTTTTGCATGGATATAGCCGTGATACTTATAGACTTTAGCGCCGAATTCCATGATTTGACCGGCATAATAGGTAGTCACAGGATCAAGGAAAAAACTGGCTTTTATGCCGGGAATCATCAATTCGATTTTTACGCCGGATGCGGCGGCAGTCTTAAGAGCGTCAAGGACAGAAACATCTGGGATAAAATAAGGCGATTGGATTCGGATTTTTTTCTTGGCGCTGCGAATCATACTCAGATAGTTCATCTTGACAGCTTCTTTATTATTGTCCACGCCCCCAACGACAAACTGGCACAGATTTGGTGAACGGCGCTGCGGAGGAAGTTGGAGAGATTCCATATAAGTTACCATATTCTCCCAGTCTCTTTGACGAACCGCACATAAAAGGTCTGTCAGAAAATATGCGTCCAGTGTTGCAACGCAGGCTCCTGTCAGGCGAATCTGCGTATCACGCCAAGGATTCTTCTTTTCAGCCAGATTTGCATACTGTTTTCCGATATTCATACCGCCGATATATCCGATTTTGTGGTCAATGGCAACGATCTTGCGATGACTGCGATAATGTGTCAGATAAGGTTTGACACGGATGACTTTTCCACCGGCATCCACCAGAGGCTTGAACATTTTATTGGGAGTAGATAAATTGGCAATAAAGTCACACATTACCAGAACGGTGACGCCTTGTTTTGCTTTTTCGGTCAGAACATTGACGAGCGATTCTCCTATCACATCATGATGAATGGCATAGAACAGCACATAGATATTTTCTGTTGCCTCTTTTATATCTTGGAACAGCGCGCGGTAATGTGATTCGCCAGTAATGAATAGCTGATAATCGTCATAGCAAGTCACAGGACTGTTGTTGTAATTGGTATTAAACTGTATAACCTGAAGATCTTCGTCGGAAAACTGCTGACCGGTCAGCAAGTCCTGCGGCGCTTTGGCAGCAGGCAGACGCTTGCTCAGCCTTCTGCGGCGGAAGATAGAGGTCAATTTGATCGCGGCAGTACTGCCGAAGATCAGATAAAGCAGGATGCCTGCATATGGAATACATATCATCACAAGAACCCAAAGTATTGCTTCTGTTGAGTTCTTTCGCTCTGCAAAAATGACTGCCAAAATGGTAGCGATATACAAAATTAACAGAATCGCTTTCAACATAGAAATTCCTCCTATTTTACGGAAAAAACCTTCTTTTTCTTAATGATATCATAACAAATATAAATGTATATTTCAATGTGTACAGAAAATGCTTTGCTTTATCTTACATTTTTGCAACGTTTTTTCTGCCTCATTGTGTTTTTTTAAAGAATAATTATAATAGAGAAAAAGGACAAGAAATACAGGCGCCATTTTATACAGAAACAAGCAATGGAGATGATCCCAGAAAGAGTGGAGGAAGTTTATGGAAGGAATAAAAATTTTAATTGTTGAAGATGACAGAACATTAGCCAACGAATTAAAAGATTTTTTAAGCAGATATGGGTATATGGCTGTTTTGATTCAGGATTTTTCAAAAATATTAAAGGAATGTATGGAGGTCAATCCGGATTTAGTGTTGATGGATATCAATCTTCCTTTTTACGATGGATTTTATTGGTGTTCTCAAATAAGAGAATTTTCCCAGATGCCGATCATTTATATAAGCAGCAGAAATTCTGACAGCGATAAAATTATGGCGATCGCGCAGGGCGGTGACGACTTTGTGGAAAAACCGTTTAATCTGTCAATTTTAAAAGCGAAAATTGAAGCAATTATCAGAAGAACGTATCAGTATAAAGTAAATCAGAAACAATATATACGGGATCATATTTACTATGATTCTTCCAATGTCTGTATCTGCTATAAAAACCAAAAGATGGATCTGACAAAATCTGAAAATATAATCATAAAAGAATTGATGGAACAAAAGAATAGGATTGTATCTCGAAATGCTCTGATGGATGAGCTGTGGAATACCGATGAATTTGTCTCTGATAATACATTAACCGTTTTAATTTCAAGGCTGAGAGCAAAATTAAAAGATTTTACAGGAGACGAACTGATCGGTACGAAGAAAGGACAGGGATATTATATAGAATGAGATATATCAAAAAATATTTTAAATTTTTCTTATGCTTAATTTTAATCTTTTTGGCGTTTCATCTTTACTTTATTTTTTTGCTTTCAAATATTGATATTGAATTTTTAATCTATTTAGATATCTTGCTGATCGTATGTCTTGCTCTCTTTCTGTTTTTAGACGCCTCTGCTTTTTATCGCAGAGAGAGGGAGATTAATACCTATTTAAATATGAATGATTTTATTGCGCCGGAGATAGATGATCTGGAAGATAAGAAAATTATAGAACATGATTTTCAGATTTTTGAACAGAAATTAAACGATCAAATTTCAGCGAATCAGGATCTGCAAGATTTTATCACAAAGTGGTGTCACGAAGTGAAGATTCCCCTCTCTGCCGCGATGCTGATGGATGAAAAAATAGAGGACACGGTTTTGAAAATGCAGCTCAAGGAACAGTTGGAAAAAATAAAACAATATTTAAATTCTGCTTTGGTGAGTTGCAAAGTGCAGGGAACGTTTGACGATATCCAGGTTCATAAAATAAAGCTGGCAGAATGCGTAAATATTTCCATCAAAAACAACCGATATTTTCTGATGAATAAGAAAACAGATTTACAGCTTGATCTTCATGATGAATCTGTATATTCGGATCAGACATGGCTTGTCTATATCATAGATCAGCTTCTCGCCAATGCAGTAAAGTATGCAAAAGAAAGTGTAAAGATACAGATTTTCAGCAGGCAGAAGGACAATGCAGCAGAGCTGTATATCAAAGATTATGGGGAAGGCATAAAAGACTATGATCTGCCAAGGATCTTTGAGAGAGGATACGTTGGGAGCAATCATCACAATGGAAAATACAAATCAACCGGAATGGGACTGTATATGGTAAAATTAATGACAGAAAAATTAGGACATACCATCACGGTTGAAAGTGTCTATCAGGAATATACCTGTTTCTGTATCAAGTTTCAAAATATCGCACCGTACTTTAATCTCTGACGTTGCATAAATGTAACGTTAGAGATTATTTTTGTAACATGAATGCGAGGATTTCTGAGTGAGCCTGATTTATAATAGCAGACAGAAGGAGGAATTCACATGGATGAAAATACAGTTTTAGAAATAAAAAATCTGGTGAAAGATTATGGAACAAAAGGATTTAAAACGAATGTTTTAAAGGGACTTAATTTAAAAGTGAACAGAAATGATTTTATTGCAATCATGGGACCGAGCGGTTCGGGAAAAACGACATTATTAAATATTTTATCTACGATTGATAAACCGACGCAAGGATCTGTCATCTTGGATGGAAAAGAGATCACGCGACTGAAAAATAAAGAGTTGTCTAAGATCCGAAAAGATAAGATTGGATTTATTTTTCAGGACTACAATCTGCTGGACACGATGACATTGCAGGATAATATTGCACTGCCGCTTTCTTTAAATGGCATATCGAGCAAGAACTGTATCGAAAAGACAAATCAGCTGGCAAATATGTTTGGATTGAAAGAACATCTGAGGAAATATCCATATCAATTATCGGGCGGACAAAAACAAAGAGGCGCCACATGCCGTGCCTTAATTACGAATCCGGAAATCATCTTTGCAGATGAACCGACAGGGGCATTGGACTCCAAGTCAAGCCATGATCTGCTGGAATGCTTAAAAATGGTAAATGATAACGGTCAGGCTACGATTTTAATGGTGACGCATGACGCTTTCAGCGCTTCCTATGCAAAAGAAGTTTATATTTTAAGTGATGGCGCAATCAAATGCAAGCTGTCAAAGGGACAGAGCCGCAAGGAGTTTTATGACCGCATTATTGATATGCAGGCATCAATGGGGAGTGATTTTTCATGAGTATGTTCAAATTAGCCGTTCAAAATTTTAAATCGAGCTTTAAAAGTTATCTGTCGCTGATTATTTCTCTTTCTTTTACAACAATTATTTTATCAAATTTTATCAATCTTGTCTCATCGGGGATCTTAGATCAGCTGGGGGAAAGTCAGGCAAAAAATATTGAAATTTCCATACAGGTTTTATCTTTTGTCATCGCCTGCTTTATGCTGTTTTTTGTGTGGTATGCCACGAATGTCTTTTTGACAAAAAGGAAAAAAGAAATCGGCACTTATATTTTTATGGGGCTGTCGAATCAAAAGATTGGGAAATTGTATATGATAGAGACCATGCTGATTGGGATTGTCTCTCTGATTTTTGGTATCGGATTTGGAATTTTAACTTCCCAGCTGTTCACGATGATTTTGATGAAACTGTCTAATCTTGCCATTCAGATTCATTTTAAGTTTACACTCGCTTCGATTGGGATTACCTGTCTGATTTTTATGGTCATATATCTTATTTTTGTGATAAAGGGATATGTGAATATTGTGAGAAGCAGTGTGTTGGAAATGGTATCTGCAAACAGGCAGAATGAATATGTCAGACAAAAAAATGGCGTTCTGTTAATAAAAGCAATCTCAGGTATCATTCTTTTGGGAACAGGTTTTTATCTCGCAACGAAAGAGGCCGGGATGGAAGTTATGGGAAACATCCTGATTGCGATGGTGATGGTCATTGCCGGCATTTATCTGCTGTTTGGCGGATTTATTCCATTTGTGCTGCAGACATTGGCGAAAAATAAAAGCTTTCTTTATAAAAAAGAGAGAAATTTATGGATCAACAATATGATTTTTCGTATGAAAAAAAATTACAGGACATATACGATGGTCTGCGTTTTGATGCTTTGCTCTGTGACGGCCCTGGGATTTGGATTTGCGATGAAAAACCGCAGCGACAACATCAATCATTTTGAAAATACTTACACTTATCAGATCATGGGAGACGGAGCCGGATATCGAGACGAATTTGCTTCTCTGATTCAAAAAGAAAATGAGATCGAATATTCTTCTGAGATTGAAATCAGTGTCATTCCGGATATATTCACAGACAATGCGTATGTAAATACACCATATGCTGTATTATCGTTTTCTCAGATAAAACAGATTGCAGAAGATACCGGTTTAGAATTTGAACTTACGGAGCCAGAAGAAAATGAATATATTGAGCTGGGACATTTGTATCTGATGTCTTTGGCGGGCGATAATGTCGGCACCACAAATGAGATCAATAAAAAAGTATATACATCAGTCGCTTATGTAACGATTCCGTATCTGGGATATTTTCAGGAAGATATGGAATATATGATTGTGAATGACAAGGTCTACCAGGAAATATGCCAGCTGGGACAAACGATGTATCTGTATAATTATAAGCTGAAAAACCCTGAAAATCTGGAATTATCTGTGGAGGATATTCGTTCTGACCCGCACTGTGGCGGTCTGGTAAAAATTGACCCGGATAGAAATGAAAATTCGTGGATTAATATTTTATTCAGCGTATCCTTTTTTGTATTTATGGTTTTTGTGCTGGCAAGCGGCAGCATTTTGTTTATGAAAATATATAATGATGCTTTTGAGGAAAAAGAACGGTATCATGTCTTATCAAAAATAGGGATCGATAAAAGGTCGCTGAACAGAGCGATCGCAAATGAATTGAGAGTTGCTTATATCATTCCGCTGCTGGTAATGACCATCGCTTCTTTCTTCTCGATAAAAGCGATTGCAAATTTAATGCAGAGCGCATCTCTTTTGTCTGTCAATATCTTAAGCGTCGCAATCATCTATATTTTCTTTCTTATATGCTATTTCTTTTCAAAAGCAATGTATCAAAAAAATGTTGAGTGAGAAGCAGCAAGGGGCATTTAGCTCCTTGCTGTTTTTTATGTGGGATGATCGAAAAAAATAACTTAGGATTTCCCAAAAGTTTTATTTCTGTTTTATTTTTCGCTGAATGAAAAACCGGATGCAAAATTTGATTTTCTCTCTTATATTTTGGAGATTTTCGTACTATACTATATCTTTAATAAAGGAGGAAATAAAAAATGAGTGAGAGAGAACGTATGATGGCTGGGAAATTATATCATCCATATAAAGTGCCGGATAATCCGTGGGCTACGATCCGAGCAGCCTGCAAGAAATTCAACAATTCTGATTTCTGGGAGGACAAGACGGCGCTTGATGAACTGAAAACATTATTTGGCAAGGCGCCGGACGATATGGTACTGACGCCGCCTTTTTACTGCGATCACGGAGACCGCATTTATTTTGGAAAACATTTCTATGCCAATACAGGCCTGACGATATTAGATGAAAATGATGTCCGCTTTGGGGATGATATTTTTATCGGACCTCATGTCAGCATCTATACTGCCGGTCATCCGATCGACAAAGAGGTGAGAAGACTGGATCTGGAATATGCAAAACCGGTTGTAATTGGAAATGATGTGTGGATTTGCGGAAATGTTGTAATCAATCCAGGAGTAACAGTAGGGGATGATGTGGTCATCGCATCTGGCTCTGTCGTCACAAAAGATATTCCAAGCCATGTGATTGCAGGGGGAAATCCATGTAAAGTGATCCGTGCGATTAAAGAGGAAGAGAGAGAAGACTGGAAAAGACAGCTAGAAGATTATATAGAAGAGCAAAAATAAAAAAATAAACAGGATGAATATCATATATCAATTTTTCAATAAAAGATTTTAGAAAAGATTTTCGTAAAAATTTCTGAGGAAAGGAGTCGGTAGATGGAAATAATATGAAAATTACTGAGTTGAGGAGGAGATGAAACGAGTTATGAAATTTGTAATTGAGCATTTATCAAAAAAATTTGAGAAAAGAGAGATTCTGAGGGATGTTCATTTTACGTTTGAAGAAGGGAAAATATATGGGCTTCTTGGAAGAAACGGCGCAGGAAAAACAACGCTGTTTAACTGTCTCAACCGTGATCTTAAAGCGGACGGCGGCAGATTTTATTTTGATATAGACGGAGTCTGCCGGGAAGCAAAGGCGGAAGATATCGGCTATGTGCTCTCCACGCCTACGGTACCTGAGTTTCTCACTGGAAGAGAGTTCCTGAAATTTTTTATGGATATCAATGAGAAATCCATTGAAAATCCTAAAAGCATAGATACCTATTTTGACTATATGGGTATCGAAGCAGAGGACAGAGACAAACTGTTAAAGGATTATTCTCATGGTATGAAAAATAAAATGCAGATGCTGATCAATATCATTGCCAAACCGAATCTGTTACTGCTGGATGAGCCGCTCACTTCCCTTGACGTGGTCGTGGCGGAGGAGATGAAGCAGCTGCTTCGTTCTCTGAAACAGGGGCGCATCACTATTTTTTCAACTCATCTGATGGATTTGGCTCTTGACCTTTGTGATGAGATTGTGCTGCTCAATCATGGGGAATTGGAGGTTGTCGAGAAAACGAACTTAGACAGTAAGGAATTTAAAGATAAAATTATCGCAGCTTTAAGGGAGGAAGGACATGAATAAAACTTTGAAAATTTCTTTTGCCCTTAAAAATACATACCGTGTGAATGGAATTTTATTTTCACTAAAACAGATTCCCCTTTTGAAAAAAATATTGCCATCGACACTGTATCAGGTAAAAGGACTGAAAACGTTTGCAAACGTACTGTCTGTGATATGGGAAATGGTCTCGATGTTTCTGGGAAAATTTCTTTATTTTTTAACGATGGTATGCGGGATTGGTATTCTCTATGAGAAACTGCCTGACAATCAGGCGTTTTTACATATTTTACTGTTTCTCACAATAATAGGAAGTTTTTCCAATACGAATATTTTCAATCCGACGAAAGACAAGTATTATGCGATGTTTTTATTGAGAATGGATGCAAGAGAATATACGCTTGTTAACTATCTGTATGCGATGCTGAAACTGGTGATCGGATTCCTTCCATTTACCATCTTATTTGGAAAAAGTATGGGAACGCCATTGTGGCTGTGCGTGCTTCTTCCGTTTTGCATAGCAGGGATGAAATTATTTGTTGCGTCTGTTTCTCTTTGGGACTATGAGAGAAGAGGATCAGGATTTAATGAGAATAAACTTTCTAAATATGTATGGGGCTGGATTGCTCTGCTTTTAGGCGTGGCATACGGTCTGCCGGCATTTGGCCTTGCGCTTCCGGAGAAGATGACGGCAGGAATCTTTCTTCTTTGCATTCCGCTTGGCGTGTTAGGTATGGCAAAGGTGCTGACTTTTGGAGATTATCGTGCAATTAACCAAGAGCTGCTGTCAGGCTTGACAAGTCAGATGGATTTTGCTGCAAAAGAACAAATTATAAAGAAAGCAAATGAGAATAAAATATCAACGGATACGTCTATTTCCAGCAATCAAAATGGATTTGAATATCTGAACGAATTGTTTGTGAAGAGACACAAAAAGATCCTGTGGAATTCGACAAAGAAAATTTCATATGTCTGTATGGCTCTTGTCGCAGGCGTATTGACGATGAGTTTTTTAAAACCAGAGATCAAGCCGACGCTGAACGAGATGGTGATGATGTGGCTTCCATATTTTGTATTTATTATGTATGCTATCAATCGTGGAACAGGATTTACGCAGGCGCTGTTTATGAACTGCGACCACAGTCTGCTGACTTATTCTTTCTATAAACAGCCCAAATTTGTGCTGCGGCTGTTTCAGATCCGGCTTCGTGAAATCATGAAAATCAATGCTGTTCCGGCATTTATTATCGGTATCGGTCTGGCGCTCACTCTTTTTGCAACAGGAGGAACAGACAATCCGCTTCATTATATTATTTTGATTGTCTCGATTCTCTGCATGAGCCTGTTTTTCTCGATTCATTATCTGACGGTTTATTATCTGCTTCAGCCGTATAATGTTGGAACAGAATTAAAAAGCGGCACATACCGTCTTGTGATGACCGCAACGTATATGGTTTGCTTTTTCATGATGCAGCTTCGTATGCAGCTGGAAATATTTGGAATCATGACGATTGTGTTCTGCGTGCTTTACAGCGTTATTGCAAGCATTCTCGTTTACCGCTTTGCACCGAAGACGTTTAAACTCAGAACATGATTCCAAATTCATCATCATAATTTTTAATAGTGGCAGGCGCTGACCTCAGGAAATAAAAAAAGAAGGAGGTCAGCGCCTTTGTCATATTCCGCGAAAAATAGCAGATTCCGACTGAGTAAGCTGCTTTCTGTATTTCTGAGGAGTCATTCCAGTTGAATTTTTAAAACGCTGAGAAAAGTAGCTGATTGAAGAAAAACCTGTGATCTCAGCAATCTGAGAAATGGAATAATCTGTACTTCGGAGCAGAAATTTACTTTCTTCCAATCTTTTCTGCAAAAGATAGTGAATCGGTGAGATTCCATAAGTCTGTGTAAAATGGTGAACCATGTAATATTTATTCAAATGTGCTGCATCCGCCAAGATATCTAAATTCAGAGAAGTCTTAAAATACTGGTCAATATATTCTTTGACGGCAGAGATTTCTTTGCTGGCTTTGACTTGAGGAGTGATGGTAATCTGCAGCTTTTCATGGCGCAGCAGATAGATCAGGATGACATTCAGAAGATTCTGACAGAGGAGATCACGATAGTCCTTATTCTGCTGCATCTCGCGCACCATAATATCAAGATAGAAACGGATGGAGGAATGGTCAAGACGGCAGTTTACACGGCCATATGTCATGGGAGAGCCGTCCGGATGCGTGAAAGTCAGTCCCTCTACTCCGAGAACGATATATTCAAGAGGCTCTGAACGGGAAGAATGTTCTGTATGCGCAATATTAGGGCTGATCAGGATCAGGTCGTCTGTCTGAACATCAAACGTCTCAGAAGCCATCTGGAAATAACCTTTTCCCTTGCGGACAAAAAAGAGTTCTGTGAAATAGTGCGTATGCGGAATACTGTTCCAGTCTGTATCATATCGGGCGGAAGTGACGTACAGAAGCTGTCCGTGGAGGAGATCAGAATCTCCGGGAAGTGTCTGTACAGAATAAAGTCGATTGCTCATATATAAAACCACAATCCTTTCAAAAAAACAGGGCATAAAGTTTAGGAATATTGCTTTTTATCGTATGATTAAAATATAATACAAAAAGTAAAAATATGCAAGATAATGACGAAAAAAGAAGAAAAAGAAAAGAAGAATTATCCAAAAAGCTACGATTAAAAAATAAAGTAAATAAAAAATTGTATAAAATGATTAATAAAAACAGTGCAGTTAAAAAAATATATAGGAAAACAGAAAAGAGATAATATAGCAAGATATATAAAATAATTAGCAAGAAAACGCTTTGAAAATAGAAAAAATATTGTTATACTAGAAACATGCAAAGGGGAATGGAACGTATACAGAATCTCACTCCATTCCAGAGGGGTTTTAGATAAGCGTATTAATAGCGTACCATCAAAAAGGAGGAAAAAAAATGAAAAGAAAACTGAGCATGGTTTTAAGTCTGAGTATGGCAGCTGCTTCACTGGCAGGAATGTCTACTGTATCTTTTGCAGAGGAAGCAAAAGAATTTGAGGGCCAGACACTGAAAGTAGCAGCGATTGAAACAGCATACGGTACAGAAATGTGGACAGAAGTATGCGCAGCATTTGAGGAGATGACAGGTGCGACAGTAGAGCTGATCACAGATAAAAACCTGGAAGATGTGATCGGAAACAGCTTCCGCAGCGGAGATTATCCGGATGTTGTTCATCTGGCAACAGGAAGACCGGCAGCTATGACAGAGACAATGATCAAAGACGAAGCGCTGACAGATCTGACAGACGTGCTGGATATGACAGTTCCAGGCGAAGACGTGACAGTAAAAGAGAAAATCGCAGGCGGATTTACAGACAGCTCTCTGACAAACCCATACGGAGACGGAAAAACATATCTTGCACCAATGTTCTACAGCCCATGCGGACTGTTCTACAACGCAGGTCTGTTTGAAGAAAAAGGCTGGGATCTTCCAGAGACATGGGATGAAATGTGGGCATTAGGCGACGCAGCAGCAGAAGAAGGAATCGCGCTGTTTACTTATCCTACAACAGGATATTTTGACGCATTCTTCTATGCAATGCTGTATGAAGCAGGCGGACCGGAATTCTTCGACAAAGCTACACATTATGAAGAAGGCATCTGGGATACAGAAGAAGCACAATTAGTATTTGATACAATCGCAAAACTGGCTTCTTACACAGAAAAATCTGTTCCTTCCAATGCAAACAATGATAACTACTTAAAGAATCAGCAGCTTGTTTGCGATAACAAAGCGCTGTTCATGCCAAACGGAAACTGGGTAATCAGTGAAATGAAGGATGCTCCTAAGGCAGACGGATTCGAATGGGGATTCATGGCTCTTCCGGCACTGACAGAAGGCGGAGATCGTTATTCTTTCGCATGGTTTGAGCAGATCTGGGTTCCGGCAGCAGCTCCAAACGTAGACCTGGCAAAAGAATTTATCGCATATATGTATTCTGATGAAGCAGCAGCAATCTTTGCAGAGAGCGGAGCAATTCAGCCTCTTCTCGGACTGGCAGATACATTAGAAGGCGACAACAAAACTTACTACAGCATCTATGACAACGGCGCAAAAGTTGCTCTGGGCGGATTTGCAACAACAGACGCAGTAGAAGGCGTAAATATTGCAGATACTGCATTTGGAACAATCAACTCTTTAGTAAGCGGTGACAAGACAGAAGAAGAGTGGATCGAAGCAGTTAAAGCGGACAGCGATAAATTAAGAGAAGCATTAAAATAAAGACAACACAGACATAGGGCAGTTGTTATAAGAAAATAGAATAAGACCGGGTTCGTGCCTCTGTCCCAAATTGAGGACGGAAAGCAGGAAAACCCGGTCTTGTTTGCTCAAATGTTGTGAACTTAGGAGGAAGTCTATGAAAAAAGGACGCAGAAGAGCAGGATTTTTGGCAATGTGTGTGGTGCCAGCGACAGTCCTGTTTATTATCTTCATGATTATTCCTACCTTTAACGTATTTCGTATGTCCCTCTATAAATGGGGCGGATACTCAAATAAGAAAACGTTTGTAGGACTGGAGAACTTTGCGAAACTGATGGATGACAGTAAATTTTTACAGTCATTTCAAAATACGCTGCTGCTGATCGTCATCGTGACGGTTGTTACGATGGGACTGGCGCTGATTTTCGCAGCAATCCTGACACGCGAAAAGATTAAAGGACAGAATTTTTTCCGCGTAGTATTTTATATTCCAAACATACTGTCTGTTGTTATCATCAGCGCAATTTTCAGCGCGATCTACGATGCAAACAACGGTATGCTGAACAGTATTATTTCTATTTTTAAAGGCGATCCGGTGTACTGGCTGGGCGATCAGAAGATTGTAATCTTCTCACTTGCGGCAGCTATGATCTGGCAGGCGATTGGATATTACATGGTTATGTATATGGCAAGTATGGCCAGCGTTCCAGTCAGCCTCTATGAAAGTTCTGCACTGGACGGAGCTACAAAAATGCAGCAGTTCTTTCAGATTACACTGCCGATGATTTGGACAAACATCCGCACAACGCTGACATTCTTTATCATAAGCAGTATCAATCTGAGTTTCCTTTTTGTAAAGGCGATGACAAGCGGAGGACCTGACGGCAGTACAGAAGTATTCTTGAGCTATATGTATAAACAGGCATATACAAACTCAAGTTATGGATATGGTATGGCGATAGGAGTAATTATCTTTATCTTTTCCTTCGGTCTTAGTGCTATTGTAAACTTTATTACAAAGCGTGAAGCCATTGATCTGTAGAGGGAGGATGAAGATATGAGAAAAAAAGCAAACAAAAAACCATTCAGCATCTACAAACTGTTTATCTATGTGGTGCTGATCGCTCTTGCTGTCAGCATTATTGTGCCGGTGGCATGGGTATTTATGGCCTCCATCAAACAGAACAGTGAATTTTATGGAAATCCTTGGAATCTTCCGGCAGGTTTCTACTTCCAGAACTTTATTGATGCGTGGACCAAAGCGCGTATGGGCGAGTATATGTTAAACAGTGTGATTGTGACCGGACTTGCGCTGGTACTTTTGTTAGTAATTGCACTGCCGGCTGCCTATGCTCTGAGCCGCTTCAAATTCAGAGGAAGAAAAATTTTGAATGTGGCATTTATGGCAGGTCTGTTTATCAATGTAAACTATATTATTGTTCCTATCTTCCTGATGTTTGTGGATGGAAATGCACTGCTTAGAAAGATTGGACTGCCACCATTTTTACTGAACAATATTTTTGTCCTTGCAGTTGTATATGCGGCGACAGCGCTTCCATTTACGATTTACCTGTTGTCCGGATACTTTGCAACGCTTCCGAAAGACTTTGAGGAAGCGGCATATATGGATGGCGCAGGATATACAAGAACAATGGTGCGCATTATCTTTCCAATGGCAAAGCCAAGCATTATCACAGTGATCCTGTTTAACTTCCTTTCCTTCTGGAATGAGTATATCATCGCTATGACGCTGCTGGCAGATCCGAAAGGCGGAAAGACGCTGCCAGTTGGACTGATGAATCTGATGAAAGCACAGAACGCAGCGGCAGAGTATGGACAGCTGTATGCCGGACTTGTAATGGTAATGCTTCCAACATTGATCTTATATATCTGCGTTCAGAAAAAGCTTACTCAAGGAATGACGCTGGGCGGTCTGAAAGGATAGGGATAATATGGAATATAAAAAAGAACGTCTTATAATGATAATTTGTCTGGCTCTGTTTCTGGTATGTATGTGGCTGATTGTCATGGGACAAAAAAAGATCAGCTTCAGCGGTCTGGGAATGATGATGCTGGGATTAATCGGGCTTTTAGCTTTATTATGGTATTATAACTGGAGACACAGTAAGTAAGAATACAGTACAGGATAAGGAGAACCATGGAGAATTTAAAACGAAAAGGTCGTGTGACCATTCCTACAGATGTGGATGTAGTACCTGAGACATTAGAATTAATAGAGAGATGGGGAGCCGATGCAATACGAGACTGCGACGGCACAGATTACCCGGAGGAATTAAAACAGGTAGATGCAAAAGTTTACAGCACTTATTATACAACGAGAAAAGACAATGCCTGGGCGAAAGCAAATCCAGACGAGGTACAGCAGTGCTATATCATGACCGGATTTTACACAGCGGTGGAAGATACACTGAAAATTCCTCTGATGAAGGGAATCTCAAAAGAACTGATGATGGCGAACACACGCGATGATATCCATCGCTGGTGGGAAGTAATGGATCGCTCTGAAGGCGTTCCGGTTCCAAATGCTCAGTGGGATTACGACGAGAAAGAGGGAAACGTGGTGATCAGGGAAGCAAAACCTTTCCATGAATACACCGTAAGTTTTCTGGCTTATCTGATCTGGGATCCGGTACATATGTATAATGCTGTGATTAACGACTGGAAAGATGTGGAACATCAGATCACATTTGATGTGCGTCAGCCGAAAACACACGCTTACAGTTTAGAGAGACTGAAAAAGTTCATTGAGGAGCATCCTTACTTGAATGTAATCCGATACACTACATTTTTCCATCAGTTTACACTCGTATTTGATGAGCTGAAACGAGAAAAATATGTAGACTGGTATGGATACTCTGCTTCTGTCAGCCCATATATTCTGGAACAGTTTGAGAGAGAAGTCGGATATCCTTTCCGTCCGGAATATATCATTGACCAGGGATATTATAACAATCAGTACCGTGTGCCGAGCAAGGAATTCCGTGATTTCCAGGCATTCCAGCGCCGTGAAGTAGCAAAAATTGTAAAAGAGATGGTAGACATCACGCATTCTTATGGCAAGGAAGCGATGATGTTCCTGGGAGATCACTGGATTGGAACAGAACCGTTTATGGAAGAGTTCCAGACAATGGGCATAGATGCCGTGGTGGGAAGTGTTGGAAATGGTTCGACACTCCGTCTGATCAGCGACATTCCAGGCGTAAAATATACAGAAGGAAGATTTCTTCCATATTTCTTCCCGGATACGTTCCACGAGGGAGGCGATCCGGTAAAAGAAGCAAAAGTCAACTGGGTGACAGCGCGCCGTGCGATTCTGCGAAAACCGATCGACCGTATCGGATACGGCGGATATTTAAAATTGGCTTATCAGTTCCCTGACTTCTTAGATTATGTAGAGCAGGTGTGCGACGAGTTCCGTGAATTATATGACAATATCAAAGGAACAACCCCTCATTGTACCGCTACCGTGGCAGTATTGAACTGCTGGGGAAAAATGCGTTCATGGGGATGCCACATGGTACATCATGCTTTATATCAGAAACAGAATTACAGCTATGCAGGAGTCATCGAGGCGCTCAGCGGCGCACCGTTTGACGTGCGTTTTATCAGCTTCGAGGATATCAAGAAAAATCCGGAGATGCTCAAAGAGATCGACGTGATCATCAATGTGGGAGACGGCGATACCGCGCACACAGGAGGAAACTGGTGGGAGGATACCGTTATCACATCTGCGCTCAGACAGTTTGTATACAATGGCGGCGGATGGATCGGCATCGGAGAACCGTCCGGACATCAGTACCAGGGTCATTACTTCCAGCTGGCTCAGCTGATGGGTGTGGAAAAAGAGACCGGATTTACTCTGAATTATGATAAGTACAACTGGGAAGAGCATCCAGAGCATTTCATTCTGGAAGATGTTCAGGATCAGGTTGACTTCGGAGAAGGCAAAAAGAATATCTATGCTTTTGAAGATGCACAAGTTCTGGTTCAGAGAGAAAAAGAAGTACAGATGGCAGTAAAAGAGTTTGGAAACGGACGAAGCGTATATATCAGCGGACTGCCATACAGCTTTGAAAATGCAAGAGTTTTATACCGCGCTATCCTGTGGAGTGCAGGAAAAGAGAACGAACTGCGCACATGGTATTCTGAAAATGTCAATGTGGAAGTCCATGCTTATGTAAAAAATGGAAAATTCTGTGTCGTAAATAATACATATGAGCCACAGGATACCGTGATTTACCGCGGAGACGGTAGCAGCTTCAGTCAGCATTTGGAAGCAAATGAGATTTTATGGTATGAATGTTAGGAAAAAAGAAAAAATATACGGAAATGAGGTAACAGTATGGTAAAAGTGTTGGGTGCAGAAGGGCTTTGTGTAGAAGAAGTATTGCAGGCCTATGACTGGAAAGGTCAGATTGAGAAGGTATGCAGATATGGTGCCGGACACATCAACGATACTTTTGAGGTAACGGCTCAGAATCCACAGGAAGGTTCTATCGACTATATCCTGCAGAAAATCAATAAGTCTATTTTTAAGATTCCGGAGCAGGTGATGGAAAACATTGTTGGAGTTACGGACTTTTTAAGAAAAAAGATCGTTGAAAGAGGCGGTGATCCAGAGAGAGAGACACTGACCGTATATAAAACAAAGGATGGACAGAATTATTATAAAGACAGCCAGGGAGAGTATTGGAGAGTATATCTGTTTATCGAAGATGCCATCTGTCTTCAGAGCGTGGAAGAACCTCAGCAGTTTTTTGAGAGCGCAAGAAGCTTTGGAAGCTTTATGAATCAGCTGGGAGAATATCCAGCAGCAGCGCTGCATGAGACGATCCCTGATTTTCATAATACGCCTGTGAGATATGAAAACCTGATGAGAGCGGTAGAGAAAGATGCGATGGGACGCGTAGCCTCTGTGGAGAAAGAACTGGAATTTATTCGTCAGCGAAAAGAGGATTGCTTTTATCTTGTCCGTCTGCTTGAGCAGAAAGAACTGCCGCTGCGCGTGACACACAATGATACAAAGCTGAACAATATTATGCTGGATTCCAAAACACAGAAAGGAATCTGCATTATTGACCTGGATACGATTATGCCAGGACTTGCAGCATATGACTTTGGAGATTCCATTCGTTTCGGAGCAGCGACTGCCGCAGAAGATGAGCCGGATCTCTCAAAAGTACATTTCGATTCTTCCCTGTATCAGACATATCTGGAAGGATATCTTCAGGGAGCAGGGGATGTACTGACAAGACAGGAGATCGACAGCCTGCCGTGGGGAGCAAGATTGATGACACTGGAATGCGGAATGCGTTTCCTGACCGATTATCTGGAGGGAGATCATTACTTTAAGATCAGCAGACCGGAACACAATCTGGACCGCGCAAGAACACAGCTGAAACTTGTCTGGGAAATGGAACAATATTTTAAATAAAAAGCGGTATTCAGACGGGACAGAACAGAAACATATGTAAAAGCACAGCAAAGAACTTCTCTGCTGTGCTTTTGATATTATGCTTCTTTTTTCCAAAGTCCGTGAAGGTTGCAGTATTCATATGCAGCAATTAATTTTTCATGCTGTGTCAGGAAAAATTCCGCATGGGGTTTTCCTCCTGGCGTCAGATATTTGATCTGCATTCCGGTTTCTGTCTCGATCGCAATCCATTCAATATGATGCTCTTGCGTCATCGGATGTTCTGTCTCGCCGACCATGACAGTGACATGAGTGCCATCTGTTTTGATTACAGGCATATGTTTCTCACGTTCTGCATCGGTAGCGCCAGGTTTCAGCTCCTGAAGAGAAATTTCTTTGCATGGAATGTTTTTATGGTCTAAAAAACTGAAGATTGCTTTGCAGGATGGGCATTCATAAAATTTTGCTGTCATAATAATTTCCTCCTTATTGATGCTGTATCTGTATCGTTCCGTGTGTAGTATGCACAGGTGACGAAAAAATCATACAAAAAATCTAAAAATGAAATATGGGTTATAAGTTTATGGAAAAAAAGAAGCTGAATTACAAAGAATTTATAAAAGAAACGATTATTTTAACCGTTGCAGTTGCAATCATTGCATCCGCAGTATACTTTTTCTTAGTTCCAAGTCAGACTTCGGTCAGCAGTATTTCCGGTCTTGGAATTGTGCTCTCTAATTTTGTGCCGCTTTCTCTGTCAGCCATCACAATGATCTTAAATGTGATCCTGCTGATCATCGGATTTCTGACATGTGGAAAAGAATTTGGGATGAAGACGGTTTATACCAGTATTTTACTTCCATTATTCCTTGGATTATTTGAGAAGATATTCCCGGATTTTGGATCTATGACAAACAGTCAGGAGTTGGATGTGATCTGCTATATTCTTGTCGTGAGTGTGGGGCTGAGCATTTTGTTCAACAGAAACGCTTCATCGGGCGGGCTGGACATTGTAGCAAAGATAATGAACAAATATCTGCATATGGATCTTGGGAAAGCGATGTCGCTTTCTGGAATGTGCGTGGCGCTTTCATCTGCTCTGATCTATGATAAAAAGACGGTGATTTTGAGTATTCTGGGAACGTACTTCAACGGCATTGTGCTGGATCATTTTATCTTTGGACAGAATATAAAGCGCAGAGTCTGTATCATCACAAAAAAAGAAGAACAGCTCAGAAAATTTATTATTGAAAATCTGCACAGCGGCGCTACGGTATATGAAGCGATCGGAGCCTACAATATGGAAAAAAGAAACGAGATCATTACGATTGTCGATAAAAGTGAATACCAAAGACTGATGAACTATATCAATCAGGAAGATCCGGATGCCTTTATCACGGTTTATACTGTATCGGATATGCGATATAAACCGAAAATATAGGGATTTCCATATCATCTGTGCCACTCTGTTTTAAAATTTCGGACATTCCTGCATTCCTGTGCAGCTTAAAAAAAGAGAGAAAAAAGGAGTACCAACCTCATAAAATATGGTATGATATAAATAAAAACAGATGCAGAGAGGAGAGGTTAATATGAAAAAGAAAATTATCACAATCAGTCGAGAATTTGGCAGTGGGGGAAGAACGATCGGGCGCCAGGTAGCGCAGGAACTGGGATTTGCATTCTATGATAAAGAGCTGATCGAAAAAGTAGCGGAAGAAAGCGGATTTGATAAACAATATATTGAAGAGCAGGGCGAATACGCACCGGCAAAGAGTTCGTTTGCCTATGCCTTTATCGGGAGAGACCGAAATGGAATGTCAATCAGCGACTATATCTGGCAGGCTCAGAGAAAAATCATTTTAAGTCTGGCAGAAAAGGGAAACTGCGTTATCGTAGGTCGATGTGCCGACTATATTTTGCAGGACAGAGAAGATTGTCTGAATGTGTTTATCCACGCTGACATGGAAAAGAGAGCGGAGAGAATTGTAAAGCTGTACGGTGAGACGGATAAAGCTCCCAAAAAACGTCTGGAAGAAAAAGATAAAAAGAGAAAAGTAAATTATCGATATTATACCGATCGTGAGTGGGGCGCTTCTCAGAATTATCATATCTGTCTCGACAGCGGAAAATTCGGTATTGAAAAATGTGCCAAAATTATTGCAGAGCTGGCAAGAGAAGAGTGATGAAGAGAAAAAATATTTTACAGAATACATGGGTGGTGGCGGCGCTTGCTCTGGTCTGCTGTGCACTGTGGGGCAGTGCATTCCCATGTATTAAAATTGGATATGAAATGTTCTCGATTGGCTCAGACGCGGCAGGATCACAGATTTTATTTGCCGGATATCGTTTTGCGCTTGCCGGAGTTTTAACGATTCTGTTTGGAAGTCTCCTTCAGAGAAAAGTATTGTTTCCAAACAGAAATGCAATGGGAAAAGTTTTAAAGCTGAGTCTGACTCAGACCGTATTTCAGTACTTATTCTTTTATATCGGACTGGCGCATACGAGCGGAGTAAAAGGTGCTATCATTGTCGGGACAAACAGTCTGGCAGCCATTTTGATTGCGAGTCTGATTTTTCATCAGGAAAAACTGACCGTGCCAAAAACAGTGGGATGCCTTGTGGGACTTGCCGGCGTAGTGGCGGCAAATTTAAGCGGTTCCGGTATGGACTTTGATCTGCACTGGAATGGGGAAGGATTTGTCTTATTGTCGGTGATTTCCTATGCGTGTTCCTCTGCAATGATGAAAGCGTATGCACAGGATGAAGATCCGGTCATGCTCAGCGGATATCAGTTCCTGACAGGCGGAGTGGTCATGATTGCAGCGGGATTTTTCATGGGCGGAAAAGTAGTAGGATTTACTGTCGCCTCAACAGGAATGCTTTTGTATCTGGCATTTCTGTCTGCAGTCGCATATACATTGTGGGGAATTCTGCTGAAATATAATCCGGTCTCAAAAGTGGCAATTTATGGTTTTATGAATCCTGTGATTGGAGTTCTTCTCTCAGCAGTTTTACTGGGAGAAGGAGAGCAGGCATTTCATATAAAGAATATCCTGGCTTTGATCCTGGTCAGCGCGGGAATTGTGATTGTCAATGTATTTCCGCTAAGAAGAGACAGAAAGAAAGTCAGGACAGAGAAAACAGACACCGAATGATAGAAGCAGACAGGAAAACCAAAAGAGAACAGAATCAGAGAACAAAATAAAAAAACAGAATGAAAAAATGAGGTTTTATGCAGGAAGATTTTCAGGCCTGCACAGAACCTCATTTTCTTTGAATTTTTACCTTATAAAACAATCAGATGAAACGGCTGTAAGTGTGGAAGCAGTCCAGACATACCTTTTTTCCGTCTTCCAGACGCATCATAGATTCCATTGTAGTCTCGCCGCAGATCTCACATGGATACGAGTGGAATAATTTCGCTCTTTCCGGAAGTGTGATCGTAGTCTCTTTGACGTCGAATAATTCAGACGGATCTTTTGCCTGGAGATAGGCGAAGCCTTCTTCCTTGCTCATCTGTGGCCGATCTTTTAATACAAGACGCACAGATTTTCCTGTCTTTCTGTTGTAGAAAGAAAAAGCTTGTTTTCCACGCAGATGGAACAGCAAATTTCCTTTTCCGACGCTGCATCCTAAAATAGCCTGGATGGCATCGACGCCGCAGGCATCATTTTCTGTGATGCAGACCACATCTTCATCTTCTGAATAATTTAAGTCTAACAATCTTGCTGCATAGACGGCGGCTTTGTAGCCGATGGTAAGTCCTCCGCAGGAATGACCGTGAAATGCAACTGCTTTATCCCATAATATTTTTTCGTTCATAAATCCTCCTGAAATAAATTGATTAATTGATGATCTTGAATTCGTTTTGTCGTTCCATTTTCCACCAGATAAATGCGGTCTGCTATTTTTCTTGCACTTTCCAGATCGTGTGTGATCAGTAGCATGGCGCAGCCTTTTTTGTTCTGTATCGCCTTTAACAAGCGTAAAACATTGGCTTTGCTCGATGCGTCCAGCATGGAAGTAGGCTCGTCTGCAATCAGAAGCTTTGGCTCCATTGTGAGCGATCTTGCCAGATTGACACGTTGTTTTTGACCGCCGGAAAGCGTTTCGGTGCGTTTCTTCAGAAAAGAAGCGTCTGTCGGAAGTCCGACTTCATATAACAGATTCTGGATGGTGGTATGGATTGTTTCCTGGTTCTTTTCACCGGACAGTTTTAATGGTTCTCCGATGACTTGAGAGACGGTCAGACGTGGATTCAGAGCGCTTGTACTGTCCTGAAAAACCATCTGGATGCCGCCTTTTTCTCTGTGAAGTTTTTTATAGTCTGCCGGAATGCCTTCAAATAAAATCTCACCTCCGTCGGCTTTCAAAAATCCGGCGAGAATACTGCAAAGTGTTGTCTTTCCGACGCCGGACTTTCCAACCACAGCGACAAGTTCGCCGGAGTATACTTTTAATGAGGCATCAGAAAGCACTTCCTGTGAACCATATTTTTTTTGCAGTCTCTGGGCGGACAATGTCTTTACAATCCCACCTCTGTGGCAGGCCACAAAACGGGACGGAGGCCCTTCTTTCAGAAGAGGGCGGCAGTGTGCGCACACATCAATGCGCTGAGTACAGCGGCTGAAAAATGCACAGTGATTGTCTGGATCACATATGGCATGGTCAGCAGGCCGTATTCCCCACATATCACGGTAGGGAAACAGTTCCGGAAAAGAGTGAATCAAACCTCTCGTATAAGGATGGTGAGCCGCATGGAGAAGCTGATCGGTCGGGGCGGTCTCGACCACTTCACCCTGATACAGAATCATAGTTTTTTCAGACAGTTCTTTTGCAACCATGATATCGTGCGTGATCAGAATGAAAGAAGCGGATGTCGTTTCTCTGATCTTTCTGATCAGTTTTATGATTTCTTGTTTTGCGCCCGAGTCGAGGGAACTGGTCGGCTCATCGAGGATAATCAGGCGAGGCTTTAGTGCGATTGCCATCGCAATCATAAATTTCTGAATCATTCCGCCTGACATTTCTTTTGGATAGCGGTTTAAATCTTCCGGGGCAAGGTCTACCTGACGGATGACAGATTCTGCTTTTTGCCGAATTTCTTTTCTGGAATATTTTCGGCTCAGCACCTCAGCCAGCTGATCGTATAGTTTCATACTGGGATTTAACCATTCTGAAGAACTTTGAAAGCAGACGGAAAACTGTTCCATGCGGATCTTTTTTAAATCAGATTCTTTCATTTCACTGACGGGATAACCACAGATTTCGATCTGTCCTGACATCTTTGCAGACTGAGGCAAAAGACAGGAGAGCGCACGCGCCAGCGTCGTCTTGCCGCTTCCTGATTCGCCGAGAATGGCAAGGGTTTCTCCGGCATACAGCTGAAGCGTCACCGGAAATAATCGGAAATCCGGATATTGTACGGAGACCTCTTTCAATTTTAATATTTCTTCCAATTTATGCGTCCTCCCTTTTTTCGTTCTCGAATGTTCGTGCAAGAAGCCGTGTCAAAAGAATGGTTGTCATCAGGACGATGACTGGAGGCAAAAGCCACCATTTCCAGTACGGTGTGAAATAAATTCCGGAAAAACCGGATGCTTTATTGATCATCAGTCCCCATGATTTTGCCAGAGGATCGGAAAGACCCAGATAGGCAAGGGAAGCTTCCTGGCGGATCGTTTTTCCGATGACGCCGAGTGCATTTACAATTAAAAGAGGAAGTAGTTCCATAAGGATATGAGTCCTGATGATATAAAAAGGCTTTCCGCCATAGGCATCAGCCAGTAAAATATATTTCCGTGATTTTATGGACATCGTTTTGGCGCGGATCTGTTTTGCGATCGGCGCCCAGGAGAACAGAGAGATGATCAGAATAATATTCCACATACTCTGTCCGAAAAATGCGCCCAGAACAATCAGAACCGGAAGTTGCGGGATGCACAGAAATACATTGATAAAAAAAGTAATGATATGGTCTGTCACGCCTCCTTTATATCCGGCAAGCGTACCTAAAATTCCGCCTGCGGCAAAAGCCAGAAGCGCAGAGAGGATGCCCATGAACATACTGGAAAAATATCCTCTGGAAATCTGGGCGAAGATGTCAATTCCCAGATTATCGGTTCCAAGTATATGGTGGGCAGAAGGAGCTTCCAGGGAAGCGCCGGACGGCGTGTAGGCGCTGTGCGGATACAGCAGCTCACCGTAGGCAAAAAGCAGTGTCAGAGCAATCAGGAGAAACAGCAAAATGCGTGTGGATTTTTGAGGAATAATTCGTTTCATTGCTGTTCCCTCCTGTCTGATCCGGCATTGAGTACGTCTGCCAGAAACATACTGACAAGAACGATCACGGCAGAAAGCAGAAAAATCCCCTGTATCATGGGATAATCTCGATAGCGGACTGCTTCACGCATCACCGTGCCGATTCCAGGATAGGCAAATACATTTTCTACAAGAAGCGTTCCTCCTATCACCGTGCCGATGCTTAAGAACAGGCGCGCAGTGATCGGCGTGACGGTATTGCGCAGAATATAAAAAATCCGGATGCGCCATTCGCTCAGCCCTTTTGCCTTTCCGACAAGCAGATATGGCTTGCGCAAAACAGACAGAAAACTTGCCCGCGATGTAAAGTAAAATCCCGGAACCGTCACAAGGGAAAGCGCAGACACAGGCAGAAGCGCATGTGTGAAAAGATCTTTTAGATATTCACCGACCGTATCAAATTTTGCAAAAGCCGTGACTCCGCCTGACAGAGGAATCCAATCGACTTTTGCGGCGATCAGAAACAGAAAAAGCAGTCCGATCAAAAAGGGCGGAATCTCGGAGAGCGCAGAAAAAAATCCATATAAGATATGGTCCGCTTTTTGATTGCGGACGCTTACAAGCGCAAGCACAACACCTAAAGTAAGGCTGATGATTAAAGTCACAGCCATGATGCCAAGCGTCCATGGAAGTCTGGAGCAGATCACAGAGGATACAGGCATCTTATAGTGGATACTCATACCGAAATCTCCATGGAGATTATTTTTTACCGTGTCAAAAAACTGTTCGGGCAATGGTTTATCCATGCCATAATATTCCCGCATTTTTTCAATCTGCGCCTCGCTGTACTCCATCGTCATATCTTCCCCTGAAACAGAGGAAGAATAACGAAAGGGATCCCCCGGCATCAGCCGAGGGATGAAAAAATTAAAAAGATAAATTACCAGAAATGCTCCGAAAAACATGAAAACTTTTCTTTTCATTTTCTGCTCCCAAACTATCTGGACATAAAGGAGAGACGATTCTGTTCAGCCTGCTGATAAGCGTACGTTTTCATCCATCCGTCATAATAGTCTTTGCGGTACATAGAGTAGGAAGACTGATTAGCGACAACGATCAGAGGAATCTCATCGCTGACGATTTTCTGAATGTCTTTAAACATCTGGAGACGTTTGTCAAAATCCGTCTCATCTGCCTGCGCTTCACAAAGTTGTGTCAGTTCTTCATTGGAATATCCGATCGGTCCCATGGAGTGTGGATTTCCACCTTTATTTTTAGAGATATCAGAGAAGATTGTTCTCATATAAGTAGGAGGGTTGTTGCCCCAGCCGCCGTTTCCGACAAGTGCAAATTCATAGTCGCCGGAGTTGATCATCTCATCTCTTGTGGAAGATTCATAGGATACAACTTCAACTTCAATGCCGGATGCTTCCAGATCAATTTTGATCAGTTCAGCGATACTGACATCGTTTCCGCTGTCCGCTGCCAGAAGCGTAACTTTGATATCTTTTCCGTCGAAAGCCGCTTTTGCTGCTTCCGGATCGTACTCATATGTGGTGCATTCATCATTGTAATACAATCCGCCTTCCGGAACATATCCGGCGCTTCCAACGCTTCCGGCGCCACGGAATACACTGTCGACGATATTTTGTCTGTTCAGGGCATGGTACAGAGCGGCGCGCAGCTCTTTGTCGAGAAATTCAGGACATTTTTCAAAGTTGATCAGCATTTTGTAGCCCATATCGTTTGACTTCTCGACAAGACCGATAGAGGCGTCGTTTTTATAGCGATCCATCAGGTCAACCGGCATGGAAGTGATGTCGATCTCCCCATTTTCAAATGCAAGAAGAGGATCACTGACAGGCACAAAGAGAATGCGCTGTGCCGCAGGTTTCATCGGTACAAAATCATCAAAAGCGGTAAATTCATAGCTTCCGGAGGCAGCGTCATAGGAGGTGCACATATAAGCGCCGCTTCCAGTCAGATATCCGTCGCCTGTGTAAGTATATGGATCATCTACATTTTCCCAGATATGTTTTGGGATAATTTTAAAAGAGCCAAGACTCGACAGTGTGTCGGCGCTGACTTCTTCGGCAGTGATAGCGATCGTCTGATCATCAATGATCTCATAACTTTCTACAAGATAATCTTCTCCTGTGCCAAGTGAGTTGGAGACAGGCGGAAATTCTTTATAATAATCAAGAGAAAATGCGACGTCTTCTGTTGTCAGATCGTCCCCGTCATGGAAAGTCAGACCGTCATACAGGGTAAAAGTAAAAACATTGTCTTCTACGGTCCAATCCTCTGCAAGCCAGCCGATATCTCCTTTTTCATCTTTTTCCAGAAGGCTTCCATATACAAGCGCTGCTTTTGCCTGCCCCGGTCCTCTGGACTGATGCAGAAATGGATTTGGCGTTCCCCAGTCTGTTCCGCCTTCCAGCTTTAATGTTTCTACTTCATAAGACGGTTCGTCCGCAGCAAGGACGGAGGCAGGGGTGAGTGTAAAGAAAGCCGCTGCCGAGATAATGAAACAAAAATTTATATTTTTCATATTTAAAAATCTCCTTTTTATTTGATTATATAATATACAGTTATTTTTACAAGCCCTAATAGGGGATATAAAATTTATTTTATTGCAGATATAGAGACGTTTTCCATAAGTCCATCGCTGTAATGCACTTCACCGTCGTCCGTCACAAAGAGTGCATAGACTCCCGGAAGACGGTCAATCAGTTCCAGCCCCTTTTCAAGTCCAAGTGCAAAACAGGAAGTACTCAGCCCATCTCCATCAACAGAGAAATCTGAAAAAATAGTGACAGAGGTGAGATGATTTTCATACGGATATCCTGTCTTTGGATTCAGAATATGGTGATAAAATTTGCCGTTCTCCTCGAAATTCCGCTCATAAGTGCCGGAAGAGACGACCGATTGATCGGTCAGACTGACAGAGGCAAGCGTCTCGTTGCGTTCGGCAAAAGGTTTCTGAATGCCGATGGTAAATGGTGTTTTATCTGGCTTCGAGCCGACGCATAATACATTTCCTCCCAGATTGATAATAGCGCTTTCCACTCCGTTTGACAGCAGATATTGTTTCAGACCGTCTGCGATGTATCCTTTTGCGATTCCACCCAGATCAATCTCCATTCCTTCCTTCAGAAAGCGAATGCGGTTTCCCTGGAGATCTACATTTTCCCAGCCTACGCGTTCAAGCGCTTTCTGGAGCTGTTCCTCTTTTGGCACATGAGGATTTTCAGAAGAAAAATCCCAGAGAGAAGACACGGGAGCAATCGTGATATCGAAAGCGCCGTCAGAGAGACGGCAGTATTCCAGCCCTTTCTCGATCAGATCAGCTGTCTGGTCAGACAAAAGATAATAATCGTCGTCTTTCTCAAGAAGCCCGTGATTTAACTTATAAATTTCACTTGTCTCTTTCGTGCGGCTGAATAGATTTTCATATTCCTCACATAAATCCATACAGCCATCGAGCAGAGCGGTATCAGAAGAATCGTAGATCGTGACAGTGATTACAGTGTCAAAATGAAACTCGGTGGCATGAATCGGAGCCTTGGCAGAGGTGGTCTGTCTGGCAGACTGCATGAAAAAGAATGCAGCGATCGTCGCTGCGCACAGCAGCACAATACCGATCAGTTTGTGATATCGATTTTTTTTCATATAAAATACTCCTTGATAAAATTTTGATGATCGATGGAATGTCTTATGAGGAAGAGCATAAGTGTTCCAGCCTTATTTATAAACAAAAAACAAAAACCTGTCAATGGCGTTTGATTGCGTCAGAGCAGAATGTGTGTTAAAATCTAAAAAAGAAAATGGAGGAAATGAACATGAGTAAGGAACCGATTGATTTTAGTTTAGAAGAATTATTAGTCCTTGCAGAAGGCGAGCAAAGAAATGTTCAGTATGCGGTAGGATTTTACTATGAAAATGGAGTAAAGACACAGGTGGATTTTGAGAAAGCTGCGCAGTGGTACAAAAAAGCGGCAGATCAGGGACATGAAGAAGCACAGCTGCATCTGGGACTTTTGTATGCGCAAGGAAAAGGGGTCGAAAAAGATTACCAAAAAGCGGTCAGTTGGCTGAGACGCGCGGCAAATCAGGGAAATGCCAATGCCCAGTATAACATGGGACGATGCTATGAAGAAGGACTGGGCGTCAGTAAAGATGAGTCAAAAGCATTTTCCTGGTTTTTGAAGGCGGCAAAACAAAATGAATACCGTGCAGTGTGCTGCGTGGGACTGTATTATATGTCAGGAATCTGCGTAGAGAAAGATGAAAAAAAAGCATTTTCTTATTTTGAACAGGCAGCAAAGGCAGAGATACCGATTGCACAGTACAATCTTGCCGTGATGTATCAGTATGGTTCTGGTGTGGAAAAAGATACGGCAAAGAGCAGAATGTGGATGGCAAAAGCAGCTCAGCACGGATTTCAGCTTGCAATAGAAATGATGAAACATGATATTGAGGCACAGCCGGAAGCATAGGGAGAAAAAGTAAGATAAGACAGGAGAAAATGATTCAGCGGGAGAGACAGATACTCCCGCTGAAATTCTCAAAAAAGAAAAGCAGATCTGAATTTTAGAAAAAGATTTACAGAGGATGCTTTTTCTCAGACATCATCTTCAGCTCGTGGATGACAGAGATATTTAACGGAATGGACAGTGCAAACGCAGCGATGTCAGCGACAGGCTGTGCAAGCTGAATACCGGTCAGATGCAGAAAAATCGGCAGTAAAAAAATGGCAGGGAAGAAAAAGATACCCTGGCGGGCGGAGGCAAGTACACTTGCCGGAACCGTCTTTCCGATCGTCTGAAACAACATATTATTCAGCGTAATCCATCCAAGAAGCGGAAAAGTCAGACATTGCATCCGAAGCGCTGTTGTTCCGATCTGAATCACATTGGCGTCTCCCTTTCGGAAAATCTCGATCAGCTGCGGAGACAGACAAAAGCCAACGACAGCGGCAATCAGGGAGAAGACAGTGGAGACTTTGACACAGAACCAGAATGCTTCCCGGACACGGTCGTACCGTTTGGCGCCATAATTAAATCCGCAGACCGGCTGAAATCCCTGGCCGAATCCAATAAGAGCAGAAGCTGCAAAAAATGTGATTCGCATCACGATCGACATGGCTGCGATTGCAGCATCTCCATATGGATTGGCGGCAAGATTTAATGCAATCGTGGCTACACTTCCTAATCCCTGGCGGAACAGAGAAGGAAGACCTCCTTTTGCAATTTCCGAAAAACATTTTGGGATGCAGCGAATATTTTTCAGACGGATCGGGATACATCCTGCGAAATGGGCGCCAAGCAAGAGCAGCACAAAACTGACAAACTGACTGATGACAGTCGCAAGAGCGGCGCCTGAGATTCCCATATCAAATACAAAGATAAAAAGAGGATCTAAGATGATATTGAGCACAGCGCCGCTTGCAATTCCGATCATGGCATAAAAAGCGCTGCCCTGAAAGCGAAGCTGGTTATTCAGGACAAGCTGCGCCGTCATATATGGAGCGCCGAGCAAAATAATGCCGAGATAATCTTCTGTGTAAGGAAGAATTGTATCGGTTGAACCAAGCGCCAGGGCAAGCGGTTTTAAAAAGAAAAGGCCAAAGACCGTGATGAGCAGGCCGCAGAAAAGAGCCGAGAAGAAACCGGCGGATGCAAGCTGTTCGGCCGAGTCATTTTCTTTTGCACCGAGTTTTCGGGACATGGAATTTCCGGAGCCATGTCCAAAAAAGAAGCCAAGCGCCTGTATGATGGACATGAGCGGGAAGACAACTCCAACGGCAGCCGTCGCACTCGTGCCGATTTTACCGACAAAAAAAGTATCAGCCATGTTGTAGAATGAAGTGACCAACATACTGATAATAGTGGGGACTGCCAGTTTCCCGATCAGGCCTGGCAGAGGAGCTTCAAGCATCCTCTGAAATTTTTCATCCTGGGATAAGATTTTTTTCACAAATATAGCACATCCTTTCTATTCAAAAACGCTCTTTTCTCTGTCAGGATTTAGATTCTGAGGCGATAGAGAGCGTATGATCTGAATATAATATACCATGAACGGAAGAGAAGAAAAAGAGGCAGATTTTTGTATTAATAAAAGTCACAATAAAAGCAAAAGAGACAGATAAAAGGACATCTATTTTTTAAAAGAAAAGGGGTAAAAAAATGAGAGAGCATCTGACAGAAAAGGACGTAAAAAAGATTGAAGAAGAAATCGAGTACAGAAAACTGGTTGTGAGAAAAGAAGCGATTGAGGCAGTAAAAGAGGCAAGAGCGCAGGGCGATCTGAGCGAAAATTTCGAGTACTATGCGGCGAAGAAAGATAAGAATAAAAATGAGAGCCGTATTCGCTATCTGGAACGCATGATTAAAAATGCAGAGATTGTATCAGAAGAATCAAGAGAGGACGAAGTGGGACTGAATGATACGGTGAAAATTTATGTGGAAGAAGACGATGTGGAGGAGACATACCGTCTGGTAACTTCAATCCGTGGAAATTCTCTGAAAGGATATATCAGCATCGAATCTCCATTAGGAAGCGCTTTAAGAGGGCATCATGTGGGAGATAAAGTGACAATAAAAGTGAATGACAGCTACAGTTACGATGTGGAAATCCGTTCCATCGAGAAGACTGGGGATGATGGAACGGATCAAATCAGAAGTTTTTAAGATGCGAAACAGATCATTCTTTCCAGATCTGAGCCAAACAGAGACAACCGGGAAGAAATTTTTCGGCTGGCATCGTTGAACAGGAGAGAAGCAGATCAAGAAATCCAGATTCTTCACGGAGGAGTTCTACAAGAACTCCTCTTTTTTTACAGCGTGATAAAAACTGTTCTCCTGATACATTGCACGCAAGCCGAAGCGCAAGACTGGTTCCGCCGGAACCGACACGGACGGCAGCGTCTTGTCCAAACGCATGGCGGACAGCAAAGAGCAGATCTTTTAATTTCGCAGCGTACAAACGTCTTAATTTTCTGGACTGAGCGGCAAGATGACCGTCACGGATAAACTGGCACAGGGCAATCTGTTCTGCCTTGGAAGCTGTCTGATTGTAATGGCTGGCTCGCAGATGGTATTTTTTTGAAAGTTCAGGGGGCAGAACCATAAAACTGATGCGGATGGAAGGCAGCAGAAGACGAGAGAATGATCCGATATAGACAACGCCATGGCCTCCGGAAAGACTCTGAAGAGAGGGAGTAGGTCTTTGAAGATACACAAATTCGTTTTCAAAATCGTCTTCCAGAATGATACTTCCTCGGTCCGAAGCGTGGCGCACCAGTTCAAGACGTCGGGAAACAGGCATGATATCACCCCACTTTGTCATGTGTGCGGGAGAAACATAGATGATATCGCAGTCTTTGTCACGACAGCGCACATCGAATCCATAATCTTCAAAGACAGAGATTCCCTGAACAAAAGAGGGATTTGGGAAAGAGACGCTTTTTCTGTCTTTCAGAAGAGGACACAGGATATTTAAAAGACTCTGAGTTCCGGCGCCTACCACAATATCATCAGGACTGCAGATGATATTTCTGTGCGTTTGAACATAGGAAGCAAGCGTTTCACGAAAATCTTTTTCTCCCTGTGGTTCCCCGTAGCTTAAGAGGCGTTCATCCTGACGCAGGGCGCTTTTGATATAGCGCCGCCAGATATCAAAGCGAAAACTTTCATGGTCAACTCCTGAGGAGGCAAAATTGTAGACGATGGGAAAGGAAGAAACGGGTTTGCTTTCCTGAAAGGAAGGCTGGTGCGCAGAAAGTTCTGTTACATAATAGCCGCTTTGCGGCCGTGCGATAATATATCCGTCGGCGGCGAGCTGGAGATAGGCAGATTCTACAGTGGTGCGGCTGATTTCCAGTTCTCTGGCACAGCGCCGCAGGGATGGCATCTTTGTGCCGGAAGCCAATCTTCCTGAGAGGATCAGTTCTTTATAGTATTGGTACACTTGGATATATAGACGCCCTGATGTCTGTTGCAATTCAAGCTGCATGGGAAGGCTCCTTTCTGATTTACATAAAATGGGTGATCGTTGAAAAGTGAGGATAGAAAAAATTTTTTCTTTTTATTTTAGGGAAAAAATAGAAAAAAAGCAACACAGGAATTATTTTAAAGAAAAGTACCTGTTTTTGAGAAAAACACAAAAAGACAAGGCAGTACCTGATGATGAGAAAACAGAAGAAATTTTCGGAAGAGACATTGCTATTTTTGAGAGGACATGGTAAAATCAACCATATAATTGTCGGTTCAAAAAAGATGGACTGGATACAAAATGGTAGAGGAGCAGGATTCATCAGTAAGATGCATACAATGGCAGGGCAGCCGTGTCATCTGAAAGGGGAAACTGCCGAAGGATATCAAAGGCCAGACTTGATATTCTGGGGCGATGCAGAATATGTAGCGCACTGTCACAGATGTGGAGCGCTATCATTGGTTAGGAAGAATATACAAAAAGACGAGACACCACTTAGCCATGAACGTTCTCCGGAAGGAGTATCCGTTCATGGTATTTTTTATTCCTAAAAAACAGAGGATAAAAAATCGGCTTAAAAGGGAGAAGCCGAATAGAGAAGAAACCGATGAGGAAAGAGAGGTAAATTTATGCGTACAGAAACAAAACGCAGGCTGCTTTCATCGGCAATTTTGACGATTCTGCTGGTGGTGGGATTTTCGATGATCGTCTTTGCAGGAGGAGATGAGACAGAGGCAGCAAAGCCAGAGATGTATGCGACATTCTGGGCACTTGTTCCCCCGATTGTGGCGATCGGACTGGCGCTGATCACAAAGGAAGTATACAGTTCCCTGTTTATTGGAATCTTAGTAGGAGCGATGTTTTATTCCGGTTTTTCATTTGAGGGAACTATGCTCCATATTTTTCAGGGAGGACTGATTGCGCAGCTTTCGGATGAATATAATGTAGGAATCCTGATTTTCCTTGTTATTTTAGGAGCGATGGTCTGTCTGATGAACAAAGCCGGGGGATCGGCAGCGTTCGGGCAGTGGGCAGGAAAACATATCAAGACGCGTGTGGGCGCGCAGCTTGCCACAATCGCTTTAGGAGTATTGATCTTTATTGATGATTATTTCAACTGTCTGACTGTCGGAAGCGTGATGCGTCCCGTGACAGACAAGCATAAAGTATCGCGTGCAAAACTGGCATATCTGATTGACGCCACTGCAGCGCCAGTCTGCATCATTGCGCCGATTTCTTCGTGGGCGGCAGCTGTGACAGGATTTGTGGAAGGGGAAGATGGATTTTCTTTATTTATCCGCGCAATCCCGTACAATTTCTATGCGTTGCTGACAATTTTGATGATGATTTTAATTGCGGTGATGAAAGTGGATTTTGGTCCGATGGCTGTCCATGAGAGAAATGCAAAAAAAGGAGATCTGTTCACGACAGCAAACCGCCCTTATGCAGACGCAGAGAAAAATGAAAATGTGATCGCACCGAAAGGAAAAGTGATAGATCTGTTGATTCCGATTCTGTCGCTGATTCTATGCTGCGTTATCGGAATGCTGTATACAGGTGGATTTTTCAGCGGCGTGGATTTTGTGACTGCATTTTCACAGAGCGATGCCTCTTTGGGACTGTGCATGGGAAGCTTTTTTGGATTGATTATCACTGTAATTTTATATGTGGCGCGCCGTGTAATGTCCTTTAATGAATGTATGGGCTGCATTCCGCAGGGATTTAAAGCGATGGTTCCGGCAATCTTAATTCTGACATTTGCCTGGACACTGAAAGGAATGACAGACAGCCTTGGAGCAGCAGAATTCGTGGAAGGATTAGTGCATAACAGTGCAAAAGGAATGATGAATCTGCTTCCGGCTGTGATTTTCTTAGTGGGCTGCGCCCTGGCGTTTGCAACCGGAACATCATGGGGAACATTTGGTATTTTAATACCGATTGTAGTTGAAGCGTTCCAGAATACAAATCCGACTCTGATGACAATTTCCATCTCTGCCTGCATGGCAGGAGCTGTGTGCGGAGACCATTGTTCACCGATTTCGGATACGACGATCATGGCGTCGGCAGGCGCGCAGAGCGACCATGTGAATCATGTGTCGACTCAGCTTCCATATGCGCTTTCCATTGCAGTGATTTCGTGTATTACCTACGTCATAGCAGGCTTTACACAGTCTGTTTGGATTTCACTTCCAGCGGGAATTGCGATGACCGTTGCATTTTTAATTTTCATGAAAATGAGGATGCCAAAAGAAGATACGAACATTTAAAAAAGAGCTGCCGTACGATGAAAGAGGCGCTGAATCACGGCGCTGCAGTCATTGTGCGGCAGCTCTTTTTGTCCGAGAAAAGTGCAGTGCCGGAGTGAAATAAACGGTGACTCTGCACTTCTTTTTTATGCAATAAAAGTTCACAAAATATTAAAAAAAATTCAAGAAGATTTTCTTATCTTTTTGGGACATACTATATTATAATAAAAAAATAACAAAGATAAAAATCTGTTTTTCCAGACAGGACGGATGCTGGTCGTACAAAGTGGAAAACAGGCAGGGAAGTATACGGGTTCGATAAAGATAGGAGGGAACTTTTTATGGAAAAGAAAATGAAAAAGACGAGAAGGGGAGCAATCGTATTTGCATTATGTCTTACCGCCGGAATCGCTTTCTGTGTGAGCGCAGAACCGCTGAAAGAAAAAGACAGCAGCATATCGAGAGAAAAAGCGCTGGAGATTGCGCTGAATCATGCCGGACTGAAAGAAGAAGACATTACAAAACTTCAGACAGAACGCGATCAGGAAGAGGGCAGAGATATCTACGAAATCACATTTCAGACAGAAAAGAGGGAATATGAATATGATATCTGTACGCAGGACGGAGTGATTTCAAAAATGCAGTTTGAGATAAAAGAAGGGCAGCTCAGTCACGACAAAAAGGATAAGAAGCTTTCAAAAGAGGAAGCAGAGAAGATTGCACTGAAGATGGTGAAAGGTGCAGATGAGGGAGATATCCGAATTGAAAAAGACGAGGACGATGGTCTTACGGTATACGATGGGAAAATTGTATATGAAGATATCAAATATGAATTTGAGATGGATGCAGTATCAGGTGAACTGCTGAGCTGGGAACAGGAATCTGTGTTGAACTAATATCAGCGACGTATAAAAATCAGAGGTTTCAGACAGGAATTTTTTCAGAAGGCACGGTATTTGCTCCATACAGAAAAAACTTCTCTCATGGAGAGAAGTTTTTTGTATATCTAACTGTAATCTAACTATCAGTTTGATATGATAGACTTGTAGTTAAAAAATCACAAGAAAAAATGTAAAGGAGCATAATACTATGAAACTTAAAAAATTGATTTTAAGCGGCGCTGTTGCAACATTTGCAATGGCAGTATCCATCACTGCATATGCTGCTGCAACCGATTACTTTTATCAGGAAAAGGTAGTTCTCCCTGCTGGAGATGGAACGATCTCCCTGACAGATGTGGACAAGAATCATCTCCCGGAAGGTGTTTCTTTTCAGGATGAGATTCATCTTGATAGTGAGGGCGGAATCTCTTTTAACAATGTGGATAAAGATGCTTTACCAGAGGGACTCATCTTTCAGGAGAAGATTAACTCGGAGGGAGCGCTTTCTTTTGATAACGTAGACGAGGACAGTATGGCAGCAGGCGTTTATTTCCAAGAGGAAATCAACTTAGGCAGTGAGAACGGTATTCCTCTGAAGTAACAGTAAATCTTACTTTGACTTCTTCCCTGAAATCCTGTAATATTCAAAACAGGGTTTTGGGGAATTTTAATTTTAAGAAAAGGATTGAGGAGGAAGATTTGTATGAAATTGTTATTGTTGGAGGATGAAGAAATATTGTCCAATGCTATTTCTAAAGGATTGCATAAACTTGGATTTGCGGTAGATCAGGCATTTGATGGTGAAACTGGATTGGAATTATATGAGGTCAATGAATATGATCTAATTATTTTGGATCTGAATCTTCCAGTTCTGGATGGTATGGAGGTGTTGGCTCACATCCGGCGTAAAGACGCAAGAACCAAAGTATTGATACTGTCTGCCCGCAGTGAGGTCTCTGACCGAGTGTGTGGGCTTGATGCAGGAGCCAATGACTATTTAGTAAAACCCTTTGATTTTGATGAACTGATCGCTCGCATCCATAATTTGCTACGTCAGTCTTTTGTCCAAACACCATCTCGTCTCTCGGATGGAACTGTTACCATAGATATACTTTCAAAAAGTGTGGAGGTAGATGGAGTTCCAGTTACCCTAACGAATAAAGAGTATGCTATTTTGGAATATTTGATGATGAATATGGGGCGTGTGGTTAGCCAAAGTGAGCTGATCGAACACGTTTGGAATAGTGAGACAGACCCTTTTTCTAACTCTCTCAAATTTCACATGTATTCACTGAAAAAGAAGTTGGGATCAGAGGGATTGATCTCTACTATCCGAGGCCAAGGTTACATAGTGAAAGGAGGAGAGACGAAACATGAAAGGTAAACTGTCTTTGCACTGGAGAATCACTTTATCCATGGGGGCATTAGTACTGATTGCTTCTTTGCTGCTTACTGCTTTATCCATTTGGAATGTTTCACGACAGTTTGTATTTCCACTGACAGAAATTTATGATAATGAGGTCAGTAGGAACCCTACTCACTCAGATAAGGAACTTGTATTGGTCACCTCTATAAACGAAACATCGCAGGACGTTATCTTTAAGGAAGAGGTGGATATAGATCCCCTGCAAGCTCGTAAGATATTTTCTTGGTTCAGTTTGTTATGCACGGTAGTGGTAACGGCAGTCAGTATGATTACTGCTTATTTTCTAGCTCGGAGAGCTATGAAGCCGATCTCCCGTCTTAGTCAGGAAATGGAACAAATCAGCGGGAATGATCTATGTAGCCGGGTGTCCGTGCCAGAAACAGATGATGAGATTGCTCAGCTTTCACAAGCTTTCAATGGACTTTTGGAACGACTGGAGCAGGAAATGGAAAGAGAAAAGAGGTTCTCCGCCGATGCTGCACATGAACTGAAAACGCCACTGACTACCATGATTACTAATGCTCAAGTGCTGAAGTTGGAGGACTGCCCCACAATGGAAGAGTATAAAGAAAACTTAGAGATTACACTTCAAAGTGCAAAGCGTTTGTCCAAGGCGGTTAACGATCTGCTGGCACTGCATGGGGCAGGGAGGGAGTTGGACATGACAGTGATCAATTTGGAAAAGATGTTCCGAGATATTTGGATTGAACTTGAACCGGTATATAGAGAAAAGAAGCAGACATTCCAATATGACTTTTCAGTAAAAGAATTGGTTGGTGACAAGCAGCTACTTTACAGGGCATTGTTCAATCTGGTTGAGAATGCTTGTAAATACACGCCGCAATGTGGCAGTATCAAGATTTTATCTTTTATAGAGGATGGGCACACCGTCTTAAAAATTTCAGATAACGGTATTGGGATATCAGACGATGATATACAACATATATTTGAACCTTTTTACCGAGTGGACAAATCCCGTTCCCGGAACATTGCTGGATCAGGTCTGGGGATGTCTATCACAAAGGAAATTTTTTCTCTCCATCATGCAGAGGTGTCTGTCAACAGTGTTCCCAAACATGGAACCGAAATACGAATCATTTTTGATATAGACCATGATATAAAAAAATAAGATGGATATTTTTTATTCGCGTCGGAATTTTCTATTGCACAGAAATAATATTTGTATAAATGTAATCGTGAACTATTAAGTATGGAACGATCCACCAAAAGCAGTAAACAAGAATGAATTTACTGCTTGATATGGTGGAAAAAATCGTTCACGTCATGTTAAAAAGCGAGCGCTTTCATCTTTTCTTCGGTTGCCAAAAAGATGCTGACAGCGGCAGCGCCTTCATCGAGCTGAGAAGATTCCATCTGGCAGATGGCGGCGATTTTACTTGCCCCGTTGCAGATCTGGATATGATCCGACGTAAATACAATGACATCGTCCGATACTTCGGCGCGGCTGTCCGGATTCATGCGCAGAACAGCTGCGAAGGATGAGATGCCATGGAGCATATTTTTTCTGTGGATAGCTGCTTTTTCCAGCGTCTCTTCTGAAAATTCATAATCAGAAAATAACTGTGACAGCTCTTTTAAAGAGACATATCCTTTGAAATAATAGTCATTTTCCTGCATTGGTTCATAAAGTTTTAACTGCATAAATTTTCCCCCTTTTTGCTAATCAGTTCTGATTCAGAAAATAAATAGTCGATAATTTTCTCGTAGGCAGAAAGTTTTTCTGCCTTCTTGATCTGTTTTGCCGTTTTTTCCGGTGAAGCGAACAGATGAATCAGATAAAACCATAATTCTTTCATTTTGAATAACACATTTCGATCGCCCGACATGACAGCGCGGTACCCCTCATAGATTTCATCATGAAATGAGCGCAGTGTCTGTTTTGTCAAAACAGCGTCAGACTGAATCTCGGATACCATTGCCGGATTGACGAGAAGTCCCCTGCCGATCATTACTTGGTCAATTGCATCAAATTTCTGATGGAATTGTTCGTATTGATGTGCAGTAAATAAATCGCCATTATAACAAAGCGGATTCCTGCTCAAGCGGCACGCATCTGAAAAAACAGAGAGATTTGGTGTGTTTTTATAATAATCGGTTTGAAGTCTGGGATGGATAATCAGCTCACGGATCGGGAAGCGGTTATAGATCTCGATCAATTCATAAAATTCTTCCGGATTTTCTATCCCGATTCTCGTTTTTATAGAAATTGAAATCGTCAGCGCAGAAAAGATTTCATCCAGAAATTCCTGCAGGAGCAATGGCTCTTTTAAAAAACCGGAACCACGCATTTTTGAAACGACAGTCTTAGAGGGACAGCCCAGATTCAGATTGATTTCGCTGTATCCCATCTGCTCCAGTTTTTTCGCCGTGGCGATAAACAGATCGGCGCGGTTTGTCAGGATCTGTGGAACGAGAGAAATTTGTTCGTTGTGCTGCGGCATCACATCCTGGATCTCTCTGGAATGAAAACATTCATTTTGATTTGGCTGTATAAATGGTGAAAAATATTTGTCAATTCCAGGAAAATATCGGTGGTGTGCATTGCGGTATATGTATCCGGTGATTCCTTCCATCGGTGCAAAATAAAATTTCAAGTTATGCTCTCCTTTTATGATTTTTTTAATATTCCCTATCATCGCAGTCAGGAATTTTATGTGCTCTTAAAAAACAAGCTTTATAAGATGTCCTCCCAAAAGAGAATTTTGTAAGTTCAGTCTATCTCTTTTGGGAGGACGTGTCAATAAAAAACAGGATTCGATATCCTGTCAGACCGTGTCGAGGTCAAATTCAAAATAACGCACGGTATTATTGTAGGAAATATCTTTGACGATCGTTTTCAGATTTTCCATATCATTTGGATATTCGCCGTTTTCTACCCAGTCTCCGATCAGACTGCACAGGATTCTGCGGAAATATTCGTGTCTGGAATACGACAGAAAACTGCGAGAATCCGTGAGCATACCGATAAAATTTCCGAGGAGACCGAAATTGGCAAGGGATGTCATCTGTCGGATCATGCCTGTTTTATTGTCATTAAACCACCAGGCAGAGCCGTGCTGGACTTTGCCGATGGCTTCTGGATCTTGAAAACAGCCCGCCAGAGCTGCAATTTTTTCATCGTCGCCTGGATTTAAACTGTACAGAATCGTTTTTGGCAAAATTTCTTTCGTGCTGAGCGCATCCAAAAAACCGGCAAGCTGTGAGATGGGGGTGAAGTCGCTGATGCAGTCGAAACCTGTGTCAGGCCCCAGTTTTTGAAACATGGCACGGTTGTTGTCCCGTCTGCAGCCGAAGTGGAGCTGCATCACCCAGTTATATTCTTTATATTTCTGAGCAGAAAATATCATAAAGACAGTCTTAAATTTTAAAATCTCAGCCTCTGTCAGCGCTTCGCCGGAAAGCCTTCTGGCAAAAATCGCTTCTGCTTCTTCTTTGGAGGCAGGCTGATACATTACATAGTCCATTCCGTGATCGCAGATTTTGCATCCCATGGAATGAAAAGCGTTCATGCGGATGGAAAGAGCGCGCTTTAAATCTTGAAACGTTTTGATTTCCACACAGGAAATGGCAGAAAGCTTTTTCAAGTAATCGAGATAATCGGGGCGTTCCAGATTCATCGCACCATCAGGTCTCCAGGTGGGAAGAATCTGGACGTCAAAAGAGGGATCTTCTTTGAGCATTTGATGATATCGCAGATCGTCTGCCGGATCGTCTGTCGTGCAAAGCAAAGATACATGAGACTGTTTGATGAGACTGCGCACGCTCATCTTGCCGCGGCTCAGTTTTTCATTGCACATATTCCAAACAGCATCGGCTGTCTTGCTATTTAATATCCCCTGAAAACCGAAAAACCGCTGCAGTTCCAGATGACTCCAATGAAAAAGTGGATTTCCAATGGCTTTTTCCAAAGTTTGAGCATATTTTTGAAATTTTTCCCGATCAGGGGCGTCGCCTGTGATATAAGCTTCTTCGACGCCATTGGAACGCATCAGACGCCATTTATAGTGATCAGAGCCGAGCCAGACTTGCGTGATATTTTCAAATGTGCGGTCTATAGCGATTTCTTCTGGATTGATATGACAGTGGTAATCGACAATGGGAAGAGGGGATGCAAATTGATGGTACAGTTTTCTTGCCGTTTCTGTATGGAGCAAAAAGTTGTGATCCATAAATGGTTTCATAGACAGAACCTCCTGATATTTATACATAGCCAAGCAGTCCCGGCAGCCACATACTGATGAGCGGGACGTAAGTGATGAGCATCAGCACAAGGAAAATAGCTGCAAAATAGATGAGAAGCTGGCGAAAGACAGTTTCAATCCGCACGCCGCCGACTCGGACGCCGACAAACAGCGTTGTTCCCACGGGCGGCGTGATCGTACCGATACAAAGATTAAAAATCATCATGATCCCGAAATGGACGGGATTCATTCCAAGAGCAAGGCACACGGGGAGAAAAATCGGCGTGAAAATGAGACATGCCGGCGTCATATCCATGAATGTACCTATGACGAGAAGGATGACGTTAATCATGAAAAATAGAACATATTTGTTGTCACTGACCGATAACAGTCCGGATGACACGGCGGATGGAATATTGGTAAAAGCCATGACCCAGGACATGATACTGGAAACGCCGATCAGAAAAATGATAATGCCTGTCATCTGCGCGCTGTCCTTGAAGATCTGCGGCAGATCTCTAAGACGGATGGATTTATAGACAAACAAAGACAGAATCAGACTGTAAACGACAGCTACAACTGATCCTTCTGTTGCTGTAAATATACCGCCGATGATGCCGCCGATGACGAGAATAATCAGAAAAAGACACGGCAGAGACTGCAGAAAAACAGTCCATTTTTCTTTTAAAGTGAAAGAAGAACGGTTGCGGTATCCGCGTTTTTTCGCAATCAGATAAATGACGATCATACAGGCAAGTCCCCAGAGGATTCCGGGGAGATATCCAGCCATGAAAAGCGCAGCGACAGAAGTTCCGCCGCTGACTAAAGAGAAGGTAATCATGACGTTGCTTGGGGGAATCAAAAGTCCGGTCGGGGCGGTCGCAATATTTGCCGCCGCAGAAAAGTTGGGATCATACCCCTCTTCTTTTTCAATCGGTCCGATGATGGAACCCATGGCAGAGGCAGCGGCAGTGCCGGAACCGGAGATTGCGCCAAACAGCATATTGGCAAGAACATTTGTCTGAGCAAGCGCGCCTGGCATCCGACCGGTGACGACTTTTGCCAGATTGATGAGACGGATGGCAATGCCGCCTTTATTCATGATATTTCCAGCCAGAATAAAGAAAGGAATTGCGAGAAGACTGAATACGGAGATTCCGGAAAAAATTCTCTGAGCGCCGGTCAGAACAGCGGCATCCGCATCCATCACCGGCAGAATGGCGCAGATGGAGGAGATGCCCAGAGCGGCGGCGATCGGAACGCCGGCGAGCAGCAGAAGAATCAGCACTGTTAAAATAATGAGACCACAGACAATCGCAGTATCCATAAATTTTTTACACTCCTTTCCTGAAATCTTCTGTTTTTTGTTCTGATATCCCATTTGCAGAACCAAAGAGCAGATCAACGATATTTAAGACAGAATAAAGCGAAGTCAAGATTCCGGAGATGGGCAGGATGGTATAGACGATGCCCATCGGAATTCCGAGAGAAGCCGTAGACTGTGTCATGGTCAGACGTACGATCGAAAAACCGCCGTAGATCATCACAGTACCTGCCAGAAGTAAAATCAGAACTTCTGATACGATACATAAGATTTTCTGCACAGCTCCAGGGAGGCGGTCAGCGAGAAAACTCATGCGCATATGGTCTCTTTTTCCGAAAACGTATGCGGCAGCCAGAAGCGCCATCCAGGTAAAGCAGTATGTCAAAAGTTCCTCGGAAACGGTGCTGGGACTGCGGAAGATAAAACGTGTCACGATCTGATATGTTCCAATTAGAACCATGGCTGCAAAGAGCAGGGAACATAAAAAACTCAGGACAAAGTCCATCCCTTTTCTGAGTGAATGCAACGGTTTCATTTTATCGGCCCTCCTGTTGAGATTTTTTGTTTACTTCCTGAATATGGTCATAGAACGTGCGGATACTTTTATTTTGATCGAGCATATTTTGCTGCACACTGGAAACTTTTTTCTGAAACAGCTCCATGTCTGTCTCAATAAAGGTTACGCCCATCTTTTCAGATGCAATCTGCTTCGCCTCTTCAATCTGCTCGTCCCAATATTTCAATTCTGTCTCTGTTGACAGAAGAGCAGCTTCATAAAAGACATCATATTCTTCAGAAGTTAATCCATCCAGAAATTTTAAACTGCCGATCAAAAGATCCGGCACCATCTGATGCCTTGTATAAGAGTAATATTTTGCGACTTCTCCATGTTTGTTGTTCGTCATCGCAAGCTCATTATTCTCAGCGCCGTCGATGACGCCTTGCTGAATCGCCGTATAGACCTCACCGAAACTCATCGGCGAGGCGGCGGCGCCGAAAGCCTTGCACATGCTGACGCTGGCGGGGCTTTGCTGGACACGGATTTTCATTCCTCTTAAATCTTCCGGCGTGTAGATCGGTTTCTTGGCATAAAAGCTGCGCGTTCCGGCATTGTACCATGTCAGCACACGAAAACCGGCTTCATCTGCCGCCTGATAGATCTGTTCCATATACTGCGTATCGCTCATGATATTTCGATAGATCTCTTCAGAGTGAAACAGGTAGGGCATACTGAAAATTTCATAGATATCGGAAAAATTTTCCAGATTCGCCGCAGCGGAGACGACAAAGTCAATCGCCCCTGTCTGCGCCAGCTCAATCGCTTTTTGAGAGCTTCCTAACAATTCATTTGGATAAATCTGCACATCGTATTGATCCCCTAAATGTTCTTCTACATATTGTTCAAATTTTAAAAGACCAAGATGCTCTGGGTGCGTCTCGGACTGGCCGTGGGCAATGCGCACGATACGTTTGCCGTTGCTGAAACTGCAGCCTCCGGCAAGAACGCAGCAGCCTAGAATCAGTCCTGCGCCGAGACAAAAGATACCAACTTTTTTTAAAAATTTCATTTTCTTTTTCCTTTCAGACAGTGTTCATTCAGATCAGACATCGACCGAGGAATGTCAGAATGAATGACAAATCGTTTGCAGCTGACAAGAGAGACGGGATGGTTATCATCTATAATATTTATCATTTTTTATATTTTCATACGTCTGTGGCAGCATATTTCATTCTCCAGAGGGAAAGAATAAAAGGAACGTATTTGAATTTCAGACGGCTGACAGCCGAACAGCCTGATGCGTGCAGAAATCCATTTACAGCGCGCAATTTATATCTCAGCAGAAAGGAGAAAGCGGCATCTGCACGGAAAAAATGTGCATGGAAACCGCAGAATAAAATTTTATGAAGATGACTTTTCGATGGTATGGAGAAGGAAGAGACACTGTCTCACTCAAACAGATTCGACAGATCCCAGGGATGTCCGGAGTGATGGGGGTGCTGGATGAGAAAGCGGCAGGGGAGGTGTGGACAGAAGAAGAAATCAAAACATATGTAGATCACGTTCATGCGGCAGGTCTGGAATGCGAAGTGATTGAAAGCGTAAATGTCCATGAAGACATTAAGATGGGGCTGCCGTCCAGAGACAAGTATATAGAAAATTATTGTACGACAATCCGTAATCTGGCAAAATACGGCATCAAAGTGATTGTCTATAATTTTATGCCGGTGTTTGACTGGCTGCGCACGGACCTGGCGCGTCTCATTCCGGAGGACGGCTCTTTTAGTCTGTATTTCGATGAAAAAGAGTTAGGAGAGATGACGCCGCTTGACATTGTAAGGGAGACAGAAAAAAAAAGCAGCGGATTTTCTCTGCCGGGCTGGGAGAAAGAACGTCTGGCGGATTTGGAGACAACGCTGAAAAGATATGAATCGATATCCAAAGACGATCTGCGCGCCAACTATAAATATTTTCTGGAAGCGATTATTCCCGTGTGTGAGCAGTGCGGCGTTGTCATGGCGTGCCATCCGGACGACCCCGGCTGGTCCATATTTGGTCTTCCGAGAATTGCGCACAGCCAGAGCGACTACGATCAGATAATCGCAATGTATGATTCGCCGTCGAATGCAATCTGCCTGTGCACCGGTTCTCTTGGATCAAACCGTGAAAACGATATTCCGGCGATCATTCGCCATTTCGGTGAAAAAAACAGAATTGGCTGTCTTCATGTCAGAAATATTAAGCATCTGGGACACCATAAGTTCAGAGAATCGAGTCATCTGTCTTCTGACGGAGATCTCGATCTGTTTGAGATTATGAGAGCAGTGTATGACACCTGCCCTGACACATATATCCGTCCTGACCATGGCAGAATGATCTGGGATGAGGAGGCAAGACCGGGATATGGTCTGTATGACCGTGCGCTTGGAGCTGCTTATATCAATGGACTGTGGGAAGCGATCAGCAAAATGAATAAAAAATAAGGAGGCTGTTATGCAGTTAAATGAGAGTGGACTAAAAGACAGAGAAGAATGGATGAAAAAAGGATATCGTCTCCCCGAATTTGACCGGGAGACCGTCAGGAAAAAGACAGAAGAGACACCGCAGTGGATTCATTTCGGAGCGGGAAATATTGTAAGAGCATTTCAGGCAAATGTAGTGCAGGAACTTTTAAACAGGGGAATCATGGATACGGGGCTGATTGTAGCTGAAGGATACGATTGTGAAATCATAAAAAAGATCAATGACGCGCATGACAGCTTCAGCATTCTGGTCACTCTGAAGTCAGACGGGACAGTGGAAAAAACGGTGATAGGAAGTGTTGTGGAATCACTGGAAGTAAATCCCCAAAAGGAGAAAGATTTGAAACGTTTAAAAGAAATTTTTTGCGCCGATTCTCTGCAGATCGCCAGCTTTACCATCACAGAAAAAGGATACAGCCTAAAAGGCGCAGATGGACAGTATCTTCCAGATGTGGAGAAAGATCTGAGAAATGGACCGGAAACGCCCAAAAGTTATATCGGAAAGATTGCTTCTCTTTTATATGAGCGATATCGAAGCGGAGAAAAACGAATTGCAATGGTGAGCATGGACAACTGTTCGCACAATGGCGATCGCTTAAGAGAAGCTATGGAGACGTTCGCTCTGGCATGGAAAAAAAACAGCAGGACAGACGCGGGATTTCTTTCTTATCTTCAGGACAGGGAAAAAGTAAGCTTTCCGTGGAGCATGATCGACAAAATTACGCCTCGCCCTGACAAAAAAGCAGAAGAAATTTTAAAAGCAGACGGAATAGAAGGGATGGAACCGATTGTCACAGAAAAAAACACATACATCGCTCCGTTTGTAAATGCTGAGGAATGTCAATATCTTGTGATCGAGGACGAGTTTCCAAACGGAAGACCGCAGCTGGAAGCGGGTGGAATCTTCCTTACTTCAAGAGAAATCGTGGATAGAGCAGAAAAAATGAAAGTGTGTACTTGCCTGAACCCCCTCCACACAGCTTTGGCAGTATTCGGATGCCTTCTGGGATATCAGCTCATCTCAGAAGAGATGAAAAATCCGGTATTGAAGAAACTGATTGAGCGGATCGGATACGAGGAAGGTCTTCCAGTTGTGTCTGATCCTGAAATTTTAGATCCGAGAAAATTTATCGAGGAAGTCATTCAGATTCGTTTCCCGAATCCATTTATGCCGGACACTCCAAAGAGAATTGCAACCGATACGTCGCAGAAACTCGCCGTCCGTTACGGAGAGACGATAAAAGCATATGAGAAGGCATACAGATGTGCGGCAGAGGAACTGGAGATGATTCCGCTTGTGATCGCAGGCTGGATTCGCTATCTGATGGCAGTAGATGATCAGGGAAACCCATTCACGTTAAGTCCGGACCCTCTTCTCAGTCAGCTTCAGCCGATTGTAAAAGAAATTTCGTTTGGATTTTCTGGTGACATACAGGAGAAGATCAGACCGATTCTGGAAAATAAAACGATATTTGGGACAGATCTGTATGAGGTCGGTCTGGCTTCTAAAATCGTTTTTTACCTGAAAGAAATGATTGCAGGGAAAGGCGCAGTGGAAGCGACGCTGAAAAAGTATGTATAGACAGGAACGAAGACCTCGTTGGTTTGTTATGCACGATAACGTATAAAACGATTGCAGGAAAAAAGAACAGATAAAAATCAAAAATGGATAAAAAAGTAAATCGAAAATAAATAGAAAAACGAAGTCAAAAATCGAACTTTTCTATTATATAAAAAGGTAAAATCAGGAGGTTTTATGGAAAAAGAAGAGATCTTAAAAAAAATGAGAGAAGAAAAATTAGTCTCGGTTCTGCGCGCAAGAGACCAGGAAGAAGGAAAAAAGCTGGTTGACGCTGTGATCCGAGGAGGAATTCACCTTATAGAAATCACGATGACGATGGAACAGGGAAACCCAGTGGAATTTCTCCAGACAATGTGTGAGACGTATCGAGATCAGAAGGAGATTGTGGTCGGAGCAGGGACGGTTCTGGATGCGGAGACGGCAAGACAGGCCATTCTGGCGGGAGCGCAGTATATTGTAAGTCCCGGATTAAACACAGAAACGATTCGTCTGTGCAATCGCTATCGTGTGCCGGTATTTCCCGGCGTGATGACGCCGACAGAGGCGATCTGTGCATTGGAGATGGGATGCGATGTGATCAAGATTTTTCCGGGAAATATTGTCGGACCTTCTGCGATCCGATCACTGAAAGGTCCCCTTCCGCAGGCGGAATTTATGCCTTCCGGAGGCGTGGACACGGATAATGTGGAACAATGGCTGCAAGCAGGCGCATTTGCCGTAGGCACGGGAAGCAGCCTGACAGTCGGGGCAAAGACAGGAAACTTTGAGGCTGTGACAGCAAAAGCGAGGGAGTTTGTCCATGCTGTGGCAGAGGCGAAAGAAAAAGTGAGACGATAGAGGGAGGCGAAAAAAATGAATTTAAATATAAAATCGAGAGAGGAATGCCGATACGACGCCGTGTCTCTGGGAGAAGTCATGCTGCGGCTTGATCCGGGAGAAGGCAGAATTCGAACTGCCAGAAATTTTAAAGTGTGGGAAGGCGGCGGAGAATATAATGTCATCCGAGGACTGCGTCGGTGTTTTGGGATGCGCACAGCCGTCATCACAGCGCTGGCAGCTAATGAAACAGGAAAATTGCTGGAAGATTTGATTTTGCAGGGAGGCGTGGACACGACATTCATTCAATGGATGGAGACGGATGGAATTGGACGAATCTGCCGAAACGGGCTGAATTTTACGGAAAGGGGATTTGGAATCCGAGGAGCAGTAGGCTGTTCCGACAGAGCCAACACCGCAATCTCAAAAGCAGGACCGGATGATTTTGACTTTGAATATCTATTTGGAGAACTGGGAGTGCGCTGGCTGCACACAGGAGGGATCTATGCCGCCTTGTCGGAACAGTCGGCGAAGACAGCTCTGGAAGCCATCAAGACAGCTAAAAAATATGGGACAATCGTGTCGTATGATCTGAATTACCGTCCATCCATGTGGAGTGCATTCGGAGGAAAGCAAAAAGCGCAGGAAGTAAACAAAGAGATCGCAAAGTATGTCGATGTGATGATTGGAAATGAAGAAGACTTTACAGCGTGTCTTGGCTTTGAGATTGAAGGAAACGATGCGGAGCTGAAAAAGCTGAATCTGGACGGATATAAAAAAATGATCAATGAAGCGGCAAGAACGTATCCCAACTTTAAGGCAGTCGCCACAACCCTGAGAGAAGTAAAGACAGCCACTGTCAATGACTGGAGCGCAATCTGCTGGGCAGACGGAGAAATTTATAAAGCAAAAGATTATAAAGGACTGGAAATTCTCGACCGTGTGGGCGGAGGCGACTCTTTTGCATCCGGACTGATCTATGGACTGATGACGTCGCAGGATGCGCAGACAGCCGTAAATTATGGCGCCGCTCACGGCGCCCTTGCCATGACAACTCCGGGCGATACGACAATGGCAGACAAAAAGGAAGTGGAAGCTGTCATAGGCGGCAAGGGAGCGCGCGTGCAGAGATGAAATTATAATTCCTTATTTGGAGTTTTTCTCATCTTAAAATCATCTTCAAACGATTTCAGCTTTCTGCTATTAATTTCTTTTTACGAAAAATTTTGGGATATCATTTCGCACAATTTGTAATGGCATAATTTCACCTGCTTTCTATTTAAAATCATTATATCTCATCTGAGAAGAAAAAGGAATTTGCAAAATACCATTCATGACAAAAAGAAGCACTTCATGACAATTCGCTTGAGAACAGTATTTTTGGGATGTTATAATCAGAATTACATTAAAGCCGGCTTTAAATCGGAAAATCACTGCGCAGGATTTCCAAATGTATGAAATGAAGAAATATGGAAAAGAGAATATTCTTTCGGGAAAGGGGGAAAGGCGCTTTTCACGCTGCCGAAAGGCAGTGGGTTTGGTGTCTATGTAAATTTTATGAAAAAGAAGAATATTACGATGCTGCTCTCATCGGCGATGATCCTGAATGCAATGAGTCTTCCTGTTTTTGCAGAGGAAAATTCAATTATTCAGCAGAGCGAATCTGGATTTTATTACATTGAAGAAAATGGAGATCAAGTTCGTCTGAGCAACAAGACAGAAGACGGATTTCTGGAAGTGGACGGGTTATACTTCCGTGATCTCGACAAAGATGGCGAGTTAGACGTCTATGAAGACTGGCGTGCAGAACAGGAAACGCGTGTCCAGGATCTTCTGGCACAGATGACGCCGGAAGAAAAAGCAGGTTCTCTGATTTTTGCATGTGTATTTGGAAGCAATGGAAGTACGGTTACTGACTTCGGAGAAAATCAGGATCAGTCCCATGGCGGCGTGACAGCTAAGGGAACGCCATATTTAAGCGACCCGGAAGCTTGCCTGTACGGAACAGAACCATACGTTGATGTAGAGGGTTCAAAAGTTGTTCCGATGGAATATCAGATCAAAGAAGCAAAGACGACTACATTTATCGCAGCGCTGACAGGAAATCCAAAAGATCAGCTTGATTTATTTAACTCTATTCAGGCAATCGCAGAGGAAAGCCGCCTCGGTATTCCATGTGTATTCTCAGGAGACCGTTCCTATAATACATGGGGCGGAATGATTGATATGCCGCACTACGCATTTGGTATCGCTCATGATGAAGATCTGCTGTATAACCTTGTATCCGAGTATTCAAAAGAATCTGCTGCGCTTGGATATCATCAGGTATTCCATGGATATGGAAATGAAATCGGCAGCTTCTACGGAGACGATCCAAATTATATCGCAAAAATGTCTGCAATCGAGACAAACGCTTATCAGGATAATGGATGGAGCGCTCACTCCAAACACTTTATCGCCCGCGGCGGACGTAATTCTTATATGAAAGCAAAATCTCCGGCAGATCTGATCGACAGCTGGATGGTTGGATGGAAGGCAGTCGTAGATGCCGATACGCATTATATCATGACAAATAATGCAGAAGGCGTAACAGAAGGCGTACAGGGATATATGGATAAAGATACGTATGACCTCTTAAGAGAGGATCTTGGATACGAAGGCGTTGTATGTCTGGACTGGCCGCTTGATATCAGCCGTATTATGGGAAATACAGGTATTACATCTGACGGCGTTGATATTTCCACATTATCAGCAGTAGAGCGATATGCAATGATTCTGAACGCAGGCGTGGATATGTTCAGCTGTTACGGCGCGATCCTTGGAACAGATATTGAAGCTTATGCAGAAGAAGTTTCCAACCGTGCATTCCCAGATATCATTGTTCAGGCAGTGAATGAAGGTCTTGTGACAGAAGAAGATTTCAATGAGCACGTTGCACGCGTACTCCGCAATAAATTTGAGCTTGGAATCTTTGAAGATCCATATTCTGACTGGTCAGACGCGCTTGATTTAATCGGATCTGATGCGTATAAAGCAGAACCATTTGCAGTGCTGAGCAATGAAGAAATCAATACGGCACGCCGCAGTGAAATTACAGAGATGGAAGAAGAACTGATGGTAAAATCTATTGTTCTTCTGAAGAATGACAATAACATTCTTCCGCTGGCAGAAGGCGCAAAAGTATATGTAGACGGCTCAGCTGAAAATATCAAAGAGAGCGATACAGCAGCTCTTGGCGAGCATGGAACAGTTGTAGACACAATGGAAGAAGCAGACGTATGTGTATTCCATGTGACAACATTTGATGACAACTATTATTACATGATAGAAGATGCACAGGCAGCAGGAAAACCGATCGTTCTGATATTTGAAGGAACAGTCAGCTTAGAACCAGGTCTGGAGCAGGTAGAAGCTTGTGATGCAATCCTGATGCAGACATTTGCAAACACACCTGACCACGGATCTTCTGTTGGAAGTTTCTATCGCTATACAACACCGGCAATCACAGCCGATATGCTGTTCGGTGAAAAAGAACCTGCAGGAAGCACTTTATATGAGACTGCTTACAACGAAGAAGATTATACACTGTCATGGGGCGAATTACAGAACGATATCGGTGTTGATACAGAGACACGTCTGTATATGGCAATGCTGGCAAAAGAGAACCCGACAATCGACATGGCAAACAACTTAGGCGATGTTTTATGGACAACAGACTATGGTATGAGCTACAGCAAACCAGCTGATATTGAACTGAGTCTGTTAAGCGTTCCGCAGACAACAGAAGAAAGAGAAGTAGAATCCTTCTGGGGAATGTCCATGGAGACAGTAGCCGTGACAGAAGTACAGAAGGCAGGCGTTCCGTTTGAGATTAATTTCGTTGCAAAGAATAACGGGGCAGACGGTCATATGACAGTTCAGGTAATGGACGGCGAAAATGTAGCTGCTGAGAAATTTGTAGCCCTGGACGAAGGACAGTTCCGTGTAATCTCTGTAGAACTGACTCTGGAAGCTGGCGAGCATGTCATCACTGTAGGCGATATGAGCGAGACCATCGTTGTAGAATAAAAACTGGATGAAGCTATCCCAAAAGTATCATCCGATACCTACCATTTTCTGGGCGCTGCCGAAACAGCAGCGCCCGTTTTGAGATTCAAAAAATAAAAAATGAAAGGGTTTTTAATTTATGAAAAAAGCGTTATTACTATCGAGTGCCATGATTCTGTCGCTGGGAACGATATCAGCAGCAGCGGCAGAACAACCTTCAGCCTCTGCCTATCGCGCAGAGAAACCAATTACAATCGACGGAGATTTAAGCGAGTGGAATCTGTCTTCTCCGATTGAGATCAAAGACGCCTCTCAGATTATCCGTGATAAAGATTCCTGGCTGGGAGAGACCGATGTGAGCTGTATCGTCTATCTGATGTGGGATGAAGACAATTTATATCTGGCATCCGATACAAAAGAAGCCTCCAGCCTTGGCGCAGTCGGAGTGATCGGACACAATATGGAAGATAACTTTAAAATTTATATCTCAACAAATCCAGAAGCAGACCCGGCACGCACATCGTTTGAGACAAATGATTTTTTGCTGTATCTAATGATGGACAGTCAAAACTGGTATACAGCGATCGACCGTTCTATGATTGAGAGAGAACAGCTGGCACGATTCACATCGAAAGGAATGGAAGAAAATGCCGATATTCTGGAGGGGTATGAGAAAGAATACACCACGACAGACGAAGGCTTTATCTTTGAGGCCGCGATCCCGTGGGCAAATTTTTCAAATAAACAGATTGAGCAGTACGTTCCAGAAGCAGGCGATACGATCAATTTTAATTTCTGTATCACAGACAATGATTATCCATTTCCAAATACCCAGTCTTCTGTGCAGATGAGCTGGTGCGGAACAATGGAAATCGACAAAAATCCAAGTCTGTGGGGACGCGTGACATTTGAATAAAACGAAAATAAAAAATGAAAAAAGGAATCATCCTATCCTGCTGATGTGGGATAGGATGATTTTTTATATTAATCAAAAATTATAAAAAAATAAGTATCTTCATATGGAGTGGATTTTTTGCTGTTTATCAGAAAAAAATAGTGAAAAAAATGTCGGTTGAATAAAAAAGTCAGGAAAGAAGTTAGTTGTTGTGTTCTGAAATCCGTGATAAACTAGAAACAGCATATCGCATGTAAGATTTTATTTATAAAAGGAGTAGTAAAATATGCCAGTATTTGATTTTAATTCATCACCAGATAAAAAGAACTATGCAGAATGTACCTATACTACATTTCGGTCGAATGAGTCGGAGACATCGGCAGAGAAACCGATTTTAATTTTAGATAACAGCAGCCGGAAATGGAAACATCATTCCTGCGGAATTTTTACAAATCCGATCAAGAGAACGACGTTTGAGTTTAAAGAAGAGGACGGAACAGTCAGCGCCGATATTCTGCAAATTGACGCACGCTTTGTCAGTCTACTTCGATGGCTGGGAGAAAACCATATCAATGTGCGGCTGTCGGGAGAAAACCGTGAGGATGGCTATGCAGTCTATAAGATTCGTGAGATTGCATTCGGAGGCGGAACAAAGCTTTCTGCGGAGGACGGATTTCTTCAGTTTATGATCGAGAGACTTCTTGCAAGCAGCGCTCCTGCCGAGGAGAGAGAAGACGAGGATCAGGCCGAAGAGGGTGACGGCATGAAGCTCACGAGCTTGCAGAGCATCACAGATTTTATGACGTGCGCCGGCAGAACGCTGCCTGACAATATACAGCTGTGGGCGCGCAGAAATCTTGCTGTGGCACGGTCGCATGAAGTTTCCCCTGAAGAAAGACGCCATGCACAGCGCGCGCTTTCCATCATGATGAATATTCAGTGGAAAAGTAATTATTTCGAGGCGATTGATCCGGAAGAGGCACGTCGGATTTTAGATGAAGAATTGTATGGAATGGAAAAAGTAAAACAGAGAATCATTGAGACGGTCATTCAGATCAACCGTACCCATACGCTTCCGGCATACGGTCTGCTTTTGGTTGGACCGGCAGGAACAGGAAAATCCCAGATTGCATATGCTGTGGCACGAATTTTAAAACTGCCGTGGACAACACTGGATATGAGTTCGATCAATGATCCGGAGCAGCTGACAGGAAGCTCCCGTATCTATACAAACGCAAAACCTGGTATCATCATGGAGGCATTTTCCATGGCAGGCGAGTCCAATCTTGTCTTTATCATCAACGAGCTGGATAAGGCGGCAGCGGGAAAAGGAAATGGAAACCCTGCTGACGTTCTGCTGACGCTTCTTGATAACCTTGGATTTACGGACAATTATATCGAGTGTATGATTCCAACCGTAGGCGTCTATCCGATTGCGACAGCAAATGATAAAGATCAGATCAGCGCTCCTTTGATGTCTCGTTTTGCTGTGATTGATATTCCGGATTATACGCCGGAGGAGAAAAAAATTATCTTCTCACAGTATGCTCTGCCGAAAGTTCTGGGACGGATGAGCATGAAAGAAAGCGAGTGCATTGTGACTGCGGAAGCGCTTGATGCAGTCATCGAGAAATACAGTGACACAACAGGAATCCGTGATCTGGAGCAGGCGGCAGAACATATCGCGGCAAATGCGCTGTATCAGATCGAAGTCAACCACGTCTCAAATGTTGTATTTGATGCAAAAATGGTTCGGGAACTGTTGGGATAAAAGATATGACTTCCGTTTATCAATATAAATCACCACTGGGCTGGATGACGATGGCAGCGGAAAAAAACGCGCTGACAGGACTGTGGTTTGAAAAACAAAAATATTTTGGATCTACGCTGCCGGAAGATTATGAGGAGAGAAAACTGGATGTATTTGACAGGACGATGCAATGGCTCGATCTTTACTTCTTGGGTAAGATACCAGATTTTATTCCTCCGATTTCCGTAAAAGGATCGGAATTTCAGAAAGAAGTATGGTCGATTTTACTTGATATTCCATATGGAACAACGAGGACATACGGAGAGATTGCGGCAGAGATTGCCAGAAAAAGAGGAATTGCCCGAATGTCTCCACAGGCAGTAGGAGGAGCAGTAGGCCATAATCCGATTTCTGTCATCATTCCATGTCATCGCGTGATCGGCGCAGACGGAAGTCTGACGGGCTATGCCGGAGGAATTGAGATCAAAGCAGAGCTGCTGAAATTGGAACAAGAAACGATAGCTGGAATAAGAAACTATTAAATGTGTCATAAAACCCCTTGCTTTAGCTATGGGGAGTGTCAAAAAAGAAACAATTAAATTTGAGATAAAGTACTGTACGGAGAAAAATTTTATTTTGAGAGAAGGGCAGCGACAGATGAAAAAAGTAAAGATTACGGTTGTGAAGATGGCATGTTATCAGGATTTGATGGAAAAATATGAAAATCCGATGGAACATGCGTGCGATATGAAGATGGGGCAGGTCTTTGTCGCAAACGGGTGGAAGCAGCCGGAAGGGTTCTGCGACAGCGCATGGGATACGGTCTCTCCTTTTGTGATGACGCTGGCTCATGGAGGAGAAGATTTTTATCAAGGATGGATGAAGAATAAAAAATCTGCGATGATTTCCTGCAACGATGGATTTCGCCCTGTCAGTTTTTTGATTGAGACGATGGAGGAAGAGGCAGAGTAAAGGGGGATAAGATGTGGATCGTATTTGCGTTTGGCTCTGCTTTGTTTGCCGGAATTACTTCTGTTTTGGCGAAATGCGGAATTAGGAAAACGGATTCTACAGTTGCAACAGCAATCCGAACAGTTGTTGTACTGCTGTTTTCATGGATTATGGTCTTTGTCGTGGGATCACAGTCACAGATTTCTGAGATCGGAGGGAAGTCCTGGCTGTTTCTGATTTTGTCAGGAACAGCGACAGGAGCCTCCTGGCTTTGTTACTTCAAAGCTCTGCAGACAGGAGATATCAACAAAGTGGTTCCGATAGATAAATCAAGTGTGATTCTGACGATCTTGCTGGCATTTCTTTTTCTGGGCGAGAGCGTCAGTCTTCCTAAGGCGCTTGGAATTATTCTGATCGGAGCGGGTACTTTTTTGATGATTGAGAGAAAACAGACTGTTTCCGGGCAGATAAAAAAAGGAAACGAATGGTTTTTCTATGCAGCAGGTTCCGCTTTATTTGCCAGCCTCACTTCTATTCTCGGAAAGGTCGGAATCAGTCAGGTGGAGTCCAATCTGGGAACAGCAATCCGGACAGGCGTTGTGCTGGTGATGGCATGGGCAATGGTCTATGTGACAGGAAAGCAGCATCTTGTAAAAGAAATTTCTTTAAAAGAGATGGGATTTATCCTTTTATCCGGGATCGCGACGGGAGCTTCCTGGCTTTGCTATTATAAGGCGCTGCAGGACGGACCGGCAAGCGTAGTTGTCCCGATTGACAAACTCAGTATTCTTGTCACAGTGGTATTTTCCTATCTTGTATTTGGAGAAAAACTTTCAAAAAAATCGTGTCTGGGGTTGGCTTCGATTGTGGCAGGAACATTTGTCATGATGATTCCTTAGCCGAAAACGAAAAGACAGAAAAAACAGAAAGGAAAAACAGTTGCAGAGGAAAAGCGGATGAGTAAAATTTTAATTATAGATGATGACACTTATATTAATGATATGCTGGAAAAAGTGCTGATGCGGGAAGGATACGAAGTATTTCACACTTATTCTGGCACAGAAGCTCTGCTGTTTCTGGAAAAATGCAAACCGGATCTGATTCTGCTCGACTTAATGCTTCCGGGATTATCAGGCGAGGAAGTACTGCCTCGGATATCTGACATTCCGGTCATCGTGCTCAGTGCAAAAGTGGATGTGAGGGACAAGGTAGCTCTCTTGATGAATGGAGCAGCGGACTATATGACAAAACCGTTTGAGACGGAAGAGCTTCTGGCAAGAATCGTTGTCCAGCTGAGAAAACAGAAAAAGACAGACCGCTCGGAAGAATTGGTTTACAAAGATATTGTGCTTGATCTGACAACCCATACGATAACTGTCAGCCAGAAGAATGTGAAACTGACAAAGACAGAGTTTGCCATTTTGAAAATTCTGATGGAACATCCAAGACAAGTCATCACAAAGACGATCTTATTGGATCGGATCAGTGAGGAGACACCCGACTGTATGGAAAGCTCTCTCAGAGTCCATATCAGCAACCTGAGAAAAAAGCTGAGGGATGCATCGGAAAAAGATTATATCGAGGCTGTATGGGGAATCGGATTTAAAATGGCGGAATAAAAAATCTTTACTGTTTCTTAGCACTCTTCTTAACAGTTTCCTTAATATTTATGGAATAGAATACAGATAAATAAAAATGAGGAGGCTGAAGAAGCGATGGAATATGTACTGACTGCAAATCATCTGTGTAAAAATTATAAACATTTTAAAGCGCTCAATGATTTTTCCATGCACGTTCCAAAAGGAGCAATCTATGGATTTGTAGGAAAAAATGGAGCAGGAAAGACGACATTGATCCGCTTGATCTGCGGACTGCAAAAACCTGCGTCTGGAGAGTATATGCTGTATGGAACAAAAAATACGGACAGCAGAATTTTAGAGACGCAAAAAAGAATTGGCGCTGTTGTGGAGACACCGTCTGTCTATCAGAACATGACAGCAGAAGAAAATATGAGAGAGCAGTATTATCTGCGGGGACTTCCCGATTTTCACGATATCCCTGATATATTAAAGTTAGTGGGATTGGAAGATACAGGAAAGAAAAAAGCGAAAGATTTTTCACTGGGTATGCGTCAGAGATTGGGAATTGCGATTGCTCTGGCTGGAAAACCAGATATGCTTATTCTGGATGAGCCGACGAATGGACTTGATCCGCAGGGAATTATTGAGATCAGAGAGCTGATTTTAAAGCTGAACCGGGAACAGCAGATTACTGTTCTAATCTCAAGCCATATTTTGGATGAACTGTCAAAACTGGCGACACATTATGGCTTTATCGACAAGGGGACAATGATAAAAGAGATCGACGCAAAAGAATTGGAACGCGTATGTAAAAAATATACAGAGCTGAAAGTGACAGATACCGCAGCGCTTGCCTCTGAGCTGGATCAAATGGGATTACAGTATGAAATTCAGTCGGATATACAGGCAATGATATATGGAGAGATTCCCATTTTCGATCTGACTTTGGCGCTTGCAAAGAAGAACTGCCGTGTGATTTCGATACATGAACATGAAGAAAGCCTTGAGAGCTACTATATCAATTTAGTAGGAGGTGGAAAACATGAATAGATTACTGCACGCAGGAATGTATCGTCTTCGGAAAAATAAAGTATTTTTTGCATCGCTTTTCATTCCGGCATTCTATTCGGTCTGTGTGATGGTTTCTCAGTATCTGCCAATGAAACAAAGCGGGGCAGATTATGCACCGGATACTTTTTTGTTTCAGTTTTTGATTTTGACAGGTCTTACCATGTCGGTGTTTATCAGCCTGTATGTGGGAACAGATTATCACGATGGAACGTTGAGAAACAAGCTGATTGGAGGGTTATCGAGAAATTGTGTATACCTGTCGAATTTCTTGCTGACCTGCCTTGTTGGAATTTTAAGCGTATTGTTTGCGTATCTGGTTGGAGCGGGGGTAGGAATTTCCTTTTTTGGAATGTTTGAAATGCCGCCAGAACAGCTGATTTTAACCGGAATAGTGGGAGTTTTGCTGAATGTGGCATATATTTCTGTTTTCAACATGATTTCTATGCTGAGTTCCAGCAAAACAAATTCTGCGGTAGATTGTATTCTTTTGGGGCTGGTGATGATCATTGCGGCAAGTATGATTTTTTCTAAATTAAGCCAGCCGGAATGGATCGATCAGGCACTTATTCAAAATGGAAAAACGACGATGGAAACAGTCAAAAATCCGAGATATGTGACAGGAATGACAAGAGCGATTTATCAGAACATCATAGACTTCCTGCCTTCTGGCCAGGCTGTACAGATCTTAAATCAGGAAGACATCCATGCAGGAAAAATGATTGCATATGCCATATGTATTATTCTTGGGACCAATATAGCAGGTTTACAGATATTTAAACGGAAAGATATCAAATAATTTTTATATAAATTAAAACCAGATTCCCCATTACCTTTCGGTGATGGGGAGTTCATGATTAAAGAAGAATGCCTGGAAATGGAATCCTATTATTAAATGCGTCGTAAAACCTCTTACTTTAGTGAGGGGGAGTATCAAAAACAGAAAAAGAACACTTACGATTTTAATCACGAGACATTCAAAGAGGAGATTTTTTAAGATGGAAATGGGATTATGGTGCTGCGTTTTTTTGCTTTTGTTGTACAGCGGTTTTCTCACAATAAAAATATATCTGTTCAAGAAGTCTGCAAGAGAGATAAGGAAGGCATTTTGCACTTTGATTGAGACCGATACAAATGCTATAATCGAGATTTCCAGCCGAGATCCCGATCTGTGCAGACTGGCTTTGGCTATCAATACACAGTTGGAATTGTTTTATAAAAAAAGACGCTATTATGAACAGGGAAATTTAGAGCTGAAGGAAGCAATCACAAATATTTCTCATGATTTGCGGACACCGCTGACAGCAATCTATGGTTACCTGGATCTTTTGAGAAAAGAGGAATGTTTTGAGAATGTAAAAAATGGTCTGGCTGTTATCGAAAATCGTACAAGAGTTTTAAAACAGCTGACAGAAGAACTGTTTCAGTATACGATAGTCCTGTCTGACGATGAAAATATGGTTCTGGAACAGATCTCCTTAAACGGAATTTTGGAAAATACGATTTCTGCTTATTATTCTGTGTTAAAACAAAAAAATATGACCCCTAAGATTTCTATTCCAGAAAAAAAGATTATGCGGAAAGTAAATGAAAACGCTTTGTCCCGTGTCCTTGGAAATATCATCAGCAATGCTGTCAAATACAGTGACGGTGATCTGGAAATCGTATTGACGGAAGAGGGAGAAATTTTATTTTCCAACCATGTGGCTGAACTGACAGAAGTACAGATAGAAAGAATGTTTGATCGCTTCTATACAGTGAACACAGCCAGAAAATCGACAGGTCTGGGACTGGCTATTGCCAGAACACTCATTGAAAAAATGGGAGGAACTGTCACAGCAGATTACACAGAAAATATTTTGACGATCTGTGTGAGACTGCCGTAACGGCATGAGGAGAAATTTGGAATCACATTTCGCAAGGCAGAATATATCACAGATTTTGCAGAAAAAGTACAGTCAGTTTGTATCTCTGGGCAGTGGCAGAAGGCGCTCTTCCAGAGATGAAAGATTATGCGCCAAAAAATAAAAAGTAAACGGAAAGTATATTTTTTCCACAAATGCTGCAGAATATGGTAAAATAAACTGTACTTTGAACAAAAATGAAAGATGAGGATATAAAGATGAAAATAGCAGTGACATATGAAAATGGAAATGTATTTCAGCATTTTGGAAAAACAGAATCTTTCAAAGTGTATGAGGTGGAAGATAATAAAGTGGTATCCAGTGAAGTGATTGGATCAAATGGCGCCGGACATGGCGCACTGGCTGGTCTGTTGGCAGATCAGTCTGTCGATGTGCTGATTTGCGGCGGTATCGGCGGCGGCGCACAGGCAGCCCTGACAGAAGCTGGAATTGAATTATGCGCAGGAGCAAAAGGAGATGCAGATCAGGCTGTAGAATCTTATCTGAAAGGCGAACTGGTATCGACAGGAGTAAACTGTGATCATCATCATGAAGACGGTCATAGCTGCGGCGATCACGGGGATGGTCATTCCTGCGGAGGAAACTGCGGAGGAACATGCGGAGCCGGACCGGCTTTGACAGGACGCAACGTAGGAAAAACATGCCGCACGCATTACAGAGGAACATTCAATGATGGAACGCAGTTTGATTCTTCTTATGACCGCGGCGAACCGTTGGAGTTTATTTGCGGAGCCGGACAGATGATCAAAGGATTTGATGCGGCAGTAGCCGACATGGAAGTGGGACAGGAAGTCAATGTCCATCTGATGCCGGAAGAGGCGTATGGTATGCCGGACCCAGAGGCTATCTTTACGATAGAGATTGCACAGCTTCCAGGATCTGAAAATCTGGAAGTTGGTCAGCAGGTATATCTGTCCAATCAGTATGGTCAGCCTTTCCTTGTTAAGGTGACAGAAAAGGAAGCTGCTACAATCACATTCGATGCAAATCATGATATGGCAGGAAAGGAATTAAACTTCCACATTGAACTGGTAGAAGTAAAATAAAATGAGAACCGAGTAGTTTATCCAATGTGTTGAAAAATTCCTTGCTTTAGATGGACGAGTGACAAAAAGAAAGGTCAAAACAGAATAAAAGAATAATATTTATTGCATACTGGCAAGAGGCTGTGGTGTGAACGGAAATTCTGGAAGCAACAGCCTCTTTTTGGATTCATTTTATGCAGAGATGCACTGCCTGTATTTGTCGGTAAGATAGAAAATCCGAGTGGTTCATCCAGTTGCAGCTGTTTGTGATTAAAATTCATATTAAAATTATAGTTTTAATTAGAATTGTGGCAAGCATGATAGCATCAAAAATCCCCTGATCGTTTTGCACATTTTTATCTGTGTTTTGTGATCAGGGGACTTTTTGATTGTCCTGATATGACGGTACAATGTTTATCTTCGTGACTGGTTGCGCCAATAGTCTGCCTTGTTTTGGTAACTTTGCGCAGCTTTGTCTTTTCCACGCAGATAAGCGTCTCTTGCGTCCCACTCTGCTTTTTTCTGGCGGTCGATAGCATCCCATCGTTCTCTTGCGGCTCTGTCTGCTGCCTGCCGACGTGCTCTTTGTTCAGCCTCTTGCTGAGCCCAGCGTGAAGATGAACTTGAACTCATAAATGCGTTTGAGCGACTCTGTGTACTCTGCTGTTGAGAAGAGTTGTTTGTCGTACTGAAAATCCATGGCATCGGGGAAGGATTCTTTTTCTTTTGTTTTGGGGAAAGATCCCTTCCATTTCTGTCATAACCGTAACATTCTAAGCGGTCACGATACTCTCTTTTCAGAATACCTAATCCAATCCACAGACAAAGTGCCATCAACACATTAGAAGCTGTTTCAGAGCGGGAAATTGACGTCATAAAATTTTCAAAAAACATTAACCCAATGAATTTGATTATTATATAGACGATAAATGATGTAACAAGGGATTCAAATGGATGATGTAAAATTACCCATAATCTTGAACGTCTCTGCATATAAAAATCTCCTTAAAAGATAATATTTTTTGTGACAAACGAGCAAATAATTATTTAAGAGTGGCAAGCAGATAAATAACTATTTAAAAATATTGTATATCAATATGTGTTGAAAATCAATATCTGCTGAAATTTAAAACATAATATGCTAAAATATATATAAGATAAGGAAAACTTGACAGGGATAAGATTGGAAAAGGTATATATGTTTATGAATGGAAAAATAAAAATCAGAGAGGAGGATGTATCTTATGGAGAAACATGGTTTTAAGAAAATTGCTATGAGAATTTTTTCAGTTTTACTTGCTGGATTTTCCATTGTATTTGGGGCTACATGGAAACATCATGATGTCTGTCTGGGCGATAGGATTTTTAACAGTCTGGGAATACCCGCTTGGTCAAATGGAACAGAAGGCACACATTATGCAGGGATTGTGGCAGTCATACTTTTTATAATCGCTTGTTTTTTATTCGCTGCGACAACGAAAGAAAAAGGGAAAACATTTCGGATTCTTATGATAGGAGTTATCTGCATTGTCATTGTTTCCAGTTTTCTGTCCGTTTTGATATAAAAAATAGGATTTTTGGCAGAAAAAAGATTGATGAATGGAAAATAAATGGATACCGTATCATATTCAGCGAAGATTTTGTATCTCTTATATACAAAAAATCCGGAAGGACTTTTGAAACAAAAGGATTCCTTTCGGATTTTTTTATGTATAGAGTGATGATATCGTTCAATCATCTGATTTAACGATTTTGCGTCACTCGATTGTAAATGGTTTTTCAGAATATGAATGATTCCTTTGAGGCAGGGAACCCTCCTCAGTTGCGGCTTGAATGCCACGAACCATTGCATTCTGCATGGCTCCTTTTAATTGTGCCACTTCAGCTTCATGACGTTTGTCTTTTAGAGCATTGTGGATTGTAGATTGTGATACATCGTACAAAGCAGCAAGTTTTGTTTGAGAAAATCCATCTTCTTCTGAAAGTTGATAAATTCTATTTTTTTGGTATTCTGTAAGTGATCTTTTTGCCATGCAGCAAGCCCTCCTTTTATTAACTTAATAATTTATGATGAAATTATACCAATAAAATCAATGAAATTCAATATTTACTTAATAACTATATTATTTAATAAAGAAAACAGATGATTTAGGTGGAAAGAATGTTTATCTGATGGTTAGAAAAAATATATGTTTTATAGTTTTGAAGCAGAATCTTCAAAAAGCGGGGATATAAAATCTGGATAATATGATAAAATGAGAAGTACAGGAGGTGGGAATGATAGAACAAGAAAAATTATTAGAATTGCATAGAGGATTTGAAACAGCATTTATAAATGGAACGACTGCTTCAAATTTAACATATAAGCCTCAGTTTATTTCAAATAATTATAAACAAGGAAAGAAAGTATTATCATCTATAGAAGATGAGTTATCCATATGCGAACAATTCCAGATTAGTGTTGCCTTCATTACGATGGGGGGAATTACTCCGTTGCTACAGACATTAAAAGAACTGGAAAAGAAAGGAATTAAAGGCGAAATTCTTACGACTAATTATTTGAATTTCAGCGAGCCCAGAGCTTTAGAAAAATTGAACCGTCTTTCAAATATCACGCTGCGAATGTATGATGTGGAAGCTGCTGGGGAAGGTTTCCATACAAAAGGATATATCTTTAAAAAAGATGAAATTTATAGAATTATTATTGGAAGTTCTAATATGACCAGAACAGCGCTTACAACGAATCGAGAATGGAATACGCGTCTGGTATCAACGGAAAAAGGCGAAGTGGCTCAGAATATTTTAAATGAGTTTAAGGAACTATGGAATAGTAAATATGCTTCTGACTATGATGATTTTTATGAAATATATAAAGAGCGTTACAAGATTATCAAGAGACAGCGCCAAATTGCTCGAAGCGAAGAGGTGCCTTCCATTCAAAAATACCGTTTGCAGCCAAATTCTATGCAGACAAGTTTTATTGTAAATCTGAGAAAAATAATTGAGGCTGGTGAAAAAAGAGCATTGCTGATTTCAGCTACAGGTACAGGAAAAACATATGCTTCGGCATTCGCTATGCGTGAATTGGGATATAAAAGAGTATTATTTTTGGTACACCGTGGTCAGTTAGCACGCCAGACAAAAAGATCCTATCAGAAAGTATTTGGGAAAAATATTTCGATGGGATTAGTAGGGGCTGGATATTCCGACTATAATGCTGATTATGTATTTGCAATGGTGCAGACAATAAGCCGCCCGGAACATTTACATAAATATAAACCAGATGATTTTGAATGTATTATTCTTGATGAAGCACACCATAGCTCCGCAGATACCTATCAGAAGATTTTGGATTATTTTGAACCTAAATTGTGGCTTGGAATGACAGCGACACCTGATAAGAGAGATGATAATATTGCCGGGCGAAATATCTATGAAATTTTTCATTATCAGATTGCTTATGAAATTCGGCTGCAACAGGCGATGGAAGAGAATTTATTGTGTCCTTTTCACTATTTTGGAATTAGTGATCTCTCTATTTTGGATGATAAGCAATTAAAATCAAGAAAAATGACAGATAGAGATTTTAATCTGCTTACAGGGGATGAACGTGTCCGCCATATTATAGAACAGGCGGAATATTATGGATATAGTGGCGATAGAGTAAAGGGATTGGTTTTTTGCAGCAGAATAGATGAGACAGAAGAGCTTTCTCAAAAATTTAACCAAGCTGGTTTCAGAACGATTGCATTAAATGGAAGCGCATCGGAAGAAGAGAGAGCAAGTGCATTTGAAAGACTTGCAATGGATGAAAAAGATGCAAATGAACAGATACAGCCACTAGATTATATTTTTTCTGTAGAAATTTTAAATGAGGGTGTTGATATCGTAGAAGTAAATCAAGTTATTATGCTTCGTCCTACAGAATCGCCGATTGTTTTTATTCAGCAGCTTGGAAGAGGACTGCGCAAAGCAGAAGGCAAAGAATATGTTGTTATTCTGGATTTTATTGGAAATTATAATAATAATTTTATGATTCCAGTAGCGCTTTCAGGAGACCGCACTTATAATGCTGATACGATTAGAAAATATGTGATCAGCGGAAACTCAACAATTCCAGGCGCTTCGACAGTACATTTTGATGAGATTGCAAAAGATAAAATTTTTTCTTCTATTGATAAAATGAAAGGAATAAAAATAATCATAAAGTCAAGCTATAAAAAATTAAAAAATAGATTAGGGCGTGTTCCGTATTTGATAGACTTTTATGATGCGGGCGAAGTAGATCCATTAGCCATTATTCGTGAATATAAAACATATCAGGCATTTCTGGAGTCAGAAGAAAAAGAATTGTACATCGGAAAAATTTCTGAGGAAGAGATAACGATCTTAGAATATCTGTCAAAGACAGTTTTAAATGGTATTCGTCCATATGAGCTGGAAATATTAAAATGCTTTATGAAACAGGAAGTTATTCAGGTAGAGCAGATGAGAGATGAATTAAAAGAAAAGTATGGATATATTGTTGATACGACTTCGTTTTCCAATGCAGTGGATGTACTAAGAGGACATTTTGTAAGTAAAAAAGATGAATATCAAAAATATTGCCATATTGATATCATAAATAATGATAACAAACAGACGCTTCAGAGAATGATGAGATATGCAGAATTTTTAAAGCATACCGAATTTTATCGGCAGATCAACGATATTATCGAGGTTGGGCTGAGGCGGTATCAAGAAAAATATCATGAAGGAAGAACAGAGGAATGTCCATTTGTTTTATATGAAAAATATTCCAGACGTGATGTGAGCCTGCTGATGAATTGTGGAAAAGATTTATCCTCGATCATGTATGGGATGAAACGGATCGAAGACGATGTATTTCTTTTTGTTACCTATCATAAGCAGGAAAGCAAGGATGAAGCTGAATTGTATGTGGCTGGCAAGCCAGATTATGCAGATGCTTTTGAAGATCATATGATTTTTAATTGGGATTCGCAGATTGGAAAAGGCGCAGACAGTTCTTATATGAAAGAAGTCTGCACAGCAAAGAGAAAACATTTATTTGTTAAAAAAAGTGACGCGGAAAGCAATTTTTATTATATGGGTCAGTTCCATATTCTGGAAGTAAAAGCTGATAAAAAGAAAGATAAAAGTGGAAAAGACAGGGATATTGCCAAAGTAAAAATGCAGATGAAACAACCTGTCAGGGATGATTTGCTGCGGTATTTGCAGAGTAATATTGAGACAGAAGGTGAAAAAGCGGTATGAAAACAATAAGAGTGGCTGCCGCCATTATTAAGAAAGTAAATGAAAAAGGAGAAACCATTATTTTTGCAACACAACGTGGATATGGCGATCTAAAAGGCGGATGGGAATTCCCAGGAGGTAAAATTGAGGCAGGTGAAACGTCTCAGGAAGCTTTGAAGCGTGAAATCAGGGAAGAACTGGAAACAGAAATCACGGTGGGAGATTTGATCGATACGATAGAATACGATTATCCAACTTTTCATCTATCAATGGATTGCTTTTGGGCAGAAGCTGTGTCAGGCAGTTTCAGATTAAAAGAACATCAAGCTGCCAAGTGGCTGACGAAAAAAGAATTGGATTCGGTTGAGTGGCTTCCGGCAGATATCATATTGCTTGATGCAATTAAAAATGAAATGTGATATAGAAAAACACAGAGATATATTATAAAATAGTGAAAGAGAAATTTTAGAAAATAAATTTCATCTGTCACACAAGATTGAATAAATAGAGTAATAAGAGGAGAGATACCGTATGGATGCACGCAAAGGAAACATTTATGAAATATTGAATGGAAATTATCAATATTTGATACCTGTTTATCAAAGATTTTATAGTTGGGAGACAGAACAATGTAAGCGCCTTTGGAATGATATTGTAGAGATGCAGAGAAAGAAAAAAGAGGGGCATTTTGTTGGTTCTATCGTCAATATTGCAGAACGGGCTATGCCGACAGGCGTTCAGAAATATATGATTATTGACGGCCAGCAACGTATGACAACATTAACATTGCTGTTGGCGGCATTGCGTGACTATGTGATTGATCATCCAGATGACGTTTCTGTCAATGCACATCGTATTGATGGAATGCTTTTAAAAAATGAATATGAAAGTGGCGATGAGAGATATAAGCTTCTGCTGACAGAAACAGATAGAGATATTCTCATTAGTATTGTAGAAAGAAAACCTGTTCCTCCAGATATAAGATCCAGATTATTGGATAACTATAAATATTTTTCAGGGAAGATTGCAGACAAAGAACTTTCGCCTATAGAAGTGTGGGAATCAATCGGAAAGCTGCAGATTGTGAATATTACTTTGGATCGTGCTTCAGATGATGCACAGGCAATTTTTGAGAGTTTAAATTCTACTGGAAAAGAACTTTCAGAATCAGATTTAATTCGGAATTATGTCCTTATGGGATTAGAACAATCAGAACAAATGTATGTATATGAGCATCTGTGGAGACCAATGGAGCAGCTGTTTGCATATGAGACACAGAGTCCGGCTATGGATAGTTTTTTTCGCCATTATTTGACGATGAAAAGTTCTCGCATCCCAAAACAGGGACGTGTATATGAAGAATTTAAAGCATATCATTTGAATTGCGAATTTAGTTCAATCCGTGAACTGTGCCAGGATCTTTTCTGTTATGCTAAGTATTATACAGATATTGTATTTAGAAGAAGCGATGACGCAGAATTAAGACAATTATATGAAGATATAGTGGAATTAAGAATGGAAGTTTCGTATCCGTTTTTACTTAAAGTGCACCATGATTGGGAAGAGAAGATTATTACAGATAATAATTTAAAAGAAATTCTGCGTCTGTGTATCAGCTATGTGCTGAGACGGAACATTTGTGATATTCCGGCAAATTCTATGAATAAAACATTTGCTGTTTTTAAGAATGCAATCAACTTGGATGATTATATGAACTCTATAAAAACATTTTTTATTATACAGGATACTTACAAGGAATTTCCAGATAATGATAAATTTTCAGAAGCATTTGCCACAAGGAATATCTATAATATGCGTGCCAGAAATTATATACTCAGCCGATTGGAAAATTATGAAAATAAAGCTCCGATTATCATTGAGAATTATACGATTGAACATATTATGCCGCAGAACAAGGAGCTTTCAATAGAATGGCAGAGAGATCTTGGAGATAATTGGAAGGAGATCCAGAAAAAATATCTTCATACCATTGGCAATCTGACTTTGACAGCATACAATTCGGAAATGGGTGATCGACCATTTATGGAAAAAGTGAATATGCCGGGCGGATTCAAAGAAAGTGCACTCAGGTTGAATAAATATGTTGTATCACTCTCAAAGTGGAATGAGGATGCTATTCAGAAAAGAGCTCAGGAATTGATAGAGAAAGCGCAACAGATATGGCCTTATCCCGATCCTGATTTATCAAAAGGGGAACTTATTATGGGATATAAAATGAACAGAAATCAACGCAAACGCGTAATTTGGAGTTAGATGATATAAATATAGCCATGAAGATGTTTTTTGATGCTCTGGACAGGCATATTATGAATCTTTCACCGTCTGTAAAACGCGAGTTTAAAAAATTATATATAGCATATAAGCTAGATAGCAACTTGAAGAATCGTATCGAATACAGGCAAAATAAAAGAAAACAATTATTTAGATCATCAGAGGAATAAACGATGGCATACCATGAATTAGTGAAAAATTTTAATAGAATTCGTGATTATATGCGTGAATTTTATATTTATGGATTTAAGAGCCGGGAGGAATATACGAGAAAGAGTGCGCGTTCTTATGACGATGAACGCCGCCGATTGGAAAACTGGATGGAGAATTATATTTATTTTCGGCAGAAGTCAGATAGAAAAAATGTTTTTCTGTCTATTGACAGCCGTGCAGCTCATCAAAATCCCTTTTACAAAGCTTTCAAAACAAAAAGTTTTACGGATACAGATATTACTCTTCATTTTATTCTGTTAGATCTATTAGATGAAGCAGGAAAAGAATTATCTATCGGCGAAATTACAAAAAAGCTGGATGAATATTTATCGGTGTTTTCAGAACCAAGAGTGTTTGATGAGTCAACGGTACGCAAAAAACTGAAAGAATATGTAAAAGAAGGAATGCTGGTTACAGAAAAACAGGGAAAATCTTTATATTATAAGAGAACAAAAGCAGCGCCAGAATATAACACAGATCTTCTGCATTTCTTTTCAGAAATTGCTCCCTGCGGCATAATCGGTTCCTATCTGCTTGATAAAAAAGAGGACTATGAAGAACATTTTACATTTAAACATCATTACATAACGAGCGCTATGGACAGTGAAATCATCTGTCAATTATTTATCGCCATGCGTGAGAAGAGAAGCGTTACATTGGAGGCATGGAACCGCCATAAAAATCATATGACAAAAACTTCTGTGATCCCGATTCGAATGATGATCAGCGTGCAGAACGGAAGACAATATCTAATGGCATATACCCCGCAATTTAAACGGATTACCTCTTTCCGAACAGATCATATTGTTTCAGTGAAGTTTGGTGAAAAGATAGACAGATTCGATGAGCTTCGAGAAAAATTAAACAGTATGAAATTTCATATGTGGGGCGTCAGCACACAGAGCAGATCTCGTCATAGAATGGACCACGTTGAATTTACGGTTCATTATGATGACAGCGAACAGCATATTCATCGACGCCTGGAACGTGAGAAACGGTGTGGCACAGTAGAGAGGATTGACAAAAATACAAGCAGATTTTCAGCCGATGTATACGATGCAAGTGAGATGGTGCCATGGATCAGAACGTTTATCTGTCGTATCACAGACGTTCATTTTTCAGATAAAAAACTGGAGGAACAGTTTAAAAATGACATCGAGAAAATGTACCGGCTATATGGAATAGAAAGCAGTGAAATACAATGATTTTCAGTGAAATATATGGCGTATATTATAAGACGGTCGCTGAGATTCTAAAAGAAGCAATTGATCATCCTCAGCAGAAAAATGAACTGAGAGAAATAATAAGAAAAAATGCGTTTAAGGAAAGCATTTTGAATATAGAGCCGGCGCTGTATGAAGAAAGGTGGCAGCTATTAAAGAGAGATGGAACGACACCGATCAGAAAGGCTCCGACAATGCCTCTTACAACGATTCAGAAGCGATGGCTGAAAGCAATTTCCTTAGATCCTCGGATTCGATTATTTCAAGATGAGTGGACTGATTTTCCAGAAGTGGAACCGCTTTTCACAAAGGATGATTATGATGTGTTCGATCAATATGCCGATGGAGATCCTTATGAGAATGAGGAGTACAGATCTCATTTTAAAACCATCTTGAACGCGATAAAGAATCAGGATCTTCTTGCCATAGAAATGAAGAACAGGAGAGGAAAGAAGATAGAAATACAATTAATGCCCAAATATCTAGAATATTCTGAAAAGGATGATAAATTTCGCTTAATAGGTTTTAGCAAAAGGTGTACGAGGACCGTGAACCTGGGGCGCATCCTTTCTTGTAAAAGAGATGGGAGCGTTTATGAGAATTTGCCTATGCAGAAATTCACCGCCAGATCACGAAAGGTTATCTTTGAATTGGCAGATGAGAGAAAGGCGTTGGAGAGAGTCCTTCTTCATTTTGCTAATTTTGAGAAGCAGACGGAACGGATAAATGAAAACCATTATCGTGTTACTGTAAATTATGACAGAGACGATGAAACAGAAATGGTGATACGAATTTTATCATTCGGACCGATGATAAAAGTAACAGAGCCAGATCACTTTGTAAACTTAATAAAAGAGAGATTGATACGTCAAAAAGTTGTGGACAATGAATAGTTCGCAACTTTTTTTCCATGATAAAAACAAATGCCATGTGTAAAATAAAAATAGAAACAGCGAAGATGAGACAGTGTTTATAAAAAAATCGGAGAAGAAGGAGAGAAGCGATGTTAGAGATAAAAGGAAAAATGAATACAGCGATCTGTTATGCAAAAGTCATAGAAGACGAAGCGGTAGAACAGATACGCAGAATGTGTGATTATGCGTTGAGTGAAGGGACAAAAATCAGAATTATGCCGGATGTTCATGCCGGAAAAGGATGTACCATTGGAACGACGATGACCATTGTTGATAAGGTGTGTCCCAACATTGTCGGGGTAGATCTTGGATGCGGGATGTATACGGTAAAACTTGCAGATACCGTGCTTGATTTTGAGAAGATTGATGAGGCATGCCATTTTATTCCATCCGGGATGAATGTCTGGGAAGGGCGAATGGAACGATTTGATTTGACAGATCTTCGCTGTTACAGATCTTTAAAAGATGCAAAGCGTTTGGAACGTTCGCTTGGAACTTTGGGCGGAGGAAATCATTTTATAGAAATTGACAGATCTACTGATGGATTTTATTACTTGATTATCCATTCTGGAAGCAGAAATCTGGGAAAGCAAGTGGCAGAGTATTATCAGCAGCTGGCGATAGACCTTCAGATGGGAAAGGAAGAGTATTTTTACCAAAGAGATGAGATTATCCGCACTTATAAGGAGATGGGAAGGCGCTCTGAGATTCAGGAAGAATTAAAGAAATTAGAACAGACTTTCAAGGCGAAAAGTTTATTGGTGCCAGAGGATATCTGCTGGCTGTATGGAACCTTTTTGGAGGATTATCTGCATGATGTGGAGATCTGTCAAAAATTTGCAAAGAGAAGCAGGGAGCGTATGGCAGAGATTATCATTGAAAAAACGGGAATGAAAGCAGTGGAAGCTTTTCATACGATCCATAATTATATCGATACAGAAGAAATGATTCTTAGAAAAGGCGCGATTGCTGCGCATAAAAGCGAAAAGGTTCTGATACCGATTAATATGAGAGATGGGTCTGTTATTGCCATCGGCAAGGGAAATCCTGAATGGAATTACTCGGCGCCTCATGGAGCTGGCAGAATCATGTCGAGAACAAAAGCAAAGGAATTATTGGATATGACAGCATATAAGGATGCTATGAAAGGAATTTATACAACCTCTGTCAATGAAGCAACATTGGATGAAGCGCCTATGGCATACAAATCATTGGAGGATATCATAGATGTGATCGGTGACTCTGTAGAAGTGCGGGATATTATGAAGCCTGTCTATAATTTTAAGGCATCAAGCAATAATATACTTTAGAAAAAGGAGCTAAAAAATGGAAAAGCTGATTGTGAATAAATTACAGGAAATGGAAGAAAAAGAGAATATTCGGATTTTATTGGCAGTTGAGTCGGGAAGCAGAGCATGGGGATTTGCCTCGCCGGATAGTGATTATGATGTTCGTTTCATATACATTCGCAAGAAAGAAGATTATTTGCGATTGGATGAAATAAGAGATGTAGTGGAAGGGCAGTTGGATGATGTGTTTGATATCAATGGCTGGGATGTGAAAAAAGCGTTACGTCTGTTATACAAATCAAATCCAACTGTGTTTGAATGGTGCGCATCCCCGATTATTTATCGAACTTCACCTGAATTTGAAAAATTGAAAATGTTATTGCCTTTTTATTTTTCAAAGAAAAAATTATTGTATCATTATTGGCATATGGCGGAGACAAATTATCGCGGATATTTAAAAATAGATGAAGTAAACATAAAAAAATATTTTTATGTTTTAAGACCGTTGCTTGCCGCAAAATGGATTTTAGATAAAGATTGTCCGCCACCTATGTTGTTTTCTGAATTAGTGGAAGCAGAACTAGAGGATGAATTGAAACCGCAAGCAGAGCAATTACTGAAGATGAAACAAGAGCTTCCGGAAAAGGGATTTGCTCCGAAAAATCAAGCTTTGACGAATTATATTGAGTATATGATGGAGAAAATGAAAAATAAAGCGGATGAAATCATAACACAAGATAATTGTGGATGGGAATATTTGAATCATTATTTTATGTCATTGTTAGATTTGCAGTGAGAAGCAGTCATTCAGTAAAATATGAATTTTAAAATGCTGCATTTATTGAAAACAGAAAAATATACAGGTATAATACTGGATATAATCAACAAAGTTAGAAAATTTGAGACTTGCTGCAGAAGAAAATTAGAATATGGAGAAGGTCAGGCTAAGAAGAGGTGAAAAAATGGAGCCATTTCATGCACATCAAGGTGGATATACGTTGAGCATTAAGGAAAAATACATAAATACATTAGATATTGAAAGTTTTTCTCAAATGCTGAAAGATCCTTCTTATTGCTATAAGTTTTATTGGTTGGAAGCGATTGTAAATCTAATTTCAAAGGGAATTCAGAACACAACATTTGATGAAATTATTGATGAAATGATCTGTAATGCTTGGTATTCAGTAAGAGAATTTCATATTCATCTTAGTGGACTGCAGGCAGATGGACTGGTAAGAGATGGATTGGAACGAGCAATATTACAATTAACAAAATTAAGTGATTTGCCTGCCAACGCATCAAAAATTGAGATAAAAAATGCAATAGCAGATCATAATGAGGAATTGAAAATTTACAAAGAACAGTTGACCAATATGGTTCCAGGACGTGCATTAGCAGGATTTTTTACGAAAAGTAATGAGGTCGTACCATGGGGGAGTGTGCGAAGACTGACAGAATATATTCGCAGGATTCATACCACATTTGTTCAGCTTCCATATACTTTTGGAGATAGTAGTAGACTGAAAAAAGAAGTTTATTTTAATGAAGATTGGATGCGGATGATACAGGATCATACAGTAAATATATTGGGATGGATTCAATATGAAAAAGTGAAATGGCTGCAAAATAACAATCCGGAGATGCCAAGCTTAATTTATAAATTGTCACCAATGGATGAGAAAATGCGAAAGCTGAATCATGTACGAAAACTTTGGGAAGGAATTTTGACAGTTTGTGAAGTTAGAGATGTATTTACTGGACAGCCGATTGAACCGAAGAAATATGATGTAGATCATTTTATTCCTTGGTCTTTTGTCATGAATGATGAATTGTGGAATTTAATGCCAATGGATTCTTCATTAAATTCTTCTAAAAGCAATAAACTTCCTAAATGGAATCCATTTTTTATCATTTTTGCAGAAAATCAATATCATATGTACCGGTTGATTCATGAAAGAAAAGAATTATATAAACATTTTGAGGCATGCTATCGGGACAATTTACATTCCATTTGGGCTGGACAGGAACTGTACCGTTCAGGAAATTTAAAAGAAGAGTTTGTAAATATTTTAGAGAAAAACATGAGACCAGTTTATGATTCTGCTAGACGGCAGGGATATGAAATTTGGAATTATTAAGAAAAAATTCTGATAGAAAATAATAGAAAGATTATAATAAAGAAAATAAAGCCTGAGCTAGAGTTTTATTTTTTGAGGAAGGTAAACGATATGAATATTCAAATATTTGGAACAAAAAAATCTTTTGATACTAAAAAAGCAGAACGTTATTTTAAAGAGCGGGGAATAAAGTATCAGTTTGTGGATATGAAAGAAAAAGGATTGAGTAAGGGAGAATTTAATTCAGTGTGTCAGGCAGTAGGCGGAATGGAAAAGTTGATGGATCAAGATTGCAAAGATAAGGAGTTGATGGCATTGATCCAATATATTGCAGATGAGGATAAAGAGGATAAGATTCTTGAAAATCAGAAAGTGATCAAGACGCCGATTGTGCGAAATGGTAAACAGGCAACTGTTGGATATCAACCGGATATATGGAAAAATTGGAAATAATGATAGAATAGGAAACAATTATGAAAAAGAGAAGAAGGAACCGCTTTAAATTTTTTAATCCAGAATAAAAATTTGGCGGGTACTGTACGGTATATTTTGAAGAACGGGTTCCATAAAGAGGGACGGTGTCTTTAGAAAAAATATTGGAGATAAAGAAGGAGGTAAGACTATAAAAATAATAAAAGATATTCGCATTTATAAGAGCAATATAGAAAACATTGATGGCAACTCCTATCCACATAGTTTTACCGAAAAATCTCTTCATATTATTATTCATAGAATTGTGATGAAATTGCGAGAATATAAATTTTCTTTTGGAGAGTTTGATCACTTGTATCTGAATTTTACTACTTGTTTGCCTTTTGGGCAAATTGAGCCTGCCAGACGAAGTATCAATATATACCATCCATGGTATAGGTATTATGATATAGGCATTCAAGCCAATATGTATGAAAATCTTGATAAAAATATTGAGATGGTCATACATGGATTAAGTAAAACGCTTAGCTGCTATTTTGCGAAACAGAATGGTGTTGAGAATATAAACACTTTTATCGAATCTGCATTGCAGGAAGGTGAAAAAATGAAGATTTTTTATAAGGAGAAGAAATCTGCAAAAAATATTGCCAGAATCTATCTAAGATATTTAGATAACGGTAAGTATTTACCTTTGCTATGTGTTTATGATTTGGAGAAGAATGAAATTTTTCATGCAGATCTTCCGCAAATGATAGATCTATTTGCACTGGGAGAAATTCAACTGAATAGTAAAAAAGTTACCATACAACCTCGTAAGAATATTTTTACAGAGGGAATGAAACCTATTACATATGAATTGCAAAAGATAGATCATGTTTAAAAATTTATCGGCAGAAATTTTGCTGTAAGCAATGGGAATAAAAATGTGCCGATTGTTCCTTTATCCTCGAAGGCATATCATATAGAGTAACGCTATAGACAGAAGCAGAGAGATTATATGCTTATATTTATAAAGTAATATGTGAGATGGAAGAAATGAATGCAATGGATGCCTTAGTATATTTTAGAATTAAAATTAATGATGAAGTGAGAAAAGAACTTTTAAGATATAATATCGAACTTGTTGTATGATAATAAGTTTAATTTTTAGAAATGAAAAAATTTGAATTGATTAATCTGAAAGCGAGAATTGTTCCTTATCCACAGGAGAAGGAGTCAGCATACAGAAAGAATTTGAAAATCTAAAAAAGGGAGATTAAAAATGAAATCAGTTTTACTTATAGGACAATCAAATATGGCAGGACGCGGATTTTTGAACGAGGTTACGCCGATTTATAATGAAAATATTTTTATGCTCAGAAACGGCAGATGGCAAATGATGACAGAACCTATCCACTTTGACAGGTCAGTTGCCGGTGTCGGACTGGCGGCTTCTTTTGCACAGGCATGGTGCAATGAAAATAAAAATGAACAAATTGGACTTATACCTTGTGCGGAAGGAGGAAGTTCTATTGATGAGTGGAATAAAGAAGGTGCTTTATTTCGTCACGCCGTCAGTGAAGCAAAATTCGCTATGGAAAACAGTGAATTGATTGCAATTTTGTGGCATCAAGGAGAAAGTGATGGTTATCGTGAAAAATACAAAAATTATTATCAAAAACTGAATGATTTAGTTCATTCATTTAGAAAAGAACTTGGAGCTTTGGAAATTCCGTTCATTGTTGGCGGTTTGGGAGATTATTTAGGTAAGTCTGGATTTGGAAAAAGTTGTGTAGAGTCTGATTTAATTAACCAAGAATTACTTAAATACACAGAAAATAATAAGAACTGTTATTTTGTAACAGGAGAAAAATTATACCCTAATCCAGACGGTATCCATATCAATGCAGAGTCTCAAAGAAGATTTGGCATTAGATATTTTGAAGCTTATCAGACTAAATCAAATATCATTGAGCCATTAGACAATGAAGCGAATATGGTAAAAGCATTGTGTGAAAGAGAACACTCTATTGCAGAAAAAAGATACATAACGCTGGAACAATTTACATTAGGAAAAAGCTCTATGGAAGAAGTAATGAAATTTTTAAAATAGGAATATAAATGCCAGTTTTTTCGACAGAAATAAAAGAATTGCTGCGACGATATTTCTTTATTTTCTTGATAAAAATGAAGCTTTATTTGTGGATGGAGAAAAGAAAATAAAAGATGTTGCTTTGGCTGCATTTGGTTCTATGTCAAGATTTAGTACAAGTTAAAATGAGGGTTTCCTCATCTTAACC
>JAUNDP010000041.1 GCA_030526005.1 Eubacteriales bacterium
TCGCATGAGTCACATCTGCCCCTATTTAGAACTATCTATTTCCCGACAGCCCCATTTTGTATGTACAGAAAGTGTATATACCTATATACCGAAAGAAAGCGCTTTGTGAAAAAGAAAGCATCTCGATAGCATATGCGAAAGACAGGCAGCATATGATGATAAAAACAAAAGTTTCGGGGGTTTTCAGTGAGAGAATATATTGAAGAGAGAGCTGTGGAAATAGCAAATTATATTATTGAGGAGAAGGCAACAGTCAGACAGACAGCGAAAAAGTTTGGAATCAGCAAAAGTACGGTACATACAGATCTTACAAAATAGAATGGTTTTTAACTTTTAAGACCAGGAAAAGGCAGTACTTCAAAATAGGGGAGATTGAATCGGATCATGGGACGTGCTATACTTAACTTAGAACTACAAATAAAGTAAAATAAAAAAACAAAAAGAGCGAAAGGCAGAGGAAGAAAAATGCTGGCATATACATATAAAAAGCAAGGAGAATTTGTACTGGAAGAGAAAGAAAAACCGACGCTTCAGCATGATCAGGATGCGATTGTGCGGGTGACGATGGCAAGTATCTGTTCCAGCGATCTGCATATCAAACATGGGGCAGTTCCAAGAGCCGTTCCAGGAATCACAGTGGGACATGAGATGGTAGGAATTGTAGAAGAGACAGGAAGCAAAGTGACAAAAGTCAGACCGGGAGATCGTGTAACGGTCAATGTCGAGACGTTTTGCGGGGAATGTTTTTTCTGCAAAAATGGATTTGTGAATAACTGTATCGATAAAAACGGCGGATGGGCTCTTGGATGCCGAATTGATGGCGGACAGGCAGAATATGTTCGTGTTCCTTATGCAAATCAGGGATTAAATAAGATTGCAGATAGTATTTCAGATGAGGAAGCGCTGTTTGTGGGCGATGTTCTGGCAACTGGATTCTGGGCTGCAAAAATTTCAGAGATTAGAGAAGAAGATACCGTGTTAATTATTGGCGGAGGTCCGACCGGTATCTGCACGCTTCTATGCGTCATGCTGAAACAGCCAAAGAGAATCATTCTGTGCGAGGTTGATCCGGAAAGAATTGCGTTTGTGAGAAATCATTATCCAGATGTAATCGTAGTAAATCCAGAAGAGACAGATGTGGAGACGTTTGTAAAACAGAACAGCGATCATGGCGGAGCCGACCGTGTGCTGGAAGTGGCAGGAAGTCCGCACACGTTTGAACTGGCATGGCGTGCAGCGCGCCCAAATGCGATTGTGACAGTCGTTGCACTGTATGAGGAAAATCAAAGTCTTCCTCTTCCACAGATGTATGGAAAAAATCTGGTCTTTAAGACAGGCGGAGTGGACGGCTGTGACTGTGATGAAATTTTGAGATTGATTGAACAGAAAAAAATAGATACAACGCCGCTCATCACCCATACATTTTCGTTAAAAGAGATCGAACAGGCATATGAGATCTTTGAGAATCGAAAAGAACAGGTGATTAAAATAGCAATTCGCCCGTAGATAAAAAATGTTTGATAAACGTCCGAAAAATGGAAGCTGAAGACAGAAATTGAAAACAGAAGCAGAGAAAAATTACTTTGAGCGAATCTGTATGTTTACAATACATGAAGAATAAAAGATAAGGTCAAGATTGTGATAAGAATGTCAAGATAGATGATAAAACAGAGCCGCAAAATTCTGCCAGAACAAAATAAGAAACAGCAAGTGCAAGAATGTCATATAGGAAATAAACGATTCTGAGATTAAAATAAGAGTATCAAATCTTGGAGGAACGATATGATGAAAAAAGGAACAGGAAAGAAAATGGCGGCGGCAATCGCAGCTGCGGCGATGGTGTTGGGCACAAGCGGAATCAGTGTAATGGCTTATGATTATGAAGACAAGTATCTTTGGTATCTGCCGACAGAAAGCTTTACATGGGATAATTATGATGCCCTGTGGCAGCATCATAAGATGATGGGATATGGAAAAGAAACTTTTGATATAGAAAGTTTAATTGACAGTGAACTGGGAGAGAGCCTTGTAAAAAATATGGAATATTTTTTGAAAGGTTATGATGAGATGGACCCGGAAGTGGTAGAACACTGGAAAAATATGGGGATTAAAAAAGAACTGCATGACAGTGACGATGAGAGCCGCGTGTGGTCATCCTACACACCATTAGAAGTGTTTGATCCGGAAAATGCGGATAAAAAATATCCTGTACTGTTTGTATACCACGGCAACAACAATCCGCTGTTTATCTGCGAATCATACGGATTTGCACAGCTTGCGGCAAAGGAAGGATATATCTGCGTAATGCCGTGGGCTGATAATGGAGCGATTGCAGATACAGAGACAGACAGAATTTTAGAAATTTTAAAAGAAAAATATCCGATTGATGAGAGCAGAATTTATGCGGCAGGATTTTCACTTGGAGGACGTACCGTTGTGTCAGAAGCGATCCGCACACCGGATCGTTTTGCAGCAATCAATGTCGGAGGACAGCATCTGGCAGGTGTGAAAGATATAGAGGACTTTTACACAGATGAGCAATGGGCAGCATTAAAAGATCTTCCTGTTATTCAGATGGCTGGCATGGAGGAGATGAATCTGAAATTCCCATATGGCGTTCAGGGTGAAATTCAGATTGATGCAGTCAATAAATGGTTTGAAGTCAATGGCATTGAAAACGAAGTAAGTCTGGAAGAATGTGAGGAGATTGTAAATACATCCGACAGCATTGTGGAACAGAAATTGGGACTGGAATTTGACGAGGAATCCGTACAGTATTATGACGGCACACAGTATTATACAGGGGACTTCTTCAACCAAGATGGAATTAATATGATGAGAATGGTTGGAATTGAGGATTTGATTCACTGGCCGTCAGGTTCTTTTGCACAGGTGGCATGGGATTTCATGAGTCAGTATGCGCGTGACACAGAGACAGGAGAATTGATTGTATTAGAGGCAGAATAAAAAGAAATAAAAAGAGACAAAAAGATCTATAAAAAGAAAAAATAGAAAGAGATTTTTTGCAGAATAAGAAAAAGAACTGCAGAAAATCTCTTTTATATTTTATATATAGAAAAGAATTAGCGTTTTTCTTTTGTTAGACAATTATTTAGGATGTCAGGAGGGAAGCCTCGGTTATTTTATTGCCGAGATAAAAATGTCTGATTTTATCTTTTTGAATAAAATCGAACGTACGATTGCTTTTCTGGGTAAGATATCATATTATATACTATATGTATGAAAGAAAGAGGGAACAACTGGGAGGAGAGCAAAAAATATAGTGCAGACAGATAATGTTTGCAATCAGAACAAGCGTTGCTACGGATGAGCAGTTCAATTTCTTCTGTCTCGAAAAATGAGTGCTTGTTCAGAAAGTGAGGGTACAAAAATTATGAAGGTAAATGTAGTAAAAAGAAAAGCGGCGTCTCACAAAGAATTATCTCATGTAGTTTATGAAATTCATGATGTGAAATACTTAAAAGAGCTGTTGTATGAAATTATGGTTATGGAATTGTCTTCCACACCGGAGATTTCATCGCCAGGCAAACTGGCTTATAATATCTGGCAGGAAAAAGAGTATCATGTGGATCAGGCGTGGACTATACTGAAGCAAGATTTTGAAGACGGATTATTTCGTGTGTATTTTAATGGGGACGAATATACAAATCTGGAAGATTCCTTAAAGATACAGGAAGAAAATGAACTTGTAATCATCAAGTTGGTTATGATAGCGGGGAGATTGTGGTGATGCAGACAAGCGAATTGGTAAGAAAGCTGAGAAATTATAATCAGACATTATTTAGATTGACGTCGGTTGAGCAGGGATTCATGGATGTTGTGGAGAAGCAGAATTATTTTTTTCGATTTTGGTTTCCTGATATTTTGATTCCGGATACTTTGGAAGAGCTGTTAAAGCAGCAAAATAGCTTTCGAGGTTTACTTCCAAAACAATATGATAAATTATGCGAGTATTTAAGACATATACAACAATTTACCTGCAATATGGGAACTGTCCGAATGGATGTGAGAAGCTCTAAACTGTCAAATTACAGGGAGCGTGTGTTTGATGCAATCGGGGTGTTTTATATTTTTTATGGAGCTGAGCTTTCTGTGCAGAAGCTGATTTATGGAGAATATAAAGAACATTTCCGATATCTGAATATGGCGCCTGTGATTGCACTTGAGATTTTTCGTAAAAATGAACAGGTGATCCAGTATTGCAAAGAGGTTCTGACAAGTGAAAATAATGTTGGATTTCTGACAACGGATCTGATTGTCGCGATTGAGCAGAGCGAGAATCAGGAATTACAGGATTTACTGACGAATCTGTTTTTAGCGGCAAAGCTTCAGGAGGGTGTGCGGCAGAGTATTTTGGAAACGGCAGATGAATATCAGATTCATTATTTTTACCGCATGGTCGATGTGATTTGGAAAGAAAAACTGCTGCGCTATTCCTCTGTACGGCGCAGTGTTTTGACATGGATTGGAATCGGATATGAGGAAGCAGAGCAGAGACTGGCTGAAATGATCTTTCATACAATTTATGCGTATATTCATGATGAAAAACTGCGCAGGGATGGGCTTAAGGATGAAAATCCTTTAAAAGTCTATCTTGCATTGTATTGCATGGGAATAAAAAGTATGGAGGAGGCAATAGAAGAAGCAGTAGTTTTATTAGAACATGGAGAAAGGCATATCATTGCGGCTGCTTTGATTTATCTGCAGCTGACGAATCATTTTCCAATCATGAAATATCAGTATTTATTGGAACAATACAAAGAAGACTCCTGGATTACAGCGCTGTATCTCAGCGAATGTATTGAAAAGAATGATATAAAACAGATGACGCTCTCAAAAGAAGAATGCCATCGCCTGTATGATCTGATTTATTCTTTTCTGGAAAACAGGAAGGCGCAGCAGACGTATTCGGCGAAGGGATTTGAATGGTTTTCTGTCATTTTGTATAAGCAGTCTGTCCTGGATTTTCTGGCGCAATTATTGATTAAAGCTCCGGAAATGAAAAGAGTGGAGCTTTTGATTCCGTATCTGTTTTCTTTGTCTCCTAGTTTGATAAAGGAGTTTTTGAATACTTGTTTTTCTTATGCTCCGTTGGCAGTCTGGAAGAAAGCTATGATCAAAGAGATCATTTTACAGCAGAAACAAATCAGCCGTCTTATAATGGAGGCTTTGATACAGATTCCGCTGGAACGGGAGGATATTATGGCGCTGGAAGGGCGATTGAAGACAAAAAAATCTTATGCAAGAGCGGCGATCATTCAAGTTCTCTCAAAACAGTCAAAGGAATGTGTGAGAGAAAGTTTTGAACGGCTGTATCGATCGGAAGATAAGCTGATTCACGAATCTGCAATCGAATTACAGAGGCTCACACCAGAATATTTTGAGGCTGCTATACAGCCGAAAATAAAAATCTTGGGACGGGAAGACGGTTTTGGATTGTACCAGCGTTATCAGAGGTATGAGCTGCAATGTCCGTCATTTTTGAAAACGAAGAAGGTGGGTTTTCTGAAAAAGAAAGAATGTGTGGATGTAAGTTTCTTAAATGTATGGGACAAACAAAAAATTCTGTCCTACCTGGCATTGTGGAATAAACGTGTCGGAGATCATGCGCATGACGAATATCAGCAATATGGTTTTTGTCATCTCGTTGGAGACCGATACTTTTCACCGTTGGATGCCCAGATGCGATCTTTAGACGGGCTGCCGCTTGGAGCGGTCTGGAGACAATATTTTGAACAGGATCATCTGGGACAAGACGAAATTTTTCAGCTGTATTTTGTATTGAACAGTGTAAAATATTCTTATGATTCTATTTTTCCGCCTGAGATGCGACTGACGTATCTGACAGAGGAGGATATAAATCAATGGGAGTATTATCGTCATATTCAATGTATGATAATATACTATTTTTATGAGCGCAGTCAGAATAACGCTTTTCTGAACAAAACAGCGCAGACGATAGAATTATTTTTAAAATATGCAAAAGCAAATATATATACAATGCGTGATTTAAGCGGAAATATCTTGCTGCATTCTTTGGCAGATATCACGCCTTTTGTCATGATGGTTCGAGAACTTCGGCTGGACACGATGGATGACAATCTGTTTCGGACGTATTTTCCGCTTGTGTATCAGTGTTATCTGCATTTTAATCTGGACTGCGAACCGAAAGCAGTAAATAAAATGAACTTAGAACCTTTGACAGCGGCGCGGGCGTGTTTGCTGGATATATTGCCTCAGAGTGCGCTGATGGAGATGATATTGGACACTCATACGGATAAAGTGATTACTTCTCATTATTATTATGAAAACAGCAATATGCTTTATGAAGCATTCAGCGCAGCATATTTTGAAAAAAGAGGCGTATATGGAAAACCGCATCTGGAACTGCCGAAAGAAAATGCAGAATCGTGTCGCTATCTGCGGGAAACGTTAGATAAAATAAATGATACATTGATTCAGATGGAAACATCCCGTTTAAATGAAAAGAGCTGTATCACAGAAGAAGTGGAACGGCTGGCGGTTGTCCGTGGAGTGAAATATTTATTGATCGCATTAAAGATATTGGAAGGAGAGGATATAAAAAGAGCGTCTTTTGAACAGGACAGACAGACGGTGTTTGGAAACTTGATCCGCAGATGTTATCCATTGCCGACAGATTCAGCAGAGGAGCTGAAGAAAGCGAAAATCTCTGAAAAACGTCTCGTGGAGACAGCGATGATAGCGCCGCAATGGATTGATTTTATAAATGAAGCGCTGGAATGGGATGGCTTTAAAGAAGCGTGTTATTATTTTATCGCACATATGAAGCAGGATCATTCAGAGCAGAAAAAAGCAGAGATTGCTCACTATACTGATTTAGATCCGGCAGATTTAAATGACGGGGCATTTGACATGGAATGGTGCCGGACGATCTATAAAAAGCTTGGCGAAAAACGAATAAAAGTACTGTATGATGCCGCAAAATTGTTGTGTGACAACAACTTTCACATAAGAGCAAGGAAGTATATGGATGCGTGTATGGGGAAATGCAGCAAAGAAGAATATCTAAAACAAGCATCTGAAAAAAGAAACAAAGATGCGTTAAATGCATATTGTATCGTTCCGATTGAGGATGAAAAGGATTTAATGGAGCGATATTTATATGTCCAGCAGTTTTTGAAAGAATCGAAAGCATTTGGCGCGCAGCGTCAGGCAAGTGAAAAGCGATCTTGTGAGATTGCATTGATGAATCTGGCAAGAAATGCACATTTTGATACGGCAGACCGACTGATCTTGAGGATGGAAAGCGAGGCGGCGAATCAGTATCGAGATGTTTTTGAACCGAAGACGGTGGAAGATGTTGAACTTTTTATTGCGGCAGATGAGAATGGACAGACGGATATTTGCATCTTCAGGAATGGAAAGAAATTAAAGAATATTCCGGCGCGTTTGAAACATCATGAGTATGTGATTCGTTTGAAAGATGCACATACTCATTTGAAACAGCAGTATCAGCGCACATGCAGTATGCTGGAAAAGGCGATGGAAGAACGGACAGAATACAGCTGTGAAGAGATAGAGACTATGGCGAACCACATCGCAGCCGGTCCGATAATCCGGCGTCTTGTGATGATCTGCAATGGTTTTATCGGATTTTATCAGGATGGCTGTCTTGTGATGGGCGATAAAAAAGAAAAATGTACAGGAACGATACGGATCGCCCATGCGTTTGACTTGTATCATCATCAAGTATTAAAAAAATTTCAGAACTATCTTTTTGAAGAGCAGATCGTTCAGCCGTTTAAACAAGTATTTCGGGAATTATATTTAAAATTGGATGAGGAAGAGGAGCAGGAATATACGAAACGATATACCGGTTATCAGATTCAGACAAGACAGGCAGCCGGAGCTTTGAAAAATCGTGGATGGAATGTTTCCTATGAAGATGGACTGGAAAAAGTGTACTATAAACAGGATGTAGTTGTCCATTTATTTGCCGATGCGGACTGGTTTTCACCAGGCGACATCGAAGCGCCGAGTATTGATTATGTTGAATTTTCAGAGCGAAAGACAGGAAAACCATTGCAGATCAGAGCACTGGATGATGTGCTGTTCTCGGAAGCGATGCGGGATGTGGATCTGGCTGTCAGCCTTGCGTTTGTCGGCGGAGTAGATCCGGTCACCTCAACTTCCACCATCGACTTGAGAAAGGCGATCGTTTTATGTACCTGCCAGTTGATGAAACTTACAAATGTCCAGATAGAAGGAAATTTTGTACATATTGCGGGAAAATATAATGATTACAGCGTACATCTTGGGAGCGGAATGGTTCATCAGAAAGCCGGAAGCGCAGTCCAGATGATTCCGATATGGAGCGGTCATAGAGGAAAAGTATATTTGCCATTTCTGGACGAGGACCCGCTGACCGCACAGATCTTATCAAAGGTAATTATGCTGGCAGAGGATACAGCGATAAAAGATCCGGCAATTTTATCACAGATTAAAAAAGATCAGCTGATATAGGGGACAGAAAACAGCCAGATGAAACAGTTATATTTAATAAATTTATAAAAAGAATGTATCTGAGATATAGAAATAGCGAAGCATAGAAATATAGAAATGGAAAACGGCGCTGGAACAAAAATTCCAGCGCCATTTTTTCGCCTGTTTTTCTGGCTGTAATGCAAATCAGCTCTCTTATTTTTACTCTGATCTTAAGGCTACCACAGGATCTTTACTTGCAGCGCTTTTGGCTGGAATGATTCCTGAGATCAATGTAAGGAGAATGCTGATCAAAATAAGTACAGCAGCAGCGTTTAAAGGTAAATACGCATTTAAGTCGGAGATACCGGATAAATCATGAATGATATTGTTGATTGGAATACAAAGTAAGTATGTGATGATCACTCCCAATATTCCAGATGAAAAACCGATGATTACGGTTTCCGCATTGAACATATTCGATACATTCTTTTTGGAAGCGCCAATAGCACGAAGAATACCAATCTCTTTTGTTCTCTCCTGAACAGAAATCAAAGTAATCACAGCGATCATAATGGATGAAACAATAAGAGAAATTGCCACAAATGCAATCAATACATATGTGATGGCATTGATGATAGTAGAAATAGAAGACATCATAATTCCTACATAGTCTGTATATTTAATTTTATATATTTCATCAACACCTTTGTTATATTCTGCGATGGCATCTTCAATCAGATCTTTATTTTCAAAAGAAGAAGAATAAATGTTGATAGAAGAAGGACTGTTTAAATCGAGATAGCCCATAGCAGTCAGATTTTCATCATATGTATTTTCGGAAAAAACGATCAGTTCATCATAATATTGAGCATATTGTTCCGTGGTATAGGAAGGAAGTTCGGACTCAAGAGTATAAGCTAAAGTTGCAGGATCTGCGTAAGATAGTTCTGCTTCTGCCTGTGCAGCAAATTCTGCTTTTATTTGTTCCTCAGTCATTTCAGCAAATAACTCTTTGATTTCCTCATCGCTCATACTTGCCAGATAGTCGCGGACATCGGATTCGTTCATTTTCATCTCTTCTGTAAGCGCCTGAAGCATATTATTTTCTATTTCTTCACGAGTCAGATTACTCATGATTTGTTCTACATTTGCTGTCACCTGCTCCTGTGCAGGAACACCTTTGATTTTGATGTACATCTCAGCTTTTTGAGCTTCGTCCATCTGGCTGATATATTCCTTAAATTTACTTTCTTTTTCAGAATCTGTTAAACTTCCTGTAGTTGATTTAAAAGGAAGTCCGGTTATCACATCTTTTGTCTGATCAGCAAGCTGGGATTTGATTACTTCTGAATCTTTGGCGTGTTCTATAACATATTCCGTCAGTTTGCTGGTATAACCGATTGTTCCGGAAAGGATGGTAGACGATGTATTTTCATTCGGTCGAATGATTCCCGTTACTTTTAAAGGAATTCCATTGTCATATAGATAGCGCATACCGGCAGCAGAATCTCGTAAATCGGAATAAAGCCCGGTGGATTCATCATAGCTGTAACAATCGGAATTGAGCACGGTTCGGAAACTCATATTACAGATTTCTTCATAGGACCATTTGCTGTCATTTGTCTGAATTTCTTCTTTATTCAAAGAAGCCTTTATGATTTCAGCAGCTTCCTCTTTCGATTCCAGCCCAAGCGCATACAATGTCATATCATCTAATTCATTATTGTTGTCCAGTACAAGTACGATCTCGTCATATTCCTCAGGCCATTCTCCATATACAAGGTCATACTGGTTTTTTAAAAGATCACTGACTGTTTCTCCATCTTTTCCAGGAAGCATTTCCTGCCATAAGTTCATATTCATTCCTGTACCGGCAGAAAGCATGGAGGAAGAATCGATTCCAAGAGAGCTGTCATCCAGCATTCCCATCATAGAATCGATATCGACATCGGCATATTCCATAAGTAAATCGGAAAAGAGTTCCTGGGTATCTGATTTCAGGATGACATCATCTACTGTTTCAGTATAAACTTGAAGATCAAGATCATAGCCATATTGGATACTGTTAACGGCATGATACAATGGGCTATCTTTATCAGTTATTTTAAATTCGATATATTCCTTAAAAGATTCCAGATCATTTTCTTTTTCTTCAAGAGTATTCATGGCATTCATCATATTATAAATGGCAGGTTTTGTATAAACAGCATCTTTTTCATGATTTACCGTATCGCTTTTCATTCCCATAAAAGTCTGCATGATAGAAGACATATCTGCCTCTGATCTTTGAATAGTCAAAGGATAAGAAGAAAGCGTTTCTTCTTGAATGGAATTGATGTAACCAGATAAACCCTGTGAAATAGCTATGATTAATGCGATTCCGATAATACCGATACTTCCTGCAAAAGAAGTTAATATGGTGCGGCTTTTCTTTGTCAGTAAGTTTTTTAATGATAAGGAAAACGAAGTTCTTATGGACATCGAGGGAAGCTTGGCTGTTTCATGATTATTTAGTATGGAATTAATTCTTTCAGCCCGAATTTCTTCATCCGTTAGCGGAGAAGTATCACAAGTAATCATACCATCAAGAATTTTTATGATTCTGGTGGAGTATGTCTCGGCAAGATCAGGATTATGAGTCACCATGATAACTAATCGGTCTTTTGCTATTTTTTTCAGAATATCCATAACCTGAACGCTTGTCTCTGTATCAAGCGCGCCGGTCGGTTCATCTGCCAGAATGATGTCAGGATTATTTACTAACGCTCTGGCGATAGCAACACGCTACATTTGACCTCCAGACATTTCACTTGGCTTCTTCTTCAGCTGATTTCCAAGACCTACTTCTTCCAGAGCCGCTATCGCCCGGCTTTTTCGTTCGCTTTTCGATACCCCGGAAAGAGTAAGCGCTAATTCGACATTTTGTAATACCGTCTGATGCGAGATTAAATTATAACTTTGAAATACAAAACCGATCGAATGGTTTCTGTAACTGTCCCAATCTCTGTCTTTAAAATTTTTGGTAGAGCGTCCGTTGATGATCAGATCGCCGCTTGTATATTGATCCAGTCCGCCAATGATATTCAGCATAGTTGTTTTGCCGCATCCAGAAGGTCCGAGAATAGAAACAAATTCATTTGAACGAAATTTTAAATCAATTCCCTTTAAGGCATGTACAATACCATCGCCTGCTGGATAATCTTTTTTGATATCTTTTAGTTCAAGCATTTTTATTATTCTCCCGTTAAATAATTGTAGTGGTCAGATAAATATCTAACTAAAAACTAACCTAGTTAGATAAAAGACAATAAAATAGACTAATATAACTTTGGAGAAGACATTTGTTCCAAAACGGCTTTAATTTCAGTAGAAACAGTAATGAATTCCAAAAGTCTTTCTTCACCGACAACATCAATAATGGCATTGATCTGTCTGTAAATATTTTCTTTAATTTTTGAAATCGTTATTTTGCCTAGTTCTGTAAATTTTACAAGAGTGATACGACCATCCATAAGATCTTTTTCTTTTGTAATAAGCTTTTTATCCGTTAATTTTCTTAAAAGAACAGAAACCCGCGCTGTACTTATATTCAATGCCTGACTGATTTGACCGGCTGTAGCTTCACCGCCGCATTCATCTAAAAATCTGAGTACAGCTAACATTCCAGATTGCACTTCATTAAAACCATTAACAAAGTCTACTGGTATAGCATCTGCTATTTTATTGAAAATCATTTCAATTTGTGTTTTCGTAGCCATTAGAATCTCCTTTTTATCTAACCTAGTTAGATTATAGACCTGTTAAATAGAGAAGTCAATCTTTTTTGTAATGGAGTTTATTCTTTAAAGATTTGTGACAGATAAAATTTAGAGCATGAAAGAAATACGGAATGTATTGGACTATTTATTCTGAAAAATTCATAGAAATGGACAAAGAGTACAGAAGGGAGGTAGTTATTTATCGTGGCAAGGCAAAAATTAAATTATCGGTTTCATAATCCAAATGCGATAGAAGCTGCCGCCGATTATATATTGAAAGTTTTGGTGGAAGGAAATGAAAAAAAGGTGGAGCGAGTGATGCAGGAGGCCGCAGAGAATGATTTGGAAGCAAATCAATGTGGCGGAAAATAACAGGCGGATAGAATGAACATAGATGTAACAGATAATAAAATTTTGACCAAGAGGTATGTTATGAAGATAGCAGCATATTGTCGTGTCTCTACTGATAAAGCAGATCAACTCAACAGTTTGGAAACACAGAAGCAATTTTTTTCCGAATATACGAAACGCACAGGTGATCTTTTAGTAAGGCTGTATGCCGATGAGGGGATTTCCGGAACGAGTATTAAAAACCGTAAAGAGTTTCTTCACATGATGGCAGATGCGGAAAAAGGGATATTTGAACTGGTCATTGTAAAAGATATTTCCCGTTTTGCCAGAAATACAGTGGATTTTTTGCAGAATGTCCGAAAGTTAAAAGCATTGGGAATAGAGACACAATTTTTGAATGCAAATATGACGAGTATGGGAAACAGTGAATTTGTTCTCACGATCTTTGGCGCATTAGCTCAAGAGGAAAGTGCGAATACTTCTAAGCGAGTGAAATTTGGAAAAAAATTAAATGCAGAAAAGGGACGAGTTCCCAATATGGTATACGGTTATGATAAAACAATCGGAGACTATTTTCATCTTGAAATTAACGATGAAACTATATTGATGGAAAATGACGAAAGGCATAAAAAAGTGGAAAAACAGTTCCAAACAGGAATGACCAAACACATAGATGTAACAAAAGAGATGTTTTTGTGAAGGTTGTGTATGTGGTAAGATAAAAGGGATAAAAAGTAATGTATATAAGGGGGATTTGGTGGGAGGAGATGATTTCGTAGAATCAAATCTATGATGAAAAAGCTCGGTGATGACCGGGCTTTTTGCATGGGGAAATACGTAAGAGTAGAAAAGTATGGCTGTGAGTGAAAATGTTGTAGTGAGTCTTTTATTTATAGGTGATATGTTGTTAGGAAGAAGCGTGATATAATCTAATTGGTTATTATCAGGTTTAGGGAGATAAATAAGATTTTTTGCGAATTTTACAAAAGATATTAAGAAGAATATTGGAGGAGGTGCCTATGAGCGATATAATAAAATTTAATGCTGACAGAGATATAGTTACAGAACAGAATAATGAAATAGTGAGAGAATGCCGTGATTTAGCTGAGATGACAGAAGAAATGTTGCTGGATGCACGAAAAAAATTGCAAATACTAAAACACTTAGTGTGCCGATTGCTGAACTAGCTTTATTAGGAACTGGAGTAGCGTCTTTAATTCCGGCTTTAAGAACAGTAACACAAACAACAACATTTAATACTCAGGGCTTATATCAGCTTGCGAATGCAGGAGTAGGAGATACATTAAAGATGGCCAAGAATGGCAATTTTTGGGGAGCATTCAAGACTGCAGATGGGTCATCGAAATTTGCACAGCTTCAAGTAGCAGAGCCGCTTTCAACTACCAGTACTGCGGTAATGCCTATTGATCCGGCAATAATGATGATGGCAGTAGCGTTGTTTGCAATAGAGCAACAGTTAAAAGGTATAGAGGAAAAGCAGAAGCAGATTCTGTCATTCCTTGAAATTGAGAAAGAATCAGAGATTGAAGCAGATGTCGAGATTCTGTCAAAGATGATTACTACATATAAGTATAATTGGAATAATGAGCATTTTATTGCAAGCAATCATAAGATGGTGTTGGATATTCAAAGAACAGCCAGAAAGAATATGCTTTCATATAAAAAGAAGGTTGCAGAATTACTAGATTCTAAAAAAATGATTGTTGCGCAAGCAAAAGTAAAATCAACTTTAAATGATTTACAGAAGAAATTCAAATATTACAGATTGTCGCTATATACTTTTTCTATGGCGTCATTAATTGAAATTATGCTTAGTGGTAATTTCAAAGAGGCATATATTTCGGATGTAAAGACAGAGATTAAGAAATTTTCATTGGAATACAGAGATTTATTCACAGAATGTTCCATGTATCTTGAGAAAATGACTTCAGAATCTGTAGAAGCAAATGTTATGAAAGGTATTGGTGTTGCAAGTAAGGCAGTAGGAAAGTTTATAGGAAGTATTCCAGTTGTAAAAGAAGGACAAGTGGATGAGTTTTTACAAGATGGAGGAGCACATTTGAAAGAAAATGCTCAGGATATGCAGAAGAACATACTGGAAGTATTTGCAGCTCTCCATAATCCAGGAACGGGTGTCTTTATGGATAAAATGGAAGATATGATTCAGATTTATAATCATACGGACAGGATTTGTTTTGATGATAAGAACATATATCTTATTGCAGGGTAAGATAATGGCTGAATGCGAATAAGAAGGAGAAGAATGTGGAGAAATTTTAAAAGTTTATTATCACTTGGAGATTATTATGTCTATGGTCTGATTGATCCTAGGAATAGGAAAATGTTTTATATTGGCAAGGGAACCGGAAATCGAGTTTTTGAACATGAATTGGAAAGTCAGGGAAATCCTGAGAGCGAAAAGTTGAAATTAAAGAGGATAATAGAGATTAAAGCAGCTGGCTTGGAAGTTGAAAAAGTTATTATTAACTGTAATCTGGCAGAATCGGAAGCATTTGCAGCAGAAGCGGCATTAATGCGTTTAATTATGTTGAAGATACCCGGTTAACAAATATTGTTGCAGGACATCATTCAGCGGAGGCTTTGACAGTAGATGATTTTGAAAAGATCTATGGAGCAGAAGAGTTACAGGAGTCAGATATTCGGCACAAAGTAATGATTATCAAGATAAATAAACTTTATCAAAAAGGAATGACGGAAGATGTTCTGTATGATTCGGTACGTGGTATTTGGAGAGCATCGCTAGAACGTGTGAAGAAAGTAGACTATGTTTTTGGAGTTTATAATTCGTTAATAGTTGCGGTATATAAACCGACAACGTGGTATGTGTGTAAAGAAGCATTAGAAAAATTGCCAAAGCATGTTACACAGTTGACTTCGAAAACGGAGAACAGAGTGTTTTTTGTAGATGAAGGATTTGAGAATCATGAGTTAATGGACGAAGCAGAAAAGTTTTATTTGTATAAATCCATTGCTAGCTTGAAAGTGAATCAGAGCGCACAGAATCCAATTACATATTTAGAGCCTAGAGAATAGAGCAAGATCCACCCCGGTATTACCATATCGCAATTACTTGCATATTCTTATCCGGAGTATTCCCTTGATGGGGAGCATTCCCATACCCGCTAATTGGCTTCGCAACAAGAATTATATATTTTTGGATAAATACAGTTATATGATTTCGGAGATGAAATCGTATGGCTGTTTTTGTTTTTTATGCCAGCTTTCACGAAGTTCTGCTTTTACATTTTGGTAAAAGCTAAGATATGTTGATGGGTCTGGGGTGTCCTCAGCAAGAAGAAACTCATGGGATGACATGGAGAGAAAATCGATAATGTTAAACATGGGTGGATCTTGCTCTGAAAAAATAAAAGAAATATGGAGCTTGACCCTGTAAAAGAGTTCGTTTTCCTTTCGTTATATAAAGAGATATTCAAAACGCTTAAAGAATTGGAGTGAGATTCGGAATATGAGCAGAGAAGGAGGGATTCGGGCAATGAGATTTACTTATATGAAAGATACAGAAGAACAACTGCTATATTATCAATTTCCCCAATTTTTATTGAAGATATCACTTAGTCAAAATGCGCGTATTGTGTATTGTCTATTGTATGACAGAGCGAGGATTTCCAGAAAGAATCAATGGGTGGATGAACAAGGGAGAGTATATAGTGTATTTCCTATCGAGGAGTTATCTCAAAAGCTGGGAAAGTGCCAGATGTCTGTGAAGAAGGCATTGCAAGAATTGGAGAAAGCAGGATTGTTGTGTAGGAAGTTTGGAGGATTTTCCAGACCAAAGCATTTGTACGTTTTAGTACCGGAAAAAGATTTTGTTGAAGTTGATTTACAGACGGACGGTAATGTGTCCTCCGAAGAGGTGGAAAGCCGACCGCCAATCAGACGGAAAACTGTCTTTGTGGAAGGTGGAAACGCACCGCCTAGTAAAGGAATAGAACAAAATAATAGAAGTAAGAAAAGGAGAGTAAAGGGGCAAGATATTCCGAGGAGGAATTATTTTATTGAGTCAGATTACGATTGTGGAGAGGAGGAGAGTCTGGGATAGATGAGAAGAAGTCATTTTATGGAGAGGACGGATTGTTACACTGCACTGTGTGTGGAGAAGCTTTAGAAGCATTTTATCCGCAAAATTCTATTATGAAGGGTGGGAAACATCCGAGGCAATGTGCATGTGAGCGGAAAGTTCGTGAGGAAGAGGAAAAGTATCAAAAGGAAAAGGAACACCGGGAATTAGTAGAAAGAAATCGGCGTATTTGTTTTGAGGAAAAAGCGATGTTAAGCTGGACATTTCAGAACGGGGACAAAGATAATCCGGTTATGAAAATTGCAGAAGACTATGTTTGTAATTGGGACGAGATGAAGAAGAGGCATGTGGGGTATTTATTGTGGGGACCGGTGGGAACGGGGAAGAGTTATATTGCTAGTTGTATCGCGAATGCTTTACTGGAGCAAGAAGTAACGGTCAAGATGACGAATTTTAATATGATTTTGAATGAACTATTTTCGGTGGAGGATAAGGCGGAATATATCAGAGCATTGATGCGATATGAACTTTTGATTATCGATGATTTGGGTGCAGAACGAAGCAGCGCATATGCGATGGAAAATGTTTTTGGTGTAATAGACAATCGCTGCTGTTCAGGAAAGCCATTGATTGTGACAACCAATTTACCATTGGGAAAAATAAAGGGCGAAACAGATGTGGATAAGAAAAGAATTTACGATCGGATATTGGGGATGTGTGTTCCGGTAAAAGTGGAGGGGACTAGCCGGAGAGCGAAGATTGCCAGAGATAAAGTTCAAGAGGTAAAGACGTTGTTGAATGTTTAGGACTATTTCAATAGATGTTTTCATAGTAATGGACAAAGAGAAAAGGGAGGTGGGAGCGCCGCTATGAAGAGACAGAAACTGAATTATCGTTTTCATAATCCGAATACTGCGGAAGTGACCGCCGATTACATATTGAAAGTATTTATTGAGGCGAATATGAAGAAAGTAGAACGAGCTATGCAGGAAGCGGCTGATAAGAGTGCGGAAGAGGAGAAGCAGGATAAAAAATAGAGCTTGAATATGATTTATCCAAGGAATTCGAATTTTATCCAAGCTTATCCAAGGTCTATCCAAGCTTTAGACAAGATTTAGTCAAGGTCTAGACAAGCTTTTAAACAAGAAAAAACAAGATTTAAACAAGGTGGTATTAGATGGAGGCTTATATTTTGGTTTATGTTTATTGACCATTAAGAAAGGGGAAATGAAATTACAAGTTAATATATGAGGAAAAATCTCAAATACTGTTTACAAAAATTTAAATCAGAGTATAATAAAGGGTATAGAAGAGAAAATCTGAATTGGAGGTAACAGTATGTTATGTCAATTTACAGTCAAGAATTATAAGAGTATACGAGATGAGATGACTTTTGATATGCAGGCTGCAGCTATTTCGGAGCATGAAGATAAAGTAATCAGAGATAAAAATGGAGAACAGTTCTTACCGGTTTCTGCAATCTATGGTCCAAATGGCGGTGGAAAATCAAATGTATTGGAAGCATTGCATACTGTGGCGGCGAAAGTGCTGCGTCCGCTGTATGCAACAGGAGATAACGAAGAGCGTGTTTTTCTTCAGAAAAGATTACTGATTGAGCCATTTGCATTTTCAGAAGAAATGAAAAACGAACCGACAGAATTTGAAGTTTTCTTCCGGACAGAACTGGCAGAATATAGATATATTCTTCATGTGAAAAGAGAAGTTGTTGTCTATGAATGTCTTGATCGTGTGAAGTTGGAGACTGGAAGACGTTCAGCCCTTTTTGAACGAACTGCAGAAGAAACCACATTAAAGGGAGTATTTGCAAAATTAAAAATCAGTGATGAACTTTCTGCGACATTGCCATTGTTATCCTATTTAGGAATCACCTATAAGAAAAATGAGGTGGTGAAGGATGTTTTAGAATGGTTTGAGTATGGCATTGATTTCTTGAACTACGGAAATCCAATCGAAGAACTCCGCATGGCGGTGTCAAATTCGGAGGATGTAAAGCAGTTAATGCTGGATATGATTCAGGAAATGGATTTGGATATTGTGGATTTCCGAGTAGTGGAAGATGAAAACAATCGAATTGACGTGTATACAAAACACATGGTTGAAGGATATGAAGCAGAGCTGAATTTGCTTGAAGAATCCAGCGGTACGAAGAAATTATTTGGTCTGATGCCATTTATCGCTGACAGTTTATTATCCGGAACTACACTGGTAATTGATGAATTGGATGCTAAAATTCATCCTGTGTTATTACGTCACTTAATTATGATGTTCAATGATATGAGCATCAATAAGAAGAAAGCACAATTGATATTTACATCCCATGATTTATCTACGATGAATAGTGAAGTGTTTCGAAGAGATGAAATCTGGTTTGTGGCGAAGGGCAATGCACAGAATTCAAAATTATATTCTCTTGTAGAATTTAAAAATGAGAAAGGCGAGTCTGTTCGTAAAGATGCCAAATTTGATAAACAATATCTTGAAGGTAAGTATGGTGCAGATCCATACCTCAGAAGAATTATAGATTGGGGGAAGGTTAATGCCTAAGAAAGCCAGAACAGAAGCGTGGAGAAAGAAGCGCCGCCA
>JAUNDP010000010.1 GCA_030526005.1 Eubacteriales bacterium
AAAATAGTGGAATTTGCAAAAATAAAAAAATAATAGTAATGAAAAAAATGATAGATTGATTAAAATAGAACCGATGATATGGAGAAAAAACAACTATTATAACAACAAGGAGGTAACGCGATGAATAAGAAAAAATTAGTTGCAGGCGTATCAATCATGACAGCGGCTATGGCAATGAGCTTTCCAAACATGGAAACTCTTGCAGCAGAAACAGCGCCAGTAGAGATTACCGGAGATGAATGGGATGGACATCCAGAGATTTCAGAGGTAAATAAAGAACGCCCGCGAGCTACTTTTTATCCTTATGATTCAGTAGAAGCAGCGAAAGCGATGAAAAAAGAAGACAGCAAATATTATCAGCTGTTAAATGGAACGTGGAAATTTAATTTTGCAAAAACGCTGGATGAAAAGCCAGTCGATTTTCAGGCACCTGATTTTGATGACAGCACATGGGATGATATTCAGGTTCCGAGCAACTGGAACGTTGTGAAAAACGAAGACGGCACCTTTAAGTATGAAAATCCAATGTATACAAACACTGCATATCCATGGTCAAACACAGAAAATTTAGAGCCGGGAGAGGCAATGAAAAAAGGCAATACAGTAGGAACATACCGCAAAACATTCCAGCTTGATGAAGAATGGAAAGATCGTGAAGTATTTTTAAACTTTGAAGCTGTTGAATCTGCATTTTATCTCTGGGTAAACGGACATCCGGTTGGATACAGCGAGGACTCCTTTACACGCGCTGAGTTCGATATCACGCCGTACCTTCAGGAAGGTGAAAATACAATTGCGGTACAGGTTTACCGCTGGTGCGACGGCAGCTGGTTAGAGGATCAGGATTTCCTCCGCCTGCCGGGTATTTTCCGTGACGTATATCTGACAAGCAAAGATGCAGCCGAGATCCGTGACTTTAAAGTAGAGACCGATCTGGATGAAGAATATAAAGATGCAGAATTAAGCGTTGAAACTTCCCTTCGTAAATTTAAAGATGTGGAAGGTGCAGACTATAAAGTAAAGGCACAGCTCTTTGATGCAGAAGGAAATGAAGTAAAGGTAGAAGGTCTGGAAGCAGCTGTTGCATTTGAGGGAGAAGAAGCAGAGGTTACATTAAAAGGTCATGTGGAAAATCCTGAAAAATGGTCTGCTGAAAAACCGAATTTGTATACATTAAGTTTATGTCTCTATGATGGAGAAAAAGAAGTGGAAGCAACTGCAATCAAGATCGGATTCCGTGAGATCGAAATCGCAGATAAAGATACGACAGATGCCAGAATTCTGGTAAACGGACAGCCAGTCAGCCTGCGCGGAGCAAACCGCCATGAGATTGATCCGGAGCTTGGACGTGTTCCGACAGAAGAGATGATGCGAAAAGATCTGGAACTGATGAAACAGCATAACCTGAATGCGGTTCGTACTTCTCACTATCCGAACGATCCTCGCTTCTATGAATTGTGCGATGAATATGGTCTGTATGTTCTCGATGAGACAAACAATGAATCACATGGACTGATGAGTTCCGGCGTGAACATTCCTGGTACAGGAGAAGAATGGAAAGAAGCGCTTTTATATCGCATTGAAAACATGGTGCAGAGAGACAAAAACCATCCGTCAGTTATTATCTGGTCCATGGGTAATGAAGCGGCAGCCGGTGAAAACTATGAAGCAGGAAATGATCTGATTCATGAACTGGACAGCACAAGACTGACTCACTATGAAGGTGAGAATGACTATGCAGATATTCACTCTGAAATGTATCCGAGAACGGCAGCGGTTGAATACTTTGGCAAGTATAGCAAAAAGCCGATGATTCTTTGCGAGTATGCACATGCGATGGGCAATTCTGTAGGAAACTTGATTGACTATTGGGAAGTCATTGACAAATATCCAAACTTAGCCGGCGGATTCATCTGGGATTGGGTTGATCAGTCTATCAGCACAAATACAGATCCTGTTATGGAATATCCGGAAGTGAGCACAAAAGATCTGCGCTATGAAGTATGGGGCGACAAAGAAGCAGAAGGTATTTCAGGAAATGGTCTGGCTGGAAGAATGTACATCCATGAAAATGACAAATTACGTCTGAATGGGCCATTTACAGTAGAATTTGCTGTAAAAGAGAATGAAAATATTGAAAAGAACACGCGTACTTTGGGACTGGCAGAAGGAACACTTTCTATCAACTCTAAAGTTAATGAAGAATCTCCATGCGGAAAAGCTCTTGTGGTTACAGTAAATGCAGGAGAAGGCACAGAAATCGTTGCAGAAATGCCGGAAAACTGGTTTGATGAATGGCATAAAGTAGCAGTTGTATATGATGGAGCAAATTTAAAAGTTTATATTGACAATAAACTGGCTGGAGAAGCTGCCTGTGTGATTCCAGAAGGAAGCTTTGACAATGGAAATATGGTCGTAGGATCTGTTTCCTATATGGATTCTTATGTATTCCCTGGAATATTTGATGATATTCATGTGATTCCGAGAGCGCTTACAGAGGAAGAACTGGCAGCAGAGCGCACAGAAGCAGAAGATGCGGCGGTATGGTTCGCATTTGAAGACGGCAAAGAGATTCCGCGTGATCAGGAGACATACTTTGCTTACGGCGGCGACTGGATGGATAGTCCAAACTCTGGAAACTTCTGCCAGAATGGTCTTGTATTCCCAGATCGTACGGTTCAGCCAGAACTTCTGGAAGTCAAGAAAGTTTATCAGAATGGCGAGATTGAGTGGAAAGGCGACAATACGGTTACCATCACAAATGAAAACTTATTTACAAACCTCAATGAATACAACTTCAACTGGACATTGACGGAAGATGGATATGAGATTCAGAGCGGTACAGAAGAAGTGAATGTGGAACCACTTTCCTCAGCAGATGTAACACTTTCCATTCAGGAATTTGAGAAAAAACCCGGTTCTCAGTATCATCTTACTTGCTCATTTACTTTGAAAGAGGATACTACATGGGCAAAAGCAGGTCATCATGTGATTGACGAACAGATTGAGCTGGATGGAAGCGAGGAAGAGGTAAAAGCGGAAGATCTTTCAGCACTGCAGGCAGTGAATGTGGAGGAAAGTGATGCAGAATATATCGTTTCCGGAACAGAGTTTAAAGCAGTTGTAAATAAAGAGACCGGTGCGCTGACTTCTTATGTATATCAGGACAATGAACTGCTGGATGCACCTCTGGAGCCAAACTTTATTCGTGCTTTAAATGAAAATGACAGAGCGTCTTCTATGGAAAACTTCTCAAAGACATGGGAAGCAGCAGGAAAAGAACGTACAGTGGAATCTGTTGCAGCAGAAAGTCTTACAGACGGCGTTGCACGCATCAACGTAAAAGGAACGCTGGGCAATGGCGTACCTTATGCAACCGGATATGTAATTTATGGAAACGGTGATATTACAGTAGAAAACCAGATTATGCCTTCAGATTCTTATGATGTTATTCCTCTGATAGGAACTACAATGAAAGTTCCGGCAGAATATAACAACGTTACCTATTTTGGACGTGGACCGCAGGAAAACTATATTGATCGTCAGACAGGTGCATTCAAAGGCATTTATGAGACAACAGCAGATGATTTATATATTCCATATGAAACACCAGGTGAAACAGGAACAAGAACAGGTGTGACATGGGTTGCACTTACAAATGACGAAGGCAATGGATTGATGGTAAGCTCAGCAAAAGACTTTGAGTTTAGTGCGCTTCATTATACAGATAAAGAACTGAACGAGACAAGACATGCGTATGAGCTTCAGAAAGATGACAGCATTTCCTTTAAAGTAAATAAAGTTCAGCAGGGACTTGCAGGAGATACAACATGGGGCGCTTGGCCGCACGAAGAGTATCTGGTAAGAGCAAATCATTCTTACGAATATGAATACCGTATCCATCCGGTAACAGGATTCACAAAAGAAGCTGCAACAGAAGACAGTAAAAAAGTATACAGCGATGGAACAGTGAGAGATATCCTGATTAATGGAGAATCCATGAAAGATACCTACCTTGGAAACGATTTTAATGAATTCTTCGGTGAGCGTTATGAATACACAGTGAAACTTGCAGACGGACAGCTTCCAGAGATCACAGCAGTACCGGTAAGCGATGATGTGAATGTGGAAGTACAGATGCCGGAAGCAGTTCCTGGAGATGTAGTAGTTCATGCAGTAAACAGTGCAGGAAAAGATCAGACTTATACGATCCATCTGGAAAGAGAAGATGTTGTATATGCCAGCGATATGGAATACACAGCAGCTGTTGCAAACGGAAGAGATCCTGTCACAAAAGAAGTTTCTTCCGGATGGGCAGAAGTAGGAAGAGATCGTTCCTTAAAGAAATCCAAGATCACTCTGTTAGATGAAAATGGTGAAATCAAAGAGTTTGACAAAGGACTCAGTTCCGCTAAATCCTGTGAATTTGTATTTGATATCAAAGATCAGGGATTCAAAACATTTGAAGCCTTTGTAGGAATTGATCAGGGCGACCTTTCAAATGAAGAGGTCTATATTAAATCCTATGAATTCTATGTGGACGGAGAACTGAAAGTTGCTACAGGAGAAATCCACGCAGATACACCAATGGAAAAAGTAGTAGTAGATGTAGAAGGCGCAAGCGAATTAAGAATTGTTGCTGTTCCAGATGAACAGCCAGATATCTCCATCTATAGCAATACATCATCCGTATGGGCAGATGCAAAATTTGTTCGTTAGTCACAAGAGAATAATGTAAATTTGTAAAAAAGTGGGGGAGCATTCGAAAGAATGCTCCCTATTCTTATATACTTATAAGACACTCTCCTATATCCATAAAATCATTCTGATATCTTTCCCAGACATCTTTTCTATACGCATAAAGCTATTCTTATAAATTCCTTCTATTGATAAAAAGATTCCTCTTCTCTGAAAAATCAGACAGCAGACAGAAATGAAAAGGGGAAAAGTATAATTTGCAAAAAAAAGAAAATAATAGATTTAATATAAAACAGTCTGAAACAAAGCGATCATGAAACGACAGGAGAAGTCAGGAAAAGGAGAGAATGATATGAGAAAAAAGACCGTTGTGGCAGGGATTTTAGTGCTTCTGTTGCTCGTCATCTTATTGGGAATGGTACGATACTGGATGGCAGAGCAGAGACAGATGCCGCCAGAGAGAGGAACTCTTGTGAAGGCTTGTGAGGATATGAAAAGGAGGGAGCCAGATGAATACCGTTGTTTATATGAAATTTGACCAGAATATCCTGACAAAAAAAGACAAACTTTTTCTAAAAGAAATCGCTGAAATTTCAAGTAGTGATAAAGAACTGGAAAATAAAATAAAAGTTCTTTCTTTTGACAGCGGAGGTCATGGAAAACCAGGGCGCTACGTCCATTCTGTGGTAGAAGTACTTGCAGTTGCGGCAGAAAAATTCCCGAATATACAGATACAACCTTTGGGGGAGACAGACTTTATCATAACAGTTGAAAAGACGAAACAGCCCAGTACTGTATGGGAATGGATCAAAACGGGAGCTGTTTGTCTGCTGGCTTTTTTTGGCGCAGCTTTCTGTATTATGACATTTAATAATGACGTTGATCTGACAAAATTATTTGCACAGCTGTTTGAGCAGTTTACAGGGGAAGCTTCAGACGGATTTACAATTTTGGAAATGTCTTACTCCATAGGCGTCGGACTTGGCATTTTAATTTTCTTTAATCATTTTGCACGCAGAAAGATCAGTTCAGACCCTACGCCTTTAGAAGTGGAAATGAGATCTTATGAAGATGATATTAATACGGCATTGATTGAGACAGACGGAAGAAAGGAGAAGTCATAGATGGCGGAAAAACTGCTTTTGGGGTGGATTGGATTTTGCGGCGGATGTCTGGTGGCGGGCGGAGTTGTCGCTCTGATGGTAGGACTTGGCATTTTATCCAGATTTATCAAAATCAGCCATACATCAAAGCATACGCGTCTGTATGAAAACTGTATTTTAATCGGAGGAATAGGGGGAACTCTTGTCACGATTTATCCGATGATTCTTCCTTTTGGGCAGATCGGGCTTGCTGTGCTTGGGATCTGCTCTGGAATTTATGTAGGAGGATGGATTATGGCTCTTGCTGAAGTCATCCATGTATTTCCGGTATTTTTCAGAAGAATTGGGCTGATAAAAGGAACAAGTCTTGTAATTATTGCAGTGGCAGCTGGGAAAATGACAGGAAGTATGCTTCATTTTTTTATGAGATGGTAAAACAAGCAGATGAAATAAAGATTGTTCCATCCAGCTTCTCATGATACAATGAAAAAAAAGAAAAGAGAGGATAAAAAATGGAACAGGGAAAACAAAAGAAAGAAATTCCGGAAAATGGAAGGATATCTGCGCTCTTGCCGATTGCAGTATTCCTCGTGATCTTTCTGGGGTCCGGCATTATCACAGGCGATTTTTACAGTATGCCGGCAATCGTAGGATTTTTGATTGCATTGATGGTGGCATTTTTCCAGAATAAAGAATTAAAATTTGACGAAAAAATGGCATTGATTTCAAAAGGAGCAGGAGATGAAAATATTATCACAATGTGCCTTATTTTTTTGGCAGCAGGTGCATTTTCCGGCGCTGTAAAAGCAGCCGGGGGAGCAGACAGTACGGTGATTTTAGGGCTGTCTATTCTGCCTTCTAATGTAGCCGTAGTAGGATTGTTTGTGATTGGCTGCTTTATTTCTGTCTCTATGGGAACATCCATGGGAACGATTGCCGCACTGGCGCCGATTGCTATGGGAATCAGTGAAAAGACAGGATTTTCATCCGCCATCTGTGTAGGAGCTGTGATGTGCGGGGCAATGTTTGGCGATAATTTGTCCATGATTTCAGATACGACGATTGCAGCAGTTAAGACACAAGGATGCGAGATGCGAGATAAATTTAAGGAAAATTTTCTGATTGTACTGCCGGCTGCAATCGTGACAATCATTCTGTTTTTTGTGTTGACAAACGATGTGAAATATGTGCCGGATGAACTTGGAACATATAATATCTGGCAGGTTGTTCCATATCTGGTTGTATTAGTTGGAGCCCTGTGCGGCTTTAATGTGTTTGGCATTCTGATTACAGGTACGGTCTTGTCTCTTATTGTAGGGGTAGCTACAGGGGCGATGGAGCCGAATATGATGTTTCAGGCAGTAGGCGACGGGATCACAGGTATGTATGATATCACCGTGATCTCTATTATTGTGGCGTGCATTGTGGCGCTTGTGAAAGAATATGGTGGAATCCAGTTTTTACTTTCTTTTATAAAGAAAAGAATTAAAGGAAAAAGAGGAGGAGAGCTGGGGATTGCAGCGCTTGCGCTGCTTGTCGATCTTTGTACCGCCAATAATACAGTAGCGATTGTAATGGCAGGACCGATTGCAAAAGAGATCAGTGATGAATTTGAGATTGCTCCTAGAAGATCTGCATCAATTATTGATATGTTTACCTCGGTGGGACAGGGATTAATTCCATATGGCGCTCAGCTTTTGTCGGCAGCGAGTCTGACTGCTTTGACACCGTTTGATATTATTCCATACTGTTTTTATCCGATTTTGATGGGAATCAGCGGATTGTTTTTCATTTTGTTTATCAATCAGCGCAAAGCAGAAAAAAAGAGAAAATAGGAATGGTGTATCATTTTTAAAATAGGAGGCATACTATCTACTGAGATCGAAAAATCAGGAAAGGAAGTAGCCGCAGATGGAAGACAATCAGATTGCACAAGAGAAAAAGCAGAAGTATGAAGCATATGTGGAACAGGTGACTCCAAAACATAACTTGCCTTTGAATATGGCAAAAGCATTTCTGACAGGAGGAATCATCTGTGTGATCGGTCAGATTATCATTCACATCGCCCAGAACATGGGAATGGATCAAAAGACGGCAGGGAGCTGGTGTTCCTTAATTCTCGTCTTTTCCAGCGCTCTTTTGACTGGATTGAATATCTATCCGTCGATTGCAAAGTTCGGCGGAGCAGGAGCACTTGTTCCGATTACCGGTTTTGCAAACTCAGTCGCTGCACCGGCGATTGAATTTAAAAAAGAAGGGCAAGTTTTTGGAATTGGCTGTAAAATATTTACGATTGCAGGTCCAGTGATCTTGTATGGAATTTCAGTGAGCTGGCTTTTAGGACTGATCTATTATCTTTTAAGAATAACGGGGGTAGTCGGATGAATCAGATGAGAGGAAAGCAAAGTATACAATTTGACAAAGCACCGTATCTGATTGCCTCGTCATCGGTGGTAGGCGCAAAAGAGGGGGAAGGTCCTCTTGGAATGATGTTTGACAGAGTAAATGAAGATCCCCAGTTTGGAGAAGATACATGGGAAAAAGCAGAGAGCCAGATGCAGAAAGAAGCGGCGCAGATGGTTCTGGAGAAAACGGGGATGACGCCGGAAATGATACGATATCTTTTTTCAGGAGATCTGCTGGGACAGCTGACAGCCACATCATTTGGTGCAGGTGGGCTGGACATTCCGATGTTTGGGCTGTATGGAGCATGTTCAACGTGCGGAGAGTCTCTTGCTTTAGCAGCGATGGCAGTCGGCGCCGGATATGCAGATACAGTGATGGCTTTGACCTCCAGTCATTTTGCAAGCGCAGAAAAACAGTTCCGTTATCCATTGGAATATGCGAACCAAAGACCTCTTGCGGCAACATGGACAGTGACAGGAAGCGGAGCATTTTTGGTAGCAGGAGAGAAGAAAAACAACGGTGCAAGGAAATTTGAGCATATCAGGATTACAGGGGTGACTGGCGGAAGAGTGGTAGATTTTGGAATCAAAGATTCTATGAATATGGGAGCATGTATGGCGCCGGCAGCATGTGATACCATCTGTCAAAATATGGAAGACTTTGGAAGAAAGCCGGAGGACTATGACAAGATTATAACAGGAGATCTGGGATATATCGGACAGAAAATCTTGATTGATCTTTTAAACGAGAAAGGATATTCCATCGAGAAACAGCATATGGACTGCGGAATCGAAATATTTGATCCTGAGGCGCAGGATACGCATTCGGGAGGAAGTGGATGCGGGTGTTCCGCAGTTGTTCTGGCTTCCTATATCTTGCCGAAAATCGAAAAAGGAAAATGGAAAAGAGTATTGTTTGTGCCTACAGGCGCCATGCTTTCAACAGTCAGCTTTAATGAAGGACAAAGTGTGCCTGGAATTGCATATGGCGTTGTTCTGGAACACGCCTGAGAGGAGGAAAATATGGAATATCTGAATGCGTTTTGGGTAGGAGGTCTGATCTGCGTGCTGGTACAGATTTTGATGGAGCGCACCAAATTGATGCCGGGAAGAATTATGGTACTTCTCGTATGCTCAGGGGCAGTGCTGGGAGCGATTGGAATTTATGATCCATTTGTGGATTTTGCAGGCGCAGGCGCGACGGTTCCTCTTCTCGGATTTGGAAATCTACTGTGGAATGGCGTAAAAGAGGCAGTCAGGACAGATGGGATTTTAGGACTGTTCATGGGAGGCTTTCAGGCGAGTGCAGTCGGTATCTCAGCGGCATTACTGTTTGGATATGGGGCAAGCCTTATCTTTGACCCTAAAATGAAAAAATAGGTTCAGAAAATAAAGAACAATGATTGGAAAAACAGAGAGAAGGTGATATAATAAACATACATTCCGTAAAAAACAGAATACTGTACAGGCGCTGATCTTTTGAAGAAAATTCTTTGAAAACCAGTACAGAAAACTGGAAGAAAAATTTTTATGTGTGAGCTACCGCAAAACAGAAAGAAAAAATTGAAGGGATGAAGGGAACCTTGAAAGAGAAATTTCAATCAGGGAATAATCAAGAAAGAGGGCGTGAAAATGAAAGAAAACACAGCAAGATTTTGGAAAATGGCAAGATCCATTTTCTATGTATGTTTACTTTGCATGATCTGCATGGCAGGAATCAAAGTACATGCCGCAGAGAATAAGGCAGATATTACTTTACAGGAACCTGTGATTGTATCCGTAGATGCGCCGGCAGACGTGACAACAGCGCTGCGCGTAACATGGAGACCTGTTCCGAATGCAGACGGCTATATCATTTACCGAAAAGATGAGGCAAGTTCTCAGTGGGTGAGAATCAAAAAAGTTGCAGGTCAGTCAAAGAGTTATTACTCTAACATTCAGCTGCAGCCAGGTTCTAAATATACTTATACAGTACAGTCTTTCTGTAAGAGAGATGGAAAAGTATATTACAGCACAAAAGGTACAAAGCCGGTATCAGCAGTTACACACTTAAAGACTCCTACATTAAAATCAGCTGCTTCTGCAGCATATAATCAGATTAAAGTGGTATGGACTCCGGTGACAAATGCGCAGGGATACCGTATCTACAGAAAAGAAGCAGGAACAGGCTGGAAGTTAATTCGCAGAATCGCAGGAGAACAGAAATATTTCTGCATCGATTCAACAGCAGAGACCGGAAAACAGTATTATTACACAGTGAGAGCGACGTGTTCACGCGACGGCAAACTGTATCTGAGCGGATATAACACAAAAGGAATTGCCGGAAAAGCAATGCTTGGAACATCAGCGATCACATCTATCAAAGCGAGCGGCGGTCAGGTAGATCTGATATGGAAACAGATTCCGGGCGCACAGGGATATGTTGTGATGAGAAGCACCACACCGAATGGCACATACAAAAAGATCCGTACTGCTCAGGGAATATCCAACACTGCATACACAGACAAACAGGTGACAAGCGGTTCTACATACTACTATAAAGTGCGTGCTTTTAAACAGGTAGACGGAAAATTTGTTTATGGCGGCTTTTCATCAGTAAAATCTGCATCTTTACAGTCCATAGAGATTATGGATTATATTCCTATGAGATATGACCGATATACACTTGCAAACGATCTTGTCAGACTTGCAAATGCGATTGGAAATATGAGAATAGAACAGTTTGGCGGAATGCTTCAGATTGCGGGAGGAGATATTCTGATGCAGTATATCCCTTATGCAGATCCAAATGGTCCAGATCCGAATCTGACCATTCAAAATTTAGGAGACGAAGGACTCACACTGCATGGAATCTGTATTGGAGATACGCTTACATCCATCAGAACAAAATTAGAGGCAAAAGGATTTGAAGCATTACCAGAAGAATCAGGCGCATACTTTAACTGCGGATTCCTCTACCGTGATGGCTCTATTGCGATCGGAACGAGAATTATCGGAGGAAGAATGCAAGGATATAAACTGATACAGTTAGACCCGGAACAGTACGCTTCTGTTTTATCTTCTTCAACAGAGTCCGCTATGGAAAGCTGGCGCACAATGACGCAGCCGAAATAGACGTCAGAGGGGTTAAAAGTGACAGAATAGAAGAACACAGACAGAGAATGGTGCTGTGAGAGAAAGAAAAGAATTTTGATCAGGAGTTCTTTTCTTTCTATTCTGAAATGAGGAGGAAAAATGAAAGAAAATAGAAAATATCTGAAGTCAGCCCTGCTTATGTGCTTTTTTGCAGCATTCTTTTTCTTTGCAAATGTTCAGAAAGCGGATGCGGCAGTGAAGCTGCAGGAACCAAAGATCGTCTCAGTAAACGCGCCGACAGATGTGACAACAGCGCTCCGTGTGACATGGAAACCTGTAGAAGGAGCAGATGGATATATTATCTATCGCAGAGAGGAAGCCAGCACTCAGTGGGTGAGAATCAAAAAAGTTGCAGGTCAGTCACAGAGCTATTATTCCAATATTCAACTGCAGCCGGGATCAAAATATACCTACACGGTTCAGGCTTTCTGTAAGGTGGACGGAAAAGTATATTACAGCACAAAAGGCACAAATCCAGTATCTGCTGTCACGCACTTGAAAACTCCGGCTTTAAAATCAGCTGCTTCTGCGGCATATAATCAGATTAAAGTAGTATGGACTCCGGTGACAAATGCACAGGGATACCGTATTTACAGAAAAGAAGCAGGAACAGGCTGGAAACTGATTCGCAGAATTGCGGGAGAGCAGAAATATTTCTGCATCGACTCAACAGCGGAAACAGGAAAACAATACTATTATACCGTAAGAGCAACATGTTCACGCGACGGTCAATTATACTTGAGCGGATATGACATGAAGGGGATTGCGGGAAAAGCAGTGCTTGGAGTTTCTGCGATTACCAACATTACACTCGACAGCAGCGATCGGGTGACGCTGAAATGGAAGAGTGTTCCGGGAGCAAACGGATATGTGATTCAAAAAAGCAATACGCAAAATGGAACGTACAAAAAAATAAAGACAATCCAAAGCGGCAGTACGTTGTCCTGGAGCGGCAGCATAAAACCAGGAGAGACGGCTTACTTCCGAATCCGTGCATATCGGCAGTTATCGGACGGAGCATTTACATATGGCGCTTTTTCAACAGTAAAACAGGTTTCAAGCAAAAATGTAGAGATTACACAGTATGTGGACAATGGATATGAAGGATCTACTGCCACTATTACAAAGGTAAAACGTCTGGTAAATGCAATCGGAGGAATGACACAGTATAATGTAAGCGGTTTCGATTACGTTGCAGAAAATGAGAATACGGGAATCTACGTCGGAACAGAGTTTGATATGGCGCAGGGACTTTATAATCTGATTATTGATACAAATGATCCAAAAGTTGTATTCAACGGGATGAAAATAGGTGATACACAGGCTTCGGCTTCTGCAAAACTGAAGACGGCAGGATTTATAGATGGAGGGCAGAATCCTCAGGGATATCAGACATTTGTACATCGCAGCGATCCTGAGATTGTATTTGTGGGGACGCAGGGAGGAATTGTAACCACATATCAGTATGTGGCCATTGACCCGAGTCTGGTGAGCTCCTATTCTCGTTTTGCAATGCCAAGACAGTATGTTGCATACAGGAGATAAAACAAATCTGAAAGAAGAGCAGTTTTTTACTGCTCTTTTTTTGTAGAACCACTTTACTGACACAGCAAAAAAAGATATGATGAAGGAAAAGACATGGAGGAAGAAAAAATGAAAAGGAACAAGAGGAAAACAGCAATAGGGATCTGTTCTTTGATCCTTTTGGGAGCAAACGTAAATGCGCAGGAAAATGCAGACGTATCGGAAAATGAGTGGATCGTCAGCACAGAAGAGCAGACGCTGGATTTGAGTGACGAGGTAAAAACAGCATTTGGAGAAGTTATGGAAGAAAAGATCAAAGAGTTTGGCATTTGCGATGCAAAAGAAATGCAGGAGGAGAAGACAGGGCTTTATAGTCCCGGAGATACTCAGACAGGTGTGTGTTATACTATATTTTTAGACATGGAAAAAGATGAGATTCCAGAATTCTATCTTCTGTCTTATGAGCAGGAGAAAGATGGAAAGCAGTCATTGAATGAAGAGATTTATCGATGGGATGGTGCGGAGGCAGACCTTGTATTTGAAGAAAAACACATTGCACAGACAGGAAAAGAGATGGTGACAGAGATCTATCATGAGAGCGGTCCGATCGGTCGTTACCAGCAAAGTGTAACAGACAACTCTCAGGAGGAGGGATTTCTGGGAACTCTTTATCGGATGAGTCAGGGGGAGGTACAGACATATCTGAGCGTAGAGGCCAAAAATGGAGAGAATGGGATAAGAGAGTGGAATTTAGAATATGAAGATGAAACGTCTTCTTATGGAGAGATTCCAGATCTTCAGATGAAACTGAGGGGACTGGTTGGCGGCAATATGAGATCGAAGCTGATTGCAGGCGCGCAGGATGAGCGGATGATCTATGATTCGTCCTGTACTCCTGTAATCTACGAGAAAAATGAGATTTATGCCGCCTATAATGACATAAGTAAGATGCAGGAGATTTTAAATATAGGAGAAGAAAAAATAACCCCAGTTGAAACAGAAAAACAGGAGACTGAAAAAGAGATAAAATCTGAAACAGAAAAACAGGAAAGTGAAAAAGAGACAGAGTCTGAGACAGAGAAACAGGAAAGCGAAGCGGAGACAGAGAGAACGGTGATGGCAGCCGGACACACAGTGGAACCTGAGATTGCGCAGACAGAAAATGAGATTCCGGAAACACAGCCAGAGTCAACCGGTATGGAAGAAATGAAATATTATCTTTATATTCAAAGTCAGCTTGTTCCAACCATGGGGCTGATGACATCAGCAGAAATGACGGTCAACGATGCCGGAAATATAATCAGCGGATCAGCAGCAGGAGTGATGAGTGCTGTTTTCAGTGATGTCAATGAAGATGGTCAGAAAGAAATGGTTTTGACTTATCTTAAAAATAATGGTACGGATTCTGTAAATCAGATTATTTTTGAACTGTATGGAATCCAAAATGGACAGGTTGTCAAATATGATGACACGTTAGATTATCCGTCAGATAAACAAAACAGATTGGGAATCTGGGAGAATACGGAAGCATACATAAAGAGAAAATATCTGTGCGTATATCATATCAGCGCAAGCGCCAGTCTGAGCAGCCGTATTTCAGATCTGTATATTTATGAGCTGAATCAGAACCAGATTACAATGATTCGTGATTATCAATTTACTCGTGTTCCGGGAACTGCCGCGATGACCGAAGGTGTACAGCAGATCAGCTATTATTCAGGAAATGAAACAGAAATTTCAGAGGAAGAGATCGCTCAGGCAGAGAAGAAAGTGAAAGAAGAGCTGGATTATTTTGGATTATCTGATCTGAAAATGTTTGTCGAAGATCCAGTTCAAAATTTAGACAAAGAGCCGATTGTTTCAGGAATCAGAATGTGGAAGAGCAAAGGAATTGACACAGAAAATATGATGAATCACACAATCTGGTTTACCGATGATTCAGGACTGACGGAATATATATCTCCAATGCAGGCTCCTACAGCACCGCAGACGGAGACAGCAGATCCGGCAAGCTATTATATTCTGCCGGGAAGTGACAGCCATTATCTGAGTGATGAGGAAATCAACAGTCTGCCGACAAATCTGTTAGAGTATGCATGTAATGAAATCTATGCGAGACATGGAAGAAAATTTGCAGATTCTGCATTCCAGGATTATTTTAATTCCAAGCCATGGTATCATGGAATAATTGAGCCAGATCAGTTTAATACGAATGTGTTTAATTCCTATGAGACAGAAAATATCATGCGTCTGGTAGAGAGGATGCAGGAGGTTGGAATCCGCTAGAAAGGAAAGGTTGACACAGAAAAGAGAACCTACTATAATCTAAATAGATTGTCCGAGAGTTGAATTTTTAAACAGGGAAGTCAGGTGGAAATCCTGCACAAGTCCGTTACTGTAACAGTCAGATACCTGATCAGCTTTTGGAAAGCAGTTTGCTTTCGTGCAATATTGCTCTGCGGCAACCGGAGAATAGTGCAAAGACAAGAAGAAAAAGAAGCACAAGCGTTGTCTGCCTTTTGGCGGCGACGCTTTTTGTCTTATAAAAAGTTATATGGAAACATGGCGGCGACATAGAACAAATTGTCTATGAGAAAAGCGAGGCAGACAGATATGGCAAAGAGAAAGACAGGATTAGAAGAATTTTATATTCTGAAAAATAATAAAAAACTCCATTATGGCTATACGACAGGTACTTGTGCGGCAGCAGCCTCAAAGGCAGCAGCAGAGATGCTTTTGTCAGGCCATAAAGTACAGGAAGTGGAACTTATGACGCCAAAAGGTATCCCGCTTTGCCTTGAGATTGAAGAGATTTCGATAGAAAGAGAAAAGGTTTCCTGTGCAGTCAGAAAAGATGGAGGAGATGACCCTGATGCAACACATGGAATTTTAATTTTTTCTACTGTAAAAAAAATTCCCGAAAAAAAGATTGCGATCGATGGGGGGAGCGGAGTTGGAAGAGTCACGAAAAAAGGGCTGGAACAACGTGTCGGCAATGCAGCGATCAATCGGGTGCCTCGTGAGATGATTGCGCATGAATTAAAAGAAATCTGTGAGGCTATGGACTATGAAGGAGGCATTTCGGTTGAAATTTCCGTTCCTGAGGGAGAGAAAATAGCAAAAAAAACGTTTAATCCGAAATTAGGAATCGAGGGTGGAATTTCGATTCTTGGGACGAGTGGCATTGTGATACCGATGAGCGAGGAGGCGCTGATTGCAAGTATCCGTGTAGAGATGGAGATGAAGAAAGCAAACGGAGCACAGTATCTTTTGATCACTCCGGGAAATTATGGGGCTGATTTTTGCAGGTCGCAGCTTGAATTAAATCTGGATCATGCGATGAAGTGCAGCAATTATGTGGGAGAGACGATTGATATGGCGGTATCATCAGGGATAAAAGGAATTTTGTTTGTCGCACATCTCGGAAAATTTATCAAAGTGGCAGGCGGAATCATGAATACACATTCACGCTGTGCTGACAGCCGTGCAGAGATTTTGGCATCGAATGCAATCCGTGCCGGAGCATCTCTGGAGACTGCAAAAAGACTGCTTGACACTGTCACAACAGATGAAGCCATTTCGATTTTAAATGAGACGGGACAGACAGAAGCGGTGATGAAAAAAGTAACAGAAAAAATCCGATTTTATCTTCAAAACAGAGCAAATGGCATGATAGAGACGGAAGCCGTGATTTTCTCAAATGAACATGGATTTTTGGGAAAAACAGAGGGAGCGGACAGGTTACTGAACAGGATAAAGGCAGATGAAAAAAATGAAAATAGAGTATAACAGGAGGAAGATATGGCAGGAAAATTATATGGATTAGGAATCGGACCGGGCGATCCGGAACTGCTGACATTAAAGGCAGTGCGCCTGATAAAAGAAAGCGACGTGGTATTTGTTCCAGGAACAGATCCGAAAGATACGGTGGCATACCAGATCACCGTACAGGCTGTTCCGGAATTAGAAGACAAAGAGATCGTAGGAATTGCGATGCCGATGACGAAAAATCTGGAGCTGTTAGAGGAGACACATGAAAAAGGTGCAAATGAGGCTGCAGAATATCTGAAAGATGGAAAACAGTGCGTATTTTTGACACTAGGCGATCCTACGGTCTATTCTACTTATATGTATATCCATAAAAAAATTCAGAAACTGGGATATGAGACAGAGATTGTAAGCGGAATCCCTTCTTTTTGCGCCGTTGCGGCAAAAATGGGAATCAGCCTGTCAGAAAAGGCAGAAGAACTGCATGTGATTCCGGCTGTATATCAGATTGAAGAAGGAATGGAATTAAAAGGCACAAAAGTATTTATGAAAGTTGGCAAAAGAAGCGGACGGCTGCGTGAACTGCTCAAAGAAAAAAAGGCAGATGCAGTGATGATCGAAAACTGCGGAATGCCGGGAGAAAAAATATTTTCCAAAGCAGAGGATTTTCCAGATACGGCAGGATACTATTCGCTTGTAATTGCAAAGGAGGGAGAATAATATGGTACATTTTGTAGGCGCAGGATCAGGAGCGGCAGATCTGATCACAGTAAGAGGAAAACAATTTTTGGAACAGGCGGATGTCATCATCTATGCCGGTTCTCTCGTCAACCCTCAGCTTTTAGAGTATAAAAAAGAGGAATGTGCAGTTTACAACAGCGCATATATGACCTTGGAGGAAGTGATTGAAGTTATTGTAAAGGCAGAGGAAGAAAAGAAGATGACAGTACGCCTCCACACAGGAGATCCATGTCTGTACGGGGCAATCCGTGAACAGATGGATATTCTGGATGAAAAAAAGATTTCATATGATTATTGTCCAGGCGTCAGCTCATTCTGCGGCGCAGCATCTGCATTAAATCTGGAATATACGCTTCCAGATGTGTCACAGACCGTTATTATAACGAGAATGGCGGGAAGGACGCCTGTTCCGGAAAAAGAAGAAATTGCAAAGCTGGCTGCTCATCGTGCGACAATGGTTGTATTTTTGAGCACAGGAATGCTGGAAAAATTAAGCGAGAGACTGATTGCCGGAGGATATGAAGCAGATACGCCAGCGGCTATCGTATACAAAGCGACATGGGAAGATGAAAAGTCCGTAGTCTGTACAGTCGGAACACTGGCGCAGTGTGCAAAAGAAAACGGGATCACAAAGACAGCACTGATGATTATCGGAGATGTCGTTTCGCACAGCCATTACCGCCGTTCCGATCTGTATCATCCGGCATTTACCACAGAATTCAGGGAGGCGTCAGAATAAATGAAAGCAGCCTGCATTGCTTTTTCAAGAAATGGAGGAAAAGTCTGTAAAAAGACGGCAGCGATTCTGGAAAAAAAGGGAATGGAGACAGAAGCGTGTGTGACAGCAAGATATGCGAAAGAGACAGGGCTTGATCCCTTAAGTCAAACAGTCGCAGAGTGGACAAAATATCATTTTTCTGCCGCAGATCTGCTTGTCTTTGTCGGAGCGACAGGGATTGCAGTGCGCAGTATAGCGCCGTATGTGCGTGATAAAAAGACAGATCCTGCCGTGATTGTGATTGATGAACATGGAAAATTTGTGATCTCTCTTTTGTCAGGTCATATTGGAGGCGCAAACGAATGGACAGCGCTGCTTGCAGAGGAGCTGCACAGTATGCCTGTCGTGACGACAGCGACAGATCTGAATCATAAGATGGCTGTCGATGTGTTTGCAGTAAAAAATGGAATGGAAATCAAGGAAATGGAGCTGGCAAAAAAGATTGCCGCTGATTTCCTGGATCAAAAACGTGTCGGATTTCTGTCAGATTTTGCAGTGAAAGGGCAGATGCCGCAGGAATTGAAACAATATCAGCCGAGCGGGGAAGAGGCGCTAGAAGACGGTATTCATGTGACGATCAAGAGAGAGACAAAACCATTTTCACATACGCTCCATCTGATTCCAAAGATTGTAGCGCTTGGAATCGGGTGCAGAAAATATACGAAAAAAGAGACGATTGAACGAGCAGTAAACGATATGCTTGATACACTGGAGATTGAAAGAGAAAGTATTTCCTGTGTGTGCAGTATTGAACTGAAAAAAGAAGAAGAAGGGATTCAGCAGTTTTGCAGAGAATGGAATTTGCCATTTTTTGTTTTCTCAAAAGAAGAATTACAAAATGCAGAGGGAGAATTTTCTTCCTCATCATTTGTAGAGCAGACAGTAGGGGTCTCAAATGTATGTGAACGCAGCGCCGTATGCGGGAGCGAAAATGGAATGCTGATACAGAAAAAAAGAGCCGGGGACGGTGTGACGGTAGCCGCGGCAATCAAAGATTGGAGTGTAAAATTTTGAGTAAAATTTATGTAGTAGGAATCGGACCAGGAGCATATGAACAGATGACAATGCGCGCGGCAGAAGCATTAAATGCGTGCGATGTCATTGTCGGATATACGGTTTATGTAGATTTAGTAAAAGAACATTTTGCCGGAAAAGAATTTCTGACAACACCGATGAAAAAAGAAGTGGATCGCTGTATCCTTGCTTTTGAGGAAGCAAAAAAGGGAAAGACGGTAGCAATGATCTGCAGTGGAGATGCCGGCGTATATGGAATGTCTGGACTGATGCTGGAGATTGGAGAGCGCTATCCTGATATTGAAGTAGAAATGATTTCGGGTGTGACGGCAGCGCTTGGCGGTGCGTCCGTTCTCGGTGCGCCGTTGATCCATGATTTTGCGCTGATCAGCCTGAGCGACCTGATGACACCGTGGGAAAAAATTGAAAAACGCCTGCTTCTTGCTTCGGAGGCTGATTTTGTAATCTGTCTGTATAATCCTTCCAGCAAAAAAAGACATGACTATCTGCAAAAAGCATGTGATTTGATGATGCAACACAAATCTCCTGAGACGGTGTGTGGAATTGTGACCAATATCGGGCGTGAAAAAGAAGAAGGAAAAGTGATGACGCTGCGAAAGCTGCGCGACACGCCTGTAGATATGTTTACAACAGTTTTTGTCGGAAACTCTCAGACGCGCCAGATCAATGGAAAAATGGTGACGCCACGAGGATATACATACTGAGAAAGGAGGATGCGGGGATTGGAAGACAGAATTTTGTTTTCCAACCCTGCCCGAATCAATGAACATTTTGATTTTTGCGGGGACGACAGAAGGACGCAGCCTTGCTCAATATCTGGCACGTCAAAATATTTTCTGCCATGTCTGTGTGGCGACAGAGTACGGAGAACAGCTGATTGAAGAGAGCAATTATGTCAAAATACATACAGGGAGACTGACCGAAGAGGAAATGAAAGAACTGATGGAGCGTGAAGATATCCATCTGGTGATTGACGCCACGCATCCATATGCGGTTCTTGTATCTGAGAATATCAAAAAGGCGTGCGGACAGGCAAAGGTATCTTATCAGCGGCTGCTTCGCTCTTCTGTTCAGCTGAAGAAAGAAGAAGACGCTGTTTTTGTGGATTCCGTGGAGGAGGCTGTCCAATTTTTAAAGGCTGTGACAGGAAATGTGCTGATTACGACAGGCAGTAAGGAGCTGGCAAAATTTACTGCGATAGACGGATATAGAGAACGACTGTACGCGAGAGTGCTTTCCACTCCGGAAGTCGTAAAGACATGCGCAGAGCTTGGATTTGAAGGGAAGCATCTGATCTGTATGCAGGGACCGTTCAGCGAAGAATTAAACGTTGCCATGATGCGTCAGATCGACGCGTCTTATCTTGTCACGAAAGAATCGGGAAAAGCAGGAGGATTTGAAGAAAAAATCCGTGCGGCGAAAAAAGCAGGCGCAAAAGCGATCGTGATCGGGCGTCCTTCTGTCGAAAAAGGAATGTCTCTGGAAGAGGTCAAACAATTTGTGATCCGGGAGACAGGAAAAACGGTTCATCATCAGATTTCTCTTGTAGGGATCGGTATGGGAGACCGAAAAAGTCTGACGATGGAAGCCATAGACCATATCCATGCGGCAGACGTCTTGATCGGAGCAAAACGGATGCTGGAACCATTTTCAGGACTGCATAAACCAATGATGTGCGAGTACCGTCCAGAGGAGATCTGTCAGTATATTCAAGAACATCCAGAATATGAACATGTGGCTGTCTTACTGTCAGGAGATACCGGATTTTACAGCGGCGCAAAAAAATTGATGGATCTTTTGAAAGATGAACATGTGACGGTATGTCCAGGAATTTCATCTGTTGTCGCTTTCTGCGCTAAATTGCAGACATCATGGGATGATATCAAATTGATGAGTCTTCACGGAAGAGGACAAAATACCATTCACGCATTAAAAGAGTATGGCAAAGTATTTACTCTGGTCGGGACAAAAGATGGCATCCCAAATCTGTGCAGAAAACTGATCGAATATGGGATGGAAGATACAAAAATTTCCGTGGGAGAGGCGCTGTCCTATCCGCAGGAACGGATTGTAATCGGAAGCCCAGAGCAGCTGCAGAAGATGGAATTTGATCCATTGACAGTCGTATTGATGGAACGAGAAAAAAGAGAATTTGTTGTCACGCATGGGATTGCGGACGATCATTTTCTGAGAGATCGGGCGCCGATGACGAAAGAAGAAATACGAAGTATTTCACTGTCAAAACTGCGGCTTCAGAAAGACTCTGTGATCTATGATATTGGAGCAGGGACAGGATCGGTTGCAGTAGAGATGGCTTTGCAGTCCTCTGATGGAATGGTATATGCGATTGAGAAAAAGAAAGAAGCAGTCAGCCTGATTCTGGAAAATAAGAGAAAATTTGCGGCAGACAATCTGGAAGTGATAGAAGGGATGGCGCCTGAAGCGCTGGAATCTTTGCCTGTGCCGACCCATGCTTTTATTGGAGGCTCTTCTGGAAATATGAAAGAAATTTTAAAGACGCTGCTGAAGAAAAATGAGAAAATCCGTATAGTGGTTAATGCGATTGCGGTGGAGACGGTTGCGGAGACGCTGCAGTGTCTGAAAGAACTTCCGTTTTGCGAGGAAGAAATTGTTCAGGCTTCAGTCGGAAGATCGAAAAAAGTAGCGTCTTATCATATGATGATGGGGTTAAATCCAGTATTTATCTTCTCATTTACAGGAGGTGGATGCGCGTGAAAATCCCAAGAATTCTGATTGCAGCCGGAGCAAGCGGGAGCGGCAAGACGCTGATTACATGTGGAATTTTACAGGCGCTTTGCAGCAGAGGAAAAAAAGTATCTTCGTTTAAATGCGGTCCAGATTATATTGATCCGATGTTTCATGCAAAGGTGATCGGAACAAAGGCAAGAAATCTGGACACCTTTTTTACAGACGAGAAAACAACACAGTATTTACTGCAGCAAAATGCAAAAGATACGGATATTTCTGTGATTGAAGGCGTGATGGGATATTATGACGGATTAGGCGGAATTGACACAAAAGCAAGCGCTTATGATGTGGCGAGAGTGACAAAAACGCCGGTGATTTTTATCATAAATGGAAAAGGAATGAGTCTTTCAGCAGCAGCATATCTGAAGGGATTTGCAGAATATAGAAAAGACAGCAGAATTTGCGGCGTCATTTTAAACCAGATTTCTCCTATGATGTATCCGCAGCTGAAAAAGAAAATAGAAGAAGAACTTTGCGTATCCGTTCTTGGATATGTGCCTAAGGTGGATAATCTATTTTTGGAGAGCCGCCATCTGGGGCTTGTGATGCCGCAGGAAATTGAAAGTCTGAATAAAAAATTAAAAGAATTTGCAGCACAGCTGGAAATGACACTGGATCTGGATCAACTGATCGAGATGGCTGAAGGCGCAGAGGAATTGGAAGAAATCGAGATTGAAATTCCTAGTTTGAAAGAGAAGCCTGTGATTGCAGTTGCGAGAGATGAAGCGTTTTGTTTTTTCTATGAAGATAACCTGGAACTTTTGAGAAAAATGGGGGCAAAGCTGATTGAATTTTCACCGATTCACGACAAAAAGCTGCCGTCTGAGGCAAACGGACTGCTCTTATATGGAGGATATCCGGAACTGGCGGCAAGGCAGCTCAGTCAAAATGTGCAGATGCGAAAAAGTATAGAAGAAGCGATCGTATCGGGAATGCCTTGTATGGCAGAATGCGGCGGCTTTATGTATCTTCATGAGACGATGGAGGATATGGACGGTCAAGCATGGCCGATGGCAGGCGTCATCAAAGGCAGAGCATACAGGACAGAGAAATTAGGGCGATTCGGCTATATTGAGCTGGAGGCAAGAAAAGAGCAGATGTTTGGAATGGAAGCCGGAAAAATATGCGCTCATGAATTTCACTATTTTGACAGCACATCATGCGGGGACTGTTTTTATGCCCAAAAGCCTCTGCGAAAGAGGGGATGGGACTGTATTCACGGGGAATACCGGATGATTGCAGGCTTTCCACACCTCTATTATTATTCAAATCGAAAAATTCCAGAACAGTTTTTGAGAGCGTGTGTAGAATTTGGGAAAGGAAACAAAGTATGATGAAGGAAACATTGGCAGCTGTTTTACTGGGATATCTGCTTGATCTTTTAATAGGAGATCCGCATTGGCTGTATCATCCGATTCGGCTTGTCGGAAATCTGATCAGTCTGCTGGAGAGATGGCTCAGATCATTATTTCCAAAGACAGAGAAAGGGGAATTGACAGCCGGAGTATTTCTTGTGATCCTGACGACGGGAATCACGACGGCAGCGGCGGCAGGAATTTTGTATGCAGGATATCTGATCCACCCAGCTGTAAAATTTGCCTTGGAAGTGGTGATGTGCTATCAGCTTTTAGCGACTCGGGCATTGAGAGATGAGAGCATGAAAGTGTATCAGAAATTAAAGGAAAATGATCTGGAAGGTAGTCGCTATGCTGTCTCTATGATCGTAGGGCGCGATACAAAAAATCTGGATGACATAGGTGTGACAAAGGCGGCAGTAGAAACGGTGGCAGAGAACACTTCTGATGGAATTTTAGCTCCGATGCTGTTTATGGTGATCGGAGGACCAGTGCTTGGTTTTTTCTACAAGGCAGTCAATACGATGGATTCCATGGTCGGGTATAAAAATGAGAAGTATCTGTATTTTGGACGCGCGGCAGCAAAATTTGACGATATATTGAATTATATTCCGGCGAGAATTTCAGCATGGATGATGATCTTTTCGTGTGTGTTTTCAGGATTGGATGCAAAAGAAGCTTACCGGATTTATAAAAGGGACCGATACAATCATGCAAGCCCAAATTCAGCACAGACAGAGGCGGTGATGGCAGGGGCACTTCATATACAGCTGGCAGGTGACGCATGGTATTTTGGAAAATTGTACAAGAAAAAGACGATCGGCGATGCAGTTCGTGCAGTCGAGTATGAAGATATCAGAAGGGCAAACCGGTTGCTGTATGTCACTTCATTTTTTACAATACTGCTGTTCGGAGCGCTTCGTTTTCTGGTTATCATGACAGTGGGATTGTGAAGTCGCACCTGTTTTTCAGATAAAAAAGGATGATAAAATAGTAATGGAGGAACAGAAAATGTATATGCACAGACATGGAGGAGATGTGTATTCCGAACCGTACGAGATTGATTTTTCAGCGAATATCAATCCGTTTGGTATGCCGCAGAGCGTAAAAGACGCAGCATGGGAAGGAGTAGTATCATCTGTCAATTATCCAGATGTCTCCTGCAGGCAATTAAAAAAGAAGATAGCAGAAAAAAATAAGATTCCGCCGGAATATTTTATTTTTGGAAACGGCGCAGCAGAACTGATTTTTGCGGTGGTATCCGCTTTGAAACCGAAAAAAGCGCTTGTGGTCTCACCGGGATTTGCAGAATATGAGCAGGCAGCCCGTGCGTCCGGATGCGAGATCGAACATTATTTTTTGAAAGAAGACAATGAATTTTTACTTGAAAAATCTTATCTTGAATCCATAAAAGAAGATACAGATCTCGTATTTTTGTGCAATCCGAATAATCCGACGGGGCATCTGATTGAATGTGACTTTCTGCATCAGATTTTGGAAAAATGCAGGGCGTGCAAAGCTTTTTTGGTCTTAGATGAATGTTTCAATGAATTTCTGGATCAGCCGAATCAGTATACAATGCTCCAAAAGACAAAAGAATTTAAAAATATGATGATTCTGAAAGCTTTCACAAAAATTTATGCGATGCCGGGTCTTCGACTGGGATATGGGATCTGTTCTGACTATAGTGTGATTGAAAAAATGGAAGCGATGCTTCAGCCATGGAATGTTTCTGTTCCGGCCCAGATGGCGGGAAATGCAGCATTAGATGAAGAAGAATTTGTGCGGATGACGAGAACGTTCATTGGACAAGAGCGCAGATGGATGAAAAAAGAGCTGGAACGAATCGGAGTCCGAACATTTGATTCCAAAGCAAATTATCTGTTTTTTAAAGGTCCCCAAAATTTAGCGCAGCATTGTAAAAAATATGGCATTCTGATACGGGACTGCAGCAACTATGAAGGACTTTCAGACGGATATTACCGTGTTGCAGTGCGCAGACGAGAAGAAAATGAAAAACTGATTTCATGTCTGGAAAAGGCAGTGAGGCAATAAAGAGGCGGAAAATCAGAAGACAGGGAGGAAAATCATGGCGAAGTCAATAATGATTCAGGGAACGATGTCAAATGCAGGAAAAAGCTTAATTGCGGCGGGGCTATGCAGAATTTTTAAGCAGGACGGATATCGGACTGCCCCGTTTAAATCACAGAATATGGCTTTAAATTCTTTTATCACAGAGGAAGGTCTGGAGATGGGAAGAGCGCAGGTCATGCAGGCGGAGGCGGCAGGAATCAAGCCTTCTGTCTATATGAATCCGATTTTGCTCAAACCGACAAATGATGTGGGATCTCAGGTGATTGTCAATGGAGAAGTGATTGGAAATATGAGCGCACGCGACTATTTTGCGTATAAAAAGAAGCTGATTCCTGATATTTTAAAGGCTTATCATAAGTTAGAAGAAGAGTATGAAATTATTGTGATTGAGGGGGCCGGAAGTCCGGCGGAGATCAATTTAAAGGCAGATGATATCGTCAATATGGGGATGGCCAAAATGGCAGACGCCCCTGTTCTTCTGGTGGGCGATATTGACCGAGGCGGTGTTTTCGCACAGCTGGTTGGAACGATCATGCTTCTTGAGGAAGAAGAAAAAGCACGGATTAAAGGGCTAATCATCAATAAGTTTCGAGGAGACAAGACGATTTTAGATCCTGGAATCAAAATGCTGGAAGAAAAATGCGGTATTCCAGTCGTTGGGGTTGCGCCGTATCTGCATATAGAAGTAGAGGATGAAGACAGTCTGACAGAACGCTTTGATCATATGCAGGAAGTCAGCATGATTGATATTGCAGTCATTCGTCTTCCGAGAATTTCAAATTTTACAGACTTTAATCCATTTGAAAACATAAAGGGCGTTTCTCTGCGCTATGTACAGTCAGCAGCGGAGCTGAAAAATCCGGATATGATTATCTTGCCGGGAACAAAAAATACAATGGAAGATTTGCTGTGGATGAGACAGAATGGTTTAGAGGCGGCAATTTTAAAGGCAGCTTCAGCTGGAAAAGTGATTTACGGCGTGTGCGGCGGATATCAGATGCTTGGAAAATCCATTCAAGATCCGTATCATGTGGAAGCAGGCGGAGAGATTGCAGGTATGGGATTACTGCCGATGGATACGATTTTTGCGGCAGAAAAAACACGCACAAGAGTTTCCGGAAAATTTCAGACTGTGGGCGGAATTTTGTCGGGGCTGAGCGGTATTTCTTTAGAAGGCTATGAAATCCATATGGGAATGTCAAAACTGGAAGAAGGAGAACAGGGACTGACAGAAATCTGTGATACAAATACACAGTCGGCTCAAAAGACGGAGGGCGCCCAAAAAGGAAATATTTATGGCAGTTATGTGCATGGAATTTTTGATAAAGGCGCTGTTGCATCGGAAGTGGTAAGATCATTGGCAGCAGCAAAAGGAATTGAAGCGGAAGAAATTTCAAGCGTTGATTTTCAGCAGTTCAAAGAGACACAATATGATATTCTGGCAGATGAGCTGCGGAAACATTTTGATATGGAGCGCATTTATCAGATCCTGGGGGAAAAATAGAAGAGTAAAATCCAGAGAGAACAGAAATATTTTAGAAAAATTCATGGTAATTTTGATATGAAAACAGAGAAAAAAGTCTGGGCAAGAGAAGGGAGGATTTTATCCATGAAAGTAGAATTAGAGAATATAATGCCAAGAGAGATTGAGAAAAGAAGCTTTGAGATTATCACACAGGAACTGGGAGAACGTACATTTGAAGACCAGCAGGAGATGATCGTAAAGCGATGTATTCATACGAGCGCAGATTTTGAATATGCCGATAATTTGTGCTTTTCAGAACATGCAGTACAAAAAGCAATGGATGCCATTAAAAAGGGAGCGTGTATTGTAACCGACACGCAGATGGCGAAAGCCGGAATTAACAAAAGAGCACTCGCAAGATATGGAGGAGAGGTCTATTGTTTTATGTCAGATGAGGATGTAGCACAGGCGGCAAAAAACAATGGAACAACGAGAGCTACAGTGTGCATTGACAAAGCGGCGAAGCTGGACAGACCTGTCATATTTGCAGTCGGAAATGCTCCGACAGCGCTTGTACGTCTGTATGAACTGATTCAAGAGAAAAAAATAAAACCGGAACTGATTATTGGAGTGCCGGTTGGATTCGTAAATGTTGTTCAGTCAAAAGAGTTGATTATGGAGACAGATGTGCCATATATTGTTGCACGCGGAAGAAAAGGCGGAAGCAATATTGCAGCCTGTATCTGCAATGCACTGTTGTATCTGATCGATGACAGCAGAGAATAAAGAAAAAACAGACCCGTCGCAGAGATTTGCTTTTTATAAGCAGAGATTTCCTCGACGGGGATTTTTTGATTATTTTAAGCGATTATGTTCCTGAAGATATAGAAATTTACTGAAATTTACAAGTTCCTGTTTTGAGGAGGAACTCAGCTGGGAGAAGTATTTAAGAAGATTTTTTTCAAGCAGCATAGTCTGTGAAGGGTCAAGCGCTCTGTCATTTTCCACTAAAACGGAAGTTTCATTTCCTGTTAAAAGATAATCAATCGAAACTTCAAAATATTCTGCGATTTTTTGAAGTTTATCATAGTCAGGCTGTTTATTTTTTGTTTCATATCCCGCGATTGTAGGACGTGTGACATTGAGATAGCGCGCTAATGCTTCCTGAGTCATATGACGCCCCTGACGGAGCTGTTTTAAATTATTTGCAAAATTCATAACTAAAATCCTTTCATTTTTTAACCTGTGAGGAGAACGTTAAAGCAAATCATAAGGAAATATAATTAAAACATATCATGGAAGTATGATGCAAATGTGATAGAGTAGACAAAAGGAACAAAAAATTATAAAATATGAAAATTTTTTTAGAACAGGAAGTGAAAAATCACTTGACAATGTGACGAAACGACACTATAATAAAAACAGAAACAGCGAAAGCAGGTGAGAATGTGAAGGGACTGTCGGAATATCGCGACAGACGGATCTGTTCCTATTTGCTGGAAGATTCTGTTCATCTTTCCTATGCGGGATATTACAGGATGAAGAAAAGCTCATTTCCTTTTTTGATTCCATGTCACAAAATTTTTTATGATGGGAAGATAAAACTGATTTATCAGACATCCAATCTAGTCTCCCTTCAGGAGGCAGCAGAGTATCTCACCGCCGAGCAGTGGGATGATGTGATGGAACAGCTCCGATGTGTTGTTTGGCAATTAAAGAAAAATCAGTATTTTCAATTTGGACAGCTGGAATTAAACACAGAAAAAATCTATATGAATCTTTATGATCATCAAATCTATATGATCTATTTGCCTGTATATCAAAAAGATCAGGCAATCTCAATTCGAATTCTTGAAGAAGAAATCAAAGAAGAGTTAGAAAAACTATATAAAATGTATCAAAAAGACACAAAAGAAATTGTGCTTCAAAGGATCAGATCAAATCAAAATGAAAAATGGAGACTGAGCGCCCCTTTTTTTGTCGTCGGAAAACAAAAAGAAGAGGTACAAGGCTTTATAGCAGACAGCAAAGCATTGAGCAGAAGACACTTTCAGCTGTTTTATGAGAAAAACCAATGGTGGATTATGGACTTAAACAGTCGGAATGGAACTTTTTTGAATAAGCGGAGGCTTGTTCCAAATCACGCATATGCCGTTTTTGAGGGGGATAAAATTGCTGCGGCAGACTGCGAATTCTGTCTGCTTTAAGGAGGATTTAGAGGGAATGATATGAAAAAAGAGAAAATCATTTTTGCTGATCCAGATCAGGAATATTTGAACTTTCTGGAAGGAATGGTCGTGCCGTACTTAGAAAGCGATACAGAGATTGTGATGATCAGTGAGTTTTCCTATTTTCAGAAATATACAAATATATTAGAAAAAGAAGATCTTTTATTTGTCTGGAAAGAATGGGCTCAGGAAGTAGGAGAGATAAAAAATGACCATGTAATTTTAATCGGAGACACAGAAGAGTCTGAAAAAAATCTCTTTACAATGCCGCACAGCTGGGATGAAAGAGCGATAAAAGAACAGATTCATGTCTTGAGAACAAAGATTCAGAAACAAGAAAAAGAGGCAAAGGAGACAAAAACACTGCTTATCTATTCTCCAATCGGCGGAAGCGGCGTCTCAGCGGCGGCCAGAGAAAGCGCAGAATATCTGGCGGAGAGAGGAGAAAAAGTATTTTTTATCGGAGCTGATACATGGCAGGACTGTCGCAAAATGGTGGAGAAAAGGCTGGATGAGACAGCGGAAGTTTTTTTTGCAGCGGGACAGAAAGGCGGATTCTCTGCCTGGAAACAGTGGATTTGCCATAAAAATTTTGATCTGCTTCCACCCTTTCAACAATCGTATGTATGTCTGGGTCTTAATTTGGATTTCTTTAGAAAAATAGAGAAAGAAGTTCAGATGTCTGGGAGGTATGACTGGATTGTCGTGGAAATGGATCATGCATATGATGAAAGACTGGCACAATGGATGGCAGATGCAGATAAGATACTTTTGATTATCAGGCCGGGAGAAAAGTGGGAAGCGCTGATCCCTGTGATGAAGAAGAGTATGGCTTTGATTCCCAGAGAAAAATTTTGTTTTGTTTACAATTTTTTTGAGAGCAGTGACATGGAAGAAGATAAAGCCAGACAATTCGGATGGGACGGAGAGATCTTTTTAGGCGCACATGGTCAGACGAAAAAAGAATGGGAAGTGTGGAGAAAACGATTAGGGGAGGTCTTGTGTGAATGAAAACAAGAGAATAGTCGCTATATTTCACTTTCTGGACGAAAAAGAAATGGATTTTGATTTTCCGTCCAGCATCACGGTAAAAGAATTATATGAAGGGTTGTGCGAGGGATTTCATAGGAAAACAGAAGAGGTGGAAGGACAGGAGATCTGTCTGCGGTCTGAAAATCCGATTGCTTTTCTGAAGGGCGATCACATTTTGGAGGAATACCATTTAAAAGATGGAAGCATTCTTTTTCTTCCATTTTCATTTTCAGAATCAGGAGATAAAAAGTAACAATGGAATGGAAAATCTGGGTTTTCAGCAGAGGAAAATATGAAGAAAGAACGGAAGAAATTTATCATATAGGAGAGAAATATGGTGTCTGGATACAGGAATACGACGAAAAATTTTATCTGTGTACAGATCATGAATATTATATGACATCTAATTTTGTCATGAAAAAGACATGGTTTCCACTTCAGGAAAATGTACGCATTTTTATCTGTAAAGAAGAAACAGGACAGTGTATTCATAAGCTGTTTTTACAAAAACAAAATTCAAAAAGGCTGTCTTATGGGTATTATATTGAAATGCAAAAAGAGAAAACGCTGTATATTGGGGGAGCCGCCTTTTGTCAGATCAAAATCCGGGAATTAGATTTAGAAGGGAGATGGGCAAAAATCCAATGGAAGAAAGATGGATTTTTTGTATCTGGAAATGTATGGAATATGTACAGAAATGGGGTTCTCTTTCAAAATGAAATGAGAGTAAAAGAACATGACTTCCTGGAAATTACGGGACAGATGTTTTACTTTAAAGAAGATAAACTTTTCTTTGATTTGGATGAAACGACGGAATATAAGGATATCTGTATAAAGAAACAAACAGTGGAACGCTCTGATTATCCTGCCTATATTTGCAGGGCAAGATGGAATGAAGCATATCCAGATGAAATAATTTCTGTGGCAATGCCGGAAGACTTTCCAAAAAAACAAGAAAGCCGCCTCCTTCTTTCCTTGCTGCCAAGTCTGGGAATGATGGCAGTTATGATGCTAAATACAAACGGATCTCCCGGAAAAGGAGGTCTGTATCGAATTTCATTTGGAATAATGGCAATTTTGACAGCAGTAGTCACATGGATTTATGGAAAGCTGCATACAATATACAGACAGAGAAAATATATCCGACAATATCGTATTTATTTACAGAAAAAAGAGAGACAAATTGCTCAAAGCAGAAAGCAGGAGAAGAAGTTTTTAGAACGATATGAAAAAAGCTGGAGAGAACTGATAGGGGAGGTGAACGGTCTCTCATGGGCATTATTTGAAAAAGATACAAAAGATTGGGATTTTCTATGGGTCAGGTTAGGGCAAGGAAAAATTGAGCCAAGACAGCATATTGAATTTCAACAAAAAGAGGAAGTGGCGCCAAAACATGGTCTCTGGGATGAAGCAGAGCAGATGATAGAAAGACAGAATAAAATAGAGCACGCTCCAGTGATTTTAGAATTACCGTCAGTGGGAAGAATAGGAATTACAGGGGAGTATCCGGAAAGAACACGCTTTTTAGAGATGATGTTGTTTCAGATTGCGTGCAGTCATTCAGAAGAAGATGTCAAAATCATTTTATTTGGCGGAGAAAATTCCATCAGGGAAATTTTGTGGATGCGTTTTTTGCCTCATATTCAGGGGGAAAGAGGAAAGCGCTGGATTGGATGGGAGGGAAAGAGCAGGCAGGCGATTGCAAATAGGATACAGCAGGAGTTTCAGCTGCGTATGGCGGAAAAAAGAAAGATACCATCATGGATCGTCTGCTGTCTGGATGAATATCCGGAAGAATTATATTTCACAGGGAGCATAGAGACAGAAAAATGTGGAATTTATCTGATATTTTTAAGGACAGATTCCAGACAGCTGCCAAGAGGATGCAAAGAAAAGATCTGCCTGAATGGAAAATATGGCACAATAATAAGGAGGGGAGAGACAGAAGAAAGACAATTTCAGATTGATGTGCCAGAAAGAGCACAACTTGCCAAAGCAGCGATCACGCTCTCAGGGGCAAAAAGAAAAAGTGTGACAGCAAAAAGGAATCTGCCTGAAAAAATTACACTGTTTGAACTGATGGAGAAAAAAGATGGGGAAAAGTGGAGGAGCAAAAGACGATGGGAGGAAGAGTATGAAACTTTGCCTGTTCCGGTTGGGATTACAGAAAACGGGAGTATTTTTTATTTGGATCTGCATGAAAAAATACATGGTCCTCACGGATTGGCAGCTGGCACGACAGGATCAGGAAAAAGCGAATTGATTTTAACATATCTGCTCTGTGCAGCCTTATCCTTTCCGCCATGGAGACTGCAGTTTTTAGTGATTGATTTCAAAGGAGGAGGGCTTGCAGGTCACTTAAAGGGAATTCCGCATCTTGCAGGAACAATCACGAATTTGGAAGAAGAACAATTGGACAGATCACTCTTATTCATTCGGGCAGAGCTAAAAAAACGTCAAAAAATATTGGCAGAGTCCGGATGTGTCCATGTAGATGAATATGAAAAACGATACAGAAAGAAGAGAACTCAGCAAAAACCGATGCCGCATCTGGTCATTGTTGTGGATGAATTTGCAGAGTTAAAAGCAGAACATCCAGAGTTTATGAAAGAACTGATCAGTGCATCCAGGATAGGAAGAAGTCTGGGAGTACATCTGATTCTGGCAACGCAAAAGCCATCAGGACAAGTGAGTGAACAGATCTGGAGCAATGCCAAATTCCGTCTTTGTCTGAAAGTACAGTCAGAAAGTGACAGCAGAGAAGTATTGCACTGTGCGCTTGCATCGCAGATTCATGAGATTGGAAGAGGGTATTTTCAAGTAGGAAATCAGGAGATTTTTTTATTATTTCAATCTGCATACAGTTCAGAAAAAATAAGTGCAGGCAAGAACAGAGGATTCCAGATTTTTTCTGTGGCTCCAGGAGGAGAACGCAGTCTGTTCTATGAAAGAAAAGAAAGGACTCAGAAAGAAGAGACACAGGCAGAAGAGATTCGAAGGGTCATCGAGGAAAAATGGGAAAAAGAATATAAGAGACCTCTTGATATGGTATGTCTGGAGCCATTAAAGAAGGAAATTTTCTATCCTCAAAAAGAGAGAAAAGAGAAGTGGAAAATACCAATAGGAATCTATGATGACCCCAAAAGACAGGCTCAGCCTGAGGCAATACTGGAATTGGAAGAAAAAAATCTGTTGATTTCCGGCAGCATAGGATCAGGAAAGCTGAATTTGTTTTTTGTATTGCTTCGAGCTTTCTCAGAGCAACATCAGGAAGAAATGGAAATTTATATTGCTGATTTTGAAGAGCGCATTCCGCCAGCAGTGCAGAGACTTCCTCAAATAGGGGGAATTGTTTGCCAACAGGAGGAAGAGAAGCTGGAAAGTCTGATTGAAATGATGGAAGAAGAGCTGAACTTCAGAAAAAAACAGAGAGAATGGAGTGAGCAGGAAAAAACAGCAGAACCTGAGAAAAATGAGTTGATTCTCATTTGGTTTTCTTATCTGAAATGGAAAAAGAAATATCCGAAATTGGAGGAACGTGCCAGCGCTATCTGGAAAGAAGGAATTCGTTTTCACATTCATACCATTATATTTCAGGAAGAAACAAATGGAATCGGACAAATACTACCTGGATTCGGATGCAGAATTAGCCTGTATCAGGAAGATATCAGTGTATACAGACAGCTGATCGACAGCGCAAGAGGAAAACTTCCGGCGATACCAGGGAGGGCTTTTTTTCAAAAAGAAAATGAATCCTTTTTGATGCAGATCTATCTTGCATTCAGAGGGAAAACAAAAAAAGAGTACCTTTTGAATATGGAGGACTGGATTTGGACATGCAGAGAAAACATAAAAAAGAAGGCAAGAAAAATACCAGAGATTCCAGAACAGTTACAGTGGGAAACGTATCCTGTATACAGAAAAAAAGGAGAAATCCCTGTAGCAGTGAAATTTAAACAGAAAGAGATTGTTTTTTGGTCGCAGTGGAAGAAAAAAATCACAGGCATCTGTGGGGAAGGACAGGATAAATGGATTGCCGCCATAGCAGATACATGGAGAATTTTTCAGGAGAAGATACAGATTTTAATCTTGGATGATTCAGACGGATCTCTTTCCTATATGAGGGAACATCCATATGTAAGTCTCTATACGAAAAGAGAAGAGGAGTTTTTTGATAAAGCTGCAAAAATAATAGAAGAGAAGAAAGAAGAAGCAGGGATCATTTTAAACGGTATGGAAGTGGTGGCAAATATTTCTGGAATGCCAGAACGATATCGGGTTATACAGGAGATCTCAAAAAAGAGTGTCATTCTTTGTACAAATTTAGAAAATCGTGCGATTCGATATCAAAGTCCGGAATTGCTTCAGGAAATAAAGACAAGAGGCCAGATCTTATTTTTTGGAGAAAAAGTGGACTTTAAACTGGCAGAAATACCTTTTGGAGAGCTGAAACAGTGCAAAGACCGAAAAAATAAATCTGAAATTTTTTACTGGGATGGTTCGCATCTGGAAAAATGGAAGATAGTGCTAAAAGAAACGGATTTATATTTAGAAAAGAAAGAAGGAGAAACATGAACGGACAAATCAGAATAACACCAGAAAAATTAAGAGACAGAGCAAGAGAATATGGAATCCAGGCGGACGAACTGGGCAATGTAATTCAAAATATGGAGCAGCTTCTAGTTCGGCTGCAAGAAGAATGGGAAGGGGCTGCAAGCGATTCTTATGCAGTACGATATGAACAGTTAAAACCAGGCTTTTTAAAAGCGGAAGAGCTGATTCGTGAGATTGAAAAAGTACTGATCAGAACGGCAGATGCGATTGAACAGACGGATCTGGAAATTGCAGGGCAATTTATAGGATGATAGAAGGAAGAGACGGAGTAGAGCAGATGATCCGACAGCAGAAAAAAGAAAAAGAAGATGTGCAGGAACGGATCAAAAAATTATGTGCAAGATATGAAGATTTAGAAGCGATTGAATTGATCTATAAGAAAAAGAAGGAAGAATTTGAAGACAAAGTAATAAAAAAAAGACAGTGCGCTCAAAAAATCACAGAGTGTATACATTCGCCAAATGGAATCAAAAAGTTTGCTGAATGTATGGGAGAGGAACTTTATGGCAGCAATTATAAGAAAGCAGAAGAAAATATCATGCTGTTTTATGAAGAAGTTTTGAGAGAAAAAGAACGGATTTCAATTCAAATGGAAGAAGAAGAGAGAAAGAGACAAATGGTGGATCAAAAAATTATGTCTCTGGAGCGATTGATTGTGTGAGGAAGAAGACATGGCAGAAGATATTATTGTGGCAGATGAAAATTTTCAGATGGCGTCTGAGATGATAAGAAAGTATGGAGAATTTCTAAACCTTCATCTGGGAGCATATGAGTGGATTTTAAATCAGGTGATCAACAGTGCAGTTCAAGATGAACAGATCACAGAAAAGCTTCAAAACATTTTGGAAAATGTGAACGGAATAAAAGAAGTAATAAAAAGTACTGCTGAAGTCATTGGACAGCAAAGCGTTTCTTTTGTGGAAGCGATTGATGAAGCAGATAAATTTCTATACGGAAACAGATAAAATGACAGAGATTCAAATACAATATCAAAAATTAAGAGATCATATAAGGGCATTGAGAAATCTTGCTGACCGCCTTGAGGATCGCAGTTTTGTGACGACTCAGCTTTTAAATGAAAGTGCGGGAAACACATGCAGACAGTTAAATGAGACGTATCAGATCCTGTGTGAGGCAGAAAAAAGATTAAAAGATTTTATATTACTTACAGCAGACTGGCTGGAACTGGCAGACGAGCTTTTTGAGGAAACGGAGAAAGATACGATTCGGGATACGGATCGTATCTTGCATTTTTAAAGGGACGAGGAAGAAATGAGAAGGAGAAAAAACAAATGGGTTATTTTGACCGCAGTAGGAGCCGCGATCCTACTTTTCGGATGTGCGGAACAAAAAAGAGAGGATACAACGATGCAGGAGCAGAATAATTTTTTTGAGATACAAAGAGAGATGGAACAGTATCTCACAGCGAAATATGGAAGAATACAATACAAGATTACGGGAATGGTCTGGAGATTTTGGAATCAGCAATATGATCAGATGAATTTTGAGACAGAGACGGATGGAAGAAAAGAAATGTGCTGGGTGAGACGATATGAAAAAAACGATCAGGTCTTTTTTTCAGACAGTTATTTTGGATTGTGTATCCGACAGGAATATGAAAATAAAATGCAAAAAAGCGCCGAGATTGTCTTTCCCAAAGCGAAAGTAGTATCTTTTCTGAATGAGACAGAATTTTCTCAGGCGGTTGAAAAGACGGATGATCTCAAGAAAGCCAAGGAAAAAGGAGAGAAAATTCGTGCTGTCAGCTGGATTATTGTAACGGGGATAGAAGAAAAAGAGCTGAATGAAAAGGCGATGCAGTTTCAAAAGATATGGGAGAAAGAACAGATGGAAAGCCTGATTTCATTTTTCCTGGTGGAAACATCCGACTTTTTATCATTTGAAAGAAAGGATACAGAAACTTTTATAAAAGATCACCGATATCAGGCACAGCATGTATGTTACATATCAGAATAAAACAATTTTTATAAAGAGAAAACGAAACTGCTGTATAGAAGGATACAACAGAAAAAGGCGGGGAGAAAAATGACAGAAACACAGATTTTGATGCTGAACAATCTGATCTATGACCCTGTTTTTACGTCAGAAGGGGCCGAGGCATTTTCAGTTGGAGAATTGCTTTCATTTATAGATACAGATCAGTATAAAAAACAAGGAGGTTTATCCGGACCTGCGACGACAAAGGAAGAATGGGAAAATATGATACGACTTGCAAAAGAGGATGAAGAGCTTTGCAGACTGCGGATTGCAGAGACAAAAAATGATACTCGGACAGGTGCAAAAGCAATTTGTTTTTATGATGAAGAAAAAGAGGAGGCAGTCGTAGTTTTTGCGGGGACAGGATACAATGAATGGCGTGACAATTTTACCGCAGGAACGCAGACAGATACAAAACAACAGATAGATGCTTTGGAATGGTTTGAAACCCTGGATTATGAAAATATTACAGTCAGCGGTCATTCAAAAGGCGGCAATAAAGCAATGTATATCGCAGTGTGCAGTGAAAAAGAGGTAGATTGTATTGCGTTTGACGGAGAAGGATTTTCAAAAGAATTTTGCGAAAAGTATCAGGAGAAAATGGAAGAAAGAAAAGAAAATATTGTCTTATATGCAAACTACAGGGATTTTGTCAGCTGTTTGCTGTATCCGATTGCTGGAAATGTCATCTTTTTAAAAAATGATGGGGGAATTGCTCCGGACGAGCTAAGTTTCGGAGGGTATCATTGTCCAGACGCTTTATTTTTACATAAAGATGGAGAAATTCTGTATGCACTTGCAGAGCAAGGGGAAAGAGAAGAGGCGATCCAGCTTCTGGCAGAATTTACAATTTATTTTATGGAAAAAGCCCCGAAGGGAGAAAGAGTGCAGATTCTAAGCTTTCTGGGAGATGTGATGCAGCGGTTGATGGGAAAAGGAAAAGGAGAGTACCGAAATGATATTGTGAGATCATTTGGAGCGGACGCTTTAAGAGATATCCTGATTTATTTCAGAACTTTTCTGAAAGAAAAGGAAAAAAGTGATCCAGAGGGATATCAAAAAGGGATGAAATCCTTTGCTGATCTTGCAAATGAATTTTTAAATATCCCATCTGTATTGGAACTAACGATTCCATTCTTTTCCTATTATGCTGAAAAATATTATTTTTTTCCGGTGATGATGAACAAGACGATTTCTATCGAAAAGGCGGTTGTGATTCGAGATTTTACGCAGGAGACAAAAGAACGAATGATAGAGGCTGCGAAAGAAAGAGACAGGGAGCCATTCTGGAAAATCAGCCGATGGGACTGCTGGTATCGCTTGGAACAGGAAATGACAGGTCTGAATTTAAGCGCATATGCAAATAATGTAGATGAATATTACAGGAAACTGATTGATTTAAATGATGCAGGGACAGCAGAAATAGAGCGGATTTTTGAAGATGTCGCCGCTTTGGATCTGCTATATGCAGAAAGAATAGAAGAGGAAAATATAAGCTTAAAGAACGAGATACAGAAGCTGCAGAAATTTATATGACAGAAAAGTGCATGAAAAGGAAGAAGTACATATAAATATACAAAAGCTGCTCATATGACAGAAAGAAAGTTGTATCAATCAGAAGACGATGAAGCATATCATTCTTCATGTGAGATTAAGGGGGAAATATGAATGCTCACAATCGGGAGTGTATTGGATGGAAAATATAAAATACTGAATCAGATCGGTACAGGAGGAATGAGTACGGTCTATCTGGCGATGAATGAAAAGGTAAATCGTCAGTGGGCAGTAAAAGAGATCAAAAAAGATAGACCATACAATTTTGCATTGATGAAACAGGGAATTCTGCGCGAGATGGAGATGCTGCGCACGCTGTATCATCCGATGATTCCCAGGATCTGCGATGTGATTGAAAAATCGGATGCAATCTTTATTGTGATGGATTATATCGAAGGGAGAACACTTGGGAAACTTGTGGAGGAGGAAGGGGCACAGGAAGAACGATATATCATTGCATGGGCAAAGCAGCTTTGCCAGGTGCTTGCATATCTGCACAGCCGGATTCCCCCAATTATCTATCGAGATATGAAACCAGCGAACATTATGCTGAAACCAAATGGAGATTTGATGTTGATTGATTTTGGAATTTCAAGAGAGTTCTGTGCGGATCACACAGAAGACACGATCTGTCTTGGAACGCAGGGATATGCCGCTCCAGAACAATTTGGAGGAGGACAAAGCGATGAGAGAACAGATATTTATGGTCTTGGAGCCACTCTTTACCACCTCGCTGCAGGGGAGAGTCCAAATAAAATGGCACGTTCCCGTCTTTTTGAAAAAGAGGAAGATTCACTGAAAATTTCGGAAGGACTAGAAAGAATTATAAAAAAATGTATGGCGGAAAATCCGCAGGAGAGATATCAATCCAGCCGGGAACTGTGGTATGCTCTGGAACATTATCAGGAACTGGAGTGTAAAACCATGAAGCGGCAAAAGAAAAAACTTTTTTTATGCGGGGGATTGCTTGCACAGGCAGTTTTTTCACTGGGAGTCTGGCTGTTTTCGGGACAGAGAATAAGAGAACTGCAAAGAGAAAACTATGAATGCTGTCTTCAGATGGCATCCAATCAGGAAGGAGAAGAGAAAATTTTGCTCTTAAAGAAAGCAGCAGATATTAATCCTAAAAAAGAAGAAACATACTTAAAACTGATCGAAGAGTTTTTGAGGGATAACAATTTTTCACATCAGGAAGATGAGATTTTTCGTGAAATATTAAATAAAAAAGGAAAGCAGAAGAAAACATATGAAATGATGGTGGCGGAAAATAAAGAGGGATATGAAAAAATAGCATATGAGACTGGAACAGCATATTTTTTCTTTTATGAAAATACAGGGAGCAAGGAAAGAAGTATAAAATGGTTTCAGATCGCACGAGAAGCAGAAAATCTGGAAGAGCAAAAGAAAGTCAGAGCTTCTGTATGCGTGCGAATTGCGGAGTATTGGAAAGATATGGGAAGAAGGAAAAAGACAGGTGATTTTGAGATTTCTCATGGGGCATATTTTCAAGACTTAAGAACGTTGTATCAAATGCAGAGAGAACAGAAAGAGAACAAGGTTATGACATTGAAAGTATGTCAGGAAATGTTTATGCAGATGATTCAATATACAGCAGAAATGATGAAAGATGGAATCACAGCAGAGGAAATGAAGAGCGTATTAGAAGATGGCAGAAAAGAAATAGAGGAGGCGAAGAAAGAGGCAGGTTTAGAAAAAATCATTCAAATATTGGAAGAGGAGTTAAAACAGGCAGAACAGAAAATAAAAATGGAACGGTCTTAAAACGTATCGCATGGGATACACAAAGCATCGAAAGAAATAGGTTTAGAATGGGGAGAAATATATGGGCGAGACGGCAGAGAAAATGATTCGGTTTTATGAGAGAGTAAATACAGGCAGCATTATGATTTTAGTACTCAGTCTTCTGGGGGCTTTTTTTTTCTTCATACAGGGAAAATTGTGGACAACAGTAAAGACATTGAGAAATGAAAGAAAGGGAAAAAGAAAAAAGGGAGAGAAAAAATGGATCGTATATGGCATTGCTGTACTAGCGATTTGGGGAGGAATGACTGGATGGATGGACACAGAAGCAGCAGAGAGAATAGATCAGCAGATACAGATGAGTGGAAGTGTGGAAGAGGAAGAATGGTTTTCAGGAGCAGATACCTATAAAGTATGGATTCGCATAGCAGGAAAGAAACCAGATAAACTCTGCCTTTTCTGGAATGAAGGAGGGACAGAACGGACAAAGGAGTTATTTGATCCGGTATCTGAAGAAGAAGGGTATGAATATAAAATAGAATTTGAGGCAGAAGAGCTGGATACTTATCTGAATGTTCAGATCGTGACAGGAGGCCAAATTACCGGGACAGGACAGAGACAAATCAGAATTGATAAAAGACAGCCTGAGGATGATGTGATGGTTCTGTACAGAGGAGGCGATATTTTTATTCAGAAAAAGCTGGAAGACGCGCATGAAACATTATATTTTCAAAAACAGGCAGAAATTGTGATGTGTGTAAGAGATACCGGGGCGGGGACAGACAGCGTTTCTTTTGAGATTGCCGGAAATAAGGTGACCGGAGAAAAGAGTGGCGAAATACAGATAAATGAAAAGATTTATGAGACGTATGCCATATGCTTATATGAGCCGCTGGAAGGCAATATTTCCAATGTATTAATTACAGACAGAGCAGATAACATTCGCCTGATGGAATCCGCAGATCCGACTCAGATTGTTCTGGATGGAAAAGCGCCGGTCTGTCTCCCGTTTCTTTTTCAGCCGTCAGCAGAAAAAGAAGGAATGTATTTTTTTTGCGACAGCGCAAAAATTCAAATACAGATTTCAGAGTCACATTGGAAGAAAGAAGGGATTCCGATTGTGGTAAATGATAAAGAATATATACTGGGAGCGGAAAGTTGGATTGAGACAGAAGAAGATCTCTATGAAAATATACTTTTTTTACAGGAAGAGGGGAGGTACACGATACAGATCGGTCCCATTTCTGATAAATCGGGAAATGAGATGGAAGCAACTCAGAGCAAAACATTTATTGTGGATAGAACTGCTCCGAAAGCCAGAAAAATAGAATTGGAGGCAGATGGAATATTTGACGAGGAACGATGGTATACAAAAACAGGGCAGGTAAAAGGAAGCATCGTTATAGAAGAAGCATGGTTTGAGCCTGAAAAGATACAGCTGTATTTTTTAAATCAGGAGACAGGAGAAAAAAATTGGCCGGAAGTGAACTGGCATCATACAAAAGAGACTGCAGCAGGAGAATTTTATATTCCGTCTATGTCAGAAGGAACGTATCAGCTGATTGTTCAGGGGACGGATCTCTCAGGAAATAAAATGATTTTTGAGGAAACACAAGAGAATATCATCAGCAGTCAGCTTATCACGGTGGATCATACAAGACCAAAGTTCTCTTCCTTTGTAACCAAGGAGAAAAAATGGGAGAGAAACGGAGTCCTTTATTTTCAGGATTGTGTTCAGGTCAGCTTTTCGATTGAAGAAAATGAGAAATTAAAAAATTGCAGCATATTTCAAAAAAGAGAAGACGGAAGCTGGAGAGAAATTGAAATACAATGGGAAAAAGAAAAAAACAAGGGAGAGTTTCAACTGGATAAAACAGAAGAAAAGACACAGATTTTGATTCAGGCAGAAGATATGGCAGGAAACCGAATGGCAGCGGAAGAAAATATGAAAGATGTCTTTGAAACAGAACAAGGAATCCTGTCAAAAGAAATCATAATGGACTGGACAAGTCCAAAAGTACAAGTAATGTATGAGACAGGAGATGGGCAAAAAATCAGCCTGAACCAGTGGAACTATGAAAAAGAGAGAAAAAAGGAAAATATAAAAGTGTTGTTTTTTGTACAGGAGAAAAATTTTGATGCGGAGCAATGGAAGATTGAGATTACTGCGTGTGACAGCCAGGGAAAAAAGCAAGATTCAAAAATTGACAGTGTGCGAAAGGCAAATGAGCGCTGTGCCAAAGCGATGGATGGACAAAAGAAAAATGATGGGTGGAAAAAGGGTACCTGGTATGAGACAGAGATTTTATTGGAAGAGGAGGCAAATTATCGGATAAAAATTCAGATGGAAGATTTTTCAGGAAATCACGCTGTTTTTGAAGAAAGTGGAGAAGAAAAAGGAGAGCTGGCATATGAAGCTTTTTTTACGATTGACTATACAGCGCCTGTCTTTCAAAGAGAAAAGTGTGTCTGGAGAAAAGCTGACGGTGAAATTTTGAGAAAATATCATTATCAAGATTACGCCTATTTCAGTGACCAGCCCGTAAATATAGAGATTCCGGTGTATGATGGTATCAGTGGCGTGGAAACGGTACGGTATCATTGCGGAAAAGAGGAAAATTGGATATGGACGGAAGCAAAGATGATAAAAGAAACGGAGGATTATGCGGAGGCAATCATCTCGATCCCAGTTGATTTTCAAAAAGAAATCTGGATTCAGACGGTAGATAAAAATGGTGTTATAAGCAAAGAAGAAAAAATGGACAGGATTTTGATGCAGAATATGGCGCAGACAGAATGTTCTCTCACAGTGACAGAAGAGACAGGCGCTTATAAAGAAAAAGAAGGAGTGAAATATTATGCAGAAGCAATTTCTGTTTGCATTCACGCTCAGGATAGGACAAGCGGAATAAAAAACATCCGATGTTTTGTGGATGGAGAATTGTGGTTTGAGGAAGATCATACAAAGAAGAAAGAGAGAATATTTTCTGTTCAGAAAAAAGGAACAGTGACAAAGCCACAATGTCAGAAAATCAAGGTAAAGGCAGAGATGGAGACAAATATGGGATCTTATCTTGTGACAGAAAAAACATATGTGATTGACACGGAAAAGCCACAGATTACAGTGGAGTATGAGAGAAAGGCAGGAGATGGAAATTTTGACCGTGCATGGCGAAAAGCACAGATTATCATTTCCGATCCGTGTCTGGATACAGATTCTGTTCGAATTTCAATCGATACGATCAACGGAGAAAAGGCAGAACAAAGTCCGTGGAAAATTTCAGAAAAAGATGGAAAAAAAGAATGTTCCTGTACGATACTGTTTGACAGAGAAGATAGCTATACAATCAAAATAACAGGAAGCGATATGGCAGGGAACAGGGAAGAAAGGACAGAAGAACCATTTATATTAGATAAGACGGCGCCTCGTATCCAGATAGAAAAGAAACTGCCGGAAGGAAAGAACCATTCCTTTTACAGAGGCGGAGGAAAAATAAAAATTTCCGTAGAAGAAGAACATTTTTCACCGGCTCTCTTATTTTTAGAACTTTCTGGAAGCAACGAGAGTGGGGAAAACTGGAGAGAGAAATGGAAAGCGCCTTGGGATTATACAGATGGCTGTTATGTGAGCGAACAGACAATAAAAAAGGAAGGAGATTATATTTTATATGTCCGATGTGAAGATATGGCAGGAAATAAGAGCAAGGAATATGGTCCGGAACGTTTTACTGTGGATAAGACAGTTCCGGAAATAACGATTGAAAAGCTAAAACATCGCTCTGCAAATAATGGAAAAATTGAGGCAGAAGCGGTCATTTTGGATTCTTATTTAGATGGAGAAAGCCTGGAAATTTCATGTATCGGGGAAAAAAAAGGGGAAAAGAAGCTAAAATATCAAATACAGGAAATACAAGGCGGAAAAAAAGTGATATTTTCGGACTTTCCACATAAAAAAGAAGAGGATGATTTATATACACTCCAGATTCGGGCGAGAGATCTCGCAGGAAATCTGGCAGGAAAGAAAATTTGCTTTTCAGTCAACCGATTTGGATCTGTTTACACGCTGAGCAAGGAAACAACACAATTTCTGGAACAGTATTATCAAAAAAAAGGAAGAACACTGGAAATCACAGAGACAAATGTAGATTCTTTAAAAGAAACAGTGATTTTCTGCACAAGAGACGGCGAGACAGAGCAGATGAAAAAGGGAGAAGATTATAAAGTCAGCGTGACAGGAGGAAAACAGAGATGGAAACAGTATCAGTATAAAATCGGAGAGCATAATTTTCAACAAGAAGGAACATATCAGCTGACACTGATATCAAAAGATGATGCCGGAAATCATTCAGATAATCAGAGACAAGGAGAAGAGATTGTATTTGTGATCGACCGCTCAGAGCCGGAAATCAGAATATCAGGAATTGAGAAAAATGGGAGGTATAGAGAAGAACAGCGCACAATTCAGATTGAGGCTTCCGATCAGACGGGACTAAAACAGGTATCGGTCTTTTTAAATGGCATACAGTGGAAAAAATGGAGAGGAGAAGAGTGGGAAAAAAAGGGGACGATTCCTCTCACAATAAAAGAAAAAGATACAGAGCAAAAAGTTGAAGTGTACGCAGAAGACCTTGCAGGAAATCAATCTGTTCTTGTGAGGGATCATTTTTTGATCTCGGATGATTCATGGGTTCAGCTATGGCATAATGATTGCGAATGGATGATGGGGGGATTTCTCCTTTTCTGTATGGCAGCAGCTTTTTTGATTTTAAAAAATCGTCAGAAGAGACATTGTGAATGACAGCTTTACACGTTGCGGATGGATGTGCTATGATGAACAGGGCAAGCTGAAGAATCAAAATTTAGCTTTGACAATCATATAATACATATAATAGTAGAAACAACAGCGATAGAGCAGGAGAATGCTATGAAAAGAAAAATAAAAATTGGAAGCAGAGAGAGCAAGCTGGCAGTCATTCAAAGTGAGATGGTGAGAAAGGCAATCAATCAGTATCATCCGGAAATTGAGACAGAGCTGATCACAATGAAAACGACAGGAGATTTGATCTTGGACCGTACATTAGATAAGATTGGAGGCAAAGGTCTGTTTGTCAAAGAGCTTGACCGTGCGCTTCTGGATCATCGGAGTGATCTCTCCGTACATAGCTTAAAAGATATGCCAATGGAAATACAGATGGAACTTCCAATTATAGGATTTTCCAAAAGAGAAGATCCAAGAGACGTACTGGTATTCCGAAAAGGGGAACGAGAAAGAGACAAAAACCTTCCGATTGGATGCAGCAGTCAGAGAAGAATTTTACAGTTGAAGGAAATTTTTCCAGATGCACAGTTTCAGGCAGTCAGAGGAAATGTGCTGACACGGCTTCAAAAATTAGACAATGGCGAATACGGGGCGCTGGTTTTGGCAGCAGCAGGATTGAAAAGATTGGGAATGGAAGAACGCATAGGACGGTATCTGGAACCGGAAGAAGTCATCCCCGCGGCAGGACAGGGCATTCTTGCTATCCAGGGCAGAATAGGGGAAGATTATTCCTATCTGAATGAATTTTGTGATAAGAATGCTGAGTATGCAGCACTTTGTGAAAGGGCTTTTGTGAGAACGCTGGACGGGGGATGTTCTTCCCCCATTGCAGCATATGCAGTTATAGACGGTGAAACTATGACACTGATGGGATTGTATTACGACGAGGCAACAGGAAATCATACAAAGGGTACCCTGACAGGAAAATGCAGTCAGGCAGAAGAGATAGGATGCAGACTTGCAGAAAAATTGAAAGAAGAATGTAAAAAGGAAGGAAGAAAAGACGTATGACAGGAAAAGTATGGTTAGTAGGAGCAGGTCCTTCCGATCCGGGACTGTTTACACTAAAAGGAAAACAGACGCTGGAAAATGCGGATGTCGTGGTATATGACAGACTGGCAGGACAGGGGATTTTAAGTATGATTCCGGAAAAAGCAGAATTGATTGACGTCGGAAAAAGAGCAGGAAATCATACGATGCCGCAGGAACAGATCAACAAAGTATTATTAGAAGAAGCCCAAAAAGGAAAACAAGTTGTCCGGTTAAAAGGCGGAGATCCATTTTTATTTGGACGAGGCGGAGAAGAACTGGAACTGCTTGTTCAAAATCATATTCCATATGAGATTGTTCCAGGCGTGACATCAGCGCTGTCTGTTCCGGCATACAATGGGATTCCTGTGACACACCGGGATTTCTGTTCTTCTTTACACATCATCACGGGGCATAAGCGAAAAGGTCAGGAATATGATATCGACTTTGAAGCCCTTGTCAGAACAAAGGGAACGCTCGTATTTTTGATGGGAGTATCTGCATTGCGAGATATCTGCGAGGGGCTGCAAAAGGGAGGAATGGAACCTGATATGCCGGCAGCAGTCTTACAGCAGGGAACGACATCAAATCAGAAAAGAATTGTTGCGACAGTTGCCACATTGGCAGATGAGACAGAAAAACAGGGGATCGAGACGCCGGCTATTATTGTTGTCGGAAAAGTCTGCGGTCTGGCGCAGGAATTTGAATGGTATGAAAAACTGCCTTTGTTTGGAAAGAAAATTGTTGTGACACGTCCAAAAGATCTGGTTTCGCGCATGACAAGAGAACTGAGAAAAAAAGGCGCAGAAGTTTTGGAACTTCCGGCGATTCGCACGGAAGCGATGGAAGACCAAAGCAATCTGATTCAGAAAGTAAGACAAATCGAGACGTATCAATGGATTGTATTTACAAGTCCAACAGGCGTAAAGGTATTTTTTGAGGTGCTTCAAAGAGAAAAAATAGACATTCGATGTCTTTGGAATGTAAAAATAGCCGTGATTGGGGAAGGAACAAAAAAAGAACTGGAGAAACATGGAATGTACCATGATTTGATGCCAGAGACGTATGATGGAAAATCACTTGGAGAAGCTCTTGCAGCAGTGTGTCAGGGAACAGAAAAGATTTTGATCCCAAGAGCAGCGCTTGGAACACCGGAACTCTTAAATGCACTGCATACAAAACCAGGACTGATCGTAGATGATATAGCAACATATGATACTTTATATGAACACTCAAAACTGATCAGTGAAAAAGAAGAATTTGAGCAGGGAAAAGTAGACTATGCTGTCTTTACAAGCGCTTCGACAGTAAGAGGATTTGCAGAGGCTGCAAAAGGACTTGATTTTTCTCTGGTGAAAGCGGTTTGCATCGGAAAACAGACAGCGCAAGAAGCGCAGAAATTAGGAATGAAGACGTATATTTCCGAGAAAGCGACAATAGACAGTGTAATTGCATTGACAGAACAATTATGTCGGTCAAAGGCATGAAACATAGAGAGAAAAGTGGATCCGAAGAGACAGGAGGAAAAAAGTATGGATATGACAGTCAGACCAAGAAGACTGAGAGGCAGTGAAGTCCTTAGAAAAATGGTGAGAGAGACGAGAATGGATAAGTCTTCTTTGATTTATCCGATGTTTGTTCAGGAGGGAACAAACAGGGAAGAGCCGATTCCATCTATGGAAGGACAGTATCGCTACAGCATTGACCGGATGATGTTTGAACTGGAACGTCTGGAAAAAGCAGGAGTGTCCAGCATTATGCTGTTTGGGATTCCAGACCATAAAGATGAGATGGGAAGCGGCGCTTATGATGAAAATGGAATTGTGCAGAAAGCTCTGCGCGAGGCAAAAAAGAGATTTCCTGATTTTTATTATGTGACAGATGTGTGTATGTGTGAATATACATCCCACGGTCATTGCGGCGTCCTTTGCGGTCATGAAGTGGAAAATGATGAGACATTAAAACTGCTGGCAAAAACAGCGCTTTCTCATGTGGAAGCAGGCGCAGATATGGTAGCTCCTTCCGATATGATGGACGGCCGTGTCAGAGCAATCAGACAATGCCTTGATCTGGCGGGACATAAAGAGACGCCGATCATGTCTTATGCAGTGAAATATGCGTCAGCATTTTATGGCCCGTTTCGCGAGGCGGCAGGATCAGCGCCGGCTTTCGGAGACAGAAAATCATATCAAATGGATTATCACAATAAAAAGGAAGGTATAAAAGAAGCGCTTCTTGACATTGAAGAGGGAGCAGACATTATCATGGTAAAGCCGGCGATGTCTTATTTGGATGTGGTAAATGAAGTGTCTAAGATCGTCCATGTTCCAGTTGCTTCTTATAGTGTAAGCGGTGAATATGCAATGGTAAAAGCAGCCGCAAAGATGGGATGGATTGATGAAGAAAAAATTATCGGTGAGATGGCAGTGAGCGCTTACCGCGCCGGATCTGATATTTATATCACATATTTTGCGAAAGAACTGGCAAGAATGATGGACGAAGGGAGAATCGGATAATGACAAAGTCAGAAAAGTTATTTCAGGAGGCAGCAGAGCTTATTCCAGGAGGAGTCAACAGCCCCGTCCGTGCATTTGGATCAATCGGAGGAACGCCTCGCTTTATTGACCATGCAGACGGCGCTTATATGACAGATGTGGATGGCATTACATATCTGGATTTTATAGGTTCCTGGGGTCCGATGATTCTGGGACATAATCATCCGCAGATCCGCAAAAGTGTGGAGGAAGCATGCCAAAAAGGACTGAGCTATGGAGCCGCGACAGAAAAGGAAGTGGAGATGGCACGCCTGATCTGCGAAGTTGTTCCATCGATAGAGATGGTGCGCATGGTCAATTCGGGGACAGAAGCAGTCATGAGCGCAGTCCGCGCTGCAAGAGGATATACAGGAAGAAATAAAATCGTGAAGTTTATGGGATGCTATCATGGTCATTCCGACGCAATGCTGGTAAAAGCAGGATCAGGCGTTATGACAAGCGGCATTCCTGACAGTGCAGGCGTTCCTTCTGGATGTACGCAGGATACGCTCTCAGCCAATTATAATGATCTGGAAAGCGCAGAGACATTGTTTGCACAGTTTGGAGAAGAGATCGCAGCAGTGATTGTGGAACCTGTCGGAGCAAACATGGGAGTTGTTCCTCCTGAAAAAGGATTTTTGGAGGGACTGCGCAAGCTTTGTACAAAATATGGCGCTGTGCTGATCTTTGATGAAGTCATTACAGGATTCCGTCTCGGAATTGATGGCGCCCAGGGATATTATGGTGTGCAGCCGGATCTGACTACATTTGGAAAAATTATCGGAGCCGGAATGCCTGTAGGAGCATATGGCGGAAAGAAAGAAATTATGCGCTGCGTTTCACCTGTCGGAAATGTATATCAGGCAGGTACATTGAGCGGAAATCCGGTTGCCATGGCAGCAGGAATTACTCAGCTGACAATTTTAAGAGATCATCCGGAGATCTATAAAGAATTGAATGAAAAAGGCGACTGGTTCTTTAAAGAGATGGAAAAGGTTGCAAGAGAAAGCAAAAAACAGTGGCAGGTCAACCATGTGGGATCACTGGGATGTATTTTCTTTACCGATCAGCCGGTGACAGACTATGCAAGCGCAAAGACATCTGACACAGCCAGATTTGCAAAATATTTCCACTATATGCTGGATCATGGCATCCATCTGGGTCCATCTCAGTTTGAGGCAATGTTTTTGTCAGCAGCTCACACGGAAGAAGAGCTTCAGAAAACATTGGATATCATCAGAGAATATATGGAAACAGAAGAAAGATAGAATACGAAAAAACATATAGATTCTGTATGAAAAATAGAAAAAAAGAGAAAGGTAAACAAGGGGAAACGAAAAGTTGAAGATAGTAGAGACAACAAAGGCGGTTGGTCAAGTCCTCTGCCATGACTTGACACAGATTATCCGCGGAGAGAAAAAAGGTCCGGCTTTCCGAAAAGGACATATTGTCACCGAAGCAGATATTCCGGTATTGTTATCTATGGGGAAGGACCATCTGTATGTCTGGGAAAACAATGAAAATATGATTCATGAAAATGAGGCGGCACAGATTTTATTTGATCTGTGCGCGGAAGAAGGAATGGATCATTCCGAGATCAAAGAGGGAAAAATTGAAGTTCTGGCTGATCGAGATGGCCTGCTGAAAGTGGACAGAGAGAAACTGTATAAGATCAATCATCTTGGAGATATGATGGTTGCTGTCCGCCATGGAGATTTACCTGTAAAAAAAGGTGAGAAACTGGCGGGGACAAGAATTATTCCGCTTGTGATTGAAAAAGAAAAGATGGAACAGGCAAAGGCAGCTGTCTCTGGGGGAAGCATCTTAAAAATTTTGCCTTTCCATCCGAAAAAGACAGCGATTGTCACAACAGGAAATGAGGTGTTTTACGGTCGGATTCAGGATACGTTCGGTCCTGTGGTGAGAGAGAAAGCAGCAGAATATTCGTGTGAAGTGATTGGACAGACGTACTGCGATGACCAGAAAGAACACATTACAGAAGCGATTTGCAAATTTGTGGAGGATGGAGCAGAATTAATTCTGTGCACAGGCGGCATGAGTGTTGATCCAGATGACTGTACTCCTGGGGCAATCCGCAATACGGGAGCGCACATTGTGACCTATGGAGCGCCAGTATTGCCGGGCGCCATGCTTCTGCTTGCATATCTGAAAAACAGAGAAGGAAAAAACGTCACGATTGTGGGACTTCCAGGATGCGTCATGTATGCAAGGAGAACAATCTTTGACCTTGTGCTTCCGCGCATCATCGCAGACGATCCGATCAAAAAAGAAGAGTTGGATGCACTTGGAGAGGGCGGTCTTTGCCTGAACTGTGAAATATGCCATTTTCCAAACTGCGGATTTGGAAAGGGCAGAATGTGAGGACTATGGTGAAAGCAGCAGAATTTTATAAAGAATTATGCGAACGTCAGAAAAATGGCTGCGATGTTGCGGCAGCCACTGTGATTGGCGGAGAACACGCAGGCGAAAAATTTTTTCTGTCGGAGGAAGAACAAGATGGAGAGAAAGAAAAACATCTTTTTGTGGAAACATTTTGTCCTCCTGCACAGATTGTAATTTGCGGCGGAGGTCATATCTCTGCTGCTCTGGAAAAGATTTTAAAGTTTTTAGGATATAAAATTATGATCTGTGATGACCGAAAAGAGTTTGCCGATAAAAAACGGTTCTCTTTGGCAGATGAAGTATATCATATTGATTTTGAGACACAGTTCTGTCCGGAAATGTTTGGAACCAATACTTCCTATATTGTAGTGACAAGAGGACACCGCGACGATTTGACATGCCTCAGAAAAATTCTGGCTGCGGACAGTCAATTCGCTTCTGAAAAAAAACAAATTGGATATATCGGAATGATTGGAAGCCGAAAAAAAGTGGAACAGGTCTTTGAGAGACTGGAAAGAGAAGGGATTTCCAGAGAGCAGCTTGGGAAAGTCCATGCGCCGATTGGTTTAAAGATCGGCGCAAAAACACCGGAAGAGATTGCAGTCAGCATTGCGGCTGAACTTATTCAATATTTTAGTCAGCGAAAAGGATACCGTATAAATAAGGAAATCGCTCAAAATATTGGAAAAGAAAAAAGAGAAGTGATGGTGACCGTGATGGAGGCGAGCGGATCGACGCCGGGAAAAACGGGCAGCAGAATGCTGGTGACGCAAAAAGCATGTTATGGGACAATCGGAGGCGGAAAAAGCGAATACGAACTGCTGCAGAAAGCAAGGCAGAAAATCACGGAAAACGATGATCAATTTGAAACATTGCGCTGTCAGCTGACAAACGAAGGCGCAGCTTCCCTTGGAATGATCTGCGGAGGAGAGATGCAGGTGTGCATGGAACCTTTGTGGGAAAATATAAAGAGACATGGAAAGATATAGAGATCAGGAAGAGGACAGATGTCTGAAAAATGGAAAAGATAGAACGATGGAGTGCAGAAAAAGGAGGTATTTTTATGGAACCGAAAAGATTATATAAATCAAATACAAATAAAATTATCTGTGGAGTGTGCGGAGGAATCGGAGAGTATTTTGGCATCGATCCGACTTTAATTCGCCTCGCACTTGTTCTGTTCAGTTTTACAGGAAGTTCTATCGTTGCTTATATTGTCGCAGCGATTATCATGCCGATGAGACGATATTAAAAAAGCAGACATCGAACGCGCTGTTTTCTCATTTGACAGTTTATAAAAAGCCATGTTTTGCAGAGGAGATTGTATAGAAAAAGAAAAAATAGACCATACTCCAGAAAACAGAAAGGAGTATGGTTTTATTTATGGCAAAAAAAATAAAAATGACAGATTTGACTCCAGATGAAAAAATGAAATATGAAATTGCAGAGGAACTGGGACTCTTAGACCGTGTGCTGGAAGAGGGATGGCGCACATTATCAGCAAAAGAAACGGGAAGAATAGGAGGTCTTATGACAAAGAGAAAAAGAATGATGAAAAAGGAAGCCCTGCAAAAGAATAGCGTCTGAATGTAACTTATGATAAAATAAAAAAGCAGAAAAAAGATAGAAAATAGTATAACAAACAGCAAGTGGAGAGAACAAATGAAAAACTTAATTGAAGATATCAAAAACAGAGAATTTCGAAGAGCATATTTATTATGTGGGGAAGAAAGGTATCTGAAAGTACAGTACAAGAAAAAACTCCAGGAAGCAGTCTTAGGAGCAGATGATACAATGAATCTGAATATCTATATAGGAAAAGGAATTGATACGCAAGCCGTTATCGAACAGGCGGAGACAATGCCATTTTTTGCGGATCATCGTGTGATTCTGATCGAAAACAGCGGCCTGTTTAAAACAGCAAATGAAGAACTGACAGAGTATTTAAAAAAGATTCCGGATGAGACTGTTTTTATCTTTGTGGAAGATGAAGTGGATAAAAGAGGAAAAATGTATAAGGCAGTTAAAAGCGTAGGGCGGATTGTAGAGTTTAACCGCCAGGATGAAAAAACGCTGATGCAGTGGGTTCTGGGAACTTTAAAGAGAGAGAAAAAGAAAATTACACAGCAGACAATGGAACTTTTTTTAGAAAGAACGGGAAATGATATGGAAAATATCTCCCATGAATTAGAAAAACTGCTTTGTTATACAATGGAACGTGAGATTATCACACAAGAAGATGTGATGGAAATCACAGCAGGGCAGACAGAAAATAAAATTTTTGAAATGATTCGCGCTATTGGAGAAAAAAGACAGAGAGATGCGCTTGATTTCTATTATGATCTGCTTGCACTGAAAGAGTCACCTATGAAGATTTTGTATCTGCTTGTACGTCAATTTCAATCTTTGCTTCAGGTCAAAGAAATGCTGGGGAATGGATATGATCACAGACAGATTGCAGCAAAGACAGGGATTCAAAGTTTTATTGTAAAGAATTATGCGAGACAGACACATTTCTTTTCAAGAGAAGAGTTAGAAGAAGCAATCAGAGATTGTGCAGAGACAGAAGAAGCCGTTAAGACAGGAAAAATAAAAGACGTGCTCAGTGTGGAAATTTTAATTGTGAAATATAGTCAAAAAAAAGCTTTCGACTGACGGGATCGAAAGCTTTTATCATGATTTCATTTATTTATAATTAAGCAATTCCGTTAACGGCTTTTGTTAAACGAGAAACTTTTCTGGCTGCATTGTTTTTATGATAAACACCTTTTGTAGCAGCTTTATCGATTGCAGAGATCGCAGCAACTAAAGCAGCTTTTGCAGCTTCTTTATCGTTTGCTACAACAGCAGCATCTACCTTTTTCATAGCAGTTTTTACGCTAGATCTGATAGCTTTGTTTCTGTCAGCTTTTGTTTTGTTAACTAAAATTCTCTTTTTTGCAGATTTGATGTTAGCCAATCCGTACACCTCCAAATTTCCCTGATTATATTTTCGATTTGTATTTGTTTCATTAAAGCCGGACACGGACGTTCTAATGTAAACACACTTATATATATTAAATCATACTTTTTTATCTGTCAATACATATTTCGTAAAATATTGCAAAAAATATTAGAAATCAAGGTGAAATGAAAGGAGAACGTATGCTGGGGAATTTTAATGTAAGAACAGATCTGGCGCTGGAGGCAAAAGAGGACTGCGACGCACAGAAAATTTCTGTCCGGGGAGTCGCTGTTCAGGAAGAAAAAGATGAAAAAAGAGAAATCTATACGACAACGGTGAAAATCAGTACAGAAAATGGAGCAAAGGCGATGGGAAAACCGGTTGGCACTTATATTACGATCGAAGCGCCAAATCTTTCGATTCCAGATGAAGGATATCACCGTGAAATCTCAAAAGAAGTGGCTCGCCATCTAAAAGATCTGATAGGAAAAGAAAAAAAGTCTATTTTTGTTGTGGGTCTGGGAAATCCCGATATAACTCCCGATGCCCTGGGACCGGAAGTGGTTGGAAATCTTCATATTACACGCCATATTGTGCGAGAATATGGACAGCTGTTTTTAAAAGAGAAGGAAAGTCGTGAAATCAGTTCACTTGTTCCGGGAGTAATGGCGCAGACCGGAATGGAGACGCTGGAGATCATTCGTGGCGTAGCGCAGGAAACCAGCCCTGATGTGATGATTGTCATTGATGCGCTGGCAGCTCGAAGTACAAAGCGATTGAATCGTACGATTCAGATAACAGATGCCGGCATTTATCCGGGATCTGGAGTGGGCAATCATCGAAGCGCAATCAACCGGAAATCGCTTGGCATTCCAGTCATTGCGATCGGTGTCCCTACAGTAGTAGATGCGGCGACGATTGTAAATGATACGATGTTTCATCTTGTGGATGCAATGGATGAGTCAGAAAATTTGAAAAATCTGGGCGGCACACTGAAAACATTGAATCGAGAAGAAAAATATCAAATGATAAGAGAAGTGCTGACTCCAAATCTGAACACCATGTTTGTGACGCCAAAAGATATTGATGAGACGATCAAACGAATCAGCTTTACAATCTCAGAAGGAATTAATATCGCATTTGCATAGCGAGGATGACATTTCCAGCATATTTTTTGAAAAAAATTCATATATTGGAGCAGGGGCAAGTCGGACCTGATTGTGAGGCGAAAAGATTGAAAGATTTTCAAAAATGGCTGTATATGGGCGCAGGAAGTGTGATCGGAGCGCTTGGATTATATATTTTATATCGTGGAGCAGGAATAGTGATGGAAAGCCAGTTTTTTCAAAATTTAGGCTTTCCGTCTTTCATTCAGCAGTATGTGGAAGAAGAGGCATCTTCCGTGTGGCTTCCAGGACTTACATATGAAGGATATAAAAAAGGAAGAGAGGGCAGCTTTATCGAGACCTGGATCAAAACGGAAATACCGCTGTATGATGTCGCATACCGGCAGGTTGCTTCAGGGGTTGATGCTGTAAAAAAAGAAGCGACAGGGCGAGAAAAAAAGAAAGAAGATACCGATGAAAATGAAAAAGAGGAACAGATGCAAAATCAGCCAATGACAGAGATACAGGCGCCAAAACAGACAGAGATTCCGGAACAGGAGACAGTCGCAGTGACGGCGCAAGGGGCTTCTGATTGGATAGCGAGAGATCCAGTGGCAGAAATTCCATATGATCAGCTTGGAGATTTTAATTTTTTACTGAATCAGTATTATATCGTAGATGATTCAACAAGCATAGATGATTCTTTACTGAATGCAGAGAATTTTTTGGAAAAGGATTTCAGCATTGTCAAAGATCCGACCGTGCCGCAGATTCTGATCTACCATACCCATTCCCAGGAAGAATTTGTGGATTCTGTACCGGGAGATGATACAACAACGATTGTGGGCGTAGGGGATTATCTGACAGAACTTTTGGAGGGAACATATGGATATCAGGTGATACATGACAGAGGGGTATATGATTTGATTGACGGCGTGCTGGATCGGGACGCCGCATATGATTATTCTCTGGAGGCAGTAGAGCAGATTCTGGCGGAAAATCCCAGCATTGAAGTTGTGATTGATCTGCACCGTGACGGCGTGGACGGTAAACGGCTTGTGACAGAAATAAATGGCGAAGAGACAGCACCTATTATGCTTTTTAACGGTCTTTCGCGTCTGGCTGACGGGCAGGAGATTGACTATCTGCCAAATCCATATCTGGAAGAAAATTTGGCCTTTTCATTTCAGATTCAGCTAAAAGCAGAACAATTTTATCCAGATTTGATGAGACCGGTATATTTAAGAGGATACCGCTATAACCTGCATGTGCGGCCGAGGACATTGCTTGTGGAGGCGGGGACACAGCTAAACACACTGCAGGAAGAAAAAAATGCAATGAAATATCTGGCACAGATCTTAGATCAGGTACTAAGTGGAAAATAGAAAAAAACAGAGCATAAAAGAGACGATAAAAAAATGGATAAAGATTATCATTTCTCAAGTGACTCTCATCTGCCTCCAAGGCCAGCAGCGTTTTTGAGAAACAGATGGAGAGTCCTTTGAGAAAAGGATGCGTTTATTTTTCTTAATTATTACAGTGAAGGTGACAGAAAAGAATTTATGGAAGAGGTATCTTTCTTTTTACTCTTCAAGGAAAGACTGACTCATAATATAAAATTCATCCTGACTTGGCTGATACCTTTTTTCCATTTTTTCCAGCGTATCGTCATAGCGCAGGGCTTCTTCTTCACTGATTGCCATCACAGGACTGTCCTGATAAATCCACTTGTGACCGGAAAGCGCCTGAGGCACCAGCTCTTTTACCATCATTGCAGTCGGATATTTTCCATTTTCAATGCACACATTATATTTTTTGCAGCTCTGAAAACCACGGCTTACATAATTAGAGGGGCTTCCAAAGATCACGATCGCATCATATCCCAATTCAACAGCTTTTTGAAAAGAATGTTCCAAAAGGAGCTTTCCATATCCCATCCGCTGGTACGCAGGCGCAATACAAAGAGGACCAAATGTCAGAACTTCTTTTCTATTTTCGGTTTCATCGATTAATCCTGCTTTTGTATACATAATATTTCCGATAATATCGCCGTCTAATTCTAAGACAAAATCTAATTCAGGGATAAAATCCTCATGTTCTCTCATAATATGGACAAGATAATGTTCCACGCATCCTGGAACATACAGGTTATAAAAAGCGGCTCTTGTTATTTTTTCGACGGTTTCGTAATCTTCTTTTCTTTCATTTCGGATTTTAATTTGTTCGTTCATATTGTTTCCTTTCTGTTTTTTTGTTCTGGGATCAGAGCATATTTTTCAAAAAACTGATCCATATATCTGACATATTCTTCTGCCAGTTTTTCTTTTTCTTCTTTCTGAGGCACGGCGTCGGAGATGCTTAACAGCAGATGGAAAGGCGCGTAAAATTCGACTGCCATCTGTCTGGAAGAATGTGGGATTTGTTCTTTATCTTTCATCATCTCGCACAGCAAATGTTCAATATAGTTGAGCGGACCGCTTGTCATGACTTTTTGATATAAATCATTCATTTCAACGGTTTTGTATTGTTCCAATGTCAGCATTTTTCGGAAATTACAGGCAGTCTCATCCTCACTCCAGTAATAAAATTGTGATGTCATATAGGTTTTCAGACTTTCTGGCGATACATCGGAAAAAGATTCTGGCATTTCAGAAAATTCTTTTTCTGGAACGCCTGTTTTTCTGGAGCGTTCCATATCAAGCTGACAGACATATGCAAAAATACTGTCAAAAATATCCCGTTTGCTTTTAAAATGTTTATATAGCGCGCCTTTTGTCATGCCTAATTCCCCGGCGATCTGGCTGACAGAGACTGCGTCATACCCATTTCTGGCAAACAGCCGCAGAGCGGTGATTAAAATGTTTTTCTTTGTGTTTTTCATCTCAGACTCCTATCTGTAAACGAACGTTTACTTTCAAAAGTATAGTAAACGTTCGTTTACATGTCAAGAGGAAAAATTTTCACCTTAAAAAAGAAATACTTTTGCCATACTAGACAAAAACCTTGAATTTGTGATACACTTGCTACGGAAATGAAAGAGTGAATCATAAACTGGAGGAAGAAACGTGGCAGGTATGGATCAGAAACATATCAGAAATTTTTGTATTATAGCACATATTGACCATGGAAAATCGACGCTGGCGGATCGAATTATCGAGAAGACAGGTCTTCTGACAAGCCGGGAAATGCAGGCGCAGATCCTGGACAATATGGATTTAGAGCGTGAAAGAGGAATCACAATTAAAGCGCAGGCTGTGCGTACAGTTTATCAGGCACAGAACGGAGAAGAATATATTTTTAATTTGATTGATACACCGGGACATGTAGACTTTAACTATGAAGTATCTCGAAGTCTTGCAGCGTGCGACGGAGCAATTTTAGTCGTGGATGCAGCGCAGGGGATCGAAGCACAGACTTTGGCAAATGTGTATCTGGCGCTGGATCATGATTTGGATGTGATGCCGGTAATCAATAAAATTGATCTGCCAAGCGCAGATCCGGAACGTGTCATCAATGAGATTGAGGATGTAATTGGAATTGAGGCGCAGGATGCACCTCTGATTTCAGCAAAAATGGGCACAAATGTCGAAGAAGTGCTGGAGCAGATTGTGACAAAGATTCCAGCTCCAAAGGGAGATGCGTCAGCTCCTCTCAAGGCATTGATTTTTGATTCTATTTACGATTCCTATAAGGGAGTTATTGTCTTCTGCCGTTTGATGGAAGGAAACGTAAAAAAAGGAACAAAGATTAAAATGATGGCGACAGGAGCGACGGCAGATGTCGTGGAAGTCGGATATTTTGGCGCCGGTCAGTTTATCCCATGTGATGAGCTGAGCGCAGGTATGGTCGGATATTTGACAGCCAGCCTGAAAAATGTGAAAGATACGAGAGTCGGAGATACGATTACAAATGCAGAAAATCCTTGTGCTCAGCCTTTGCCTGGATATAAAAAAGTAAATCCGATGGTGTACTGCGGAATTTATCCGGCAGATGGGGCGAAATATCCGGATTTAAGAGATGCTTTGGAAAAGCTGCAGCTTAATGATGCTTCGCTGCAGTTTGAGCCTGAGACATCTATTGCGCTTGGATTTGGATTCCGATGCGGTTTTCTGGGACTGCTTCATCTGGAAATCATCCAGGAACGTCTGGAGAGAGAGTATAATCTCGATCTGGTGACGACAGCGCCTGGAGTTGTCTATAAGATACACAAGACAAGCGGAGAAGTTGTAGATTTGACAAATCCTGCAAACCTTCCGGACCCGACAGAAATTGAATATATGGAAGAGCCGATTGTCAGTGCAGAGATTATGGTGACAACAGAATTCATCGGTTCGATCATGGAATTGTGTCAGGAGAGAAGAGGAACGTATCTGGGAATGGAATATATGGAAGCGACGAGAGCGCTGCTTAGGTATGAACTGCCGCTCAATGAGATCATTTATGACTTTTTTGACGCTTTGAAATCACGTTCCAGAGGATATGCTTCATTTGACTATGAGATGAAAGGCTATACGAGATCGGAACTTGTAAAACTGGATATTTTAGTCAATCGTGAAGAAGTCGATGCGCTTTCTTTTATTGTGCCTGCGGAGACGGCATATGAGAGAGGGCGAAAGATGTGCGAAAAATTAAAAGAAGAAATTCCAAGACAGTTATTTGAAATTCCGATTCAGGCAGCTGTGGGAAGCAAGATTATTGCCAGAGAGACCGTCAAGGCAATGCGAAAAGATGTGCTGGCAAAATGTTATGGCGGTGATATCAGCCGTAAGAGAAAGCTTTTGGAAAAACAGAAAGAGGGAAAGAAGCGGATGAGACAAGTCGGAAATGTGGAAATTCCTCAGAAAGCTTTTATGAGCGTTTTAAAACTGGATGACAAATAAAGAACAGAAAAAGAGATGCTGTGCTGTCCAAACTTCTTTGAAAAGAAGGAGGGATGACACAGCATCTCTTTTTCCGTCTGTGCAGTATAAAGATTAAAAATAAATATTAATAACGAAATGAATTTTTTCAGGGAAGAAAAAACATGATATAATGCAAAGAAATAGAAAAATAAAAAAAATTTTTAAGAAAAGAAATAAAATGTCAAAAATAACAAACATAAAAAAGGAGAAAATATGAAAAAAGATCTTGAAATTTACGTTCATATCCCATTTTGCATCAGAAAATGCAGGTATTGTGATTTTCTGTCTTTTCCGGCAGAAAAGGAGATACAGAGCCAATATATAAAAAAGATGGCAGAAGAAATCCGCCTTTTTCCCGAGAAAGAGAAATGGAAAGTGAACACGATATTTTTTGGCGGAGGGACGCCGTCTCTTTTGGAGGGGGAAGAGATGACTCTTTTGATGAGTACAATCAGAGAAGAATTTGAGATACAGACGGATGCAGAGATCTCAATCGAGTGTAATCCAGGAACAGTGGATGAAAGAAAATTAGAGCTGTACCAAGATGCCGGAATCAACAGAATCAGTTTTGGACTTCAATCTTCAAAAGATGAAGAATTAAAATTACTTGGACGGATTCATACTTATGAGACATTTTTAGAAAGTTATGAAATGGCAAGAAAATGCGGATTTCAAAATATCAATATTGACCTGATGTCTGCCCTTCCGGGGCAGACACCTCAAAGCTATCGGGAGACATTAGAGAATGTGATTTCTCTGAATCCGGAACATATTTCGGCATACAGCCTGATTATAGAAGAGGGCACACCGTTTTTTGAAGAATATGAGGAGGACAGAAAAAGAAGAGAGGCTGGAGAAGAATGCCGCCTGCTTCCATCTGAAGAGGAAGAGCGTCAGATGTACTACGACACAGAACAGATGATGGAAAAATATGGATATTCTCGATATGAAATCTCAAATTATGCGAAGCCGGGATATGAATGCCGCCACAATATTGGTTACTGGAGACGAAAAGATTATGTGGGCTTTGGACTTGGGGCAGCATCTCTTCTGGAAAACTGCAGATTAAAAAATACGGGAAGTCTGAAAAACTATATGCAGGGGAATTTTATAGAAGAAAAAGAAATACTGGATCAGAGAGCGCAGATGGAAGAGTTTATGTTTCTGGGGCTGCGCATGATGAAAGGAATCTGTGAGGAAGACTTTTTTCAATGTTTTGGAGTGACAATCGAAAGCGTTTACGGACATGTGCTGGAACAGCTGATACGGCAGAATTTCATAAAAAAGAGCGGATCGTCTTATTTTCTGTCAGAATCAGGAATTGATATAAGTAATTATGTGCTGGCACAATTTTTATTATGAGAGAATCAAAAGACAGAAAAGAATAAATAAAACAACAAAGAAAAGAAGAATAAAGAAGATAAGTAAGTGATAAAAGTAAAAAAAATAAAAAATTCCTATTGACAAAAGTAAAGTGGAGTGATATGTTAGGTACAAGGATGTTAGCACTCCACAAAGATGAGTGCTAACAACTGGAAGACAAACAGAAAAAACAGAGCCGTGATGATTTCCAAGAAAAAGGAAGGAGGGATTCAAAATGCAGCTGGATGAGAGAAAATGGAAGATTTTAAAGGCAATCATCAATACATATCTTGAAACAGGAGAGCCGGTTGGTTCCAGAACAATTTCAAAATATGCTGATCTGAATTTGAGTTCCGCAACTATCCGAAATGAAATGTCAGATTTGGAGGAACTTGGATATATTCTTCAGCCGCATACTTCGGCAGGTCGTATTCCATCCGATAAGGGATATCGTCTGTATGTAGATCAGATGATGGAAGAGAAAGACAAAGAAGTGACGGAGATGAAGGAGCTGATGATTCAGCGACAGGATAAAATGGATCTTGTACTGAAGCAGGCAGCAAAAGTCCTTGCGGCAAATACAAATTATGCGACAATGATTACGTCACCGCAGTACAAAAGAACGAAACTGAAGTTTATTCAACTGTCTTTAGTCAGTGAGGAACAGATCTTAGTTGTTGTGGTTGCTGAGGGAAATGTAATCAAGAATAAAATTATTCAGATTGTACACAATTTAGACAGTGAGACAATCTTAAAATTAAATATCTTGTTAAACAGCAGTCTGGATGGGCTGACAATCGAAGAAATCAATCTTTCTACAATCGCAAAGCTGAAAGAGCAGGCAGGCATTCACAGTGAGATTGTAAACAGTGTGCTGGATGCGGTAGCAGAAGCAATTCAGATGGAAGAAGAGATGGAGATCTATACAAGCGGAGCGACAAACTTCTTCCGGTATCCAGAATTAAGTGACAGCGAGAGAGCGAGTGAGCTGATCAGTACATTTGAAGAAAAGAAACAACTTGCTGCACTGGTGAATGAGACATCTGAAGGGCAGGAGACAGGAATTCAGGTTTACATCGGCAATGAGACGCCGGTACAGACTATGAAAGACTGCAGTGTCGTCACCGCTACGTATGATTTAGGCGATGGAATGCAGGGAACGATAGGAATTGTAGGACCAAAACGGATGGATTATGATAAAGTAATCAGTACGCTGAAAACCTTGATGGTACAGTTAGACCACATTTATCACCGAAATGAGCCGTAGGTGAGAAATAGAAAAGTGATAGAAAGGCGGTAGCGAAGTGGCAGAAGAGACAAAGAGAGAAGATTTAGAGGAAGCTGTGGAAGAAACAGCAGAAGATATCACAGAAGAAGTTGAAGAAAAAGATATAGAAGAACCGGCGGAGGAAAATCAGGAAGAAGTCGCAGAGGAGAAAAAAGGGCTGTTCGGAAAAAAGAAGAAAAAAGATAAAAAAGACGAACAGATCGAAGAACTGACAGACCGATTAAAACGTCAAATGGCAGAATTTGATAATTTCCGCAAACGGACAGAAAAAGAAAAAGAGGCAAGATTTGAGATCGGTGCAAAGAGCGTGATCGAAAAGATGCTTCCAATCGTAGACAATTTTGAAAGAGGACTTGCAACAGTGAGCGAGGAACAGAGAGAAGATCCGTTTGTAGAAGGAATGGAAAAAGTCTACAAGCAGCTGATGGCAAGTTTTGAAGCGATGGATGTGATGCAGATTGAAGCCGTCGGAAAAGAATTTGATCCGAATCTGCACAATGCAGTACTTCATGTGGAAGATGAATCTTATGGAGAAAATATTGTGGCAGAAGAATTGTTAAAAGGATACACATACAAAGGAAATGTAGTGCGCTACAGTATGGTAAAAGTAGCAAATTAAATCAGACAAAGAACAATTACCTTATCTTTTATAGAATCAAATCAGGAGGAATTCATTATGAGTAAAATTATTGGTATTGATTTAGGTACAACAAATTCATGCGTAGCTGTTATGGAAGGTGGAAAACCAGTTGTAATCGCAAATACAGAAGGAGCAAGAACAACACCATCTGTTGTTGCTTTCACAAAAACAGGAGAGCGTTTAGTCGGAGAACCTGCAAAACGTCAGGCTGTGACAAATGCAGATAAAACAATCTCTTCCATCAAGAGACACATGGGAACAGATTATAGAGTAGCCATTGAAGACAAGAAATATTCTCCACAGGAAATTTCTGCAATGATCCTTCAGAAATTAAAAGGAGATGCAGAAAACTACTTAGGAGAAAAAGTGACAGAAGCTGTAATCACAGTTCCGGCATATTTCAATGATGCACAGCGTCAGGCTACAAAAGATGCAGGAAAGATTGCAGGACTGGAAGTAAAACGTATTATCAACGAGCCTACAGCAGCAGCTCTTGCATACGGTCTTGACAACGAAAAAGAACAGAAAATCATGGTATACGACCTGGGCGGCGGTACATTTGATGTTTCTATCATCGAAATCGGTGAAGGCGTTATTGAAGTATTAGCAACAAACGGTGATAACAAACTGGGCGGCGATGATTTTGACCAGAAGATCACAGATTATATGCTTGCAGAATTCAAGAGAACAGAAGGCGTAGATTTATCAAATGATAAGATGGCGCTTCAGAGATTAAAAGAAGCAGCAGAGAAAGCAAAGAAAGAGCTGTCTTCCGCTACAACAACAAATATCAACCTGCCATTCATCACTGCAACAGCAGAGGGACCAAAACATTTTGATATGAACCTCACAAGAGCAAAATTTGATGAACTGACACACGATCTGGTAGAAAGAACAGCAACACCTGTGACAAACGCATTAAGAGACGCAGGACTGAGTGTAAATGAAATTTCAAAAGTTCTGCTCGTAGGCGGATCTACTCGTATTCCAGCCGTACAGGATAAAGTAAAACAGCTGACAGGTCATGAACCAAGCAAAACATTAAACCCAGATGAATGCGTTGCAATCGGTGCATCCATTCAGGGTGGTAAATTAGCAGGCGATGCAGGCGCAGGCGACATTCTTCTTCTGGATGTTACTCCTCTGTCACTGTCTATCGAGACAATGGGCGGCGTAGCGACAAGACTGATTGAGAGAAATACAACAATCCCTACAAAGAAGAGCCAGATCTTCTCAACAGCAGCAGACAACCAGACAGCCGTTGATATCCATGTCGTACAGGGTGAAAGACAGTTTGCAAAAGATAACAAATCTTTAGGACAGTTCAGACTGGATGGAATTCCGCCAGCAAGAAGAGGCGTTCCACAGATTGAAGTTACATTTGATATCGATGCAAACGGTATTGTAAACGTATCAGCAAAAGATCTGGGAACAGGAAAAGAACAGCATATTACAATCACATCTGGTTCCAATATGTCAGACAGTGAAATTGATAAAGCTGTAAAAGAAGCTGCTGAATTTGAAGCTCAGGATAAGAAGAGAAAAGAAGCGATCGATACAAGAAACGAAGCAGATTCCATGGTATTCCAGACAGAAAAAGCTTTGGAAGAAGTCGGAGATAAATTAGACGCAAATGATAAGACAGCTGTTGAGGCAGACTTAAATGCACTGAAAGATCTGATTGCAAAGACAAATCCAGATGATATGACAGAATCTCAGGTTGCTGAATTAAAAGCAGGCAAAGAGAAACTGATGGAAAGTGCAAATAAACTGTTTGCAAAAGTTTATGAGCAGGCACAGGGCGCAGCAAATGCCGGAGCCGGACAGAATGCAGGAACACAGGAGTCTTATCAGTCTGATGACGTAGTAGATGGAGATTACAAAGAAGTTTAATGAAATGTGATAGATAGAAGCAGGAGGGGCTCTCGCAGTAAAGGTTTTCGGACTGCCATTGCGACAGCCCCGCTTGTGGTGTATCTAGGAAGGGGAATACAATGGCAGAGAAAAGAGATTACTACGAGGTTTTGGGAGTCGACCGCGGGGCCGATGAAGCGACTATCAAGAAAGCATATCGTCAGCTGGCCAAAAAGTATCACCCTGATATGAATCCGGGAGATCAGGAAGCGGAGAAGAAATTTAAAGAAGCTTCCGAGGCTTATTCTGTGCTGAGTGATCCGGAAAAGAGACGTCAGTATGATCAGTTTGGTCATGCGGCCTTTGAACAGGGCGGCGGCGGTGCCGGCGGATTTGGCGGATTTGACTTTAATGGCGGAGATATGGGAGATATCTTTGGAGATATTTTTGGAGACTTTTTCGGAGGCGGCAGAAAGCGTTCTGCAGCAGGAAACAGTCCGATGAAAGGCGCAAACATTCGTGCCAGCGTACGGATTTCTTTTGAGGAAGCAGTATTTGGCTGCGAGAAAGAGCTGGAACTGACTTTAAAAGATGAATGTAAGACATGTCATGGAACGGGGGCAAAACCTGGAACAAATCCAGAAACTTGTCCAAAATGCGGCGGAAAAGGTCAGGTTGTCTACACACAGCAGTCTTTATTTGGCATGGTCCGCAATGTACAGACATGTCCGGACTGCAACGGTACAGGAAAGATTGTAAAAGAAAAATGTCCGGACTGTCGTGGCACAGGATATATTGCGAGCCGCAAAAAAATTCAGGTTACAATTCCGGCAGGTATTGACAATGGTCAAAGTATTCGTATCCGGGAAAAAGGAGAACCTGGCATGAATGGAGGACCAAGAGGAGATCTGCTGGTAGAGGTAAATGTATCAAGACATCCGATTTTCCAGAGACAAGATACAAATATTTTCTCTACAGCGCCGATTACATTTGCACAGGCAGCACTTGGAGGAGAGGTGCGTATCAGTACAGTGGACGGCGACGTCATGTATGAAGTTAAGCCTGGAACACAGACAGATACAAAAGTACGTCTGAAAGGAAAAGGTGTTCCGTCTCTGCGAAATAAATCGGTTCGAGGAGATCACTATGTCACTCTTGTGGTTCAGGTTCCGACAAAACTGAATGAGGAAGCCAAAAAAGCGCTGCGTGAGTTTGATATGGCATCAGGGAACAGTCTGAATCAGAAAAAAGATGCGCAGGAAAAACCAAAACGAAAAGGTTTTATGGATAAAATTAAAGAGCAGTTTGAAGACAAAGAAGACTAAATAGATCTAAACAGATAAAAAAACCAAATCAAATTTATTTGATCTGGTTTTTTTGTATTTCTGGTCCGTTCAGATGAGAACGAGATCCTACTTCACCAAAAATTAAGATATTATTTCAATATAAAGATTGGCAGAGAAGAGGAGGATGTGATAAAGTAAAAGAAACAGCTAAAAGAAAGTGGGGATTTCAATGAAGTGGAAACAGAACAAAATCATACGCTGGATGGTTTTGACGGCGATGCTTCTGACAGCAATGCCCATAACTGTTTTTGCACAGACGTATTCAGGAACATGTATTGTTACAGTCGGAAGCAAGGGAAATGGACAGGTTTCTCCTGAAGGAGAACTCTTTGTGTGGCCCGGAGAAAAAGTAACATTTGATGTGACGCCGCACGAGGGATATCGGGTAGCCTCTATCAGTGTAAACGGCGTGCGGCTGACAGAAGGAGAACTGGAAAATGTGATACAGACAGGGCAGTATTCTATGACAGGGATTTATTCCAATACTTCTATGGAGGTTATATTTCAGGCGGACAATTCTTCCAGCCAGCATACCTATACGGTGTTTGGAACAGCAGCTCTGTGCGGTGCGGCACAGGAACCGACAGCAGTGTGGAATGACATGCGTGAAGCAGAGACAGGAAAGTTTGAAGCCATATATGAAGGAGTATCTGCCGGATATTATGAAATAGGTGTTTCCAAAGATCATGGATGGACAGAGATCTATGGCAAGGACGGCACACAGGAGCTGCTTGCTGTGGAAGTTTTAAATGATGGACAGACGCTGAAAGTCAGCTTTGATGAGACAAGCGGCGCTGTCGCAGTGGAACAGAATGAAAGCATTATAGAGGTAGAAAGAAGTTCTTCAGATAATACAGGAGAATCTTTTGACATAGGAATGGCAACACAGGGCGAGATTTCAGAAGCTGGGAACGAGGAATGGAAAGAGGAAGAAGTACTGGAGGAAGAGATCGCATCCGCGCAGAGCAGTCCTATGGAAATGAGAGGCAGAACAAGAGAGCGAAGTATGCCTAATAGTGTGCGGAGCATGGAGTATACAGATGATGCCGCATATCATCAGGTGATCGTTGGATATTCTGCCGGAGGAACAGTCTTTGCTCCGGAGACGGCATGGATTACAGAACAGGGAGTGATTGAAGTTCCGGAAGGTGCGCCGGCATTTTTTTCTTTTATGCCAGATCCAGGATATCAGGTCAAAGAAATTTACATCGACGGGGTGCTGCTTGGAGAAGAGGAAAAAAAGAATGCTGTCGCAGCGGGAGGATTCTACTTTGAAGATACAACAAGAGACAGAAGTATTTATGTGGAATTTGAGCCATCTGTGGAAGGATGGAATGGACAGTATAAAGTTTCCGTCTCATTTACAGGAAATGGTCTGGTGGAACCTACGCCGGGACTTGAGACGACAGAAGACGGCGTTGTATATGTGCCGCAGGGACAGAGTCTGAGTCTGTTTTTCTATCCAAATGAAGGATGTGAAGTAAAAGAAATTCTGGTGGATGGCGTAGCCGTCTCAGAAGAAGAATTAAAGTCGGCAAACAATACGAACAGTTTTACAATCTGGGGCGTATATAATGATATGAGTGTTTCGGTCGCATTTGACAAAAAAGAAGAACAGAAGAAACCATATGCGATTTCTCTGACTGCAGGTGAGGGAGGAACCATTTATACAAGTGACTGGATGCAGGGAATCACAAATGGAGAATTAAGCGTACCGGCATCTGAGGGAGAAGAATTCAGTGTCTTTATTATCCCGGATTCCGGATGGAAGATTTCACAGATACTTGTAGATGGAGGAAGTCTTTCATCGCAGCAGTTAGAAGAAATTGCAGCGTCACAGAGTTACTATTTCGGACCTGTAAAAGGCGCTCATACCATGCAGGTTCTATTTGAAAGAGATTTTTATGAAGTCTCATTCTCAGCAAGTGTAGGGGGAAGTATTTTGCCTGTGCTTGAAATTAATGGACAGGAAAGTGGAATGATTCAGGTAGAAGCAGGGGCGGATATTCCTTTTCAGATTATTCCTGACCAAGGATATGAGCTTGCCGGGCTGAGCATAGACGGAACAGCGGTAGGGCAGGAAGAACTGGAAGCTTTAAAGAAAGAGCTGTCCTATACATTCTATCAGATTAATGCAGATCATCAGATTATAGCATCGTTTATGAAGAAAGAGCCGGATGAGAAAGCATATGTAGTGACTTCAAGTGCAGGAGGACATGGAGAGATTCTTCCATTTGGTCCTCAGAAGGTGACGGCAGGTCAGACTCTTTCTTTTTCTATTATACCGGATGAGGGATATGAAATAGCTGCCATTTTAATTGATGAGAAAGAAATTTCCGAGATTGCACTGCGCAGAGTGAAAGAAAAAGGAAGCTTTACTTTCCAGCCTATACAGGCAAATCATACGATAGCGGCAGTATTTGAAGAGATTTCTGAGCAGAAAAAGACAGCTTATCAGATTTATTATCTGGATCAGGACGGTTCAGAAATTGAGGAACTGCCAGCGGCATATGAGAACGCTGCTCAGTATGTTTACGGCGAAGGAATTATCCTTCCTGTTCAGGCTCCTTATGCAAAAGAAGGATACAGTTTTGAAGGATGGTATGACAGCAAAGAGGGCGGCAATAAAGTGACAGCGATTTCATCAAAAGAAAAAGGAGATAAGTCACTGTATGCTCACTGGAAAAAAAGAGCTGCCGGATCGAGTCAGACGGAATTGAAAAATGAATGGTATGGCATTAGTGTAAATGGGTTTTTTACAGCTCTGCCTGAATTAAAAGTAGAACAGCTGCAAAGCGGGAATACAACGTATGATTCCATGTGCAAACGTAATGAGATGGCCCAAAAAGCAGTGTTGGCAGGATATCGGCTGTCTGTCAGCGGCGGAGAGCCGGATGGCACATTGCGTGTTTCATTTTTGCTGGATGAGAGATTGAACGGGGAGACGATCACAGTTCTTCATCTGACGCCAAATGGAACATTAAAGAATGGCACAGCTACGGTGGAGGATGGAAAAATTTCCATTCAGGTCAATGAACTGGGAACTTTTATGATGGGAGCAGACGATGAGGCAGTAAGACAGGCAGGAATTACAGAATTACATGGCGTGGCAATCGAACAGGAAGAAGAACCAAAGAAAGACGGAATGGGTCTTATCTTGTTTGCAGCAGCGGCAGTTTTGCTTATAGGAATTTGTATCGCAGTTGGAATTATCGTAAAAAAGAAAACAGATGAAGAATAAAAAAACTGTCACAGAATAGAGAGTCTGAAAAGAAATCTTCTGTGACAGCTTTTCTTTTTATGGATCAGCTTGTCAATTTGTTTGCGGTGTGATATGCTAAAAACAGCTGATAACAGCAAAGATAATCGTATTTTTTGACAGGTAATGATAAAAAGAAGACGGATACAGAAGCGTCAAAGAACAGAACAGGAGATGTAATGGGAAAAAGAAAAATAAAAGCAGGGGCAGCCGCAGTCTGCATGGCAGCATGTGCTTTTTTGTTTTCAGCAGAGACATCGGTTCAGGCAGGACTTGTACTGGAGGATCTTGGAGGTTCTTTCGATCCAAAGAAAAAAGAGGATGAAAAAAAAGGAGAATATTATCAGATTTCCAGTGAGAACGGAGAGATGACAAATATCCTGATTGAATTGTATCGCCTGCAGAGCCAGGGGTATGAGCTGGAGGGCTGGCTGGAGTTAAATGGAGATTTTTATTACAAACAGGAAAATGAGATTTTAACTGGTCTGCAAAAGATCGGAGAAGAGATCTATTATTTTGATGAAAATGGAAAAATGGAGACGCAGTGCTGGAAAGAGGTGGGGAAAGACACCTATTTTTTTAGTGAAAGCGGAGAAGCATATCGAGAAGATAGCGTACAGATCGAAGGAACGTATTACTGTTTTGACCGAGAAGGAAGGATGCAGAGAGAAAAGCTGCTGGTTTTGAAAGATGGGACATACTATGTGGGCAAAGACGGAGCATCTGTGAGAGACCAGTTTTTAAAACTGGACAAAGAGACATACTATTTTGACAAGAATGGCAGAATGACGACCGGTCTGATCGCAGTGGACGGTGAAGAATATTATATGGGTTCAGACGGCGCGATGAAAACAGGATGGCAGGTGATCAATGGCAGACGATATCTTTTTCATTTACAGACAGGAAAAATGTTAAAAGGAATTAAAATCGGAGATATTGTGATTGATGAAAATGGCAGAGTCGAACTTCCGGACAGCTATGTGATTTCAATGGAAGAGATGATGCAAAATCCGGAACTTCCAACTGGATGTGAATCGGTTGCACTTACAATCGCTTTGAACTATTATGGATTTGAGCTGGAAAAAACAACGATTGCAGATGAATATCTGGAATACAGCGATGAAAATTTTGTCTCAGCCTATGTAGGAAATCCCCATACGGAAAGTGGAGCCGGCTGTTTTGCACCTGCGATTGAAACGGCAGGAAATAAGTTTCTGGAGACAGCTGATTCTGATCTGAAGGCCGTCGATATCAGCGGGACTTCTCTGGAGGAACTGTATTCTTATGTGGCAAACGGGACACCTGTAGTGGTATGGAACAGTATGTACATGAATGATCTGGAAAAAACAGAGCAGACGTATGTATATCAAGGCAAGACGTATCACTGGTATCGAAAAGAACATTGCGTCGTTCTGTGCGGCTATGACAAGACAAATGGTACGGTGCTTATAAACGATCCTCTGGAAGGAATTGTGGAGCGTGATGCAGAGCGATTTGAAGAAATTTATGACCAGATGGGAAAGATGGCAGTTGTGATTCTTGCGGTATGACCGTCTTTGTGTTATAATTATAAATTATTCTTTAAATACAATAAATGAGGTAATCAGATGAAATGGAATAAATTTACATTAAAAACATTGACAGAGGTAGAGGACATCGTGATTTCCACTCTTGCAGAAGCAGGTGTGGAGGGAGTAGAAATTGAAGACAAAGTGCCTCTGACAGAATCAGATAAAAAACAGATGTTTGTCGATATTCTTCCGGACGGACCGGCAGATGACGGGATTGCATATTTAAGCTTTTATCTGGAAGAGTCCGAAGACAAAGAAGCGCTGCTGCAGAGAGTAAGAGAAGAACTGGAAGATCTGCGCAGATTTGTGGATATCGGGGAAGGAACCATTGTTGAATCTCAGACAGAGGATAAAGATTGGATTAATAACTGGAAACAGTATTTCCATCAGTTTTATGTGGATGATATTTTGATTATCCCGTCCTGGGAGAAAGTCCGCAAGGAAGATGAGAATAAGATGATTATCCATATCGATCCGGGAACTGCATTTGGTACAGGAATGCACGAGACAACACAGCTGTGTATGCGCCAGTTGAAAAAATATGTGACAGAGGAGACAGAATTATTAGACGTAGGAACAGGCAGCGGAATTTTGTCGATTGTGGCATTGAAACTGGGGGCGAAACACGCAGTCGGAACAGATCTGGACCCATGTGCCATCTCAGCTACAAAAGAAAATTTGGAAGCAAATGAGATTGCATCTGGCAGCATGGATGTGCTGATTGGAAATATTATTGATGACAAGGCAGTTCAGGATCAGGTAGGATATGAAAAATATGATATTGTAGCTGCAAATATTCTGGCAGACGTTCTTGTTCCTTTGACTCCGGTGATTTTAAATCAGATGAAAAAAGGTGGAATTTATATTACATCCGGTATTATTGATGAAAAAGAAGAAGTTGTTGTGGAGGCTGTCAAAAAAGCAGGTCTGGAAGTCCTGGAAGTGACACATCAGGGAGAATGGGTGTCTGTGACAGCGCGAAAGAACTAGGAGAGAATCATGTACCATTTTTTTGTAAATCCTGAACAAATCGGAGAAAGAGAAATTAAAATTACAGGAAAAGATGTAAACCATATAAAAAATGTTCTGCGAATGCAGTCAGGTGAAGAAATTGCTGTCAGCAGCGGACAGGATTCCAAAAAATATCGCTGCGAAATCGCCAAACTGTCAGAGGAAGAAATCACAGCAAAGATTATGTGGGCAGAAGAAGCGGGTATGGAACTCCCCAATAAGATCTATCTGTTTCAGGGGCTCCCAAAGAGCGATAAAATGGAACTGATTATCCAAAAGGCCGTAGAACTTGGAGTATATGAGATCGTGCCTGTTGCCACAAAGAGGGCTGTTGTAAAGTTGGATTTAAAAAAAGAACAGAATAAAAGAAAGCGGTGGCAGGCAATTTCAGAAAGCGCAGCAAAACAGAGCAAACGAATGATGATTCCGCAGATTCATTCTGTGATGACCTTTCAGGAAGCAGTGCTGTATGCCAAAGAGATGGATGTCAAGATCATTCCATATGAACTTGCAGAAGGGATGAGCAAGACAAGAGAGATCTTTGGCAATATCAAAAAAGGGCAGTCAGTCGCTGTATTTATAGGACCCGAGGGAGGTTTCGATGAGCAGGAAGCAGATTTTGCAGCAGAAAATGGAATCCTTCCTGTGACGCTTGGAAAAAGAATTTTGCGGACAGAGACGGCAGGAATGGCAGTTTTATCTATGCTCGTGTTCTGCCTGGAACCGGAAGAGTGAGGAAAAAATGGAGGCATATTTAGATAATTCAGCCACGACAAAATGTCTGGAAGAAGTAAAGGACATTGTAGTAAAGACGATGATGGAGGACTTTGGCAATCCATCATCAAAACATCTGGCAGGCGTATATGCGGAGCGCTATTTAAAAGAGGCAAGAGAAGCGATTGCCAAAACGATGAAAGTGACCGAAAAAGAGATCTTTTTTACATCCGGAGGAACAGAATCTGACAACTGGGCAATCATCGGCACAGCGCTTGCCAATCAGAGACAGGGCAGACACATCATCACAACATCTGTGGAACACGCAGCCGTCTTAGAACCGATGAGATATCTGGAAGAAAATGGATTTGAGGTTACTTATCTTAATGTAGACCGCTATGGAAGAGTGGATTTGGAGCAGCTAAGAGAAGCGGTGACAGAGGAGACAATTTTGGTATCTGTAATGTATGTCAATAATGAGATTGGAACATTGGAGCCAATCGAAGAGATTGCCAAAATTATAAAAGAAAAGAATCCAAAAACACTGTTTCATGTCGATGCGATTCAGGCCTATGGAAAGTACAGGATCTATCCGAAAAAGACGGGGATTGATCTTCTTTCTGTCAGTGGTCACAAAATTCACGGACCGAAGGGAACCGGATTTTTATATATCAATGAAAAAGTAAAAATCAAACCGCTTATTTTAGGAGGAGGTCAGCAAAAAGGAATGCGTTCCGGAACAGATAATGTACCGGGAGCAGCAGGACTGGGGATGGCAGCCAGATTATCGTATGAATCATATGAGGAAAAAAGAGAACATCTCTTAAAACTGAAAGAGAGTTTTATGGAACAGGTCAGCGAGATTGAAAATACCATATTCAACAATTTGCCCGGAGAAGAGGGCGCGCCGCATATTGTCAGCGTCAGTTTTGAAGGCGTGCGAAGCGAAGTGCTTTTACACGCGCTGGAAGAGAAAGAAATCTATATTTCAGCAGGATCTGCGTGTTCTTCCAACAAAAAACAGACGGCAAGCCATACGCTTATCGCTGTCCATATGCCGAAGGCTCTTTTGGACTGTACGGTTCGATTCAGCTTTTGTGAGATGACCACAATGGAAGAAATCACATACTGTGCAGAGACGTTAAAGCAAATCATCCCAATGCTTCGGCGGTATGCAAGGCACTAGAGAAAAAGACAGGAGAAGAAAAAATGTTTCATTCATTTTTAATTAAATATGGTGAGATTGGCATTAAAGGAAAAAACAGATATTTGTTTGAAGATATGTTAGTCAGCCAGATCAATTATACTTTAAAATCAATCGATGGAGAATTTCACGTTTACAAACAGCAGGGAAGAATCTATGTGGAATGCGGAGGAAATTTTGACTTTGACGAGACGGTGGAAGCGCTCCAGTCCGTATTCGGAATTGTCGGCATCTGTCCTGTTGTCCATGCAGAGGATCATGGATTTGACGCTCTGGCACAGGAAGTCGTTTCTTATCTGGAGAAAGTATATCCGGGAGAAAGCCATACATTCAAAGTGAATGCGAGAAGAGCAAGAAAAAATTATCCGATGACGTCAATGGAATTAAATGCCTCATTGGGAGAGAAAATTTTGCAGTCACTGCCGCAGATGAAAGTGGATGTCCACCACCCTGAAATTATGTTAAATGTAGAGATCAGAGAGAAAATTTATATTTACTCAAAGATTATTCCAGGACCTGGCGGAATGCCTGTCGGAACAAACGGAAAGGCAATGCTTCTGCTCTCAGGCGGAATCGACAGTCCGGTGGCAGGATATATGATCGCAAAGAGAGGTGTTAAGATTGACGCTGTCTATTTCCATGCTCCGCCGTACACAAGCGAGAGAGCAAAACAGAAAGTAGTAGATCTGGCCAAGATTGTATCGCGCTACACAGGACCGATTCATCTGCACATTGTAAACTTTACCGATATTCAGCTGTATATCTATGATCAGTGTCCGCATGAGGAACTGACGATCATCATGCGCCGCTATATGATGAGAATAGCAGAACATTTTGCAAAGGAGACAGGATGCCTTGGACTGATTACAGGTGAAAGCATCGGTCAGGTGGCAAGTCAGACTCTGCACAGCCTTGCAGCGACAAATGAGGTGTGCACTCTGCCGGTTTATCGTCCGGTGATCGGATTTGACAAGCAGGATATTGTTGACATCTCAGAAAAAATCGGAACATATGAGACTTCCATTTTGCCATTTGAAGACTGCTGTACGATTTTTGTGGCAAAACATCCTGTTACAAAGCCAAACTTAAATATTATCAAGCGATCTGAAAAACATCTGGAAGAAAAGATTGATGAGCTTGTAAAAACAGCGATCGAGACGACAGAAGTTGTAGTAGTAGAATAAAAGATCAGATACAAAAGAAAAGGCTGCCCGTTCTGCGGACAGCCATTCCATCACATAAAGATTATTCGATGATATAAGGTTTTAATGTATCCAAGATAGAATTTACATCATCTTCTGCATGGATATTCAAATCAATCGGTTTGGACAGATCCAGGCTGAAGATACCCATGATTGATTTTGCATCAATTACATATCTGCCGGATACTAAATCAAAATCATAATCAAATTTTGTGATATCGTTTACAAAAGATTTTACTTTATCGATAGAATTTAAAGAAATTTGAACTGTTTTCATTGGAATGACCTCCCTGAATATATTTTTCTTACTTTTATATTAATGGCAGCGGTTTGAAAAGTCAATGAGAAAACGTACAAACTTTTGTGTGGATCTTTGGCGAAAGTGATGAAGAAAGAAAAAGATAAAATAAGGAGATAAATAAAATGGAAAGAAAAAAAGCAGCTCTTCATAATCTTGGATGTAAAGTAAATGCGTATGAGACAGAAGCAATGCAGCAGATTTTGGAGGAGAATGGGTATGAGATTGTTCCGTTTGCACCTGGAGCAGATCTCTATTTGATTAATACCTGTACCGTGACAAATATTGCAGACAGAAAATCACGTCAGATGCTTCATAAGGCGAGAAAGATGAACCCGAAAGCAATCGTGGTGGCGGCCGGATGCTATGTGCAGGCTTCTGCTGAAGAACTGACAGCGGACGGCTCTGTGGACGTGGTGATTGGAAATAACAGAAAAAAAGATCTGATGAAGATTTTAAAAGAGTTTGAAGAAGGCAGAGCGACAGAAAATGTAATTGATATGAAATGTGAAAAACAATATGAAAATCTGTCTATTCAGAAAACAGCAGAACATACGAGAGCATATATCAAGGTACAGGACGGATGCAACCAGTTTTGCAGCTACTGCATCATTCCATATACGAGAGGAAGAGTGCGCAGCCGTCTGGAACAGGAAGTGACAGAGGAAGTGGCAGAACTGGCACGCCATGGATATCAGGAAGTCGTTCTGACTGGAATTCATTTAAGCTCATACGGGACAGACACGGGAAGCAGTCTGATTGAACTGATCGAGCATGTGCATCAGATTGACGGAATTAAGAGAATTCGTCTCGGCTCTTTGGAACCGGGTATTGTCACACCGGAGTTTGTACAGCGTCTGAAGAATCTGGACAAATTTTGTCCTCATTTTCATCTTTCCCTTCAAAGTGGATGCGACGCCACACTGAAAAGGATGAACCGGCGCTACACGACACAGGAATACAGAGAAAAATGCCAGATTCTCAGAGAAGTATTTGAGAATCCGGCGCTGACTACAGATGTGATCGTGGGATTCCCAGGAGAGACAGAAGCAGAATTTGAGCAGACAAAATTATTTTTGGAAGAAATAAAATTCTTTGAGACGCATATATTTAAGTATTCGAGAAGAAAAGGGACAAGAGCAGCGGCAATGGAAAATCAGGTGCCGGATAATATAAAGAATGTCAGAAGCAATGAACTGATTCAGCTGAATGAAAAAAATCAGAGATTATTTGAAGAAGCGTGGAGCGATAAAAAAGTGCAGATCTTGTGTGAAGAAGAGATGGAGATTGATGGAACCCGATATTACTCCGGACATACAAAAGAGTATATTCGCACGGCAGTTGAGGCAAAGGATGGAAAAGAAAACAGAATTTTGTCCGGAACTTTAAAAAAAGAATTGAAACCGCATGTCCGATTGTGTACAATAGATTAACAGGAAGAGAAACAATTTTCATAAGAAATGCGTTTTAAGATCAGAATAGAAAGATAAGGACGTGAAAATATGAGTAAAATTACAACAAACACACAGTTTTTTAAGGTGAATTCAGAAACAGAAGTCAGTGTAAAGGATATACTGGATACGGTTTATAATGCAATGACAGAAAAAGGATACAATCCGGTCAATCAGATTGTGGGATATATTATGTCCGGAGATCCGACATATATCACAAGTCATAACAATGCAAGAAGTCTGATTATGAAAGTAGAACGAGATGAGCTTGTAGAAGAGCTCCTCAAGGAATATATTAAAAATAAATCCTGGCAGTAAAGGAAGAATATGAGAGCGATAGGTTTAGATTTTGGATCAAAGACAGTGGGCGTGGCAATCAGCGACCCGCTGGGATTGACAGCACAGGGAATAGAAATTATCCGCAGAACATCAGAGAACAAGCTGAGAAAAACACTGGCAAGAATTGAAGAATTAATCAAGGAATATGGTGTGGACACGATTGTATTAGGATTGCCGAAAAATATGAACAACACACTGGGAGACCGCGCTGAAAAATCTTTGGAATTTAAAGAAATGCTGGAGCGCAGAACAGGACTTCCCGTTGTGATGTGGGACGAGCGTCTGACAACAGTGGAGGCAAACAGAACTTTGATTGAGGGAAATATCCGCAGAGAAAATAGAAAACAATATGTGGACCAGCTGGCGGCAGTACTGATTTTACAGGGATATTTAGACAGTGAGGGTATAAAAAATGGAGAAAATTAAGTTTGCATTAGAGGGCTACGAAGAAGAAGCAGAATTCTACGTTTTGGAAGAGACGAGAATCAGCGGAAGAGACTATCTTCTGGTGACAGAAGATGAAGAGGATACAGAGGAAGCGGAAGTATTAATTTTGAAAGATTTATCGGAGGATGGAGATCCGGAGGCTCTGTATGAGATCGTGGAAGACGAGGAAGAGTTAAAAGCTCTCTCAAAAGTATTTATGGAAATGATAGATGATATTGAGATCGAATTAGAATAAATTAGGGAAAAACGGATGGAAAGCATCCGTTTTGGACGGCTTTCTGTTTCAGCAGCAATGGTAGAAAAGAAAGATTTTACGGCAAAATTATCGGAAAGAACGGAAAACACTGTGAAATCAGAAAATGCAAAATCATAATAACTGCGGGTTTAGCTTTGGATCGTAGGGAGAGAGCTGTACCGGCAGACGATTTGTTTTATCTTAAATTTGCAGGAACAAGAAAAGTCAATAAAAAATGTGCGTAAATGTGCGGAAATAATGGAGGTGCAATTTTTTGAAAAATTTTAATAACTCAAAATTAAAGATCATCCCATTGGGAGGTCTGGAGCAGATCGGGCTGAATATTACTGCCTTTGAATTTGAGGACAGCATCATTGTGGTAGACTGCGGTCTCGCATTCCCAGAGGACGATATGCTGGGAATTGACCTGGTCATTCCTGATGTGACCTATCTGAAAAATAATATAGAAAAAGTAAAAGGATTTGTCATCACACACGGTCATGAAGATCATATTGGAGCTCTGCCGTATATTTTGAGAGACATCAATGTCCCGATTTATGCTACAAAGCTGACAGTAGGTATCATTGAGCGGAAACTGAAAGAACATAACTTGCTGAAAAATACAAAGCGAAAAGTAGTAAAACATGGACAGTCCATCAATTTGGGTTCATTCAGAATCGAATTTATCAAGACAAACCACAGTATCGCAGATGCTTCTGCTCTGGCAATTTATTCTCCGGCAGGAACAGTCATTCATACAGGAGACTTTAAGGTGGATTATACCCCTGTCTTTGGAGATGCGATTGATCTGCAGCGTTTTGGTGAAATTGGAAAGAAAGGTGTGCTGGCGCTGATGTGCGACAGTACGAATGCAGAACGCCGTGGATTTACGATGTCAGAACGGACAGTGGGCAAGACCTTTGACAATATTTTCTCGGAACATCGAAATACAAGAATTATTATCGCGACATTTGCTTCCAATGTGGACAGGGTGCAGCAGATCATTAATTCAGCATATAAATATGGAAGAAAAGTAGTTGTGGAAGGTCGCAGTATGGTAAATATTATCAGTACGGCTTTAGAGCTGGGATATTTAAATATTCCAGAAAATACATTGATCGAGATTGAACAGATGAAAAACTATCCGGATGAGCAGATGGTACTGATCACGACAGGAAGTCAGGGAGAATCCATGGCAGCGCTGTCACGAATGGCTTCGGATGTCCATCGAAAAGTGTCAATCAAGCCAGGAGATACCGTGATCTTCAGTTCCAATCCAATTCCAGGAAATGAGAAAGCCGTCTCAAAGGTCATCAATGAGTTATCCATGAAAGGCGCAGACGTCATTTTCCAGGATGCTCATGTATCAGGTCATGCGTGTCAGGAAGAAATCAAATTGATCTATTCTCTCGTTCGTCCGAAATATGCGCTGCCGGTTCATGGAGAATACCGTCATAGAAAAGCACAGGCAGGCATTGCAGAAAGCCTCGGTATTCCAAAAGATCATATTTTCATGATGCACTCCGGAGATGTTTTGGAATTGTGTAATGATTCTGCCGAGATTGTGGATCAGGTACAGGCAGGGGCAATTCTGGTCGATGGCCTTGGTGTCGGTGATGTTGGAAATATTGTGCTTCGAGACCGTCAGCATTTAGCGGAGGATGGAATTTTGATTGTTGTGCTGACCCTGGAGAAGTACACCAATCAGGTACTCGCAGGTCCTGATATTGTCTCAAGAGGCTTTGTCTATGTCAGAGAATCAGAATCTTTGATGGATGAGGCAAAGCACGTTGTGGAACATGCTCTGGATGAATGTATGGATCGAAGAATCAGCGATTGGGGAAAGATAAAAAATATTATAAAAGATTCTTTAAGTGATTTTCTGTGGAAAAAGACAAAGAGAAATCCAATGATTTTACCGATTATTATGGAAGTGTAGAGGAAGAGAAATGGAGAGTGTGAAATATCATACGGAAAAATTAATCGCCGCGCTAAAAGAAAGTGACAGCTACCAGAAATATGAGGAAGTAAGAGAAGAGATTGCAAAAGATCCGGAATTAAAACGGCAGTTGGATGAATATCGCAAAAGAAATTATCTGATGCAGGCGGAGGACGTGCCGGAAGATTTATTTCAGGAAGAAGAAAAAATGAGCAGAGAATATAAAGAGCTCCGGGAAAATGAATTGATTGAAACATATCTGGAGTCGGAATTGGAGATCTGCCGAAAAATTCAGAGAATCATTCAAAGTGTGGTTGTGTCGATTGACATGGATATTGATGAGTTTGTTGACGACATCAATCTGTAAGAAAAAAAGGACAGAAGTAAAAAGCAAGAATCCCTCTGATTTAGCTGTGGGGAGTGACAGAGATCTGGCACAAAAGAATATGCCGGCATATAAAAGATAGGGGCTATGTATGAAGACAGAAGAGAGAACATGGAGGGCAGTCACAGTACTGATCAAGTGCCTGGGAGTAGCTGCAGTTATTTTTATATTGGCAGTCGGCGGTAAAATGGCATATCAATTTGGATACCATGTATTTGCACAGCAGCCGCTCTCAGATCCTCCTGGAAAAGAAGCTGCTCTTACCGTTCGGGAAGGCGAGACGATAAAAGAAATTGCTGAAATATTAGAAGCAGAAGGGATTATTCAGGATGCACTTGTATTTTGTGTTCAGGAACGCCTTTCCAAATATCAGGGAGAATTGAAGCCAGGCACCTATGTGCTGAACAGTGCGCAGACACCGGAGGAGATTTTCCAGATATTGACCGGAGTGTCAGGTGAGACAGACGAGTAAAGAGAGAACAGATTCATGATAGTAGATGAGAGAATGGTGACATATATCAATTCCCTAGATCGCGGCAATACGCCGATTCTGGATCAGATTGAGCAGGAAGCACGTCTGGATGAAGTGCCGATTATCAGAAGAGAGATGCAAAGTTTTCTGAAGGTACTTCTCAGTATGAAACAGCCGAAGAAAATCTTAGAAGTAGGAACGGCGGTGGGTTTCTCAGCCATTTTGATGTGTGAATATGGACCGGGAGAGTGTCATGTCACAACGATAGAAAAATATGAAAAGAGAATTCCAATCGCAAAAGAAAATTTCAGGCGTGCAGGAAAAGAAGCACAGATCACATTGCTGGAAGGAGATGCGATGGAGATCATGAAAGGACTTCAGGAGGAATATGATTTTATTTTTATGGATGCCGCAAAAGGACAGTATATCCATTTTCTGCCTGAAGTGATGAGACTTTTAAAGCCGCAGGGAGTGTTAGTCTCAGACAATGTGCTGCAGGACGGAGACATTATACAGTCTCATTTTGCGGTGGAACGCAGAAATCGTACAATCTATAAGAGAATGCGGGAATATTTGTATGAACTAAAGCACAATGAACAGCTGCTGACATCGATTATCCCGATTGGAGACGGAGCGACAGTAAGTATCAAGTGTAAATAGGAGGAATTTATGAAAAAACCAGAGCTGCTGATACCGGCAAGCAGTCTTGAAGTATTGAAGACTGCAGTCATTTTTGGCGCCGATGCGGTTTATATCGGAGGGGAAGCGTTTGGGCTTCGTGCAAAGGCGAAAAACTTTTCAATGGATGACATGAAAGAAGGAATCGCTTTTGCGCATGAACACGGGGTGAAAGTTTATGTCACAGCTAATATTCTGGCCCATAACAAGGACCTGGAGGGCGTGGAAGCATACTTTAAAGAACTAAAAGAAATCAAACCAGATGGACTGATTATTGCAGACCCTGGCGTTTTTCAGATCGCAAAAAGAATTTGCCCTGAAATTGAGCGTCATATCAGTACCCAGGCAAATAATACAAACTATGAGACATATAAATTCTGGTGGGAATTAGGCGCAAAGCGTGTTGTCTCTGCAAGAGAGTTGTCTTTGGAAGAGATAAAAGAAATTCGGGCGCATATTCCGCAGGATATGGAAATTGAAACTTTCATTCATGGCGCAATGTGTATTTCGTATTCTGGGCGATGCCTGCTGAGCAATTATTTTACCGGCAGAGATGCTAACCAGGGAGCGTGCACACATCCATGCCGCTGGAAATATGCAGTTGTGGAAGAGACAAGACCAGGTGAATATATGCCGGTCTATGAAAATGAACGCGGAACATATATTTTTAATTCAAAAGATCTTTGCATGATTGAGCATATCCCGGATCTTCTTCAGGCAGGCATTGACAGTTTTAAAATTGAAGGCCGTATGAAAACAGCGCTGTATGTAGCTACGGTTGCAAGAACATACCGAAAGGCGATTGATGACTGCATGACAGATCCAAAACTGTATGAACAGAATATGGAATGGTACCGCAATCAGATTTCAAACTGTACTTACCGTCAGTTCACAACAGGATTTTTCTATGGAAAGCCAGGAGACGAATCGCAAATCTATGATAGTAATACATATATCAAAGAATATACTTATCTTGGTATCATAGGAGAGGAAAAAGACGGACTTTATCGGATTGAACAGCGCAATAAATTCAGTGTGGGAGAAAAGATCGAAGTGATGAAACCGGATGGAACGGATTTGGAAGTGACGGTCCGTGCGATCTTTGATGAAGAAGGAAATCCGCAGGAAAGTGCGCCGCATCCAAAGCAAGTGCTGTATGTAGATCTTGGAGAAAAACTGGATGTCTATGACATTTTGAGAAGACAGGAAAAAGAGTAGTATAGAAGAGTATAGCAGAAATAAAAAAAGAGAGTGTCACATGGCGGCTGCGGCCGCATCGTGACACTCTCTTTGTATCTTTTATTCAACGATAATTGAAATTCGTCCGTCTCCAGAAGGATTTGCATAAGAATCACTGACTGTTCCGCCGAGAGCCTCGCTTAAATAATTGGAGAGCACATCGACATCGACAGCAATATCATCCTGAATAATATTGCATCCCTCAAACATTGTCATGCCATCGCCGCATGATTTGAGCATATAGCTGTGAGAAGCAAGCGTGTATGTCTTTTCAAGATCAAGCGGTTCACCGTTTACTTTAATGTCTGTCACACGATAGTCGCCCTCAACACCAGTAAAGTTTCCTTTGTCATCCAGTTTTACACTGCTTGGAATGGAAGAATTGATGGTGTAGGAGATGCCGGAAACCTGAAGGAATCCGCCGCTTTCTTCTGGATAATTTTTAGATGCCATCTCAAGAGCATCCCGGATCTGGCTGCCTGTCACTTCGGCAACGCACATCGTATTGCTGAATGGAAATACATTTAAGAGATCATTATATGTAATTTCACCAGCTTCCACATCAGCGCGGATTCCGCCGCCGTTCATAAAAGCAATATCAGCGCCGGACTGATCGCGGAAAGCGTCAGCGCAGAAATCACCGAGATTTGTCTCAGCTTTGCGGACAGCTCGTTCACCTGTATCAGGATTGTTTGTTGTCAGAAGAACAGAAGTATTTCCTACGACCTCTTCCAGCATTTCAGAATATTTTGCCTGAATATTTTTAATGAAAGCATCTGTTTCAGGATCCACATTTTTTACCGGCTCCTCAGAGTCATCAGCAGCAGCTGGAGTTGCATCAGAAGAAGTAGCGTCAGATGCAGTAGCATCGGCAGCAGATGCGGTAGCATTCAGAGCTGGAACTTCATCGACAAGTTCAGCGGTGATTGTGCCGTCAGGCTCGATTGTCAGTTTACCGATGCTGGAAAGCTTTGTTCCGGTCTGAGTCAGGATAACTTCATCTCCGTCTTTATTTTCCAGAATACGATTGAAAGATTCATGAGAATGACCGTCGATGACAACATCAATGCCCGTTGTATTGGCAATGACAGCATCAGAAGTCCAATATGGTGTAACGCCTTCTTTTCCAAGATGGCCGACTAAGACAACATAATCTGCCCCTGCGTCAGTAGCTTCATCCACAGTATTCTGCACCTGATCATACAGGGCTTTTCCTGTCTCATCTTCACAGAAACCATAGATATAATTTCCAGCTTCATCCTGGAAATAAGAAGGCGTTGATTTTGTGTAGCTTTCCGGAGTAGATACGCCGACGAATGCGATGCTGGTATCGCCATAATCAAACATGTGATATGCGTCCAGAACAGGTTCATTCGTCTTCAGATCCATAAAGTTGCAGGAAGTGTATCCACATTCAAGATCATCGGCAAGGGCAAGAAAACGATCCATGCCATAGTCAAATTCATGATTTCCAGGTATAGCAAAATCATATCCTACCTCATTCATGATATCGACTACATAGCTGCCGCTGGAAAGCGTTCCAATCGGAGCACCTTGGATTGCATCACCTGCATCGACCAGTGTAACATATGGTGTTTCCTGCAGCATTTCTTTTTCATAGAGAGCCAGACCGGCATATCCGATATTATCATCGATAGCACAGTGAACATCATTTGTGTATAAAATAATGATGTTCTGCTCCTTATCAGATTCTTCTGCAAATGATGGCAAAGGCATGGCGAAAGCCATGTTGAAAGCCACAATAGAAGCCAGACAGCGAGAAGATAACTGCCGTGAGAACTTTTTCATAAATAAAACCCTCCTTTTCGGCATCAGCCTTTTTTTTTATTATAAGGTTTTCAGAATGGACTGTCAATAAGCGAAAGAAAATGTAATTGGAAATGCACTTTTTATAAAACAGATCGATAAAATACAATAAAATCACTTAGAGCAGCCTTTTTGAAAAAATTCCCAGAATCCTCTGATGATAAAAAGAAAAGAGAACATTTCCAGAAGTCTTTTAACCTGGCGGTTTTGCAGAAAGTATGGTTAAGAGGATAGAGTATATGCAATCGTAATCATTGTGATATAGTCATCACTCTTTTGAAGCGACATCTCATTTAGACCTTCCTCATAGGCATATCCAGTCAAAGTAAGACCATGTTTATCGGCAAAAGACAAGACCATCTGATAGACATCCTGAAGACGCTCCCATCCGCCGATACAAAAAGCACGCAGATATTCTCCGGCAGGCAACAGCACATCATACTGTGCAATCTCATCTCGCCCATATGCAAAAAAGGCATCATAGCTGCTGAAATTGCCATGCAAGATATTGGCGACAGAAATACGGCTGCCGAAATTATCATACAGACCGAATAATTTTTTTAAGCGAAGAGAAAAGGAAGTGGCGACAGAAAAATCGTTTTCATCATATGCACCTGTGATCGGTTCGGAAAGAATAATACGCTGTTCCGGCAAAGAGATCTGTTCTATTTTGCCGTGAAATGCAGACAGCCCAAGCTCCAGTTTATCCTGCTTTTGCTGAAGGAATGTTTTCGCTTCCAGAAGGGGCTGTCGGGAAATAGATAGTTCTAAATAGGGGCAGATGTGACTCATGCGA
>JAUNDP010000042.1 GCA_030526005.1 Eubacteriales bacterium
CGCGCAGGCTTCAGGTGCCTGTGGTAGCAATATCGTGTGGGTTCAAGTCCCATCTTCCGCATAAGAGAGATGAATACTCATCTCTCTTTTTTTGTAAAAATATCTGGGATCTTAAAGTAGAGTTTCATTATAAATAAAATGTCATTTTATCCTATTTTACTGATATGATATGCAGTCTCGGATTAAGACCGTTCACATACGAGAATTTGCCGAAAAATGACATAATTGGTACTTGAAAAAAAAAGAGAAAAGATATTTAATAGTACATAAAGGCAGAAATGTACTTTAATATTTGAGAAGGAGGAAGGAAAATGAAAAAATTTGTAAAAAGTCTGTTGTTGACTGCAATGATGACTTTGTTTTTTGGGTTGACAACAAACGCAGCGGTTACATCTGTCGAAATTACATCGCCAACTACTTATGCAAGTATGCGAATTGCGAGAAAGGCAACGGACCGTGATGTGCAGATTCAGGCAAACGTTCAGACTACAGGGGGCAGCTCGAAAGCATTGGTTTACAGTTCCAGCAATAACAGTGTTGCCAGTGTAAATAATAAAGGAATCGTGACACTGCACAGAGATGGAAAAGTGACAATTACAGCTGCATCAGCAGAAAATCCAGCTGTGAAAGATACTATTACTTTTACAGTAGTACAGAAAGTAACAAAAGTAGTGCCAAGCCGTACTACACTGAAAATTTATCCAAAGAAATCATGGACTTTCAAGGCCACTACATATCCTGTAAATGCAGAGAAAAAAGGTGTTTACTACTACAGTAAGAATACAGACGTAGCTACTATCAAAGAAGAAGGAAAATTGACTTCTATTAAACCGGGAAGCGCTACCATTGTAGCAAAAGCTTTAGACGGAGCAAAGGGAACACATGCACCGGCATATGCTTATATTCAGGTGACCGTAGTTCAGCCAGTCACAGGAATTACTTTACATGCAGACTCAACAGGAATTTACCGTGGATCACAGACCACAGTGAAAGCAACAGTAGCTCCAAGCAACGCTTTCAGCAAAAAAGTAACATATTCCAGCTCTAACCCAAGTGTTGCGACCGTAAATGAAAAGGGTGTTGTAAAAGCAGTTGCACCGGGATATGCGACAATCACAGCGACGGCAGCAGACGGATGCGGAGCGCAGGGCTCTGTCAGAATTCAGGTTCTTGACACGAGAGCAAATGTTAATACGGCGAAAGTAAGCTCTGGATTCACAATGAATATCAATGGAAGAATCTACTGTTCAAATGTTCCGGCTTTAGAGAAACAGTTAAGCGCTCTGGGAAGAGAAGTTGCTAAGATTGCAGGTCTGGAAACTCCTCTGGATGCTACTGTGACATACAATGGAAAAAATTATACATTGCGCTTTAATAAGACAGATGGTATCAAATGGGAGAACAGCAATGGAGAAAGCGTCTTCAAACTGATCAATGGAAGAACATTTGGCAGCGTGACATTGGCAATCCCAGGAGCAGGAGCAGATAAGCTTCAGATGGCAATCCGATTGTTGCAGAGCTGCATGGAAGAATTAAAGGGAACTTATACATTCCCATCTTTCACATGGAGTAAATATACAATTACTGATCTGACAATAAACAGAAATGGCAGTACTTTCTATGTAAATGGAAAGAAATATGAATCTTATTTAAAATATAATGTGCTGTATTTTAAAGGAGATCTCCGTAATGACGAATTTATTCAGTATCTGGAAAGATTCACCGGCGGTGTGCTGACAATCCGTAAGTAGTCGAAAATCTGAATCAAAAGGGGTATCTTAAAAGGAGATACCCCTTTTTTAGCAGCTACCTACAACCTGAAAGCCATGAAATCAGACATTACAGCATGGAGGAAAAGGATGAAAAAGAAAAGGTATCTGACGGCAGCAGTTCTGCTCATGAGCTGCGCGATGGGAACAACCGTATATGCCGGAGATATTAATGAGAATGAAGCAAATGTCATTGCAGCAGCAAGCGTAGTTTTTACTTATGAGGGACGGCGATATGTTGCAACACAGGAAGCAATGGGAATCTTGTATAACAAATTGTGCGAAGATGGGATTGATTTGACAGCAGAGCAGGCAGAAGAGGCGATTTCTTTAGGATATGCCAATGTTGGCGTTGGCGTGCAGATGGAATATTTAATGCCGATAGATCCGCCTGAAACAGAACCTCCGCAGGAGGAAACGGTTCCGGGTGAAAGTGAAACAACACCTGTCGAGAGTGAAACATTAGCCCCCCATGATACAGGAAAAAATCCAGAATCACCGCAGCGGCCAGAATATGGAGAGGAATCCAATCCAGAATCGGGATCAAAAGAGGAGACGGAAAACTATCCGGAAACTGAAACGGACCGGACAGGAAAACAAGGTTTTGTGGACAGACTGATAAAACGGCTGAAGAGAGAAAAAAATCCAGATCGTGAAGAAAAGGTGAAAACGGCAGACAAAACGGTTCCGATTGCAGAGGGAAAAAAAGAGATCAAAGAGGATGAAATAACAGCACAGAGCCAGGAGCAAAAAACAGAAGATAAAGAAAACGAGACGGCCAAAGAGCAAAGCGCTGACGATAAAACAGCAGAGGAAACAAACAGATCGGGAACAGAAGAAAAAAGAACAGAAGAAACAGAGAAGCCAAGTGCGGGGATAGAAGAAACTGATGACAGCCAGGAAGCCGAAATGGAAAATGGTGAAGCTGACGGCGATCAGAACACTGGAATGGAAAATAGTGAAGCTGACGGCGATCAGAACACTGGAATAAAAACTGATGAAACCGACGACGGACAGAGCGCTGAAAATAAAGGAGCAGAAAAGCAAAACGCTGAAAATGCAGTCGTACAAAAAGAAGAAAGACAGGATAAAGAAGATGACGCAATGATGCAGAAGCCGGAAGAAGGAATGGAAGAAACGCCAACGGCAGAAAAGGATGAAAGTCCCCAAAGCGCACAGACAGATTCTTCAGTAAAAAATGGACAGGCAGATCAAAGCAATCAGAAACATAGAAATAAGGAAGCATCGCAGAAAGAGCTTACAGAAAAAACAATTTCTGAAACAGAAGAGGCGCTTTTTGATGATACAAAAGAAGAGCAGAGTAAGATGCTGCTGTTTGCGGCAGTGGGAGCGGCTGCTCTGGCGGCAGCAGCTTTGCTTATCCTGATGATACAAAAGAAAAAAGATGAAAAAGGAAGAATACTGTGCAAGGAAAAACGACTGATTGATATTCATTGCCATATTCTTCCCGGTATTGATGATGGTTCTAAAAATATGGAAGAGACAATGGAAATGATAAAAATTGCCGAAAAGTCCGGGGTCTCTGCCATTATTTCTACGGTTCACTATAAAAGCGGAATGGGACAGGAGAACGAAGAGATAAAAACAATCTTTGAGAAAGTGAAAAAAGAGGCAGAACAGCATTTTCCCAACCTCCAGCTGTATCTTGGAAATGAAATATACTACACAGAGGAAACAGCAGAAGATCTTGCCGAGGGAAAGGCGCTAACTTTGGCACAGAGCAGATATGTGCTGATTGAATTTGTACCTTCGGTTATGTATTCTGAAATATTAAATGCCGTCCGTAAATTGAAAATGGCAGGGTATTTTCCAATTTTAGCTCACATAGAACGATATGAGTGCTTGCTGGATAAAAAAGGTGCGGAGCATCTGGAAGGCTTAAAAAAAGCGGGAGCATATTTTCAGGTAAATGGTCGGACATTTGAAAGAAAGCATACGAGGAAATGGTGCGGAAGATGTTTAAAAAATTATGGTATTGACTTTATAGCGTCAGATGGTCATAATATGGGCTATAGAACTCCAAAGATGAGTTTTGCAGCAGGATGGGTTACAAGAAAATTTGGCTGTCAGACTGCTGAGGATATCTTTGTAAAGAATCCGAAAAAGATACTTGAAGGAGAAAAAATTAAATAAGAGAAAGGGAATTCTATATCATGGAGGCAAATCAAATACAAGAGAATCAAATTGACTTAAAAGAGCTGCTTTTTGTGCTGCTCAAAAAAGCCTGGCTGATTTTGCTGGTCGGTGTTCTGCTTGCAGCAGGTGCTGGACTCTACACAAAAAAATGTATCACCCCACAGTATCAGTCAACGGCAATGATGTATCTTCTGGGAAAGAGTACAAGCATTACCTCTATAGCTGACATTCAGCTTGGCTCCCAGCTGAAAAATGATTACATCGTCATGATTAAGAGCAGACCTGTCGTAAATGAGGTCATTGAGAACCTGAATATGGATATCAGTTATGGAGAGATGGTAGGAAAGATTTCTGTCAGCAACCCGTCTGATACACGAATATTGAAAGTTACCGCAACCGATTCCGATCCGTACGCTGCAAGAGATATTGCGACAGAGTTTGTGAATGTGTCAAAAAGAAAAATGGCGGAGATTATGAAGACAGATGAGCCGACCGTTGTAGAGGAAGGTTTCTTGAGCGAGACTCCTGTCAGCCCAAATACAATGAAAAATTGTATGATGGCAGGACTGCTGGGAATGTTCCTGACATGCGCTGTACTTATTGTAATGTATATGATGAATGATAAAATAAAGACGGCAGAGGACATTGAAAAACATCTGGGAATTTCCACTCTTGCAATGATTCCGATGGATGGCAAGAATAAAAAGAACAGTCACAGAAGATATAGAAAATAGGAGTAGATATGGAAAAGATAATTATGGATGATATTCCAAAATTAGATTTTCGTGTGGAGGAAGCGTACAAGACACTGCGCACGAATATCCAGTTTTGTGGGGAAGATGTCAAAACAGTCAGCTTTACAAGCTGCATTCCAAATGAAGGAAAATCAGTTGTCTCGATTCAGCTGTCGAAAACAATGGCAGAGCTGGGGAAAAAGGTTTTATTTATCGACGCAGATATCAGAGGGTCTGTGATGGGGGAAAGATATAATATTCAGGGCTCTGTCAAAGATGTGGATCCAGACAGCCTTAAGGAGACAGAGGATGCGAGTAGATACAGCAGAAGCAGAGCAAAACAGATTCAGGGATTATCGGAGTATATTACAGGACAGTGCAGCCTGGAAGAATGTATCTACAGCAGCAATGTAGAAGGAATGGACCTTATGCTGACTGGCCGTTCAGCGCCAAATCCATCTGAGCTGCTTGGAAGTTCAAAATTTAAGAAGATGCTTCATACAGTGAGAGAAAAATATGACTATATTTTTATTGACACTCCTCCGCTTGGAGCCATCATCGACGCAGCGATTATCGCATCGATCTGCGACGGTGTGATCATGGTCATTGAGAGCGATAAGATCAGTTATAAGTTTGCGCAGAATGTAAAAAAGCAGCTGGAAAGCAGCGGATGTAAAATTCTGGGAGCAGTCTTAAACAAAGTGGAATTGGGAAAAGGCGGATATTACTATAATAATTATAAAAAATATTATAATAATTATTATGAAAAGGGAAAAAAGAAATAATAGAAAAAACATAGATGAGATGAATTTTCCGCATAAAAGTACGTTACTGTAATATAAAAATAAAAGAATCATTTTAAGAGGAGAACAAGATGGGAAAATATTTTGGAACAGATGGTTTTCGTGGCGAGGCAAATAAGACATTGACAGTAGAACACGCTTACCAGGTAGGACGTTTCCTGGGATGGTACTACCGCAGTCAGAATGACAGAAAATGCAAAGTAGTAATTGGAAAAGACACAAGACGTTCCAGCTATATGTTTGAATATTCTCTGGTTGCCGGACTGACTGCTTCGGGCGCAGACGTCTATCTGCTGCATGTAACGACAACGCCAAGCGTATCTTATGTCGTAAGAACAGAAGATTTTGACTGCGGTATCATGATTTCAGCAAGCCATAATCCATATTATGACAATGGAATCAAACTTTTAAATGATAAAGGTGAAAAGATGGACGAAGAGACCATCTTAAAAATTGAAGATTATATTGACGGAAAGACAGGAGAAATTCCTTTTGCAACAGGAGAAGAGATTGGATGCACGATTGATTATGCGGCAGGAAGAAACCGTTATATCGGATATCTGATTTCTCTTGCGACACGTTCCTATAAAGGAATGAGAGTCGGTCTGGACTGTGCAAATGGAAGCGCCTGGATGATTGCGAAAAGTGTATTCGATGCGCTGGGCGCCAAGACATATGTGATTAATGCGCAGCCGGATGGAACAAATATCAATACAAACTGCGGATCTACACATATTGAAGTACTGCAGAACTATGTAAAAGAAAATCATCTGGATGTCGGATTTGCATATGATGGAGACGCAGACCGCTGTATCGCAGTGGATGAAAACGGTCATGTGATCGACGGAGACGCAATTTTATACATTTACGGATGCTATATGAAAGAGCGCGGAAAATTGATCAACAATACAGTAGTGACCACAATTATGTCCAATTTCGGATTGTATAAGGCGTTCGATGCAGCAGGAATCGACTATGAAAAAACAGATGTCGGAGATAAATATGTGTACGAGAATATGATGGCAAATGGGCATCGCCTTGGAGGAGAACAGTCCGGACATATCATTTTCAGCAAATATGCTTCCACTGGCGATGGAATATTGACCTCTATCAAAATAATGGAAGTAATTCTGGAGAGAAAAACATCGCTCTCAAAACTGGTAGCTCCTTTAAAGATTTATCCGCAGGTTTTGAAAAATATCCGTGTCAACAGCAAACCAGATGCACAAAATGATCCTGATGTTCAAGCCATTGTGGCAAAAGCAGCAGAAGAACTGGGCAATAACGGACGTATTTTAGTGAGAGAGAGCGGAACAGAGCCAGTCATTCGTGTCATGGTGGAGGCAGAAAGCGTAGAGACTTGTGAAAATTATGTAGATGCAGTTTTGCAAGTAATCAGAGAAAAAGGACATGAGGTAAAATAAATGTGCGGCATAGTAGGATATACAGGATATGAACAGGCAGCGCCTCTGTTGATTGACGGACTTTCCAAACTGGAATACAGAGGCTATGATTCCGCAGGGCTTGCCATCGAAGAGAAAGAGAAACTGGAAGTGGTCAGAGCGAAAGGAAGATTGCGCGTACTGGAAGAAATGACAGATAATGGCCGAGCGCTTCACGGATTCTGCGGAATCGGGCATACACGGTGGGCAACACATGGAGTGCCTTCTGTGGGAAATGCGCACCCGCACTGCAATGCCAAAAAGACGATTGCAGTTGTGCATAATGGAATTATTGAAAATTATCAGTCATTAAAAGAATATCTGGAGAAAAATGGATATCACTTTGAATCAGAGACGGATACAGAGGTCATTGCACATCTTCTGGACCGCTATTACAGCGGGGACCCTCTTGAGGCAATCACAAAAGTGATGGCGCGCGTGACTGGTTCCTATGCGCTGGGAATTTTGTTTCAGGATCATCCAGGCAAAGTATTTGCAGTCCGAAAAGACAGTCCAATGATTGTGGGAAGCGCTGAACAGGGAAACTTTATTGCTTCTGATATTCCGGCAATTCTGAAATATACAAAAAATGTTTACTTTGTCAATAATATGGAAATTGTCTGCATGGATGCTGACACGATTCATTTTTATAATGTAGATAAAGAAGAAATTGAAAAAGAGATGACAACGATCAGCTGGAATGCGGAAGCAGCTGAAAAGGACGGATATGAGCATTTTATGCTGAAAGAAATCTATGAGCAGCCAAAAGCGGTTCAGGATACCATATCACCAAGGATAAAAGAGGGCGAGATTGTGATGGAGGAGCTTGGAATGTCGGAGGAAGAAATCCGGCAGATCCGCCGCATTTATATGATCGGATGCGGATCGGCATACCATGTCTGTATGTCAGCGCGATATGTGATGGAAGCTCTCACAAGAATCCCTGTGGAAGTTGATCTGGCATCTGAATTCCGATATCGTGATCCGATTCTGGAGGAGGATTCGCTTGTGATTGTAATCAGTCAGTCAGGCGAGACCGCCGATACGATTGCAGCTTTAAAGGAAGCGAAGAGCAGAGGCGCACGCGTGCTTGGAATTGTCAATGTAGTTGGAAGTTCGATTGCAAGGGAGGCAGATAATGTCTTATATACATGGGCAGGACCGGAGATCTCAGTTGCAACGACAAAAGCTTACAGCACACAGCTGGCAGCTTGTTATCTGATCAGCGTTTACTTTGCAAAAATCCGTCAGACGATCAAAGAAGAGAAATACTATGATCTTGTGGAAGAGCTGAAAAACCTTCCCGAAAAAATTCAGCAGATTCTGGGGGATAAAGAGAGAATACAGTGGTTTGCAAATAAATTTGCATCAAGCAAAGATATTTTCTTTATCGGAAGAGGGCTGGACTATGGCATCTCCCTGGAGGGCTCTTTGAAATTAAAAGAGATTTCCTATATCCATTCAGAGGCATATGCAGCAGGAGAGCTGAAACATGGAACGATCTCTCTGATCGAGAAAGGAATCCTTGTAATCGGGATTGCAACACAACCAGATTTGTATGACAAGATGATCAGCAACATGGTGGAAGTAAAGTCAAGAGGAGCTTACTTGATGGGACTGACTTGCTATGGAAATTATTCGATGGAAGATACGGCAAACTTTACTGTTTATGTTCCGAAGACAGAAAAATATTTTGCAAATTCTCTCGCAGTCATTCCGTTGCAGCTGTTTGCATACTATGTTGCAATCGCAAGAGGACTGGATGTAGATAAACCCAGAAACCTTGCAAAATCTGTCACAGTAGAATAAAATCTGCAGCGAAAATCATCGAACGGAATGGCAGCGTTTTTTTCTTGTATTTACAGCCGTTTGTGGTAAAATAAAGAAAACGACGAGCCGAGATCAGCACAGTGGTGCCTCGGAAGAAATTGGAGGAACTTATGAAAAATACGACGCTGGTAATTATGGCTGCAGGCATCGGCAGCCGCTTTGGAGGAGGAATCAAACAGTTGGAACCAGTAGGTCCAAATGGAGAAATTATCATGGATTATTCCATCTATGATGCCTTAGAAGCTGGTTTTAATGACATTGTATTTATCATCCGAAAAGATCTGGAGAAAGACTTCAGAGAAGTGATTGGGGACCGTATCGCACAAAAGGCAAAAGTTTCTTACGCATTTCAGGAGATGGATGATCTTCCGGAAGGATTCCAGAAACCGGAAGGAAGAAAAAAACCGTGGGGAACAGGACAGGCGATTCTGGTTTGCAAAAATATCATCAAAAATCCGTTTGCGGTGATCAATGCAGATGACTATTATGGAAAAGAAGCGTTTATAAAAGTGCATGATTATCTGGTGCAAGATCGAGACGAAAGCGAAAAACTGGATTTTTGCATGGCAGGATTTATCCTGAGCAACACGTTGAGCGAAAATGGAGGCGTCACACGAGGCGTGTGCCAGGTCAATGGAAATGGTATGCTGCAAGGTGTGATTGAGACTCATGATATCACAAAAGGCGAGGAAGGCGCCCAAGTTCCGGATGGAAATGGAGGATACTGCGCCATCAACGGAAACAGTTATGTGTCCATGAATATGTGGGGATTTACCCCGGAGATTCTGGATGAGCTGGAAAAAGGATTTTCGTTATTTCTTGGAAGTCTGGCCCCGGATGATATAAAATCTGAATATCTGCTTCCGACGATTGTGGATCAGCTGATCCAAAGTGAAAAAGCACAGGTGAAAGTACTGGAGACAAAAGACAGATGGTTTGGAGTGACTTACAGGGAGGATAAACAGGTGGTTGTGGATTCTTTCCGAAGATTGATCGAAGAAGGCGTGTATCGTTCCCCTCTGTTTTGAATTCCGATCGCTGACACAATAAAATAATATAGGAAAAAAGATAGAACAGGAATCTGCTTAGACTTAAGAATAGATTCCTGTTTTACTTTTAGTGACTTGGGAATTGATAAATATAAGAAAAAATGATATACTTTGCTTTATAACATTTTTTATACAAAGGAACTGTATTTGGAAAAGGAGAGAGTACGTTGAATAATGTAGAAAAATATATCAGGTCAATTCCTGATTTCCCAGAAACTGGAGTAATCTTCCGCGATGTCACAAGCGTTTTACAGGATGCAGACGGATTGCATGAGGCGATTGATGCGATGCAGGAACTGATCGGTGATACGGAAGTAGATGTGATTGCAGGAACAGAGTCAAGAGGCTTTATCTTTGGAATGCCGATTGCATATAATCTGCACAGACCATTCGTGCCGATCCGCAAAAAAGGAAAGCTTCCATGTGAAACGATTTCAGAAAAATACGATCTGGAATATGGAACAGCAGAGATTGAGATCCATAAAGATGCAATCAAGCCGGGACAGAAAGTAGTGCTGGTGGATGATCTGATTGCGACCGGAGGTACTGTGGAGGCCGCAATTAAAATGATTGAACGGCTGGGAGGCGAAGTAGTTAAGGTCGTATTCCTGATTGAGCTTGCCGGATTAAAAGGAAGAGAACGGCTGAAAAACTACAACGTAGAATCTGTAATACGATACGAGGGAAAGTAAAACCAGAGAAATAAAGAGTGGAGAAGGATGGTGGTACCGGTATGAAAGAGAAAACGGAATTAGATAAAAGAAAGGCGATTCAGGAGGCAGATGCCAGTGTAAAAAAAATGGAAGATTTTACTGATCCTGAAAAACTGCACGAGGAATTGATAGCCAGTGTAAAAAAATACCATCCGTCAACGGATCTTTCTATGATTGAAAAAGCATATCAGGTGGCGAAAGAAGCACATGCGAAACAGACACGAAAGTCAGGGGAGCCTTATATTATTCATCCTCTTTGTGTGGCTATCATTCTGGCAGACTTGGAATTAGATAAAGAAAGTATCGCCGCCGGTCTTCTGCATGACGTAGTAGAAGACACTCCGTGGACGAAAGAAGATATAGAGAGAGAATTTGGAAGCGAGGTTGCACTTCTGGTTCAGGGCGTTACAAAACTGGGCGAAAATATGGGCAAGGCGTCAAAGATTGATCGTCAGGCAGAAACTCTTAGAAATATGTTTTTGGCTATGGCAGAGGATATCCGTGTCATTCTGATTAAGCTTGCTGACCGGCTTCACAATATGCGTACTCTGAAGTATATGAAGCCGGAAAAACAAAAGGAAAAAGCACGGGAGACCATGGATATTTACGCTCCGATCGCTCAGAGACTCGGTATCTCGAAAGTAAAGGTAGAACTGGATGATTTATCTTTAAAGTATCTGGAGCCGGAAGTATACAGAGATCTGGTTGAAAAAATTGCTCTGCGCAAAGTTGAGAGAGAAGCATTTGTTCAGGAAATTGTAGACAATGTGAAGGAAAAAATTTCAGCGCAGGGCATCCATGCAGAAGTGGATGGGCGTGCAAAACACTTTTTCAGCATCTATAAAAAGATGGTAAATCAGGACAAGACACTGGATCAGATCTATGACTTGTTTGCAGTGCGTATTATTGTAGATACTGTAAAAGACTGCTATGCGGCTCTTGGAGTCATCCATGAGATGTATACGCCGGTGCCGGGGCGCTTTAAAGACTATATTGCAATGCCAAAACCGAATATGTATCAGTCTCTCCACACAACATTGATTGGCAAAAACGGACAGCCTTTTGAGATACAGATCCGAACTTTTGAAATGCACCGCACAGCAGAGTTTGGTATTGCAGCGCACTGGAAATACAAAGAAGCGTCAAACGGCAATGTGATTACTTCTGATTCAGAGGCTGAAAAGCTGACATGGCTGCGCCAGATTCTGGAATGGCAGAGAGATATGTCAGACAACAGCGAATTTATGAGTCTCTTAAAAAGTGATCTTGATCTGTTTGCTGAGAATGTATACTGCTTTACTCCGACAGGTGAGGTAAAAGATCTGCCAAATGGCTCCACGCCGATTGACTTTGCATATGCAATCCACAGCGCTGTGGGAAATAAAATGATCGGAGCCAGAGTCAATGGGAAACTTGTGAATATCAACTATGTGATTCAAAACGGGGACAGAATAGAGATTATTACATCCCAGAACTCGAAGGGACCAAGCCGTGACTGGCTCAATATTGTAAAGAGTACCCAGGCAAAGAATAAGATTAACCAGTGGTTTAAAAATGAGCGCAAGGAAGACAACATTTTAAAGGGCAAAGAGATGATTTCCCAGTACTGCAAGATGAAAGGAATTCAGATCAGCAATCTGATGAAAACAGAGTACTTGGAAAAGGTAATGAGACGATATGGGTTCCGAGACTGGGATTCTGTTCTGGCTGCAATCGGCCATGGCGGTCTGAAAGAAGGACAGGTTATCAACCGACTTTTAGATGAATATGAGAAGCAGCATAAGAAAGAGATTACAGATGAAAAGATTCTGGAATCTGTGGAGAATCAGAGCACGATGAAAGTGCCAAAGTCAAAGGGCGGAATTATTGTCAAGGGAATCGATGATATGGCAGTGCGTTTCTCAAAATGCTGCTCTCCTGTTCCGGGAGATGAAATCATTGGATTTGTGACGCGTGGGCGCGGAGTATCCATACACAGAACAGACTGTGTCAATGTCATTAATCTGCCGGAGGAAGAGCGTGTGCGTCTGATTGAGGCGGAATGGCAGCAGGAACCGGAAAACGAACCGAAAGACAAACATTTCTGTGTGGAAATACAGATTTTTGGAAATGACAGACCGGGACTGCTCGTCGACATCTCCAAGATTTTTTCAGAGAGAAAAATCAGCCTCAGCCGTCTGAACAGCCAGGTGAGCAAGCAAGGCAAGGCAACGATTGACATGAGATTTGAAGTGACGGGCAGAGAAGAGCTGAGCATGATTGCCGAAAAAATTCGGCAGGTAGATAGTGTTTTGGATATCCGAAGAAAAACAGGCTGATGATGTCCGGAGAAAAGAGGGGATAAAGATGGAAAATCTGTTGATTGAAAAGATGGTACTGGGACAGGTTTCAACGAACTGTTATCTGGCAGTCAATAAAAAAACAAAAGAAGCGATCGTGATTGATCCTGCGGACGAAGCGCGCAGGATCGACAAAAAAATAAAAGAGTTAGGGCTGAAGCCGACGGCTATTCTTCTGACACACGGTCATTTTGATCATATCAAGGCGGCAGCAGAGATCAGCGATCTGTATGAGATTTTGATCTATGCCCATGAAAAGGAAGAGGAAGTCATGAAGGACAGCCTGTTAAATTTATCAGCAAATTTTGGAGAGCCTTTCACAGCTGTTGCGGATATGCTCCACACAGATGAGCAGGAGCTTTTCCTTGCTGGAATGAAAATCCGGGTTTTACATACGCCAGGTCATACGCAGGGCAGTGTCTGCTATTATTTTCCAGACGAGCAGGTATTATTTTCGGGGGATACCCTTTTTTACGGCTCTGTCGGAAGAACGGATTTTCCGACAGGAAGTATGTCACAATTAGTCCATTCAGCAAAAGAAAAACTTTTTGTTCTGCCGGAAGAAGTAAAAGTCTATCCGGGTCACGGGGAAGAGACGACAATCCGATATGAGAAAAGATATAATCCTTTTTTAAGCTGATGTGTGAAGAAAAAAAACACAGGAGATATAGAAATGATTGCAGTTTTATTAAATAAGCAGGATTTTGAATATGATGTCCATTCCCTGATTCGGGCGTTCTATCCGGGAGTGGATGTCCATATTTTTTATGAAGAGACACAGATTACTGAGATATATGAAAAAAAATTTGTAATTTTGTATGAGCAGGATAGAATTGAAATCACGATTTTCAATGAAGATGGGCAAAAGACAGCGCAGGACCAGGTGGAAGTAATGTACTACGCTGACCGAAAAGAGACAAAAAATCATTTAAAACAGCTGTTGTATCGGATGATCAGTCAGATGAAACAGGAAACCCTGCCGTGGGGGACACTGACTGGTATCCGACCGACAAAAATCCCGATGGCGCTTCTGGAACAGGGAAAGAAAAATTCTGAGATTGCACAGTATATGAGAGATACTTATTATACAAGCAAAGAAAAAACAGCTCTGAGCATTGCGATTGCAAACAAGGAACGCCATATTCTGCAGGATCTCGACTATCAGAAAGGCTACAGCCTGTATGTGGGAATTCCATTCTGCCCAAGCATCTGTCTGTACTGTTCTTTCAGTTCCAGCCCTATTTCTGTCTGGAAAGATAAGGTAGATGCGTATCTGGACGCCCTGTGCAAAGAGATTGAATACGGTGCAAAGGAATATGCAGACCGCAAACTGGATACCGTTTATATCGGCGGAGGAACGCCGACAACGTTGATGCCGGATCAGATGGACAGGCTGCTGTCAAAGCTGGAAGAATGTTTTGACATGGAACATATTTTGGAATATACTGTAGAAGCTGGAAGACCGGACAGTATTACAAGAGAAAAACTGCAGGTGCTGAAAGACCATCATGTGAGCAGAATTTCAATCAATCCGCAGACAATGAATCAGAAAACGCTTGATCTGATTGGGAGACGTCACACGGTGGAAGAGACGAAAGCTGCTTTTTTTATGGCAAGAGAGATGGGATTCGACAACATCAATATGGATCTGATCGTAGGGCTGCCGGGTGAGGAAAAAGAGGATATAGAACAGACTTTAAAAGAGGTGATCCGGCTTGATCCGGACAGCATCACCGTCCATTCCCTCGCAGTAAAGCGGGCGGCGCGTCTTAGCATGTTTAAAGATCAATATAAAGAAATGACATTTACAAACAATATGGAGATCATGAATATGACGGCGCAGTATGCGGCTGATGCCGGAATGTTCCCATACTATCTTTACAGACAGAAAAATATGGCAGGAAATTTTGAAAATGTGGGCTATGCAAAAGAAGGAAAAGAGGGAATCTACAATATTCTGATTATGGAAGAAGTGCAGAGTATTCTGGCGCTTGGAGCAGGCGCTTCCACAAAAATGGTCCTTGCCAGCGATCAAATTGAGCGGATCGAGAACGTAAAAGATATCAAAAATTATATAGAGCGCATTGATGAAATGATTGAGCGCAAACGGCAGGGTTTTATGAAATATGGAAAGTAAGAGGAACACGAAAAAGAAAGAATATAAGAAACGATATCGGATCTTACAGTTAAGTCTTGCCGATGAAATTTCCCATGGAATCTGCGTCAGCAACTTGGCATATCAAATCGCAAAAGAGATGAATCTGGAGGAAACATTTTGCTATGAGATGGCAGTTGCCGGGATGGTACATGATATCGGAAAGCTGGAATTGGTGAAATATGTCTACAATCAGAAAGAGACTTTGATTGTGGAAGAGATTCGCTATGTGAGGGCACATCCGACAGCAGGCTACGCGCTTTTAAAAGGGAGAGAATTCTCAGAGACGGTGCGTCTGGCTGTGCTGTATCATCATGAGAACTACGATGGAAGCGGGTATCCGAGCAATTTAAAAGGAAAAGAGATACCGCTTGAGGCAAGGATTCTGAGAATATGCGATGTATTTGCGGCTCTGACATCCAGAAGACCTTACAGGGAAGCATACGATGAAGACACGGCAGTAAAACTTATGATTGATGAAATAAAAAATTTTGATCTTCAGATTTTTCTTGCTTTTCTGAATGTTATCCACAATGATAAAGTCAGAGAACAACTGAAAAATAATAAGATAGATTTCAAATAATGGAGGAGAAAAACGTATGATTACACAGGCGCCAAGAGGTGTAGAAGACTGGTACGGAGAGAGAATGAGCAAGCGTTCCGCAGTAGAAAAAATTGCGAGAGATCTGGCGAAAACGTATCATATCAGTGAGATTATCACGCCGATGTTTGAACATACCGTGCTTTTTCAGCGCGGCGTCGGAGAGACAACGGATGTTGTACAGAAAGAAATGTATACTTTTATGGATAAAGGAAACCGCAGCATTACGCTGAAACCGGAAGGCACAGCAGGAGCGATGAGAGCTTATCTGGAACACAATATGTATGCAGATCCGGCACCGACAAAGCTTTATTATGTGACACAGGCATTTCGCTATGAAAAACCGCAGAGCGGAAGACTGCGCCAGCATCACCAGTTTGGAATCGAGTTCGTAGGATCCAAAAGTCCGCTTGCTGAGGTGGAGCTGATCAGCTTTATTACAACTCTGATCGAGAGATTTGGCTTAAAGGATGCAAAACTGCATATTAACAGTATCGGATGCAAAAACTGCAGAAAAACGTACAATGATGCGCTTCTGGCTTATTTGAAAGAACATGAAGATCAGCTTTGTCCGACGTGCCGCGAGAGAATGCAGAAAAATCCGCTTCGCGTCATCGACTGTAAAGTTCCAGAGTGCAAGGAAATCGTGGCAAAAGCGCCGCGTACGATCGACTATCTTGACGAAGAGTGCAAGAATCATTTTGAAGAATTAAAATCTCTTTTGGATGAACTTGGAATCGAATATGAAGTAGATACAGGAATTGTGCGCGGATTGGACTATTATACAAAGACTGTATTTGAGTTTGTAAATGCAGATGGATTTACGCTGTGCGGAGGCGGACGATACGACGGTCTGATCCATGAGATCGACGAAAAACAGGATATTCCGTCTGTCGGATTTGGTATGGGAATCGAGAGAATCCTGTATTTTATGGAAAAAGAAGGGGTAGAACTTGTGCAGGAAGAGCCGGTTGCTCTTTATGTCGGAATCTTAGGAAAAGAGGCAAGAGGAAGAGCATATAAGCTTGTAAAAGAACTGAGAGAAAAAGGAATCATTGTGGAGACCGATTATATGGATCGAAGCGTCAAAGCACAGATGAAATATGCAAATAAAATCGGCGCAAAGAAGACGGTGATTATCGGTTCTGATGAGTTAGAAAAGAACTGCGCAAGAGTGAAAGATATGGAGACAGGAGAGCAGACAGAGATTGCTCTGGATCAGATTGCTTCCTTATTCTGAGACGATTTAAGACGGAAAAACAGATAGAAAAAACACAGTAATGGAGGAAAGAAAAATGGCAGAATCAATGAAGGGATTGAAACGATCCCATCGGTGCGCGGAGACCGTCAATGCACCAGTTGGCTCCACAGTGACAGTTATGGGATGGGTACAGAAGAGAAGAAATTTAGGAAGTCTGATTTTCGCAGATCTTCGTGACCGCTCTGGAATTTTACAGATTGTATTTGACGAAAATGATATTGGACCAGAAGGATTTGAAAAAGCCGAAAAAATCCGCAGTGAATTTGTAATCGCAGTGGAAGGAAGACTGGAGAAGAGAGGCGGAGCAGTCAATGAAAATCTGGCGACAGGAGAACTGGAAGTGCGCGCGACAAGCCTGCGCATCCTGTCAGAATCCGAGACGCCGCCGTTCCCGATCGAGGAACATATTCAGACAAAAGATGAACTGAGACTGAAATATCGTTTTCTGGATTTAAGACGTCCAAATCTTCAGAGAAATCTGATGCTCAGAAGCCTTGTCGCAACAGAAGTGCGCGCTTTTCTGGCAGAAGAAGGATTTTTAGAGATCGAGACGCCAATCCTGATTAAGAGTACGCCGGAAGGGGCAAGAGATTATCTTGTGCCGAGCCGTATCCATACAGGAAACTTTTATGCACTGCCTCAGTCTCCGCAGCTGTACAAACAGCTTTTAATGTGTTCCGGATATGACAGATATTTCCAGATTGCAAAGTGCTTCCGTGATGAGGATTTAAGAGCAGACCGTCAGCCAGAGTTCACTCAGATTGACATGGAGCTTTCTTTTGTCGATATCGACGATGTCATTGATGTAAACGAAAGACTGCTTGCCAGAATCTTCAAAAAAGCAATCGGTGTGGATGTGCCGCTGCCGATCCCGAGAATGACATGGCAGGAAGCGATGGATCGTTTTGGTTCTGACAAGCCGGATATTCGTTTTGGAATGGAATTAAAAGATGTGTCCGACGTCGTAAAAGACTGTGGATTTTCTGTATTTAAAAATGCACTGGAAAACGGCGGAAGCGTGCGCGGAATCAATGCCGATGGACAGGGGCATATGCCAAGAAAGAAAATTGACGCTTTGGTAGAGTTTGCAAAGGGATATGGAGCAAAAGGTCTTGCTTACCTTGCAATCAATGAAGACGGCACATATAAATCTTCTTTTGCAAAATTTATGACAGAAGAAGAGTTAAAAGCGCTTGTTGAGAGAATGGAAGGAAAGCCGGGAGATTTACTTTTCTTCGCAGCAGATAAAAATAAGGTAGTATGGGATGTCCTTGGAAATCTGCGTCTTGAGATTGCAAGAAATCTGGGACTTCTGAAAAAGAATGAATATAAATTCCTGTGGGTGACAGAATTCCCGCTTCTGGAGTGGTCCGAAGACCAGGGAAGATATGTGGCAATGCACCATCCATTTACCATGCCAATGGAAGAAGATCTGGATAAACTGGACACAGATCCGGGAGCAGTCCGTGCAAAAGCATATGATATTGTGCTGAATGGTACAGAGATCGGCGGCGGAAGTGTGAGAATTCACCAGGATGATATTCAGTCTAAAATGTTTGAAATCCTTGGATTTACACCAGAAAGAGCAGAAGATCAGTTTGGATTTTTGTTGCGTGCATTCCGCTATGGAGTACCGCCTCACGCAGGACTGGCATATGGATTGGATCGCCTGATTATGCTGATGGCGGAAGAAGACAGTATCCGTGAAGTGATCGCATTCCCGAAAGTAAAAGACGCTTCCTGTCTGATGACTGGAGCGCCTGGAATTGTAGAGGAAAAACAGCTGGAAGAATTATGCCTGAAAGTGGCAGAAAAAGAGCAGAAAAAGGAAGAGTAATCCTTTTTATGATGTGCATGAAAATAGAAAAAGAGTGTGTGTTCCATAAGAGAAAGAATGGAACACACACTCTTTTTATGGCTCTTTGTCAAGAGTTGGGGTAAGTATTTTTTATGGGGGGCTGTCGGTAAATACCAATTTTTAGCTCCTAAATCTTAAAATAAGAATCTCC
>JAUNDP010000011.1 GCA_030526005.1 Eubacteriales bacterium
AGACCACAGGGCGACCGAAACCAGGGCGGCAGACCGCAGGGTGACCGCTATCAGGGCAACAGACCACAGAATGGACAGGGAAGATCAATCGCAATTCCAAAAGCTCCTGTTGTGGAAGATCGTCCAATTACAAAAGAGTCCAGAATGAAAAATGACAGAGAAAAACGGTATGATAAAGAAAAAGAACGCGAGCGTGACCGTGAAAAAGAAAGAGGATTCAAACGTCCGAATAACGGACGTTCCAATGGAAAGAACAATTTAAAAACAGGTGGAAAGACTGCTCCAAAACAGAACAAACCAGCGCCGCAGCCACCTGTTGAAAAGGAAGAGACAATTAAAACAATCATCCTTCCGGAAAGCCTGACAATAAAAGAACTGGCTGATAAAATGAAAATTCAGCCGTCAGCTATCGTGAAGAAACTGTTCTTAGAAGGTGTGATGGTAACAGTAAATCAGGAGATTGACTATGAAAAAGCAGAAGAGATTGCATTAGATTTCAACTGCATTGCAGAACCGGAAGAAAAAATCAATGTACTGGAAGAACTGTTAAAAGATGAGGAAGATGATGAAAAATCTCTTGTTTCAAGACCACCGGTTGTCTGTGTTATGGGTCATGTTGACCATGGTAAAACATCTCTGCTGGATGCGATCCGAGATACGCATGTGATTGATAAGGAAGCTGGCGGTATCACACAGCATATCGGTGCATATGTAGTATCGATTGACGGTCAGAAAATTACATTTTTGGATACTCCTGGACATGAAGCATTCACAGCAATGCGTATGAGAGGGGCTAATGCCACAGATATTGCAATCTTAGTGGTAGCTGCAGACGACGGTGTGATGCCTCAGACAGTAGAAGCCATCAATCATGCAAAGGCAGCTGGAATTGAGATTATTGTGGCAGTCAATAAGATTGATAAGCCAAGCGCAAATGTGGAACGAGTAAAACAGGAATTATCGGAATATAATCTGATTCCGGAAGACTGGGGCGGAAGCACGGTATTTGTTCCGGTATCTGCAAAGACACAGGAAGGAATTGATCAGCTGTTAGAGATGGTTCTGCTGACAGCAGAAGTAAGCGAGCTGAAAGCAAATCCAAAGAGAAGAGCGCGCGGCCTTGTCATTGAAGCACAGCTTGACAAAGGAAAAGGACCAGTTGCAACTGTCCTTGTTCAGAAGGGAACACTTCATATTGGAGATCCGATTGCAGCCGGTTCCTGTTATGGAAAAGTGCGTGCGATGATGGATCATAATGGAAGAAGAGTCAAAGAAGCAGGTCCTTCCACACCGGTGGAAATTTTAGGACTGAGCGATGTGCCGAATGCCGGAGAAATCTTTGTCTCACCGGAAAATGAGAAAGAAGCGAGAAACTTTGCTGAGACATTTATCAGTGAAGGACGTGAAAGAATGCTGGAAGAGACAAAGTCCAAGATGTCTCTTGATGATCTGTTCAGTCAGATTCAGGCAGGAAACTTAAAAGAATTGAATATTATTGTAAAAGCAGACGTACAAGGTTCTGTGGAAGCAGTAAAACAGAGTCTTTTGAAACTGTCAAATGAAGAAGTTGTAGTTAAAATTATTCATGGCGGAGTTGGTGCAGTGACAGAGTCAGATGTCAGCCTTGCTTCTGCATCAAATGCGATCATCATCGGATTTAATGTAAGACCGGATGTGATGGCAAAAGCAACAGCGGAAAGAGAAGGCGTTGATGTCAGACTGTATCGCGTCATCTATGATGCAATCGCAGACGTGGAAGCTGCGATGAAAGGTATGCTGGAGCCAATCTACGAAGAAAAAGTGATTGGTCATGCAGAAGTTCGCCAGATCTTTAAGGCATCCGGCATCGGCAACATCGCTGGATCTTACGTTCTGGACGGTACAATCCAGAGAGGATGTAAAGTCCGCATCACAAGAGAAAAAGATCTGATCTTTGAAGGTCCTCTTGCTTCTCTGAAGAGAGGAAAAGATGATGCCAAAGAGGTCAGAAGCGGATTTGAATGTGGTATGGTATTTGAGAAATTTAATGATATTAAGGAATTTGACCAGGTAGAAGCTTATATCATGGTAGAAGTTCCAAGATAGAAAATGAGGTAGATCAATGAGAAAAAACAGCATTAAAAATACCCGTATCAATGGTGAAGTAATGCGCGAATTATCCATGATTATCCGGGGGGAAATCAAAGATCCCAGAATCCATCCGATGACTTCGGTGGTATCTGTGGAAGTAGCACCTGATTTAAAAACATGCAAAGCGTATATCAGTGTTCTGGGGGACAAAGAGGCACAGGAGAATACGATTGCCGGATTAAAAAGTGCAGAGGGATATATTCGCAGACAGCTTGCAAAAAATATCAATTTGCGCAATACGCCGGAGATCCGTTTTATTCTGGATCAGTCGATTGAATACGGTGTAGCAATGTCAAAACTGATTGACGATGTAAATAAAAATGTGCCATCACAGGAAAAGGATGATGAAAATGAATAAAATCGGACCGGAATTGGAAGGCGTTTTTACCGTTGCGATTGCTGGTCATATCCGTCCTGACGGTGACTGTGTAGGTTCCTGCCTGGGGATGTACCAGTATCTCACGGAGAATTTCCAGCATCTGAAAGAAGTAACGGTTTATCTGGAAGAGATCGGGGATTGTTATCAGTTCTTAAAAGGTGCAGACAAAGTCTGCACCTCCTATGACAGGGAAATATCATATGATCTTTTTATTGCATTGGACTGTGGAGATAAGGAAAGGCTGGGTAAAGCAAAGAAATACTTTGATACAGCAAAAAAGACGATCTCCATTGATCATCATATCAGCAACTGCGGATATGCTCAGATCAATCACGTTGTACCAGATGCAAGCTCTACATCGGAACTCGTTTTCGATGTGATTGATCAACAGAAGATAACAAAAGAGATCGCTGAGGCGCTGTATATGGGCATCGCTCATGATACAGGCGTATTTCAGTATAGCTGTACTTCGCCAAAAACGATGCGCATTGCTGCGCAGCTGATGGAAAAAGGGATTTCTTTCAGTCAGATTTTGGATGAGACATTCTATTCCAAAACATATATACAGAAACAGATTCTGGGAAGAGCGCTTCTGGAGAGTATGCTGCTTTTGGAAGGAAAATGTATTGTCAGCGTCATTCATCAGAAAGAATTTGATTTCTACAATGTAAAACCAAGTGATCTGGAAGGAATTGTCAGTCAACTGAGAACAACAAAAGGCGTAGAAGTTGCTATTTTTATGTATCAAAATGATATTCAGCAGTACAGAGTCAGTATGCGGTCAAACGGCAAAGTAGATGTAAATCAGATTGCATCCTATTTTGGAGGAGGCGGTCATAGAATGGCAGCAGGATGCACGATGCAGGGTTCCATGTATGACGTTATCAACAATCTGACAGGACATATTGAGAGACAGCTGAATCAGGAGAATGAAAAGTGATTCACGGAGTAATTAATATTTATAAAGAAAAAGGATATACTTCTCATGATGTCGTGGCAAAATTGCGCGGGATACTGAAACAGAAAAAAATCGGCCATACGGGGACGCTTGATCCGGATGCGGAAGGAGTGCTTCCTGTGTGTCTTGGAAGAGCTACAAAGTTGTGTGATCTTTTAACCGATAAAGATAAGACATACCGCGCCGTTATGCTTTTGGGAACAGTAACCGATACGCAGGATACATCAGGAACTGTTTTGCAGGAGAAAGAAGTCTGTGTCTCTGAAAAAGAAGTACAGGAAGCAATTCAGTCGTTTGAAGACACATACGATCAGATTCCTCCCATGTACTCCGCACTGAAAGTAAATGGGAAAAGACTGTATGAGCTTGCCAGAGAAGGAAAAGAAGTGGAGAGAAAGCCGCGTCCTGTGACAATTTTTGAGATAAAGACAGAGCGCATAGAGCTTCCGAGAGTGACGATGACTGTGAAATGCTCCAAGGGGACGTACATTCGCACATTATGCCATGATATCGGAGAAAAACTGGGCTGCGGGGCCTGTATGGAGCAGCTGACTAGGACGAAAGCAGGACGTTTTTCCATAGAGGAGAGTTTTAAAATTTCCGAAGTGGAACAAAAAATGCGGGAAGGAACTATAGATGAGATCCTCACAGCAGTAGATCAGATGTTTTTGAACTGTCGCAAAGTCACGGCAGGACAGGAATACCAGAAACTGTTAGAAAATGGAAACCCTTTTGCGATGGGATGCCAAGAAGGGGAGGAAGATTTTCAGGATCAAGAGCAGATTCGCGTCTATAATGAGAATGGCGTTTTTTATGGAATCTATCGTTTTGAAAAAGAAAGAAACGGGTTTTGGCCTGTAAAAATATTCTTTGAACGCGGATAGATAACTATTTGCGGGACAGATGGAGGAGAACATGAAGTACATTCAGGGAACGACAGAATTTTTGGTTCAGGAAGATACAGCAGTGACGCTTGGAAAATTTGATGGAGTACACAGAGGACATCAAAAATTGATTCAGCGGATTCAGGATTTGAAGAAAAATGGTCTGAACAGTGTGGTCTTTACAATGAATCCAGGAAAAAAAACATTGTTGCTGACAGAAGAAGAGCAGAAGGAAATCCTTACAAGGCAAGGTGTGGACTATGTCGTTCGATGCCCGTTTATTCCGCAGATTTCTCATATGAAGCCAGAAGAGTTTATTGACCAAATTTTAATCAGACAGTTACATGCCAAACAGATTGTGGTCGGACCAGATTTTCGTTTTGGATATCAGAGGCAGGGGGACTGCAGATTGCTGGAGCAGCTACAGGGACGATACGGTTACCGTCTGGTGGTGGAAAAGAAGGAATACAGAGGGGAGAGAGAAATCAGCAGTACCTATATAAAAGAAGCACTATGTGCCGGTGATATAGAACTGACAAATGAACTGCTGGGATACCCATTTCCAATTATTGGCGAGGTAAAACATGGCAGGAGAATTGGAAGAACACTGGGTATACCGACAATGAATCTGATTCCTTCTGAAGAGAAAATGCTTCCTCCGAACGGCGTCTACATTTCAAAGACCGTGATTGATGAAAAAACATATCCGGGAATCACAAATATTGGGGTAAAACCCACTGTGGGCGGCACCTCATTTCGGGGAGCAGAAACGTATTTGTTTGATTTTGAACAGGATTTATATGGAAAACGAATTGAAATTCAGCTTTGCAGATACGTCCGTCCCGAAAAAAAATTTTGTTCTCTTGAAGAATTGAAAGAGAGAATGAAAATAGATATTTCTGTGGGAAAGGGGTATTTTGATGAATAATATTATGTGGATTGTCTGCGTGACATTTATTATTATCGGAGCGCTGCTTTTAGTAGCAGGCTTTGTCTGCCGTAATTATTGTCAGATGAAAGAAGAATATAAAGGTCACACTACCGGGATCGTGGAGGCACTTATCCCGGATATGCCGGATGAAGAAGGAATCCGACGGGGCGTCCACGATTATTATTATCCCCTGATTGCCTTTTATGCAGAAGGGTTACTGTATAAACAGAAATATCCAAAGGGCAACAATCCGGCGGACTATTCTGTCAATCAGATTGTAGAGATTGCGTATGATGTAGAGAAACCGGAGCATTTTAAGATTGCTGAGAGCAATTCCATACAGAAAATGTCTCAGATTCTGTATTATTTGGGAATGGGATTCTGCATTTTGGCAATCCTGACATTCTTTCTTTTTTATTTTTTGCGGTGATATAAAAAAGCTGAAACAGAAAAGAAGAGCTGTCTGGAATATGAAAATTACAGCTTTACATAGAGAGAAAAATATGTTATAGTAATGCAGTATGAGTCAGCCGATATTCAGAAATGCGGACACTCCGACCTATTTCTTAGTATCAGGCGGTTAAAATAATAGGAGGAATAAAAAATGATTTCTAAAGAAAAGAAAACAGCGATTATCAATGAGTATGGCAGAAAGCCAGGAGATACAGGTTCACCGGAAGTTCAGATTGCAATTCTGACAGCAAGAATTCAGGAGCTGACAGAGCACCTGAAAGATAACCAGAAAGATCATCACTCCAGAAGAGGTCTTCTGAAAATGGTAGGTCAGAGAAGAGGTTTACTTGCTTATTTAAAGAAAACTGATCTTGAAGGATACCGTGCTTTGATTGCAAAATTAGGAATCAGAAAGTAGTTTGAACAAAAAGGGACGGATTTATCCGTCCCTGTATTTTTGTAACCATTTATTATAAGATACAGAACGCAATCCCGAGACCACTGAAAAGCAAATCTGAATGACAGGTCTGTTTTTCAGTTGTTTCGGATCGATTCTGTATAGAGAAGGAGAGAAATATGTATAAAAGTTTTTCAATGGAACTGGCAGGAAGAACACTGACAGTTGACGTAGGAAGAGTGGCTGCACAGGCAAATGGAGCAGCTTTCATGCACTATGGGGATACTACTGTGCTTTCCACAGCGACCGCATCAGATAAACCGAGAGAAGGAATTGATTTCTTCCCACTGAGTGTGGAATATGAGGAAAAATTATATGCAGTAGGAAAGATTCCAGGTGGATTTAACAAGAGAGAGGGAAAAGCATCTGAAAATGCAATTTTAACTTCCCGTGTAATTGACAGACCGATGAGACCGCTGTTTCCGAAGGATTACAGAAATGATGTGACATTAAACAATCTTGTTATGTCCGTAGATCCTGACTGCAGTCCTGAGCTGACCGCAATGCTTGGTTCTGCCATTGCGACGGCGGTCTCAGATATCCCATTTGACGGTCCGACATCCAGTACTCAGGTCGGAATGATCAATGGAGAATTTGTATTTAACCCAACTGCTGCACAGAAGTCAGCTTCAGATCTGCAGCTGACCGTTGCCTCCACAAGAGACAAAGTGATTATGATTGAAGCGGGAGCAAATGAAATTCCGGAAGATAAGATGATTGAAGCAATCTTTGCAGCTCATGAAGTGAATCAGAAAGTGATTCAGTTCATCGATCAGATTGTCGCAGAGTGTGGAAAGAAAAAACATGAGTATACAAGCTGTGCCGTTCCGGAAGAATTGATGGAAGAGATCAAGAAACTGGTGACACCAGAAGAGATGGAAGTTGCTGTCTTTACCGATGAGAAGCAGAAAAGAGAAGAAAATATTCGTGAAATAAAAGAAAAACTGGAAGAAGCTTTTGCAGAAAACGAGGAATGGCTTGCTCTTCTGGATGAAGCAATCTATCAGTATCAGAAAAAAACAGTGCGTAAGATGATCCTGAAAGATCAGAAACGTCCGGATGGAAGAGAGATCAGACAGATTCGTCCTCTGGCGGCAGAAGTAGATCTGATTCCAAGAGTACATGGATCTGCAATGTTTACAAGAGGACAGACTCAGATCTGTACAGTGACAACATTGGCGCCTCTGTCAGAAGCACAGAAAATTGACGGTTTAGATGTGGAAGAGACATCAAAGAGATATATGCATCATTATAATTTCCCATCTTACTCCGTAGGTGAGACAAAACCATCCAGAGGACCGGGAAGAAGAGAAATCGGCCATGGAGCGCTTGCTGAGAGAGCGCTTGTTCCGGTGCTTCCAACAGAGGAAGAATTTCCATATGCAATCCGTACGGTATCTGAGACATTTGAATCAAACGGATCAACATCTCAGGCAAGTATCTGCGCATCCAGTATGTCTTTGATGTCTGCCGGCGTACCGATTAAAAAACCGGTTGCAGGCATTTCCTGCGGTCTGGTGACAGGAGAGACAGACGACGATTATATTGTACTGACAGATATTCAGGGGTTAGAAGATTTCTTTGGAGATATGGACTTTAAAGTAGCTGGAACACGCGATGGAATTACAGCGATTCAGATGGATATCAAAATTCATGGTCTGACACGTCAGATTATTGAGGAAGCGATTGCGCGTACAAGAGAAGCAAGAATGTATATCCTGGATCATGTCATGGCTCCTGTGATTGACCAGCCAAGAGATCATGTAGGCAAATATGCTCCAAAGATTATCCAGATTCAGATTGATCCGCAGAAAATTGGAGATGTAGTTGGACAGCGCGGAAAGACGATCAATGCGATCATTGATGAGACGGGTGTAAAGATTGATATCACAGACGACGGATCTGTATCAATCTGCGGAATTGACCAGGCTTCTATGGAAAAAGCTGCAGAGCTGATCCGCATTATCGTAACTGATTTTGAAGAGGGACAGATTTACAGCGGAAAAGTAATCAATATTAAGGAATTTGGTGCATTCTTAGAGTTCGCTCCGGGAAAAGAAGGTATGGTTCATATTTCTAAAATTTCCAAAGAAAGAATCAACCGTGTAGAAGATGTTCTCACATTAGGAGATCGCGTAAAAGTTGTATGCCTCGGAAAAGACAAGTTAGGACGCATCAGCTTCAGCATGAAAGATGTAGAGAATAAATAATTTAATTATATGCAAGACGAATCCTATTGACAAGATATTTGTTTTGTACTATTCTAATAACAAATGGTGCAAAAATTAATAATATTTCTGCACATTTTATGATTTTATCTGTGAAAAACTCACAGACTATTCTGGAAACATTCTTGAAAAATATGCTGAATATAACGGGACATCGTCAAAGACAGAGCAAGAATGCAGACAGAATGCCGATGAAAAGCAATATGTATTGACAGAACATTTGAGACGATGACCTGAATGATCAAAAGATCGGTTCTATCTTGTCTATTACCGTCTCAAGTAATTGCTTGGGACGGTTTTTGATATCTGAAAAAAATGAAAATTGAATAAGGATATCAAATTTTGTTAAGATGGATCGCTTATGGTCGAAGCTGTCCGAAAAAATAAAAGACCAGAAAATCAATTATGTTTTAAGGAGAGGATTAGGATGAAAAAGAAATTGGTAATGGCGACACTGTGCATCACATTGAGTACGATGGCTTTGACTGGATGCGGCGGATCTGACGATAAGAAAGAGACAGAGACAACAGTTGCAACGGAAGTAGAAACAGAAAAACAGACAGAAGCAGAGACAGAATCTGAGACCGAAAAAATTACAGAGACAGAATCTGAGCTGACAAAGACAGTTGACGCTACAAAGGCAGAAGCAGAGACAGAAGAAGCTACGACACCGGACGCTACAAAGGCAGAAGCAGAGACAGAAGAAGCTACGACACCGGACGCTACACTTGCAGATGCAACAGAAGCAGATGCGACACCTGTAGAATATACAGCGCCAGATGGAACATTCCACCTGACATTGCCGGGCGGTGACTGGCAGGAAAATATTGTACAGGAAGGCGTTCAGATGTATCTGAATTCCGGAAACGAACAGGCGATCTTCATCACACATGGTCTGGAAGCAGGACTTTCTGATGTGATGATGCTGGATCAGAATCCGGATACAAAAGAAGAATTTGAAGATGCAATGGCAGAGCAGGATACCGAAGGATACACAGTTGAAGTTTTAGATTACCAGAAAGATATGGGAGAAGATTTAGAGGTTGTCTGTGCTTATATTGAATACAATGCAGAAGATCAGGAACCTTTCTATAACATCAGCTATGTTGCAGCAAGCGAAAATGAAGCATATGTTCTCTCTGGTATCTCTTATACAGACAGAGCAAAAGCAGACAAGCTGTATGATGCAGTTTTAAGTTTTGAATTTGAAAAACAGGAACTTCCTGCAACACCAGCAGATGCAACGATGGGTGATGCAGAGGAAGTAGAAACAGAGACTGAGACAGAAACAGAGACAGAAGCAGCAACAGAATCCAAGACAGCAACAGCTGCGGAAGCTGACGAAACAGTTATCTATGAAGCAGAGGACGGCTCCTTTACTATTAAACTGCCAAATGATACATGGAATGACAAAACAGAGGGAGGAAAAGTAACATTTACTTCCGAAGACAACAGCCTGACAGTAGAAGATCTGGATGTAAAAGAAGCAGAGAAACAGATGAACCTTTATCCAGCAACAGCAGAAGAATTTGAAAAGAAGACAGGCTGGGATGTTGTAAAATACCAGAATGAGAGTATGGGTGGCTGGGAATTTGTCAGTGTATGCTGGAAAGAAAAAGCAAATAGCGATTACAGCATGGTATACTATCTGAGAAATGAAGACAGCGCTTATGTATTAAATGGAACAGCAGCTGATGAAGATACAGCAGAAGCTGTCTATACAGCGGCTTTAAGCTTTAAGAACATTGAAAAATAATAAGTTCCTATTCAGGAAGGTATCATTGAACGAAATAGAAAAGTTCTAAGTCAATAGCTGGGGTGGGATTTAAAAAATCCCGCTCCATTATTATGTTTAAAAGTGTTTTGCGTGGAACACTGTTGCTGCGTTCCGAACAGACAGAAAAAGATTAAAATCAACAGGAAGGAAGTAACTGAATGAGATTTCACAATATTACAAAGGACGATATGTTAAATGGGGATGGCTTAAGAGTCGTTCTGTGGGTGTCGGGGTGCAATCATTGCTGTCAAGGATGCCAGAATCCAATTACCTGGGATCCAAACGGAGGTTTGCTGTTTGACCAGAAAGCAAAAGAAGAAGTGATGAGAGAGTTAGACAAGGAGTATATTTCAGGAATTACATTCAGCGGAGGAGACCCTCTTCATCCCAGAAATTTATCTGAGGTGACAGAGCTGGCAAAGGAAATCAGAGAACGGTATCCAAGAAAAACAATCTGGCTTTACACAGGATCTATGTGGGAAGAGATACAGAATCTGGAAGTAGTGAGATATTTGGATGTATTGGTTGATGGAGAATTTATAGCAGAAAAACTGGATAAAACACTCCACTGGAAAGGAAGCGCAAATCAGAGAGTGATAGAAGTGCAGGAAACGCTGAGAACAGGAAAAATTGTATTGCACGAGAGGTAAGAAATGGAAAAAATTCAGATTTTATATCACAGTAAAGAAATAGAAAAAGTAGAAAAAATTTCAAAAGGGGACTGGATCGATCTGCGCGCCGCAGAAGAAGTCCATCTGAAAAAAGGAGAGTATACATTAATTTCACTTGGGATATCCATGAAATTGCCTGAGGGATATGAAGTACACATTGCGCCAAGAAGTTCAACTTTCAAAAATTTTGGACTGATTCAGACAAACGGAGTCGGTATTGTAGATGGAAGTTATTGTTCAGAAAAAGATATTTATAAGATGCCTGTATTAGCAGTGAGAGATACCGTTGTCCATGTCAACGATCGAATCTGCCAGTTTCGGATCGTAAAGAATCAGCCAGAAATCTGTTTTGAGGAAGTAGAACATTTGGATGGACCGGAGAGAGGCGGATTCGGTAGCACAGGAAAATAAAGAAGAAAAGGCATTGACAAATATTTTGGCAGAGCATATACTTAGAGAGAAAAAACTTTGACAATCAAAATAAATGAAAATGGGTATGATTAAGAATGAAAATAATAGGAACAGGAAGCGCACTGCCAAAAAGAATTGTGACAAATGATGATCTCTCACAGATTATAGATACCAGTGATGAATGGATTACAGAGAGAACAGGGATACGAGAGAGAAGAATCGTCTCAGATGAGACAACCGTATCGCTGGCGGCGGAAGCCGGACGAAAGGCATTGGAGAATGCAGGCGTCCATGCAGAGAATATAGATCTGTTGATTGTATCGACATTTACTCCAGATAACAGTTTGCCAAATACAGCCTGCGCTGTTCAGAGAATCCTTGGATGTCGCCGTGCGGTGGCCTTTGAGATGAATGCAGCGTGTTCTGGCTTTTTGTTTGCATTAAATACGGCATATGCCTATTTTTCGCTTGGAGTTTATAAAAAAGCGCTGATTATTGGCGCAGAGACCATATCAAAGGTTCTGAACTGGAAAGACAGAAGCAGCTGTATTTTGTTTGGAGACGGGGCAGGCGCCGTCGTTGTGGAAAAAACAGAGAAAGAAGATTATCTGTTCGTACAATATGCAGATGGAGCAAATGGAGAGGTATTGACATGCAGATGCCACAGAGAACAGAATATATGGAATGACTGTCAGGAGGAGAAAGAGACGCTATGGATGGACGGGCAGGAAGTATTTAAGTTTGCAGTCAGAAAAGTACCGGAATGTATCAGAGAACTTTTAAATATGGCTCAGCTGTCAGCAGAGGAGATCAACTGGTTTTTACTGCATCAGGCAAATAAAAGAATTATTCAGTCAGTAGCAAAGCGCCTCGGTGTAAAAGAAGAAAAGTTTCCAATGAATTTGGAACATTATGGCAATACATCAGCAGCAAGCATCCCTATTTTGCTGGATGAATGGAACAGACAGGGGTATTTTGAAGAAAAAAACAAGGCGATTCTGTCAGGTTTTGGGGCAGGATTGACATGGGGCGCCGCTCTGATAAATTTTTGAGAAAAGGATCTCGCTATCGCAGATTTGAGAAAAATCAACTGCTGATAGCGGGATTTTTTGTGAATAATGTGTGACAGTAGTTGTGCAGAACAGGAGAAAGTGATATAATAGCAAAAAAATTTAAAAGGGAGATGGAGATGGAAAGAAAAGAAAGAGGATGGGTTCTGGCAAGAAAATTGACATGGATCTATCTGGCAGTGATGGGCGGTCTGTTTCCGCTTTTTTACCAAAATGGATTTTTCAACATATTGGTCTCTAAATATGCGTTTTTTGCAATAGCCACCGGAATCTATGCAGTAATTATGACCATTTTCTACCTGACATGTGTCAAAGACAGAGAATACAGAAGACGACTGTTTCATCTGTCTGCTGCAGATAAATGGATGCTTTTTTTCTTATTTTGCTGTATCATGTCACAAGTTTTTACGACATATAAAGAAAAAGCATGGTTGGGCGCAGAAGGGAGATACAACGGACTGCAGGCAATGCTTTTATATGGTCTTGTCTATTTTATGGTATCAAGAGGATACTGCAGAAGCAGGGCGTTAGGATGGATCTTTTTTGCGGGAGGCGGTCTTGTAAACTTACTTGCCGTGTTAAACCATTTTAAAATAGACCCGTTAAATATTCAGCTGATTTTATCAAAAGAACAGCAGTCTATGTTTATCTCAACAGTGGGAAATATTAATATTTTTTCAGGATTTGCCAGTATGTATGTCAGTATGGCATTTGCTGCTTTTTGTATCGGAAAGAAAAAAAGCACAAAAATAGGCGGGATGCTTGGAATTATCATAGGCATGAGCGGATTAATTGCAGGAAACAGCGACAGCGGATTTTTAGGTCTGATGGCTGTCTGCATATTTTTTCTTGTATTATTCCATATTCAAAAGAGATTTCTGAGAGAGTGGGTTTATGGAATGATTCTTATCCTTGCCTCTTCAGGGATGATGGGACTGCTTCAGATGGTAGCGAAAGACAGAGCTATTGGATACAAAGGCGGCTTTGCACAGATGTTTGCAAACGAAAAATTTTTGATTGTTGCACTTCTGCTTACCGTGTGCTATCCCCTTGCATTGAAATGTATGCGTTTTCTGCGTGAAAAACATTTTTCTAAAAAGAGACTTTTAATCATTGTACTTTGTGTGATGGCCGTTTGCGGCGTCATTGTAGCATGGGTAAACAGAAAAGAAATCGGAACATTTTTCAGGCAGGGTGACTTTTTTCATTTTGATGACAGCTGGGGAACGTATCGAGGCTTTATCTGGAAACGCAGTTTTTGGATCTTCTTGGATCTTCCGCTGATACAGAAAATATTTGGATGCGGACTGGATACGCTTCGCACAATGATGAATCTGTCTTATCGACAGGATATGATTGACATTGCAGGCAAGATCTATGACAATGCCCACAATGAATATCTTCAGTATCTGGTTACAATAGGAATTGCAGGACTGACAGCATATGCAGGACTTCTCATACAAAGCATACATACAGCAATAAAGCGGTCTAAAATGGAACCTGTTTTCCTTGTATTGTTTGCCGGAACATTTGCCTATATGGTTCAGTCTTTTGTAAATATCAGTCAGAGTATTATTACATTTTTCTTATTTCTCTGGGTTGCCCTGATCGAGGGAGAAAGAAGAAGAGAAAACTTAAATTAAATGACAAGTATCTGGAAGAAAATAAGATTTCACTTTTCTCTTTAAAAATAAAAAAGAGAATGGTAAAATAAAATGTATATTGTAGAAAAGGAGCAGAGAATATGGACAGAATAAGAATAGGAATTGTTGGATATGGAAATATTGGACGTGGTGTGGAAAAAGCGATCATGCAGAATGAAGATCTGGAACTGGCGGCAGTATTTACAAGAAGAAACCCAGAAGCGCTTCAGATTGCAACAGACGGCGTAAAAGTATATAAAATTGAAGATGCAGAAAAAATGAAAGATCAGATTGATGTTATGATTTTGTGCGGAGGCTCTGCGACAGATCTGCCTGTGATGGGACCAGAATTTGCAAAGAACTTTAATACGATAGACAGCTTTGATACCCATGCACGCATACCGGAGTATTTTGCAGCGATGGATGAACAGGCGAAAAAAAGCCATCATGTCAGCATTATATCTGTCGGCTGGGACCCAGGTATGTTTTCAGTCAACCGTGTATATGCACAGTCTATTCTTCCACAGGGAAGTACCTATACATTCTGGGGTAAGGGGGTCAGCCAGGGGCATTCCGATGCAATCCGTCGGATTGAAGGCGTCAAAAATGCGATTCAGTATACCGTTCCGATTGAAGAGGCAGTGGAGGAAGTCAGAAAAGGAACAGAGCCTTGTCTTACAACAAGACAGAAACATTTAAGAGAATGCTATGTTGTTCCGGAAGAAGGAGCAGATTTAAAAGCCATTGAAGAGGCAATCAAAACGATGCCGAACTATTTTGCAGATTACAATACGACAGTCACATTTATCACAGAAGAAGAAATGAAGAAGAATCACAGCAAGATGCCACATGGAGGATTTGTGATTCGCAGTGGAAAAACAGCAGGCGATCAGACACATGTGATTGAATATTCTTTAAAATTAGACTCCAATCCAGAATTTACAGCAAGCGTTCTTGTGATTTATGCAAGAGCCGCATATCGTATGAGCAGACAAGGTCAGGAAGGAGCAAAGACTGTTCTCGATATCGCTCCGGCTTTGTTGTCTTTAAAGAGTGGCGAGGAGCTTCGAAAAGAATTACTGTAGAAAAAAATGGAGAAGGGTGAGGTGCTGCATATATGAAAATGATTTATGCGATCGTGCATGATGAAGACAGTGAGATGGTAATTGAGGAATTAAATAAAGAACATTTCAGTGTGACGAAGATCTCCACAACAGGCGGATTTTTGAGAAAAGGAAGCACAACTTTAATGATTGGAACAGAAGATGACAAAGTAAAGAGTGCGATTGATATCATTAAAAAGGAGTGTTCTACCAGAAAGCGTGTGATTGTCAACACCCCTTATATCGGGAATGGTTTGAGCACCAGCTATGTAGGGGTTCCCGTAAATGTTGAGGTTGGGGGTGCAACCATTTTTGTGATGGATGTGGAAGAGTTTTACAAGATATAAAAAATAGAAAAAACGGGCTGCTGCAGGCAATTCCCGAACTGAGCGGTATTTATTCTGATATTTCCTTAAATACTATCAAAAGGGAAAAGAATGCAGCAGCCTGTTTTTAGTTGAAGAAGTCTTGTGAAATGTACTTTAGGAGGAAAAAGTGGGGAAAAATATCAGTGAATGGAGAAGGAAACGTCAGATACAACTTTGCAGGCGTATAGTCATTTTTGCTGTTTGTATGGGGGCTGCGGCAGTACTTATTTTTATGGCAGTTTTTCTAAATAAGAAATCAGAAGAACAAAGCGACACGGAGAATCAGGATGAGACAGAGATTGTTCTGACTCCGGAATGCGAAAGCTATCGAAGTGAAGTAGAGACAGTTGCAAAGAAACATGGAATGACAGAATATGTTGACTTAATCATGGCAGTTATGATGCAGGAAAGCGGAGGGCGTTCTCTTGATGTGATGCAGTGTGCAGAAGGAGTAGTAAATACAAAATATCCTCATGTGCCGAATGGGATTACAGATCCTTCTTACTCGATTGACTGTGGAATCCAGGAATTAAAATATGCGCTGGAAAAAGTAGAATGCAGCGGTCCGACAGATATTGAAAAAATAAAAATTGCACTTCAGGGATATAATTTTGGCATAGATGGATTCCTTGCCTTTTTAAAAGAGAAAGGCGATGTCAGATGGACAGAAGAATATGCCAAGGAATATGCAAAACATGCTTCGGGAGAAATAGGGAGAGATCCATCAGACGCTGAGAGCATGGGACCATGGGCTTATGGAGATCAATATTATCCGCTTCATGTGCTGCGATTTTATAAATACGCATAAAAAAAGAGAAATGGAGGGAAGAAATGGAAAAAAATATTATTTTAAAAGGAAATATTTGTTATAGCAAAGACAGCAGCAGGATTGTCATCAGAGAAAATTCTTTTCTGATATGCAAAGATGGAAAATCAGAAGGTGTTTTTGAACAGATCCCAGAGGAATATCGGAATTTTGAGCTGCAGGATTATGGGAACGCTCTGATTATTCCAGGCTGTGTTGATTTGCATCTTCACGCTTCTCAGTTTGCATTCCGCGGTTTTGGGATGGATCTGGAACTGTTAGACTGGCTTAATACGATTACTTTTCCGGAAGAGGCACAGTATCAGGAGGCGGAATATGCGCAGCGGGCATATCATATATTTGCAGATACGATAAAAAAGAGTGAGACAACAAGAGCGGTCATTTTTGGAACAATTCATACGGATGCTACCATTCAGCTGATGGATGAGATGGAAAAAACAGGAATAAAAACGTATGTGGGCAGAGTAAATATGGATCGTAATGCGCCGGACATTTTATGTGAAAAGAGTGCGGATATTTCGCTTGAAGAGACAGAAAAGTGGATTGATCAGACGAGTCAAAGATATGAAAATGTAAAGCCAATTCTGACGCCGCGCTTTGTGCCGAGCTGTTCCAATGAGTTGCTTTGTGGGATTGGGAAATTACAGAAAAAATATGGACTTTCGGTTCAGTCGCATCTGTCTGAAAATCCAAGTGAAGTTTCATGGGTACAGGAACTTCATCCAGATACAAGCTGTTATGGGGAGGCATATGACAAATATGGGCTGTTTGGAGAAAATGGAAAAACGATCATGGCTCACAGTGTTTACTCCGATGAAAAGGAGATAGAGCTGTTAAAAAAGAGGGGGGTATGGGTGGCTCACTGCCCACAGTCAAATATCAATTTATCTTCTGGAATTGCGCCAATTCGCACATATTTGGATCGGGGAATCCGTGTTGGTCTTGGAACCGATCTGGCGGCAGGATTTTCTATTTCGATTTTACGGGCGATGGGAGAAGCAATTCAAATGTCAAAGATGAGATGGCGTCTGATCGATACGAACCAAAAGCCATTGAGACTGGAAGAAGCCTTTTTCCTTGGAACAAAAGGGGGAGGAAGCTTCTTTGGAAAAGTGGGAAGTTTTGAAAAAGGATATGAGATGGATGCTGTTGTTCTGGATGATACAACATTGCCATATCCGCATCCGCTGAGTGTGCGACAGAGACTGGAAAGAATGATCTATCTTTCTGACGATCGCCATATCAAAGCAAAATTTGTCTGCGGAAAACAGATTTTCTGACGGAACGGTAAAGATTACTGTTCCGCAGACTGATAGAGATCAGGGCGCAATTCTGTCATGATTTCCAGTTCATCTTTTTCAAATGCGTCAATATTTTCAGAGATGGTATCATATTTTGCACGGTATACACGAATATCAGCATCATTTACAAGAGATGCAGTATGTCTTGCGCAATGTTTTGTAATAAGGACATGTACCTGCTGATCCGCTAAAATCTGAGTAGCAGTGATATCAGCACGTTTGACGGTTTCATCAAATTGATTTAATAGAAACTGGTGCATTGCTGTCTTTAAGTCATATAGGAAAAAGTACGGCGCATGACTGTAAGAGCTGCACACATTGGAATCCATACAGTTGTTATTTACCGGAATCGCTATTCTCATGATAAATCCTCCTTTATCTCAGGTTTAAAGAAAAATCTGACTAAAAGTTTGTCAAAAGTGTCAATTACTGACCGCCTGGGCGGAAGCTTTTGAGGCGGAAAAATATAACTGCCTTGCGGCTGCGGTGAATAAGAATAGTATACACTTTTTTTTATAAGTGTCAATAATGAGGTGCCAGAAAAAGAGAGAAAGTAATAGAATGAACGGCGTTTTGCTTCGATATATGATATTTCAGCAAAATATTATTAAAAAAGCAGTAAAAGATATGTTATAATAAATGCAGTAAAGAAAAGAAACAGAAAGGAGAAAACTGTGAATCAGGAAAAGAAAAAACAAATTGCAACGACAGCACTTATTGTAGGCGGTTTTATTAACTTTTTGGGATGCATTCATATTGTGCCGTCCATTATTGTGACAATTTCGTTTACCTGTGTTCTGATTCTTGCATTCTTGCTGATATTAACAGGAGGACAAAAGAAAACAAATTTATTTGCAAAAGAGAATGCAACTCTCAGATCAGCCGTTGTATTTTGGTTCGTCACATATATGCTGAGTATTTTAATGTAAAGAAAATTCAGAAATAAAAAGGAGTATCCATAAAATATCTTTCATATGTAAAAGATGTCTGTATGGGACATTTAATAAAAAAATAGGAGAGATATTGCTCAGGATACTCTTTTTTCTGGAAACTTCAGCAAAATGCTCCTCTTTTCACGAAAATAAAGAGGAGATGAGGGCTGCTTTTTTAACGTTTTTTCTTTAAAAGACGTTGGATTGGCTGTTCAATCCAGACATAAAGAATCATTCCGATTCCAAGACTGACAAAAAAGACAGCAGTAAAATTTTTAACCGGCGTTGAAAAATTTATATATGGAATCAGGAAATAATGAATCAGATAAATACCATAGCTGGATTTCCCGATAGATACAAGCAAAGGAAGCCGAAACAATCTGGAAAGGATACCGTCTTTGTTGGCAAGAATCAGAAAAAGAAAAATGCCTGTTCCAAAAGCACACAAAAGCGGTTTGTTCCAGCCTACATAATAAGAGGAAAGCTCAGGGTTAAATCTGGAAAGAAAAAAAGCTGAGCTGAAAATGGAACAACAAACCAGGAACAGACAGATAAAATCAGCGGAGGCTTTTCCGAGCCATGTCTTGATAGAAGAACATTTTTCGGATTTATATAAGTATCCAAATGCCATGCCGATTAAAAAAAGTCCCAGGCGGAAATTTTGTTCTTTTCCGTTGCCCATCAGATAAAAGACGTCAACGGTGAGATACTTCTGCGACAGATAGGCAATGGCCAGCAAAAGGAAGAAAAGATGCAGATTTTTAAATTTGCAGATCTTTTTTAAAAAGAATAAAATCAGCATCAGAAAAGGTGCGAGAAGATAAAAGAAAACTTCTTGCTGTAAAAACCATAGATGTCCTTGACAGTTTGTAAAAAGAAGATTGCCAGCCAGTCCCTGTGAGAAATCCGTAATCCAATACACGGACAGCAAGATGATATAGTAGGATGGCAAAAGACGAAGAGCTCGTTTCATATAAAAAAATAAAATAGAGGAAACAGAGCAAAAACGTTCTTCTCCATCAGGAATGCCTGGAATAACAAATAAAAATCCGCTCAGAGCAAAAAAAATTGCAACGCCAAGTCCGCCTTGACCTGTCATACCGAAAGCGGAAGTATGGCTTGCAACTACGAGGAGAATCGCAAAAGCGCGAACCCCATCCAGCTGCTCAAATCGTATCTGTTTCATAATAAAATCCTCCACAGTAAAATAGTACAAAAAATAAGACAAAGGGTATAACCTTTTTATCATAACGCAGAAATTGAGGATTTGTCTACAAAAAATATGTAAAGTGATATATATTTATAGTAAAACCTTGATATAAGACAGGAAGGAGAAAAAAATGAAGAAAAATAAAAAAAGAAAATGGATTTTACCAGTCAGCGCAGTATTCCTTTTCAATATTGCTTCAGGAGTTTGCGCCGCAGAAAACGAAAATGTGCTGGAAGAAGCAGAGATTCATGTTTTTATTGCAGCGAGTTTAGAAAACGCATTTAAGGATATCATTGTGGCATATCAGGAAAAACAGCCTGAGATAACGGTTATATATAATGCGGACAGTTCCGGAATCCTTCAACATCAGATTGAGGAAGGATATGAATGTGATTTGTTTTTCTCAGCGGATGTCACACAGATGGAAATTCTGGATCAGGAAGGATTTGTACAAGAAGGAACAAGGAGGGATCTATTGTGCAATGAAGTGGTTCTGATCAGCGCAAAAGGAAGTGGGACAAAGGTGACAGGGATTGAAAATTTAGATCAGGCTGAAAGCATGGCTCTTGCAGATGGAAGTGTGCCGGTGGGAAAATATACGAGAGAGGCTCTTGTCCGAGCCGGAATTTTAGAGACAAAAGAAGACGCATCAGAAATTTCAACTGGTGAAATTATGGATACATTGGGAATTGAGATCAATGAGTGTTCAAATGTCAGCAAGGTAAGAGAAGCAGTAAAAGAGGGATCGTGTGAAGTTGGAACCGTCTATTATACGGATGCGTATTCTGTAAAAGAGGATGTAGATATTTTAGAACATATCAGCCAAGAGCTTACAGGAAAGATTATTTATCCAATAGCTCGTATTGAAAACGAAGAGGCAGAAGAAGAACAGAAGAAGGCAGCGGATGATTTTTATCAGTTTTTGCAGAGCAATGAAGTGATGGATATCTTTGAAGAATATCTGTATTTGCCATACCAGGCAAAATAAAACGATCAAACATGAGAAAAAAGGATAAAAGGAAAGAATGAGAGAATTTTTTGAAAGTTTGGACTGGAGCCCTCTGATTATTTCTTTAAAGACAGGAGTTGCTGCGACAATTTTTTGCTTCTTTTTGGGGATTTTTACAGCGCGCAAAGTGATGAAAATGAGAGGAAAAGCAAAGGTTGTTATAGACGGAATCCTGACACTTCCAATGGTTCTTCCACCGACAGCGGCAGGATTTTTTCTGCTTTTACTTTTCAGCAAAAGAAGACCGCTTGGAATGCTTTTATATGAAACATTTGATATCAAGATTGTACAAAGCTGGATTGGATGTGTGATTGCAGCTTCCGTGATTTCTTTTCCTTTAATGTATCGGAATGCAAAGGCAGCATTTGAGTCAATCGATGCCGATCTTGTCTATGCAGGAAGAACACTGGGAATGTCAGACATTAAAATTTTCTGGAAAATTGTACTGCCCACTTCAGGACCTGGCATTGCAGCAGGAACGATCCTGACTTTTGCGAGGGCGCTGGGAGAATATGGCGCAACATCTATGCTGGCAGGAAACATTCCGGGAAAAACAGAAACAATTTCACAGAAAATAGCAATGGTACTGCAAAACGGCGACTATGCAATGACAGGATTCTGGACAGGTATAATTTTAATCATTGCTCTTTTTCTGATTCTTCTGACAAATATTTTTTCATCAAAAAATAAAAAATACAGAAAGAGATGGTAAAGCCATGGAAATAAGATTCTGCGCAGAAAAAGCATGGGAAAATTTCACCTTGAATATGGATTTTTGCACAGATAAAAAAAGAATTGGTATTTTAGGTCCTTCTGGATCTGGAAAAAGCATGACGCTGAAGATGATTGCCGGTATTGAGATTCCGCAAAAAGGAGAAATTGCGGTGGGAGATCGCGTTTTTTTTTCTTCTGAGCAAAAGATCAATCTTCCGACAAGAAAGAGAAAAGTAGGATATCTATTTCAGCAGTATGCCCTTTTTCCGAATATGACAGTTGAAAAAAATATTGCATCTGGAATTTTTTTGCCCAGAAAAGCAAGAAAAGAAAAAACGCAGAATTTTATCGAACGATTCCGATTGGATGGATTAGAAAAAAGATATCCTTCCCAGCTTTCAGGAGGACAACAGCAAAGAGTGGCATTGGCGCGAATCCTGGCAAGCGAACCGGATCTTATTTTGCTGGATGAACCATTTAGCGCACTGGATGGCCATTTGAAAGAAGCAATGCAGGAAGAGCTGAAGGAATTTCTGGAAGATTTTGAAGGAAATGTGATTTTAGTCTCACACAGCAGAGATGAGATCTATCGCTTTAGCGATCAGCTTTTAATTGTTGAGAATGGTTCCTGTATTTTAAATGGAAAGACAAGAGAAATTTTTAAATCGCCCAGAAAAAAAGTGGCAGCAAGACTGACAGGGTGCAAAAATATTTCCAGAATAGAAAAACTTGGAGAACATCAGATCTTTGCTGTGGACTGGAAGATAAAGCTTTACACAGAGGAAAAAATTACTTCTTCTGTTCAATATATAGGAATCCGAGCACATGATCTGGAAATAGGACAGAAAGACGAATGCAATACTTATCAAATGGAGATGGTAAACTGTATGGAAGCTCCGTTTGAACAGATCTTTTATATCAGGCCATGTAAAGCAGAGGCAGACCATGTTAAAATTTGGTGGAAGCAGGAAAAAAATTTAAACTGGGAAAATAAAAACAGACAATTTCCGTGTTTTGTGAAATTTCCACCTGAAAAATTATTATTATTAGAAGAATGATTCAGAAAGCAAAATTCTAAAAAAGAAAATATTTGAAAGAACTCCCCTGTTTACAAGAAACAGAGGAGTCTTTTTAATGAACAGTCGAATCAGTGGTAAGGCCTTTCAGGACCAGGCTCCATTGGAATCCACTCCGGAGGATTGTGATGGGAAGGTCTCGGGCACGGTCTGGGCGGCGGACATGGCGGAGGCGGAGGGCACGGTCTAGGTGGCGGACATGGCGGAGGGCACGATCTGGGCGGCGGACATGGCGGAGGCGGCGGACACGGTCTGGATGGCGGACACGGTCTTTGAGAAGGTCTGTTATGATTCCTATCTGGAGAAAAATTCATAGAGAAATCTCCTTTCTGCTACAATATAAATAGATTTCTTTAAAATAAACAACCGATTAGGTTATTTCTTTTTTCAATTACAGTCTTTGCAGCTTGCCTGACAAGGATAATCGAAACTTGGATTAAAAGCATAGAAGTTTTTAGAGTCAAGCTGATCCTGCAGAATACGAAGGGCTTCACCAAAACGCTGATAGTGAACAATTTCCCTTGCTCTTAAAAAACGAATCGGATCTGCTACATCAGGATCTTTTACGAGGCGCAGAATATTATCATATGTGGATCGAGCTTTTTGCTCAGCAGCCAGATTTTCGTGAAGATCTGTGATAGGGTCGCCTTTTGACTGGAATTCGCAGGCATTAAAAGGAATACCGCCGGCTGCCTGCGGCCAGATTCCTACGGTATGGTCAACGTAGTAAGGCGCAAAACCAGAAGATTCGATTTCTTCCATACTTAGATTACATGTCAGCTGGTGTACAATCGTGGATACCATTTCCAGATGGGCCAGTTCTTCTGTACCGATATCGTTTAAGACGCCCATACAAACACGGTTAGGCATCGTAAATCTTTGAGAGAGATAGCGCATGGAAGCACCCATTTCACCATCAGGACCACCATACTGACTCATAATAATCTGAGCAATTTTTGCATTTGGCGTTTTTATATTAACAGGATATTGTAAGCGTTTTTCATATCTCCACATGGATTAACAACAACCTCCTTCCCATGGCCATGGCTACTCCACCCATTTCCAAGAACAACTTTCATTGTCATGCGCTGTATCGACCGTTAAAGGTCCATACTGAGCCGCGTAATACTTCATGGCTGCAATTCTTTTTGAAACGTTGTCATGGAAGAAAGAAAGAGCATTCTTGTCATTTGGATGAGTATCCAGATATAACAAAATATCATCGACGGCAAAACTAACTTCATTGATATACTGCATCAGCTGGGATTGCGAAAAATTCTGAAAAGGAATAGGGCAGCTGTTTTCTTCTAGTCTGACCTTATCCATTTGATTACGTTCTGCCATCATTCTTTCAGCATTATTTTTTTCCATACAGCTTCTCTGGCAATTACATCCAGAAGGATATCTCATGTTAGAGCGTTGATTATTACAGTTCATGAACATTTTCCTCCTTTCCCACGACCGCAGAATGGAAGACACAGTTCAGGAAAAATAGTTCCCATTTGAAGCGCCTTGCACAATTCAAAAGTATCATTAAAGTTCTGCATAGGAACATAAGCCATAGCAAGCGGGAGATGTGACAGCTCTATCTGATCAAAAGAACGGCAGCAGCCGCAGTTTGATGAACAATCCATAGAATTTGCTGAACGATTCATAAAGACTCCTTCAAAAGAATTTACTATATGGTATGTGTTTTTGAGGAGGATGTGAAAGAAAATCATTAAAACATGAAGAATCTATTTTCTGCTTATCTCCTGCAATAATAGACGTACAATATGAAAGGAGATCCGAGAAGCTTTTTCACAATTTAAGTCAAATGTTTCAATTCCTGCATGTTCTTCTGTGTCTGTGATTGTCCGTACAGACAGATAAGGAATCTGATTTACATAGCAGACATGAGCAATACTTGCCGTTTCCATATCAACACATAGTGGCGAAAATTTTTGATTTATTTGATTGCGGTATTGCTCTTCAATAAACATTTCCCCTGTAATCATTATTCCAAAATATACATTTGGTATGTTCTTCTGGGAAATTATGTTTCGCATAGTTTGTAGTAATGGTTTGTCTGCCTGCCAAAAGATAGATTTGGTCCATGGATGAAAATCGGTTAAAATATCTTCTGATACATCCCAATAGGCAGACTCTGTACAAATAATAGTATCAAACAATTTGATATGAGGAGCCATTCCTCCAGCAGTCCCGGCATTGATAATCGTATCACAGTTGTATGTATCAATAAGAATTTGTGCAGCGATTGCTGCATTTACTTTTCCTACGCCACTGAATAATGCGACAACCGGTATACTTTCAATTAATCCACTATAAAATTTCAACAGAGCTTTTTCAGATACAGAACAGTTTTGGACGGCATCTAAAAATGGGGCTGCTTCACTATCCCCAGCGCAGATAATTCCAATTTTCATAAATAAATCCTTTCATTTATCATGGGCAGAAAACCAGTGCCTTTAGGTGATAGGCAGTTGATAATTTTTCTACCCTTTTATTATAATGTCATTCACCTTACAGTTTGATCTGTGAGATGAATGACATTTTATATTTTGATTAATAACATTTTTTGCAAGGGGTATATCCCATTGCCTGAGCGTCTTCGAGTGTAACCTGGGAAGGATTTTTCATATTACTGCAGTAAGCATTCGAATGATATTTGCTTCCGGTATTAGGAATCCATACCGTTGTACCGATAGGCGATTCAACTGGAGTTTCAACTGGAGACTGCGTTTCAATTTCAGCTGGAAATTCAGAATTTGGCAATCCAACAGCAGTATAATCCTCAACTGCCTCTAATTGAATTTCCAGGTCTTCTAAAAGCTTATTTGTGATCTTGCCGGTTTCTAATAAAACATGGTCTTTTTGATAATTTTTGATAGCTGCTTCTGTACTTGGACCGAATATACCGTCAGCGAATCCAGCATCATATCCCTTTTGATTCAAAGTTTCCTGCACTTTTTGGACGGCAGCAGTGTTAGACAGTATTTCAGCAGGTTTTAATGAATTATCAAAGTCAACAATAGTACTTGTGTAGTCTGCATCCAAATCCAAGGAAGTTATGATCGCATTATAAATGTTATTTTCATAATACATACTATAAATGATACTAACGATATTGTCATTCTCTAACTCATATTCACAACTGGAAAGATATGCCGGCGTATTTAATGAAGAATAAAACGATTCACCAGAAATTTCTATGTATTCGTCAAACTCAGAAAAATAATGTGCAGGTATCTGAAGAAAATTATGAATAGAATCATCCTGATTTCCTTCAAGTACGAAATTTGAATCCGCATTTATCTCAAAAGCGCTTACTTCTAATAAAGAACTGCCGTTTTGGAATGTCCTTGATTCCTTGTATATTTCAGTGGTATTTTCAGTTTCAATCCAGTCTGATGATAACTCATATGACAGTAATCCAATTTGATATGAATGATCGAATTCTTCACTTGCATAGACATTGCAAGGTAAAAGTGTAGCTGCCAGCATGATTGCTGCAAATTGTTTTTTCATTTCTCTCTTCCCCATTTCCTTTTTGAAATATATCATGTGTATACCATTTATTATGCCATACTATTATATAATAATTTTATGTCTAATACAATTTATAAAAATCTGTTATTTATAAAAAGATAATTTTTATTTATGTGATATATTTCGCATATTTTGTTGACAGTCAGATGAATATATGATATATTTATCACATAAGAGCGAAATATATCATATACAAGGTGGGGGAAATATGAAAAATATGAAAAAGAAAATTTTGTCACTGAATTTATCTGTTACACTTCATCATACGGTTAGCGGAGCAGTATGGTTTTTATATGGAATTTTAAGTTCGTTTCAAGGTTTAAGTGCTAAAATTCTTTCAGCGATTATAATAGTGGCAGGAATCCTATGTACACTAATTACATTTTTTAGGAAGACAGAACCGGAAGATGAAATGGCAAAATATAATTTGGCAAAGGCGCATCGTTTTGCATTATCTAATTTGTTATTAATTATGATTGTGATCGAGATCGTTCAGCTATTTTCAAATCAAAAAGTAGAACTGAGTTATGAGAGAACTTTTCCATTTTTGTTTGGGATAGGTCAACTTTTCATAGGAGCAGGATTCGCCTTTTATGAAAAAGCAGGGAGTGAATAATGTCGAAATTAAAAACAAAAATGCATGAATTGCGAAAAGAGAGAAATATGCAGCAGGCAGAGCTTGCCGCATTAGTTGGAGTGAGAAGAGAAACGATAGGGAATCTGGAAAATGGAAAGTATAATCCATCTTTGAAATTAGCAATGGATATTGCAAAGGTATTTGATAAAACAGTAGAAGAAATATTTCAATTTGAAGAAGACGATAACTGATTACTCCCACAGGCTTGCCTGTGGGAGTTTTGCTGTCAAGTGCTGTTCAAAAAATATATATTGTTTTCAGACTTGGAATATAGGAATATCATTTTATTGGGAATGGAAGTCAGCATGATAAATCAATATTTACTTCATATGTACTATCAATAAGTACATAATTTACCTCATATTTTTTTGCAAGTTCTAAAAATTGCAAATTATCTTCTAAAATACTTTCCATAGTACACCATTCATCATCTAGACGGCTTTCTATCGTATTTGCATATCTTTTTATATCAGCAAAATGATTTTTTATATAATTTTCACTCATTATAAGACAGTAGTATTGGATATATTCAAGATATTGTTTTTCAAAGTCTTTTTCCCAATCAAAAGGGATATAACATCCTTCAATAATAAGATTTTGTCTGTTTTCTATGACGGTTTTGATGATTTCGCGGACAACAGGCCATAAATAATCTGTAAGTACAAGATCATTTTCTGGAGTAAGTTGAGTATAGCCGCTGCGAATCAATCCCATTTTTAAATGATCTATTGATAAATAAGGATATTTATATTTTTCGAGTAATTTTTGGGCAAGTACAGTCTTGCCTGTGTGTGATGCACCGGTAATTAAAATAATCATTATTTTTTCTCCACTATTCTCTAAGATAATTTATAAACAATGATATCACTAGAAGATAAAAATGTCATTTTTTTATTTGTCTGATGATTATTCAATGTCAAAAAAAGCAGATTTTTTTGTATAAGTTACAGTTTGGATTTTTTTGTATGAAAAAAGGTATTGACAAACGAAAGAGATGACTATATACTTTGAATATCAAAATATTTGAAAATTAAAATAAATGAAAGATAGAGGAGAATAGATGATGTTAGAAAAAATGAGAGAAATTATCGCAGAACAGTTAAATTGTGAGGCAGATATAATCAAAGAAGAGACAACATTCAAAGAAGATTTAGGCGCTGATTCTTTAGACCTTTTTGAGCTTGTAATGGCTTTGGAAGATGAATATGGAGTGGAAATTCCGGCTGAAGATTTAAATAATATGACAACGGTAGGCAGTGTGATGAACTACTTAAAAGAAAAAGGGGTAGAATAAGAGGAGCCAAAGATGAAAAAGATCGCATTTGTATTTCCTGGGCAGGGATCCCAATATGCAGGGATGGGAAAAGATTTTTATGAGCAGATACCGGAATGCAGGGAAGTATTTGAAGAAGCTTCTAAGGTGACAGGGTTAGATTTGCCGGGTCTTTGCTTTGAGGAAAATGAAGAACTTCATATTACAGAATATACGCAGATTGCAATGCTGACAGTGGAGGCGGCTATTTTAAGAGCTTTACAGAAAAAAGGCATTTCTTCCGATATCAATGCAGGACTCAGTCTGGGAGAATACGGTGCACTCATTGCTTCAGAAGCTCTTTCCCTTTCAGATGCATTTCATATTGTGCGTCAAAGAGGAATTTTAATGCAGAAAGCCGTCCCACAGGGGGGAGCAATGACAGCAGTGCTTGGCCTCGATGAGAAAAAAATAAAAGAAATCTGCGAATATACAGAAGGAATTGTATCCGTGGCAAACTATAATTGTCCAGGTCAGACTGTGATTACAGGAGAAGAAAAAGCGGTAAGCGATGCTTCAGAAGAATTAAAAAAAGCAGGAGCGCGCAGATGTATCCCGCTGAATGTAAGTGGGCCATTTCATTCTAAAATGCTTGAAAATGCCGGGCGAGACTTGGGAAAAGTTTTAGAAAATATAGAAATTGGCGAGATCAAAATTCCCTATATTACAAATGTGACTGCACAGTATGTAAAGGATAAAAAGGAAGTAAAGAGATTTTTGGAACAGCAAGTATATTCTTCCGTTTTATGGCAGCAAAGTGTAGAAAAAATGATTCAAGATGGAGTGAAAATCTTTATAGAGATTGGGCCTGGAAAGACACTGAGTGGATTTTTAAAGAAAATTGACCGCACTGTGACAGGAATGAACATAGAAAAAGTAGAAGACTTAGAAAAAGTAACAGCTGCATTACAGCAGGAGGAATGCTTATGTTAAATGGAAAAATTGCTCTGGTAACAGGAGCAGGACGAGGAATCGGACGAGAAATTGCACTGGAGCTTGCAAAGAACGGGGCATTTGTGATTGTCAACTATAATGGCTCCAGAGAACATGCAGAGGAAGTCGTGAAGACGATTACAGAAAACGGAGGAGAAGCAGTTCCTTTCCAATGCAATGTCGCAGATTTTTCTGAGACCAGTGCGATGATTCAGGAAGTAATACAGAAGTACGGACATCTTGATATTTTAGTCAATAATGCAGGAATCACAAAAGATAATTTGATCATGAAGATGAGCGAGGAAGAATTTGATCGCGTGCTTGAGACAAATTTAAAGGGAACCTTTAATACGATTCGTCATGCAAGCAGACAAATGGTGAAACAAAAAAGTGGAAAAATGATCAATATTGCTTCTGTATCCGGTGTGCTTGGCAATGCAGGACAGGCAAATTATGCAGCTTCCAAGGCAGGAGTGATTGGATTGACAAAAACAATGGCAAGGGAACTGGCCGCAAGAGGAATCAATGTCAATGCGGTTGCGCCCGGATTTATCAATACAGAGATGACGCAAGTCTTAAGCGACGCAGTAAAAGAGCAGGCAGTTTCTCAAATACCATTTCGGCGGTTTGGAGAGGCAAAAGAGGTGGCAAAGGTTGTCTCATTTCTGGCATCAGATGCAGCAAGCTATATTACAGGGCAAGTGATCTGCGTTGACGGCGGAATGGCAATGTAAGAGGAGGAGCAGATGAGAAGAGTAGTAGTGACAGGAATGGGAGCAATTACTCCGATTGGATTGGACGTAGAGACCTTTTGGAATGGTTTGAAGGAGAAAAAGATCGGATTTGATACGATCACGCATTTTGATGCGTCAGAATATAAAGCAAAGCTGGCAGCTGAGGTAAAAGGGTTTTCAGCGAAAGAATATATGGATTTTAAGGCGGCAAAGCGAATGGAGCTTTTTTGCCAGTACGCTGTAGCAGCAGCAAAAGAGGCAATCGAACAGTCTGGCATTTGTATGGAGGAGGAGGACCCGTATCGAATCGGATGCAGTATCGGATCTGGGATCGGCAGTCTTCAGGCGATGGAAAGAGAACACAAAAAATTGCTGGAAAAAGGACCAAGCAGAGTCAATCCGTTATTAGTTCCGATGATGATCAGCAATATGGCTGCGGGAAATGTATCGATTCAGTTTGGCCTGAAAGGAAAGAGTTTAAACGTAGTGACAGCGTGCGCTACAGGAACACATTCGATCGGAGAAGCATTTCGTTCCATTCAGATGAACGATGCAGATGTGATGGTTGCAGGCGGAACAGAAGCGGCAGTCAGCCCGATAGGAATCAGCGGTTTTGCTGCGCTGACTGCCTTATCTCCTTCTACAGATCCGACAAGATGCTCCATTCCGTTTGACCGTGACAGAAACGGGTTTGTCATGGGAGAAGGAGCAGGCGTTGTTGTCTTGGAGGAATTGGAACATGCAAAGAAAAGAGGGGCAAAAGTTTTAGCTGAAGTAGTCGGCTACGGTTCCACAAGCGATGCTTATCATATCACTTCACCAGCGGAGGACGGCATGGGAGCAGCCAAAGCGATGGAATATGCGATGGCAGAAGCAGAAGTCAATCCGAATGAGCTTTTTTATATCAATGCTCATGGAACGAGTACTCACCACAACGATTTATTTGAGACGAGAGCAATCAAAAAAGTATTTGGCGCACACGCATATCAGATGAAAATTAATTCCACAAAATCCATGATCGGCCATCTTTTGGGGGCAGCAGGGGCGGTAGAGTTTATCACCTGCGTGAAATCACTGGAAGAAGGATTTCTTCATGCGACAGCAGGGCTGGAAAATCCAGATGAAGAGTTGGATTTAGATTATCTGAAAGGTGATGGAGTGTTTATGGAGATCAAGTATGCTCTGAGTAATTCACTTGGCTTTGGCGGTCATAATGCCAGTATCTTAATTAAGAAATATGAAGAGGTGGAAAAGTGATGGAGTATGAGCAGTTAATCAAGCTGATAAAAACCGTTTCAGGATCTTCTTTGAGCAGCTTTCAGATGGAACAGGACGGTATGAAAATTTCAATGAAAAAAAATGGAGTCTTGTCGGAAACAGTGCAGAATGTACCGATTGCAGCGACAGAGCAGATTTTGGAGAAAGAGGAGAAAATTCCAGAGGGTAATGTGATAAAAGCGCCGCTTGTGGGAACATTTTATACTTCTTCTGCACCGGGAGAACCATGTTTTGTCAAAGTGGGAGATACAGTGAAAAAGGGACAGATTCTTGGAATTATCGAAGCGATGAAACTAATGAATGAAATTGAGTCAGAATATGACGGCGTTATCGAAGCAGTGCTGGCTGAAAATGAACAGATGGTGGAATATGGTCAGCCACTGTTTGTCATTCGCTCTTAAGATTTTAAGATAAGATACAAAAAGATGCGCCGATAGGATAAATGAAAAACGGATAAATGGAGGAAGAAAATGAGATTATCGACAAAAGAAATCATGGAAATTATTCCGCACAGACAGCCGTTTCTTCTGGTCGATGTGATAGAAGAACTGGAGCCTGGAAAACGTGGAGTTGGAAGAAAATGTGTGACGTATAATGAACCGTTTTTCGCAGGTCATTTTCCGAATGAACCTGTGATGCCGGGCGTATTGATTGTGGAAGCGCTGGCGCAAGTAGGCGCGGTTGTGATTTTAAGCTGTGAAGAATTTAAAGGAAAGACAGCATATTTTGGGGCAATCAATCATGCGAAATTTAAGCAGAAAGTTGTTCCGGGAGATGTCTTGACATTAGAAGTAGAGATGATCAAACAGAAGGGTTCCATTGGAGTAGGCAAAGCAACAGCGATGGCAGATGGAAAAATAGCCGTATCAGCGGAACTGACATTTGCAGTAGGCTGAATAGGAACTGGAGGAAAACATGTTTCAGAAAATTTTAGTTGCGAACAGAGGAGAAATTGCAGTGCGGATTATCCGCGCATGTCGTGAGATGGGGATCAAGACCGTTGCGGTCTATTCGGAGGCAGACAGAGAAGCACTCCACACACAGCTTGCGGATGAAGCGATCTGTATCGGACCGGCCTCTTCTTTGGAAAGTTATCTGAATATGGAACAGATTTTGAGTGCGACGATTGCAGCAGGCGCAGATGCAATCCATCCCGGATTTGGATTTCTTTCTGAAAACAGCAAGTTTGCAAAAATGTGTCAAAAGTGCAGAATCACATTTATCGGACCGTCTGCTGAGATTATCAGCCGCATGGGCAATAAGTCGGAGGCAAGAAAGACGATGATGCAGGCGGGCGTTCCGGTCGTGCCCGGGACAAAAGAGCCGGTCTATGATGCGGAAAAAGGAAAAGAGATTGCAGATCAGATGGGATATCCTGTGATGATCAAGGCTTCTTCCGGAGGCGGCGGAAAAGGAATGCGGATCTGTGAGAAACCAGAAGAATTCTGTGAAATGTTCCGAACCGCACAGATGGAATCTGTCCGTGGCTTTAACGATAATACGATGTATATAGAGAAATATATTGTGCATCCCAGACATATTGAATTTCAGATTCTGGCAGATAAATTTGGAAATGTGATTCAGCTTGGGGAAAGAGACTGTTCGATTCAAAGACATCACCAAAAATTGATTGAAGAATCTCCATCTTCCGCATTGACGCCTAAATTACGAAAAAAGATGGGAGAGACGGCTGTTCATGCAGCAAAAGCAGCAGGATATGAAAATGCAGGTACGGTCGAATTTCTGCTGGATCGAGACGGTCAGTTCTATTTTATTGAGATGAATACAAGAATTCAGGTAGAGCATCCAGTGACAGAAATGGTATTTGGCGTCGATCTGATCAGAGAACAGATCAGAATTGCAGCGGGATATCCTCTTGAAAAAAAACAGGAAGAGATACAGCTAAATGGTCATGCGATTGAATGCAGAATCAATGCAGAGGATCCAAAGAAAAATTTTATGCCTTGTCCGGGTATCATTGAAGATCTTCATTTTCCGGGCGGTTTTGGCGTTAGAATTGACAGCGCAGTTTACAGCGGATATGAGATTACGCCATTTTATGACTCAATGATTGCAAAGGTAATTGTCCACGATAAGGACAGAATATCAGCGATCAACAAGATGAGAAGCACGCTTGGCGAGCTGATTCTGGAGGGAGTCGTGACAAATCTGGATTTTCAATATGAGATTTTAAACAGTCCGGATTTTCAGGAAGGAAAGATCTCAACAGACTTTATTTCTGAACATTTTTCGATATAAAGTGAGGCTTGAAGAATGACAAAGTTAAAAAATCTGTTTAAAAAGACAAATTATATTGCGATTGGACGTGCCGAGGAAGAAAAAGAAGCGTCTAAGATGCCTTCTGTTCCGGAAGGACTGTGGGTGAAATGCCCCAAATGCGGGGAAACTTTATATAAAGAAGATGTAAGAGAACATTTCTATGTATGTCCGAAATGCCAGGGATATTTTCGAATCAAGACAAAGACAAGAATCCGAATGATAGCAGATCCGGGAACTTTTGAATTATGGTTTGAGGATATGGATATAAAAAATCCATTGAACTATCCGGGATATGAAGAAAAAATAAAAGAATTGCAGGAAAAAACACATCTGCGAGAAGCTGTGACAATCGGAAAATGTAAAATTGACGGGACAGAAGCGGTACTTGGCGTCTGTGACGCAAGATTTTTGATGGGCAGTATGGGATATGTGGTAGGAGAAAAAATTACGAGAGCAGTTGAAAGAGCCACGAAACTTTGTCTGCCTGTCATTTTATTCTGCTGTTCCGGAGGCGCCAGAATGCAGGAAGGAATTGTATCGCTGATGCAGATGGCAAAGACGTCTGCAGCTCTGAAACGACACAGTGACGCAGGATTATTATATATTCCAGTTCTGACCGATCCGACGACAGGAGGAGTGACAGCCAGTTTTGCGATGCTTGGCGATATTATTCTGGCAGAGCCGGGCGCGCTGATTGGCTTTGCCGGACCGCGTGTGATTGAACAGACAATCGGTGAAAAACTTCCGGAAGGCTTCCAGAGGGCAGAATTTTTATTGAAAAAGGGTATGATCGATGCGATTGTGGAGAGAGAAAAAATAAAAAGTACGATCAGCACTTTGCTTCGCCTTCACAAGGGAAGCTACAAAACGCTCTGCTTTGAGAGACAGAAGGAAAAGGAAGAATGTGACTTCCCAAGATCAGAACAATTCTGCGCATGGCAGCATGTTGAAATTTCAAGAAGTGCAGAGCGTCCGACCAGTCTTCAATATATCGAGCGAATTTTTACAGATTTTATTGAACTGCATGGAGATCGCTGCTTTCAGGATGACGGTGCGGTGATAGGAGGAATCGGTTTTTTAGACGGTCAGCCAGTCACTGTAATCGGACAGCAAAAAGGAAAAAATACAAAAGAAAATGTAATCAGAAATTTTGGAATGATGTCCCCGGAAGGATATCGCAAGGCGCTTCGATTGATGAAAGAAGCAGAAAAATTTTCACGTCCGATCATTAATTTTGTAGACACACCTGGAGCTGCATGTGGAATCGGCGCAGAAGAACGCGGTCAGGGAGAAGCGATCGCACACAATCTGAAAGAAATGTTTGGACTGAAAGTTCCTGTTTTGACAATTTTGATCGGAGAAGGGGGCAGCGGAGGCGCGCTGGCGCTGGCGGTGGCCAACGAAGTGTGGATGATGGAAAATGCAACGTATTCGATTCTGTCGCCGGAAGGATTTGCTTCTATTCTCTGGAAAGACGGGAAACGCGCGAAAGAGGCGGCTGAAATCATGAAGATCACTGCAAAGGATTTAAAAGAGCTGGGAATCATTGAACGCGTGATTGCAGAAAGAAAGCCAGCCGATACAGATCACATCTCAGAGATCACAGATCAGATGAAACGTGCGATGAAACAATTTCTGTCCGAAGCTTCAAAGAAAACGCCAAGACAGCTGACAGAAGAACGATATGAACGCTTCCGAAAAATGTAGAATCCAATTTATTTTAGATGCTTTATAAATAAAAAAGTAAGAGAGAAGGAGATAGGAAGTGAAGCCATTACAGATAGGTGAATTACAGGTGAAAGTGCCTGTGATACAAGGCGGCATGGGAGTGGGAATCAGTTTGTCGAGACTTGCAGGAAATGTTGCGCTGTGCGGCGGAGTAGGAGTGATCTCTTCTGCCCAGATCGGTTTTCGCGATCCTGAGTTTGCATCTCATCCGATTGAAACGAATTTAAGAGTGTTAAAAGAAGAGATCAAAAAAGCAAAAGAGATTGCAAAGGGCGGTATTATTGGCGTCAATATCATGGTCGTCACACAAAAATATAAAGAATATGTCAAAGAGGCCGTAAGCGCTGGCGCAGATCTGATTGTCTCAGGGGCAGGACTGCCAATCAATCTCCCGGAACTTGTGGAGGGGACAAAAGCAAAGATTGCGCCGATTATATCGACGATAAAAGCAGCCTCTGTGATCTGCAAGATGTGGGACCGAAAATATAAAAAAGCGCCGGATCTTGTGATTGTGGAAGGACCAAAAGCAGGAGGGCATCTGGGCTTCCATGAAGAGGAACTGAAGCGGTATACGCAGCAGGAATACGAAAAAGAGATTTTGGGAATTTTTGAAGTTATAAAAGAATACAGCCAAAAATACAGCAAGAAAATTCCTGTTGTATTGGCAGGAGGAATCTTTGACCGCAAAGACGTTCAACATGCGTTGGAACTGGGGGCAGACGGCGTTCAGATGGGAACAAGATTTGTGACAACGTATGAATGCGATGCAGCTTGTGCATATAAAGAAGCATATTTAAGAGCAAAAAAACAGGAAATTCAGATCATAAAAAGTCCTGTCGGAATGCCGGGAAGGGCCATTCAAAATGAGTTCCTGCGTCAAATAAAAGAAAAAAGAGAAAAAATCGATCATTGCTTTCAGTGTATCACGACGTGCAGCAAAAAGGAGACGCCATATTGTATTACAAAAGCGCTTGTCCGTGCAGCAAAAGGCGATGTGGAAAATGGGCTTTTGTTCTGCGGAGAAAATGCGTATCGCTGTCAGAAAATAGAACATGTCCGCGATATTATGGAAGAGCTTACAGGAAAACAGTAAGAAAATCAGTTGTCAATTTTGAAATTTTATGCTACATTTAGAGGAGATTCAGATCACAGGGAAGGATTCCGAGAAAAGGAAGACTTCCTTGTTTCAGGAAAAGAATAATAAATGAACATAAAGGAGTTTGTGACATGGCAAAAGTAAGAACAAGATTTGCACCGAGTCCGACAGGCAGAATGCATGTGGGAAATTTAAGAACAGCATTGTACGCATATCTGATTGCGAAACATGAAGACGGAGATTTTCTGCTCCGTATAGAAGACACAGATCAGGAACGTTTTGTGGAAGAAGCGCTGGATATTATTTACCGGACTCTGGAGAAGACAGGACTGGTTCACGATGAAGGACCTGATAAAGACGGCGGCGTAGGACCTTATGTGCAGAGCGAGCGCCAGGCGCAGGGCATTTATCTGGAATATGCTAAAAAACTGATTGAAAAAGGAGAGGCATATTACTGTTTCTGCGATAAAGAAAGACTGGAAGGCTTAAAACAGGAAATTGCCGGAAAAGAAATTGTTGTATATGACAAGCACTGTCTCCATCTGTCAAAAGAAGAAGTGGAAGAAAAGTTAAAGGCAGGCGTTCCATATGTTATCCGTCAGAATGTTCCAAGAGAGGGAACGACAAAGTTTGTGGATGAGATCTATGGAGAGATCGAAGTGCCAAACGAGGAACTGGATGATATGATTCTGATCAAATCAGACGGATATCCTACTTATAACTTTGCAAACGTAGTAGACGATCATCTGATGGGAATCACACACGTTGTCAGAGGAAATGAATATCTTTCTTCAGCGCCGAAGTACAATCGTCTTTATGCAGCATTTGGATGGGAAGTGCCGGTTTATGTACACTGTCCGTTAATTACAAATGAAGAACATAAAAAGCTGAGCAAGAGAAGCGGTCATTCTTCTTATGAAGATTTGCTGGATCAGGGATTCTTAAGTGAAGCGATTGTCAACTATGTGGCTCTTCTGGGATGGTGTCCGCAGGATAATCAGGAAATTTTCTCCCTGGAAGAACTGGTCAAAGTATTTGACTATCATCACATCAGTAAATCTCCGGCTGTATTTGACATCAATAAATTAAAATGGATGAACAGCGAATACATGAAGGCGATGGAATTTGAAAAGTTCTATGAGATGGCGCTCCCATATCTGAAACAGGCATTGACAAAAGAATTTGATCTGAGAAAGATTGCAGAACTTGTAAAAACAAGAATAGAAGTTTTCCCAGACATCGCAGAACTGGTCGATTTCTTTGAAGAATTGCCAGAGTATGATATTTCCATGTATACTCACAAAAAGATGAAAACAACGCCACAGTCTTCTCTTGAAGTATTAAAAGATTTGCTGCCTAGACTGGAAGCACAGGAAGACTACAGCAACGATGCGCTGTATGAACTGTTAAAAAATTATGTGGAAGAAAAAGGATGCAAAAACGGCTATGTCATGTGGCCGGTGCGCACGGCGGTTTCAGGAAAACAGATGACACCGGCTGGAGCGACAGAAATTATGGAAATTATTGGAAAAGAAGAATCCATTGCAAGAATCAAAAAAGCGATTGAAAAATTGAGTGCAGGTGTATAATGGCATTTACAAAAGCACAGTCTCGGGCGATCGCCCACGGAACAGGTCCCATGCTGATTTTAGCGGGACCTGGTTCCGGAAAAACCCTTGTTATCACGAACAGAACAAAATATTTGATCGAACATGGAACAGATCCGTCCAAAATTTTGGTGATCACGTTTACAAAGGCGGCAGCACAGGAGATGCGGGATCGGTTTTATAAAATGATGGGAGAAAAACGATATCCGGTTACGTTTGGAACGTTTCATGCCGTCTTTTTTACGATCCTGCGCCATGCCTATCATTACACCACAGAAAATATTTTAAGAGAAGATAAAAAACGTCAGTTTCTTCAGGAAATTTTAGAAAAAACAGATTTAGAGCCGGAAGATGAACAGGAACTGATCACAAGTCTGATTGGCGAGATCAGTAAAGTAAAAAATGAGCAGATTGATTTAGAATATTATTATTCCACAAGCTGTGCGGCGTCTCTGTTTCGTGAGATTTATCGGAAATATGAAAAAAAGCTGATAAGGCAAAGATTGCTGGATTTTGATGATATGATGCTGGACTGCTATACTCTTTTGAAAGAAAGAAGAGATATCTTAAAAGTATGGCAGAACTGTTTTTCTTATATTTTGATTGATGAAGTGCAGGATATGAACCGACTGCAGTATGAAATTATGCGGATGCTGGCAAAGCCGCAGGATAATCTGTTTCTTGTGGGTGACGACGACCAGTCGATCTATCGGTTTCGCGGAGCAAAGCCAGAAATCATGTTTCAGTTTACAAAAGATTATCCAGATACCCAGATGGTTTTGCTGGATCAAAATTTTCGCTCCACAAAACAGATTGTCCGTGCATCCTTAGAAGTGATCAACAAAAATAAAAAACGATTTTTTAAAGAGATTACGACACAAAATGAAGAAGGGGAGGCAGTTGAACGCCAGACCTTTTCTAATCCGGCAGAAGAGACAAAAAATATTTGCGGACAGATTCAAAATGCAGTGAAAAATGGCAGAACTTATAATGAAATTGCGATTTTATTTCGGACAAATACAGGAGCGCAGCTGATGACAGAACGGCTGATGGAATACAATATTCCATTTGCGATGAAAGATAAAATGCCAAATTTATATGAACACTGGATTGCAAAAGATCTCTTTGCATATCTGAGAATCGGCGCCGGTTCACGGGAACGCAGAGAATTTCTGCGTATTATCAACCGTCCAAATCGTTATATCAGCAGAGAATGTCTTGATACGCCGCTGTTTTCTTTTGATCGTTTGTGCGCTTACTATGAAGAAAAAGACTGGATGATCGAGAGAATTGAATGTCTGGAACATGACATTTCCTGGATTGGTCAGCTCAGCCCCTATGCGGCCATTAATTATATACGAAAAGGCATTGGATACGATCAATATCTGGTAAAATATGCAGAAGAACATCATATAAAGCCGGAAGATCTGGCTGATCTGCTGGATGAAATTCAGGAGAGCGCAAAGCCATACAAAGAGTGCAGGGACTGGTTTAACCATATAGAAAAATATAAAGAGGAATTAGAAAAACAGTCATCTGCAAAGAAGAAACAGAATACAGAAAACGCAGTTCATATTTTGACATTTCATGGCGCAAAAGGATTAGAGTTTAAAGAAGTATTTTTGCCTGATTTAAATGATGGAGTGGTTCCGTACAAAAAAGCAGTATTGGAAGAAGATCTTCAGGAAGAAAGAAGAATGCTATATGTGGGAATGACAAGAGCGATGGAAAAGCTACATTTATGCTGGACAGAGGAGCGATATGGGAAAAAAGCAGCGGTGTCGAGATTCCTTCTATGAAGAAAAATTTAAATTTCTTTTTTATCAAGTTTGATAAAATCAAAAAAAGACCTTCAGCATAAAAACGACTGTTTTTTATGGAAGGTCTTTTTTGAAAATTTATCAAAGAAGCAATGAGCGAGATGACAGAATTATTCTTCTTCGTCCTCAGCGTCTACTAATTCATCGTATTCCTGACTGTCTAAAAACTCGTCAAACGCATCAGCAGCAGCTTCGTATTCATCATCGTCTTCGATATTTTCCAGTGTAGGATTTCCATCTACTTCACGGAAACGATATAAGAAGACTTCACCATCTTCATTTTCTCCGTTTTCATCGAGTGGAAGCAAAGCGATATATTGTTTTCCGGCACATGGATAGATTGTAAGTACAGCACATTCTACGACAGTATCATCATCCAGTGTCAAAGTAACAGTAGGCATATCATCATGATCATGATCGTGATCACAATCACATCCGCAATCGCCACAGCTGCATCCACAATCTAAATCTTTTTCTTGTTCGTTCATATACCTTATACCTCATTTCAAAAATTTTACAAATAACGGATATCTGTAGTTACACTTTATCAGAATTAGCGAGGAAATGCAAGCCAAGAAGAAAAAATTTATAAAAATAAAATAAAAGTGAAATGACAGGAAGCAAAAGGATGACAAAATATTTTCAGACGATGATTTATAAACATTCAAAAGAAAATATAGATCAGAAGAAGTCAATGATATTTGAAATAAAACCTGTTTATAAAGAAAACATATAGACGAAATCCGCATCTTTTTTTTTAACTTTTCATAAGTATATGTCAAAGATATGCGAGAGGAAAATATGAAAAAAATAGGAGAATGGGTCAAAAAAGAGAAGAAAAAGCTGCTTATAGGTGCAGGCGTTATCAGTGTCATTGTATTTGCGTTTGTGTTACAGGCAATATTTCTGTCAGAAGATCGAAAATTTGAATATTTTACAGAGGTTATGTTTCAAAATGAACTTCAGAGAAACACATTATCTTTGCACTATACATTGAGAGACCCAGAACAGTATGGAATTGAAGAAGAAGAGATATCGCTTGGGGATTTTAGCCTTGATACGCTCGAAAAAGGGTATGATACGATGCGCGGATATCAGAATGTTCTAGCTGATGTAAATCGCGGGAAGCTTTCAGAAAGCAATCAGCTGACGTATGATATTTTGGATTTGTATTTTCAGACGGAATTAAAGTCAGAACCATATCTGCTGTATGAAGAGCCGCTTGGGGCGACGATCGGGATTCAGGCACAGCTTCCGGTTCTTCTGGCAGAATACCGGTTTGAGACGAAAAAAGATATCAAAGAATACTTAAATCTGCTGCAGAAATTACCGGGGTATTATCGTTCTCTGGCTGAGTTTGAAGAAAAAAAGGCAGCGGCAGGTCTGTTTATGAGTGACAGAAGCCTGGATCATATTTTGCAGCAATGCCAGGAGTTTATCGGCAATACACAGCCCAATTATCTGCTGGAAGTATTTAATTCAAAAATCGACCGTTTTACAAATTTGACAGAAGAGGAAAAGAAACAATTTAAAGAGCAAAACAGGCAGATGGTGGAAAGCTGCGTAATTCCGGCATATCAGATTTTGATAGAACGGCTGGAAAATTTAAGGGGAATGGGAAAAAATGAAAAAGGACTTTGTTTTTTTCCGAAAGGAAAAGCGTACTATGAATATCTGGTCAAAAGGAATACAGGAGATTATCACTCTATTGAAGAAATAGAACAGAAAATACAGGAAAAAATCCTTTCTGATTTTGCAAAATTACAGGAGCTGGCGGCACAGACTGGATTTTCTGAAAGCAGAACTATGCAGCATGGGACAGAGACGCCAGAAGAGATATTAAGTCATCTGAAAGAACAAATCGCTGATGATTTTCCAGATGCGGCAGATACAAGATGCAGCGTAAAATATGTACACCGTTCTATGGAAGAATTCCTAAGTCCGGCATTTTATCTGACGCCGCCGATTGACCACAGCGAAAATAATGTGATCTACATCAATAATCTGAATGGATATACACCGCTGGAATTATTTACAACACTGGCACATGAAGGATTTCCGGGACATTTGTACCAGACTACATACTTTGCGAATGAGAAACCAGATCCCATTCGATCCATCTTAAATTTTGGAGGATATGTAGAAGGATGGGCAACGTATGTAGAGATGTATGCTTACGGACTGGCAGAAGGCGATAAAAACAGAATTGAGGCGGAGCGTTTGAATCGTTCGATTATGCTTGGAATCTCCACACTCATCGATATCTCAATCCATTATCATGGATGCAGCAGGGAGACGATCGCATCTTATCTGAACAAACTGGGAATTACATCAGAGGAAACTTCCAACCAGATTTATGATACGATTTTGGAAGCGCCTGCCAATTATCTCAAATATTATGTCGGATATCTGAACTTTGAAGAATTGAAGAAGGATTATCAGGAGTGGACAGGAGAAAAATTCACACTAAAAAAATTCCATCAGGAAGTTTTAGAGATTGGACCGGCACAGTTTCCTGTTCTGGAAAAATATTTAAAGGATGCGGCAGATATAGAATGAAAAATTGGAACTGTACAAACAAATTGAGAAAATGATATAATACAGAAAAAAGAACAAAGGATAGAAAAAATGAAAAAATTGATTTCATGGAATGTAAATGGTTTGCGGGCCTGTGTTCAGAAGGGCTTTCTCGATTATTTTAAAGAAGCGAATGCAGATATTTTCTGTATTCAGGAGAGTAAACTGCAGGAAGGACAGATTCATCTGGAGCTGCCAGGATATTTCCAGTACTGGAATTATGCGGTGAAGAAGGGATATTCCGGCACAGCAGTCTTTACAAAAGAAAAGGCAGTCTCTGTAAAGTATGGCATGGGAATAGAACAGCATGATCAAGAAGGACGGGTGATTACACTGGAGTATGAAAATTATTATGTAGTCACTGTATATACGCCAAACTCACAGCAGGGACTGGCAAGACTTTCCTATAGGATGGAATGGGAAGAGGCATTCCGGGAATATTTAAAACAACTGGAATCAAAAAACAAACCTCTGATTATCTGTGGGGATCTTAATGTGGCTGCAACAGAACAGGATATAAAAAATCCAAAAAGTAATGTAAAGAATGCCGGATTTACGCCGGAAGAACGAGAAAAATTTCAACAGTTGCTTCAGTCAGGATTTGTGGATACTTTTCGCTTTCTCCATCCCGAGACAGAAAAATATTCTTGGTGGTCTTACCGCTTTAAAGCAAGAGAACGCAATGCAGGATGGCGTATTGACTACTTTCTTGCATCAGCTTCTATAAAGGATAAAATAAAAACAGCGGAGATTCATACAGAGATTTTAGGATCAGATCATTGTCCTGTCTCAGTTGAAATTGATTTCTAAAATACAAAAAAGAAGAAAATGAACAGCAAATGATATTATAAAATTAAGAGGAGTATCGAAGATGAACCTGTTAAACATAGAACATATCAGTAAAGTATTCGGGGAAAAAATAATTTTTGACGATGCGTCTTTTGGGATTCAGGAGGGAGACAAAATTGGAATTATCGGAATCAATGGTACAGGAAAGACAACTTTACTGAAAATGATAGCTGGGATAGAAACACCGGATCAGGGGAATATCATCCGACAAAATGGACTGAAAATAGCATATCTGCCTCAAAATCCAGAATTTCCAGCCGGAGCCACCGTATATTCTTATGCACAGGACGGAAAAAAGGAAACAAACTGGAGAGTACAGAGTAATCTGAATAAATTAGGGATCACACAGTATGATGCAAGGATCGAGACACTATCAGGGGGACAGAAAAGAAAAGTAGCGATGGCAAAAATTCTGGCATCTGATTTTGATGTCCTTTTGCTGGACGAACCGACAAACCATCTGGATGATGCGATGATTTCCTGGCTGGAAGACTACTTAAAATCATTTAGAGGCGTGATTGTAATGGTCACGCATGACCGCTATTTTCTGGACAAGGTCACAAATAAAATTTTGGAGATCAGTTATGGCAAAATGTACAGTTATGAGGCAAATTACTCTAAATTTCTAGAATTGAAGGCTCAGAGAGAAGAAATGGAACTTGCCTCAGAGAGAAAACGCCAAAGTATTCTGAGAATGGAGCTGGAATGGGCAAAACGTGGATGCCGTGCGAGAAGTACAAAACAAAGAGCAAGGCTGGAAAGACTGGAAGCATTAAAAAACGGGACTGCTCCTGTAAAAGAGCCGACTCTTCAGATGGATTCTCTACAGACGAGAATGGGAAAAAAGACGATTGAACTGCATCATGTGAGCAAGACATATGGAAATATGGTATGTGTTCAGGATTTTAATTATATTGTATTGAAAAATCAGCGCCTTGGCATTATTGGTCCGAATGGGTGCGGAAAATCAACATTGATTAAAATGATTGCCGGTCTGATACAGCCTGATTCTGGGGAGATCGAAATAGGAGAGACCGTCAAAATTGGATATTTTGCTCAGGAAGAACAGAATATGAACGACAATGAGAGAGTGATTGACTACATAAAAGACATCGCAGAATATATCACTACAAGAGAAGGAAAGATCAGCGCTTCTCAGATGCTGGAGCGGTTTTTATTCACACCGGATATGCAGTATGCGCCGATTGGAAAATTATCCGGAGGAGAAAAAAGAAGGCTGTATCTGCTGGGAATCCTCTGCGGTGAAATCAATACGCTGCTTTTGGATGAGCCGGGAAATAATCTGGATATTCCTACTTTGACTATTCTGGAAGATTATCTGAATTCTTTTCCGGGAATTGTTATTACCGTATCACACGACCGCTATTTTCTGGACAATGTGGTAGATCGAATTTTTGCATTTGACGGCAATGGCCACCTTCAGCAGTATGAAGGAGGATATACGGAATATCTGGAAGCAAAACAAGCAAGACAGAATTCAGATTTAACAGGAGCAGAGAGTAAAAAGAAAGAAGATTCAGAAAAGAAAAACAGTTCAAAAGACTGGAAACAGAACCGGCCTGTAAAATTAAAATTTACATTTAAAGAGCAGAAAGAATATGAAACGATTGATGATGAGATTGCTGCTTTGGAAGAAAAAATAGAAAGATTAGACAGTGAAATGATGGAAAATGCAACAAATTCTGGAAAACTGTCTGAGCTGTCAGCAGAGAAAGAAAAAACGGAAATACAGCTGGAGGAAAAGATGGAGCGATGGGTTTATCTGAATGATCTGGCAGAAAAAATAGAAGCGCAGAAAAAGTAAAACAGGATAGAATGTATTGTAAAAACAGGAAATTGACCAAAACAGTAGGATTTGCAGAAGAAATGGAACTTAAGCGCTGTCAACTGAAATCTGACAAAAAAGATAGAAAAACCATCAAATGTGAAGTATAATAATAAGATAGAGAGGAAGGAGGAGGAAAATTTGGCAGATCAGTTACAGGAGACACCATATAAAAGAGAAAAAGGCAGCGCTGTTCAGATGGGAGCAGTCATTGAGAGAGACAGCGTAAATTTTGCACTGGAAATTAAGGGAGACGAAAAGGCGTCGCTTTTGATCTACAAAAAAGGACAGAAAGAACCGGAAGCGGAAATTCCTCAGGAAGAAGCAGAACGGATCGGAAATATTGTTGCATGGAGATTAAAAAAGTTTCCATATAAAAGACAGGAATACAATTATAAAATTGGAGAAACAGTGAAACAGGACCCATATGCTTCCCTCATACGAGGCAGAAAAAAGTATGGAACGATTACAAAAGAACATGATGTGCGATGTGCTGTTTTATGGGAAGAATATGATTGGGAAGGAGATACTTCTTTGATGATTCCATATGAAGATGTCATCTCCTATCACTTGCATGTCAGAGGCTTCACAAAAGATCCATCCTCTGGTGTGAGCCGAAAAGCACGGGGAACTTTTCTTGGAATTCAGGAAAAGATTCCATATTTGAAAGAACTTGGCATCAATCAGATTAAAGTCATGCCAATTTATGATTTTGATGAACTTCCTCCGAAAGAAAAAACGAAAGAGCAAAAAGCATATCAGAAAGCGGAACAGGAAGAAGAAAGAAAATTAAATTTCTGGGGATATGAAAAAGGAAATTATTTTGCGGTCAAAGAAAGCTATGCAGCATCATCTGATCCTGTCAAAGAATGGAAGGATACTGTAAAACTGCTGCATCAAAACGGAATAGAAGTGATTCTGGAATTTTATTTTCCGAAAGAAATTCATATGAGTATGATAATAGACTGCCTGAAATACTGGATTACCCAGTATCATGTCGATGGATTTCATCTGATGGGAAACCAGAATATTTTTAATCTCATTGCAAGAGAACCGGTCTTTTCCCATACAAAATTGTACAGTTGTTATTTCCTGGCAGAGGAACTGTATGAAAAAAAAGAATATCCGGAATATAAAAATCTGGCTGAATGTAATGATGGTCCTTTGATTGACCTGAGACGAATATTAAAGGGAGAAGAGGATATGCTTCGTTCCTTTGTATATCGGATCAAGAGAAATCCGGAAAAAGAAGCTGTGATTCAATATATTACAAACCATGATGGCTTTACGATGATGGATCTTGTCAGTTATGAGGAAAAACATAATGAAGAAAACGGAGAAAATAATTTAGACGGATCAAATCAAAATTATAGCTGGAACTGTGGAGCGGAAGGAAAGACACGGAAAAAAAGCATCCAGCTGATGCGCATAAGACAGATGAAAAATGCGTTTTCTATGCTTCTTTTAGGGGCAGCAGTGCCGATGATCGTCGCTGGAGATGAATTTGGCAATTCCCAGCGTGGAAATAATAATCCATATTGTATCGATTCGCCTGTTTCATGGGTAAATTGGTCAGAAAAGAAAAAAAATGAAGAGTTATTTTCCTATGTGAAACAACTGATTTCATTCCGCAAAGCACATAAAATTTTACATATGGCAGAAGAACTGAAAGGCTCTGACACGATATCATGTGGATATCCGGATTTTTCATGCCACAGTGACAGTGCATGGTATTGTGATTTTGCATATAATAAAAAACAGATTGGTGTGATGTACTGCGGCACATATGCGAATGAAGAAGGATTTATCTATGTTGCCTACAATTTTAACTGGTGCGAACAGAAATTTGCGCTGCCAGCGCTGAAAGAAGAATTAAATTGGCAGGTCTGTCTCAGCACAGAATCAGAAGAAAAGAAAAACAGGCAGGAGCAGTGGAAACTGAAAGGAGAGAAGACATTTACTGTTCCGGGAAGAACGGTAATCGTTCTGACGGGGACAAAACAGTCGTAGAGAAATGAATATTTTGGGACATTTTTGTACAATTACAGCTCATAAATTATTAGTCATGAAATATTGCTTCCGCGTAGGACTTTATAAGCAGGGATTGCTACATGACTTATCGAAGTATACGCCGACAGAATTTTTTGTCGGATGTAAATATTATCAGGGAGACCGAAGTCCGAATAATGCAGAGAGAGAAGAGAAGGGATATTCTGCGGCGTGGATGCACCACAAAGGCAGAAACAAACATCATTTTGAATACTGGAATGATTATACTCTGGAAAAAGGGAAAATTACAGCGCCGGTAGAAATGCCAAGAAAATATGTTGCTGAGATGCTGATGGACCGCATTGCAGCTTCCAGAATTTATGAGAAAGAGCGTTATACAAATCACAGTCCGCTGCAATATTTCCAGAGAGGAAAAGCAAATTATCAGATACATCCTAAAACGATGAGAGAATTAGAAGGATTGCTGAGGATTCTGGATGCAAAGGGAGAGAAAGTTTTGATCCGCTATGTGAAAAAAATCTATTTGAAAAACCGATAGATATCCAAAAACAGAAAAAATTTATGTGCAAAAGTGTACTTCTATAAAATACAGTTGTCCGCAAATGGGGGATTGACAAATGCTAAAACAGTGTTATAATAAATTACGTTATTGCATATTGTGCCAAAAGAAGGATGCAGGAAAGCGACAAAATGTCCACCGAAGGAGTAATACTCTCAGGGGTCCTGTGAAGGACGAGACTGTATCTGGATGGCTCTCTGGAGAATCCCGTAATGGGTGCCGAAGGTGTAAGCAGACTGAAATAGGGCTGTGAATCTCTCAGGCAAAAGGACAGTGAGGTTTAGAAGGAATATTTTTGTTTCCGGAATAACGCAAATTGCGCTGGAATCTGAACTTATAGTCCATGGGATTTAAAAAAAATCTCATGGATTTTTTTGTATCAGATTTTCTCGCTTGTTCACTGAAAAATATGCAAAAATAGATCAGGCAGAACAAAAGGAGAGAAAAAAATGGAGATTGTTGAAGCAGTGATGAATGGCATTGCATCTGTAGTGGAGCACGTCAATACGTTTTTGTGGGATTATGCGTTGCTGGTGCTGTTGCTGGGAACCGGAATTATTTATACTTTTAGTTTGAAATTTATTCAGGTTCGGAAATTTGGCACAGGTTTAAAAAAGATGTTTGGAAACTTTTCGCTTCACGGAAAGAGCAGCGAGAATGGACTCAGTTCATTTCAGGCGCTGGCTACAGCGATTGCAGCGCAGGTGGGAACCGGAAATATTGCCGGAGCAGCTACAGCGATTGCATCCGGTGGACCGGGGGCAATTTTCTGGATGTGGGTCAGTGCATTCTTCGGAATGGCTACTATTTATGCGGAAGCAGTCATGGCTCAGCACACAAGAGTGAATGAAAATGGTGTGATTGTAGGCGGACCAATTTATTACATCAGATATATTTTTAAAGGCAAATTTGGTAAGTTTCTGGCAGGATTCTTCTCAGTGGCAATTATTTTAGCTCTGGGATTTATGGGAAATATGGTTCAGTCCAATTCGATCGGAGGATCTTTTAAAAATGCTTTCGGTGTGGAACCAATTTTTGTAGGTATTGTAATTGCAATTATTGCAGGATTTATTTTTATTGGGGGAATTAATCGAATTGCGAGAGTGACAGAAAAAGTTGTCCCGATTATGGCAGTAGTTTATATAGGAGGCTGTGCAGTTATCTTATGTATGAATATACAGGGGGTTGGAAAAGCCTTCCATGATATTTTTGTGGCAGCTTTTAATCCAAATGCTGTTTTGGGCGGCGCTTTAGGCGTAACCGTTCAGAAAGCAATGCGCTTTGGTGTAGCGAGAGGATTATTTTCAAATGAAGCAGGTATGGGTTCCACTCCTCATGCTCATGCAACGGCAGATGTAGAGCATCCTGGAGATCAGGGAATCATTGCCATGATGGGGGTATTTATTGATACGTTTGTAATCCTGACGATGACAGCACTTGTCATTCTTTCCACAGGAGCGCTGTCCAGCGGAGAGACCGCTTCTGCCTTGGCGCAGGTAGCTTTTGATTCTGCTTTTGGCTCTTTTGGAAAAATCTTTATTGCAATTTGTATGCTGTTTTTTGCATTTACTACTATTATTGGCTGGTATTATTTCGGTGAAGTAAACGTTCGGAATTTGTTTGGAAAAAAAGCGGTTAAAATCTACGCCGCACTTGTAATCATATTTGTACTGATCGGTTCCACTTTAAAAGTGGATCTGGTATGGAATATGTCAGATATGTTTAACGGGTTGATGGTAATTCCTAACTTGATTGCTATCTTAGCTGCCATCCCGATTGTAAGAAAATTGAGTAAAGAGCATGAGAAAATTTTGAAAAAAAATAAAAAATAAATAAGATTACAGTTTTATAATATCGGATTCCACAGCAGCTGATTTTGACACAGAGGAATCCGATATTATTTTTTTAAAGAAACCTTGCAGAAGTTTTATTTTATGCAAGATACAGATCGTCTGACAAAGTGGAATTCCCTTTATTCTGGATAGATGAGACGTTCCTCTGAAATACAGGATAATACTTCTTTGAGATATTTATCTGCGAGATATTTTGCCATCGGAAGATTCATATCGCGGTAGTTGCCGCAGTCTTTGGCACAGGCTCCCGGCACGTCGCCTTCATAATCGCGGATAAATAAAAACATAGATGTCAGAAGCGGAACAATCTCTTTTGAAGTATAATCTCCATTCATCAGAAGATAAAATCCGGTTCGGCATCCCATAGGACCAAAATAAAGAATTTTACTGCCGTATTCCGCATGATTGCGCAGATAGGTTGCAGCAAGATGCTCAATGGTATGCATCTCAGCTGTATTCATGACAGGCTCATAATTCGGACGGGTCATACGGATATCAAATGTGGTGACGGTCTGCTCACCGACACGATCCTTTCTTGATACATAAAAACCAGGCAGTAACTTTAAATGATCAATCGTAAAACTTGTAATTTTTTCCATAATAATACAGGCCTCCTGTTTCTGTTTTTTCATTTATTTTAGCAGAGAATGAGAGGAGATACAACCTTGACTTTATCAATGGCGAGTGATACACTTTATCCATAGGAAATTGGAGGACAGAAGTTATGATTAACGACAAAAAAGTATTATTTAGCGGAATGCAGGCAACCGGAAATCTGACACTTGGAAATTATCTGGGAGCTTTGAAAAACTGGCTGACACTGAGCAATGAATATGAATGCTTTTACAGTGTAGTCGATTTACATTCCATTACCGTTCGCCAGGACCCGGCGGTTCTGAGAAAAAGAGCGAGAGCGCTTTTGACTTTATATATTGCTGCAGGTCTTGATCCTGAAAAAAACTGTATTTACTATCAGTCTCATGTCTCAGGTCATGCAGAGCTGAGCTGGATCTTAAGCTGTTTTACATATATGGGAGAATTAAACAGAATGACGCAGTTTAAAGACAAAGCTGCAAAACATGCAGACAATATCAATGCCGGACTGTTCACCTATCCAGTTTTGATGGCATCGGATATTTTACTGTTCCAAAGCGATGTTGTTCCGGTTGGAATTGACCAGATGCAGCATCTGGAGCTGACCAGAAATCTGGCACAGCGGTTTAATGCTATTTATGGCGATGTCTTTACAGTGCCGGAAGCATACATTGGCAAGACAGGCGCAAAAATTATGAGTCTTCAGGATCCGGCAAAGAAAATGTCAAAATCAGATGAAAACGTAAATGGAAGCATTTATCTGATGGATGATCCGGATACGATTATGCGCAAATGTAAACGCGCAGTGACCGATTCGATGGCGCAGATTCGATACAGCGATGAGCAGCCAGGAGTAAAAAATCTTTTGAATATCTATTGTACCTGCACCGGAAAAACACCGGAAGAGGCCGAAAGAGAATTTGACGGAAAAGGATATGGGGATTTCAAGATGGCAGTGGGTGAGGAAGTGATTGCCGTCTTAAAGCCAATTCAGGATCGTGTGAAAGAACTGGAAAAAGATAAAGCATATATTGATGGTGTTATCAAAAATAATGCAGAGAAAGCAAATTATTATGCTTCCAAGACGCTGAGGAAAGTGCAGAGAAAGGTTGGATTTCCAGACAGAATCCGCTAAAATAAAAAAGATTGTGCTACAGGCTGAAAATTTAAAAAGAGGGATGCCGCGACTCGACAGCATCCTTCTTTTCAAATAGCAAAGTGGGAAAAATTGATGTTTCTAATTGTTTAGTAATTGACAAAAGAATGAATAATGTTGTTCATTTTTGTAACATTTTATTAAAAAATATTGATCCCATTCCTCAAATATGTTACAATACAAGGCAGAAATCCTTTTTGCTAAGGAGTTACCAGGAAAATGTGAGGGATGGATAGGATTATGAACAACGATAGACTGGAATACGTCGATGTCGCGAAAGGAATCGGAATTATCTGCACAATAATAGGGCATACATTTACAGGAACAATGACAGCGAGAGTGATCTATACATTTCATATGCCTATGTTTTTCTTTATCAGTGGTTATTTATATCATGAAAAAAAGACGAAGGATCTGTTTGCAAAGAGTGTAAAAAGACTGTTGGTGCCTTACTTTACAACGTGTCTTTGCTTTTTGGGATATTATGTGGTTGACAAGATTCTGACAGATAATATTGATATTATAGCGAAGGGGCTGAGACTGCACGGTCTGGCAGCGCTTTACGGCATTGGAAGCAACAGTAAAATGACGATCAGTTTTCTGCCTGATATTCGGATCGTCGGTGTGCTATGGTTTTTAGTGGCTATGTTTGTAGCTCAAATGGTATTTAACTGGCTGGTAAAAATAAAAAAATATTGCCCTTTATGGCTTTCAGTAGGAATTCTGGCGGGAGCAAGTTATGTGACAGCACAGTGGTTCTTTTTGCCATGGAGTATACAGCCGGCTTTAGGAGCCCTGGTATTTATGTATGCCGGATATGTGATCAGACAAAAAGACTGGCTTTATGAAATACCAAAACATCATAAGTTCTTTATGCTTCCTATGGCAGGACTGTGGGTTGTAAGTATGTTGTATGGAACATGCAATATGGTCAGCAACCAATATAAGACATCGTTGGTATTTTTCGGATACAGACTTCCGATTGTCAATGGAGCTATTGTGATAGGAGCCGGCATCTGTGGATCTATGTTTGTTCTGTGGCTTTCCACTCTGATTGCAAAATATTTAAAACTGTTAGCTCGTTTTTTAAGCTACACAGGTCGAGAATCTTTGGTGGTTTTATGTCTGCATAAGCTGGAACTGAATTATGTGCCGTCTATGGACTGGGCAAAATATTTTCTTTCGGAAAATACATTTGGATTTTCTGCACTTGTAATGGTCTTTAAGCTGATTATTATTTATATAGGACTGTTTTTAATTCGGAGAATCCCTGTTTTTAGTCTTGCTTTCTATGGCACAGTAAAAACTCCGCGTCAGATCAGAAAGAAAAAGCAGATTAAGAGGAAACTGAAGAGATTAAAATGAGATATGGGCATTGACCAGCAAAAGAACAGATGAACGAAACAAATGACAAAAAAGAGAAATAAAAGGTAAATAATAATAAAATGAATATCTTATTTTTTTTAAGACCCAAAAATGAAGTAGCGTATCTGTATAATGACTATTCCCTCAGACAGACATTAGAAAAGATGGAATACTATAAATACAGCGCGATACCAATCATTGACAAAAAAGGATGTTATGTGGGAACATTGACGGAAGGAGATCTTTTGCGCTATATTAAAGATACACTGCAGCTGGATCTTCAGAAAGCAGAACATATTCCACTGCGTGAGGTACCGAGGCGATGGTACAATGATCCTGTCAATGTCAACTGTGATATGGAGGATCTTTTGATGACCTCCATGAATCAGAATTTTGTTCCTGTGATTGATGATGATCAGACATTTATCGGTATTATTACAAGGCGGGATATTATTCAATATTTTTATAATCTATATACAAAATGTTCAGAGGATGCTAAAAAATAGCATCCTTTTGTACACTTTAGAGTGATAAAGATGTAAATTAATGATTGACAAAGAGGATAATCATTGATAGAATATACAACAAAAGTTACGAAATTTTCAGAGAGAAGGAGGGCGGCCATGAAAAAGAGAGTGTTATCTATGCTGGTTGACAACACCTCAGGTGTTTTGAGCCGCGTTGCTGGTTTATTCAGCAGAAGAGGATATAATATTGACAGTTTGACTGTAGGAGAGACAGCAGATCCTCGCTATTCCAGAATGACAGTTGTTGTAAGCGGCGATGAGCAGATTTTGGATCAGATTACAAAACAGGTGGCAAAGCTGATTGACGTTGTAGACATAAAAACACTGGAAGAAAACAGCAGTGTAAACCGTGAATTGATTTTAGTGAAAGTCCGTGCAGACAATGAAAACCGTTCTGGTGTGATTGCAATCGCAGATATATTCAGAGCAAAAGTAATTGATGTCAGCGTGGATTCTCTGGTGATTGAGCTGACGGGAGATCAGTCAAAACTGGAGGCGTTTATCAATCTGCTGAATGGATATGAGATTCTGGAACTGGCGCGCACAGGAATCACAGGATTGTCGCGGGGAGCGGCAGATGTCCGCTACTTATAATAGGTTGTACGCTAGAGGCTATTCCCGAATAACCTTTAACAGATATAATTATACTAATTAATTTTGGAGGAAGAAAAAGATGGCAGCAAAGATTTACTATCAGGAAGATTGCAACCTTTCTATGTTGGAAGGAAAAACAATTGCAATTATTGGATACGGTAGCCAGGGACATGCACATGCACTGAATTTAAAAGATTCAGGATGTCATGTAATCATAGGTCTTTATAATGGAAGCAAATCATGGGCAAAGGCAGAAGCTCAGGGATTTGAAGTATATACAGCAGCAGAAGCTGCAAAAAAAGCGGATATCATTATGATCTTAATCAACGATGAGTTGCAGGCAGATATGTATAAAAAAGATATCGAGCCAAATCTGGAGGCAGGAAATATGCTGATGTTTGCACATGGATTCAATATTCACTACGGAGCAATCGTTCCTCCTAAGGATGTAGACGTCACAATGATCGCTCCAAAAGCGCCGGGACATACAGTACGTTCTGAATATGTAGCTGGAAAAGGAACTCCTTGTCTCGTTGCAGTGGAGCAGGATGCGACAGGAAAAGCTCTGGATATGGCTCTGGCATACGCACTGGCTTTAGGCGGAGCAAGAGCAGGTGTTCTGGAGACAACATTTAAGACAGAGACAGAGACAGACCTTTTCGGTGAGCAGGCTGTTCTTTGCGGAGGACTTTGTGCATTGATGCAGACAGGATTTGAAGTACTGTGCGAAGCTGGATACGATCCAAGAAATGCTTACTTTGAGTGCATCCATGAAATGAAACTGATTGTGGATTTGATTTATCAGTCTGGATTTAAAGGAATGAGATATTCTATTTCCAACACAGCAGAGTATGGCGATTATATCACAGGACCAAAGATTATCACACCAGAGACAAAGAAAGCAATGAAAAAGGTTCTGTCCGATATTCAGGATGGAACATTTGCAAAAGACTTCCTGTTGGATATGTCACCGGCTGGACGTCAGGTTCACTTTAAAGCAATGCGCGCAAAAGCAGCAGCTCATGATTCAGAAGTAGTCGGAGAAGAGATCAGAAAATTGTATAGCTGGAACGGCGAAGATAAACTGATCAATAACTAATAAAAGGAAGAATACATACAGCCATATCTTAGAAAAGTATCCAAAAGATATGGCTGTCTTTTTTGGACTCTTTGTCAAGAGTTAGAGTAAGTGTTTTTTACGAGACATCGGAACTGTATTCCGGTGTCTCTTTAGGTTAAGGATAAAAAAACGGGTTCTTCTGTTCCAATTAATATGGAGAGATTTTACAGATTTCCAAGAAAGAAGAAAGGGCATGGGAGATTGAAGGATGCTTCAGATAGGCGAATCCTACGTCACGCTTATGGATAGGGATATCAAGTGGAAGCTGAGTCAATATACCTGTGGAAAGTTCTTCTAATACAAATTCTTTAATGACACATCCGATACCGATTCCGATTTTGCAAAATTCAATCAAGAGATCCATTGTGGAAGCTTCAAGGATATTCGAAGCCTTTATCTGATTTTTCTTCAAATAATCATCAATATACTGGCGCGACATATTCTCACGATCTAAAAGCATTAAAGTAGCAGACTGAAGATAGTCGATCGTTTTGCCTCTGCGCAGAAGAAGATTGTCAAGATAGGTAGGGCTTGCCACAAAGATATCTTCAATTTCCTGAATTTTATGGAAAATAAAAGGGCGGGAAGATTCTGGTTCTGCAATTAAACCAAGATCCAGCTTATGTTCTTCAAGTAATTTCATTGTGTGAAAAGAAGACTGGCAATGGATGGAGATCTGAATATGAGGATATTGCAGGACAAACTGATGCAGATATGGCATAAGCAGATATTTGCACAGCGTTGTGCTGACACCGATCCGAAGATGCCCCATACCAAGTTGAGCATGGCGGTGAAGGAGAGATTCTGCTGATGAGATTGCATTCATTGCATCATTTACATACTGAAAAAGTAATTTCCCTTCATCTGTGAGGAGAACACCGCGGGAAGTCCGGATAAAAAGTTTGATATTTAAATTGTGCTCCAATGTACGGATTCCCTTGCTGACAGCCGGCTGAGTAATAAACAGTTTTTTTGCGGCATGAGAAATGTTGCCAGCTTTGGCAACTTCATAAAAAATTTTATATAGAGTAAGATTTTGTTCCATAGAAGGTCCTTTCAAATGTGTTTTTTGTTTCAATAAAAATATATATTTATTATTTCAAAACGATATCATAAATTGCCATAAAAGAAAAGAGGGATGATTAGAAATAGAATATGGTATGTATGATGGCATGATATATAGTTTTGATAAACAAAAATCTATGTTTGAATTCTTGCAGCAAAAAGAAGAAAAGATATATTGCCGATTGCGGCTTTTAAAATAGGAAAAGCAAGATATCCGTCAAAAATTGTTAGTTATGATAGATATAATAAAATATGATAACAAAAAGTAATTATATGTCTTTTAATTATAACAATAATTGTGATATAATACCGATAAATTAAAAAAACGAAAAAATTCTGCTTTTTTAAGCTTAGGAGGAAATAGAAAATGGGAATGACAATGACACAGAAAATTCTTGCAGCTCATGCAGGGCTTCCGTATGTGGAGGCAGGACAGTTGATTGAGGCAGATCTGGATTTGGTGCTGGGAAATGATATCACTTCCCCTGTCGCAATTCATGAGATGGACAAGTTTAAGAAAGAGGGAGTCTTTGACAAAGAAAAAATTGCCCTTGTTATGGATCATTTTGTGCCAAATAAAGATATCAAGTCAGCGGAACACTGTAAATGCGTCAGAGAATTTGCGTGTCGTCACGATATTACAAATTATTTTGACGTGGGAGAGATGGGAATTGAACATGCCCTTCTTCCTGAAAAAGGACTGACAGTCGCCGGGGATGTAGTGATCGGGGCGGACTCTCATACTTGTACATATGGCGCTCTGGGGGCTTTCTCGACAGGCGTGGGAAGCACAGATATGGCAGCAGGGATGGCGACAGGAAAGGCCTGGTTTAAGGTTCCTTCTGCAATTAAATTTAATCTGATTGGAAAACCTTCCAAATGGGTCAGTGGAAAAGATATCATTCTTCACATTATTGGCATGATTGGCGTGGATGGCGCCTTATATAAATCAATGGAGTTTACAGGTGAAGGTATCCACAATCTTTCTATGGATGATCGGTTTACAATCGCAAACATGGCGATTGAGGCAGGAGGAAAAAATGGTATTTTTCCAGTAGACGATATTACGCTTGCCTATATGAAGGAACATTCCAAAAGGGAATTTAAAGTATATGAAGCGGATGAAGATGCTGTCTACGATGAAGAATATACAATAGATTTGAGCAAGTTAAAGCCAACCGTGGCTTTTCCTCATCTTCCAGAAAACACAAAGACTGTTGATGAAATCACAGAAGATATCAAAATTGATCAGGTTGTAATCGGTTCCTGCACAAACGGACGAATTGATGATCTGCGCTGTGCAGCGGAAGTGATGCAGGGAGAACATGTGAAAAAAGGTGTTCGCTGTATTGTGATTCCGGCAACACAGAAAATTTATCTCCAGGCGATCGAGGAAGGTTTGATTCAGACATTTATTCAAGCAGGAGCGATTGTAAGCACCCCGACGTGCGGTCCTTGTCTGGGAGGATATATGGGAATTCTTGCAGCAGGAGAACGATGCGTTTCCACAACAAATAGAAATTTTGTCGGACGTATGGGACATATTGATTCTGAAATTTATCTTGCAAGCCCGGCAGTTGCAGCGGCAAGCGCCATCACAGGAAAAATTTCTTCACCGGAAGAATTAGATAATTAGGAATGAGGAGAAAATTATGAGAGCAAAAGGTTTGGTTTTTAAATATGGAGACAATGTAGATACCGATGTTATTATTCCGGCAAGATATCTGAATTCTTCCATCCCGGCAGAACTGGCAGAACATTGTATGGAAGACATTGACAAAGAGTTTGTAAAAAAAGTGAAAAAAGGCGATATCATTGTTGCGGATAAAAATTTTGGCTGTGGTTCTTCAAGAGAACATGCGCCGATTGCAATCAAAGCTTCCGGTATCAGCTGCGTGATCGCAGAGACATTTGCACGTATCTTTTACCGCAATGCTATTAATATTGGTCTTCCGATTATTGAATGTAAAGAGGCAGCAGCTGGCATTGAGAATGGGGATGAAGTAGAAGTGGACTTTGACAGCGGAATCATTTATAATAGAACGAAAGGGACACAGTTTAAGGGACAGGCATTCCCGGAATTTATGCAGAAGATTATCCAGGCAGAAGGCCTGATCAATTATATAAACAATAAATAAAGTTTCCAGCCCCAAAATGGAAAAAGGAGGATCTTATGAAGGCATATGAAAGATTGTTAAATTATGTCAGCGTACATACAGCAAGTGATGAAAACAGTGAATCTTCGCCGAGCAGTGAGCGTCAGTTTACATTGGCCAAAAAACTGGTAGAAGAGATGAAAATGATCGGAATTGAGGATGCGCATGTAGATGAAAAGTGTTATGTATATGGCACAATTCCGGCTACAGAAGGATTTGAAAAAAGCGTTACGCTTGGATTGATTGCGCATATGGATACATCGCCGGACTTTTCAGGAGAAAATGTAAAACCGCAAATCATTAAAAGTTACGACGGCAGAGATGTAAAACTGGGAGAAAGCGGACGTGTGCTTTCTGTGCAGAATTTTCCTCATTTGTCTTCGCTTGCTGGAAGAACATTAATCACAACAGATGGAACAACGCTTCTGGGAGCCGATGACAAAGCGGGAATTGCCGAGATTATGACGGTAGCTGAAGAGCTGTTAAAAGGTGAAGCAGCACATGGAAAAGTGGCAATCGGATTTACACCAGATGAAGAAGTGGGACGCGGAACAGATGGATTTGACGTAGAAAAATTTGGGGCAGATTTTGCCTATACGATGGATGGAAGCGCTGAGAATGAGATTGAATATGAGAATTTTAACGCAGCAGGAGCGACAGTAGAAATCGAAGGATTTAACGTACATCCAGGAAGCAGCAAAGACACAATGATTAATGCGGCGCTTGTTGCAATGGAATTTAATCAGATGCTGCCAAACGGTGATACGCCAAGAGATACAGACGGATATGAGGGATTTTTCCATCTCTGCAGTATAGAGGGAGACGTCACACATGCGGTTATGAAATATATCATCCGTGACCATAGTGGCGAAATGTTTGAATGCAGACAGGAAATGATGCGCCATATAGAACGTCTGCTGAATGAAAAATACGGGGAAGGTACGGTGACTGTTACAATAAAAGAGCAGTACCGCAATATGAAAGAAAAAATTGTACCGTGTATTCATCTGATTGACAATGCCAAAAAGGCAGCTGAAAAAGTGGGCATGATACCGGTGACAGTTCCGATCAGAGGAGGCACAGATGGAGCGAGATTATCCTTTATGGGACTGCCATGTCCAAATCTTGGAACAGGTGGATATGCCTTCCATGGACCGTATGAACATATTACGGTGGAAGGAATGGAACGGGCAGTTCAAATGATGATGGAACTTGTGAAAATCTATGCAGAAGTAGAAAAATAATCAGGAAATCCTTTGGATGAGAGAAGTCTTAAAACAATAAAAAAGTGCTGGGGACAAAGAGAATATGCTCTTGAGTTCCTGGCACTTTTCTTTAAAACATTTTCTTTAAGCTGTTTGGATATTGGGTATATTGCTGGAAACAATAAACGATCTGATAAAAAGGATCTTATTGAGTGATTTTTCTGTCATAGATACAGTGAACTCCCTGGTGCTGCATCATACCGCCGAGACATTTTTTATTGCACCGCACACAACGTTTCACCTGTTCTGGATGATTCTGGATTACTTTGTTAGGCCAAGCTGAATCAGCAATCAACTGCCGGCTCATAGCGGCACAGCTGATACGACCAGAAGCAAGCTGCTGCTCTATAAAATCGGGAGAAGTCAAACCGCCGACGCCACAGATAGGAAGTTTTGTGTACTGCCGGACCATATCACAATATTGCAGGAAACATCCTTCTGATCCAAAGACTGGATGAGAAGCAGGCGGTATGGTATCTGTCAGAGAAGAATGATTTGCCAGCGTGACATGGAAACTGGTGACACCAGCCTTTTCCAGCTGAGGCACAAATACACTAAGCTCATCCGGCAAAACACCAGCATTTCCATAATGAGGATCTTCCTGACGGACAACCAATTTAAAATCAATAGGAATATCAGGAAGTGCTGCTCTGACTGAACGAACAGCCTCTACAGAAAAACGGATGCGATTCTCAAGACATCCTCCGTATTCATCTGTGCGGTGATTGAAGATGGAAGAAGCAAAACTTCCACACATTCTGTCGCCATGAATCTGAACCATATCAAAACCGGCCTTTTTGGCAAGTACAGCGGCAGTTCCAAATGAAGAGAGGATGGAATGAATTTTTTTGATTGAAAGATTAGAGATATAAGGACTCACCTCTTGATTTAGGAGTGGACGAAGTTGCTCTTGACTGATTTTTTTTGTCAGAACTCCTGGAACATATTTCAGCATAGCTTTGACATTCGAGTCAGACTGATGAAGCTGAGCGCATACAAAACATCCTTCTTTGTGGATAATGTCTGTTAAGTTTTTATAATAATCAAATCCTTTTTTTGAGAAAAGACTTGGACCGAAACCATGTTTGGTAACAGGCACATCGCCAATGATGATCATAGCGCAGCCTCCGCTGGCAATTTGCTGTATTTTTTTGAAATATTCATCTCCTTTTAATCCCAGTGTTGTAGGGGCAAAAATCATTCGGTTTTTTAAATGAATGCCACCATAATTAATTGGACTTGCTATCGTATCATACATTTTGTTCGCATCCTTTCTGATCGACAACTTTCTGAAGCAATTTCAACAGTTCCTTATATTCTTCATCTGTTAAACATTGAAGATTTTCCTTATCCCAGTCAAAAAATACCTGATGACTGAGCTGAAACGCTTCCAATCCTTTTGAGGTTAGAGTTAAATGATAACTGCGGCCAGATTTTTCTTTTGTAAGAAAACCAGACTCTTCTAATTTTGAAATGCTGCGCTGAGAGTGTCCCCAGTCAACATGCAGCGCTTTTGTAAGTTCCGATGGTGTACAGTCGGGATTTTTTCCTACATAGATAAGAAAAAATAAAGATCCATAATTGAGCCCTAACGTCTGTAGCTTTTGACTGGTATAGTTGACAAAGTCTTTATGAAATATAGAAAAATAATAAGATAAAGTACGAAACACGTTTTCACCTCCACTTGACGATGTCAAGTATATGCTTATTACTTGATTTTGTCAAGTGAAATTGTAAAAATTTTTTATCTATTTATAGGAAACCCCGCCTAATGGCAGGGAATCTGACTTTAGACGGGGTAATTCATGATAGAATATCACTGCAAAACTTAATCAGGAGGAAAAAAATAATGATGCTCAGAAAATATCAGCCATCAGATTGTAAAGAATTAACAGAACTGTTTTATCATACGGTTCATACAGTGAATGCCAAAGATTATACAAAAAGACAGCTGGATGTGTGGGCAGCAGCACAGATCGATCTGGAAAAATGGAATGAATCGCTTCAACAACATTATAGTATTGTTGCGATGGAGAATCGAATGATTGTAGGATTTGGGGATATCGATGAAACGGGATATCTGGACAGACTGTATGTTCATGCTGATTTTCAGAAAAGAGGGATTGCAACGGCAATCTGCGATCACCTGGAAGAAGCAGTTGGGGGAAAGATTATTACACATGCTTCAATTACAGCAAAACCGTTTTTTGAAAAAAGAGGATATCAAGTATTAAAAGAACAAAGAGTAGAACGCCAGGGTATTTTTCTCACAAATTTTGTGATGGAAAAGATAAAATAGAACAGACAAAGATAGATGAAAAGAAGAGGAGCAAGATTGACAAAATAAAATCGGAGTGACAGGATTTGAACCTGCGGCCTCACGGCCCCCAGCCGTGCGCGCTACCAAGCTACGCCACACTCCGATAGGCAATAGTTTATCATATGAAAAATAAAAAAGCAAGTGCAAAAAAATATAGTTAGACGTCAAAGTTTATGAAAAGTTTATGTTTTTTTTATTGAATTCCATAAAACACAATGATAGACTGTTATCGATTTAACGAGATAGAGAGAGGTGATAAAATGAGTCAGGACAGGCAAGAGCGATATGAGAGAATTGAAAAACTCGATATGCAGCTGCACAAATATCAATTTCGTTATATCCGACATCTGATTGATGAGGCAGATTTATACAAAGGAGATCCCAGACTGATCATGACAGTAGTGAAAAAAGAAGGATGTACGCAGGCAGAGCTGGCAAAAGTTTTATGTATCAAGGCGGCAACCTTAACAGTAATGATTAAGAGAATGGAGATCGCAGGTCTGATTGAGAGAAAGGCAGATGAGAAAGATCTGCGTGTGATCAGAGTATATTCCACATCAAAGGGAAAGGAGATTGCAAAGAAGACGGAAAAGATTTTTCACGATGCGATTGGTATGATGTTTGATGGAATTGACGAAAGAGAACTTGCAGTATATGAAAATGTTTTGAGAAAAATTTCAGAACGATTGGAGAGTTATCTGCTGCAGGAGAAAAAACAGGAGAATCAAGACCTCTCTCACTCAGACATGAAAATTTAAAGAAAGGAGAAGCCGCTCAAAAAAGAAAATAAAAAATTTAATAAAAGAAAATTTTGTTTGAGTGGCAGGACAGCATGTTAAAGTTAATGAAATATTTAAAGAAGTATGCCGGTATGATAGCAGTGATTGTTGTACTTTTGTTTATTCAGGCATCATGCGATTTATCGCTTCCAGAGTATACTTCTAATATTGTCAATATCGGTATCCAGCAGTCCGGTATTGAGGACGCAGCAGCAGACACAATACGTCAGGAAACGATGGACCAGATATTTTTACTAATGTCAAAGGAAGACAGAGAAGTTGTCGAACAGTATTATACATTAGAAGGGGAATTGTGGACGCGTCAGAAAACAGATAAGGAAACACGCGGACAATTAAGCCAGATTTTAGGAAAATCAATGCTGATGCTGGAAGGTATGACACAGGAGATAAAAACAGACAAATTGCCCGATGGTAAAATGCAGATACCTCAAGGCACAGACCCATTGAAATTACTCCGTGCGATGCCGGAAGAGCAAAGAGAGGAAATGCTTGCGCAGACGTATGAAACATTTGATAAAATGCCGGAATCAATTATCACGCAGTCCAGCATTGCTTTTGTAAAACAAGAGTACGAAGCGCAGGGAATTGATATGGAAGAATTTCAAAATCATTACCTGTTTAAAGCAGGGGCAGTCATGCTGGGATATGCCATTGTGATTATGGCGGCAGCAGTGATGGTGACATTTTTGTCATGTCGTGTTGCGGCAGCAGTGAGCCGTGATCTGAGAAAGAAAGTATTTGAAAAGGTAGTTTCTTTTTCCAGTGCAGAATTCAATCAGTTTTCTACAGCATCTTTGATTACACGAAGCACAAACGATATTCAGCAGGTGCAGATGATGCTGATGATGATGTTCCGTATCGTATTATATGCACCGATTATGGGTATTGGAGGAATCATCAAAGTATTAAATACAAATGCGAAAATGACATGGGTGATCGCATTAGCGGTAGGTATGATTATGGCAGTTGTTTTAATCTTATTTGCTGTCGCAATGCCCAGATTTAAGGTGCTTCAGAAGCTGATTGACCGTCTGAACCTTGTGACAAGAGAGATCCTTCAGGGCATTCCTGTCATCCGTGCTTTCAGCACACAGAAGCGTGAAAAAGAACGATTTACGGATGCAAATAATAGTTTGATGAAGACAAACTTGTTTGTCAATCGCTGTATGACATTTATGATGCCGATTATGATGTTTATCATGAATGGAATTACCGTTCTGATTGTATGGAAAGGAGCATATGGAATTGACGATGGCAGTATGCAGGTAGGAGACTTAATGGCCTTTATTCAGTATACAATGATGATTATCATGTCTTTCTTAATGATTACAATGATTTCCATCATGCTGCCAAGAGCATCCGTTTCAGCAGATCGTATTACAGAAATTTTAGATACAGAACCGGTATTAAAAGATGTACCAACATCAAAAGACACAGATTCAAAAGCGGCAGGAGTGGTGCAATTTCGTCATGTTTCGTTTGCATATCCGGGTGCGGATGAAAATGTTCTTACAGACATTGATTTTACAGCAAGGCCGGGAGAAACAACGGCGATTATTGGAAGCACAGGATGTGGAAAATCAACGCTTGTCAATTTGATACCAAGATTTTATGATGTAACAGAAGGTGAAATTTTAGTTGACGGAGTAAATGTAAAAGATCTGACACTTCATGATCTGCATGATAAATTGGGATATGTTCCGCAGAAGGGTGTACTGTTTTCCGGTACGATTCGTTCTAATATTATGTACGGTGCAGATGATGGAACAGAGGAAGATATGGAAAAAGCCGCAAAGATTGCGCAGGCATATGACTTTATTTCAGAAAAAATCGAACAGTTTGATTCTCCGATTTCTCAGGGGGGAACAAATGTATCGGGAGGACAGAAACAGCGTCTTTCAATCGCAAGAGCGATTGCAAAAAAACCGGAGATCTATATCTTTGATGATAGTTTTTCTGCTTTGGATTACAAGACAGATGTAGTTTTGAGAAGCGCATTAAAGAAAGAGACAGACAATGCGACAACGATTATTGTAGCACAGCGCATCAGCACCATTCTTCATGCAGATCAGATTATTGTTCTGGACGAAGGAAAGATTGCAGGCATTGGAACGCATGAAGAGCTGCTGAAAAATTGTGAGACATATTATCAGATTGCCAGCTCACAGTTATCAAAGGAGGAATTAAACCATGAGCAGTGAAAAATTCCAGAGAAACAGACGCGGACCGATGGGACATGGCGCAATGGGAAGCGGCGAGAAGGCAAAAGATTTTAAAGGGACAGTAAAAAAATTGGCAAAGCATCTGGAACAGTACAAATGGCGTTTCTTATTCATGCTGATTTTTGCTATAGCCAGCACGGTATTTATCATTATAGGACCGAAAATTTTAGGAAATGCGACAACAGAAATCTTTTCAGGGCTGGTAGCAAAAATCAATGGCACGGGAGGAATTGACTTTGAAAAGATTGCCATGATCTTGCTGACTTTGCTGGCGCTTTATATTGCAAGTGCATTCTTTTCCTTTGTACAGGGATGGATTATGACAGGAATCTCAAACGATGTGACATACCGCCTTCGAGAAGATATCTCTGATAAAATTCATAAAATGCCGATGAAATATTTTGAGAGCAGAACGACAGGGGAAGTGCTCTCAAGAGTAACAAATGATGTCGATACGCTGGGACAAAGTTTAAACCAAAGCATCACACAGCTGATTACGTCTGTGACAACATTGATTGGTGTCTTGATTATGATGCTGAGAATCAACGTGCTGATGACCGTATTTGCACTTTTGATTCTGCCTGTTTCTATGCTGATTATCTCAAAGACAATGAAATTTTCACAGAGATTTTTCAGACAGCAGCAGGAATACTTAGGAAATGTCAACGGACAGGTAGAGGAAATTTACAGTGGACATAACATTGTTAAGGTATTCAATAAAGAAGAGGACGTCAATAAAGTCTTTCAGAAGACGAATGATCAATTATACGAATCCGCATGGAAATCACAGTTCTTTTCTGGAATTATGATGCCGATTATGCAGTTTGTCGGAAATTTAGGATATGTGATGGTAGCCCTGGTTGGAAGCTGGCTTGCTATAAAAGGAAGTATCCAGGTAGGAGAGATTCAGTCTTTCTTCCAGTATATCAGAAACTTTACACAGCCGATTCAGCAGATTGCCCAGGTAAGCAATATGCTCCAGATGACGGCAGCAGCTTCTGAGCGTGTGTTTGAATTCCTTGATGAGGAAGAGGAAGACCAGACAGTGGAACATCCTGTATCAGCAGAAGGATTAAAGGGAAATGTACAATTTGATCATGTCAGCTTTGGATATCGTCCTGACAAGATTACGATTTCTGATTTCTCAGCAGATGTGCATGAGGGACAGAAAATTGCGATTGTAGGACCTACAGGAGCCGGTAAAACGACAATGATTAAATTGTTGATGCGCTTCTATGATGTCAACAGCGGCAGCATTAAAGTAGATGGTCATGACTTGAGAGAATTCAACCGAAATGAATTAAGAGAAATGTTTGGAATGGTACTTCAGGATACATGGCTGTTTAATGGCTCTATCATGGATAATATTCGATATGGACAATTAAATGCAACCGATGAAGAAGTAATTGAGGCAGCAAAGGCAGCACATGCGCATAAGTTTATTAAAACGCTTCCGGGCGGCTATAATATGATTTTAAATGAAGAAACGAGTAATATTTCACAGGGACAGAAACAGCTTCTGACGATTGCCAGAGCAATTCTTGCCGATCCGAAGATTTTGATTTTGGATGAAGCGACAAGCTCTGTCGATACGAGAACAGAAATCCAGATTCAAAAGGCAATGGATAATCTGATGAAAGGCAGAACAAGCTTTGTGATTGCGCATCGTCTGTCGACCATCCGCAATGCAGATATGATCCTGGTTATGAAAGACGGAAATATTATCGAGCAGGGCAGCCATGAAGAATTAATGGAGAAAGGCGGATTCTATGCTGATCTGTATAACAGTCAGTTCATACAGGATTTAAGCGCATAAAAGAAAACAGGAAATGAGAAAATAGGAGGAAGAGGAGATGGGAGAAATCTCAGGAACGACAATTATGTGCCTGCTGCTGGCGGCAGCAGGCTGCATAGCCTTGCCGCTGAGTGCATTATTGATTTGCAAAAGAAAGACAAATGCGCAATGGTTTCCATTTTTTGCAGGAATGGTATCGTATTTATTTTTTGTCATCATGCTGGAACAGATGCTTCATATGCTTTGTCTTGGAATAAACAGTCCGATTGCAAAAGCGATAGAGCAGCATCCGCTGTTGTATGCAGGATATTTATGCGTGACAGCAGCATTGTTTGAAGAGGGCGGACGATATTTGATGTTTAGAATGCTTTTGAAAAAAAAGCGGGGCAGAGAGACAGCAGTGACATTTGGAATAGGATTTACAATCATTGAAACTTTAAGCGTGATTGTGACAATTCTGGGAATGGTTTTTGTAGCATTCACGATCAAAAATGGGGGCGTGGAAGCATATCTGAGCGGTGTGGCACCAGAAGATCTGGCACAGACAAAAGAAGCGGTACAGAATTTTATAGAGACAGATCCGGTTCGCTTTTTAGCCCCATTTATCGAACGGATACCATCATTGCTGACAAGTGTTGGCCTTTCTGTATTTGTATTTGCAGCTGTGTGGGCAAAACGGTCATCCTTGTTTGGAGCAGCAGTGGGATTTCACATTTTGCAGACATCGTTTTGGGGGCTTTATCAGGCAGGAATTTTAAATCAGACGATGATGGTGGAGACGGGAGCTATCTTGATTTCAATGATGATTTCGTATCTTGCATGGAAAATTTATAAAAAACTGCCTCAGTATGAGATACCGCCAAAAGAAAAAAAGAAAATAGAAAAGCCTGCCAGAAAATTTGAAAAAATGTATTAAACAGAGCATTTTTTTGAGAAAAATAGAAAAAAATATTGACAATTTTTAAATTCAATGATATGTTAAGAAATAACAGAAAAATAAAATGCAATGATGAGGAATAGTACATAGCAGACTGATTCAGAAAGCTGCCGGATGATGCGAGACAGCGAGGAAAGTTATGGAACTCGCCTCGGAGCGGCTGCCCCAAATTTTGATTCTGATATCAGAAAAGTAGATGCAGACGGTTCCCGACCGTTATCCGGGTAAGATATAAGATGGAATCATCCGTATCTGATGAGTGTATGAAATAATTCATAAAATAGAGTGGTACCGCGTGAGAACTATTATTTAGTCTTTCGTCTCTAACAGCAAAAACTGCGAGAGGACGAAAGACTTTTTTTATTTTCTGGAAAATGTTCCTGTATTGTAAAAGAATAAAAATGAAAAAGGAGAGAAAAGGATGGAGAATTTCAAGAAGTATAAGAGACAGTATTTTATGCCGCCGGCAAGTTGTATGAAATGGACAGAAAAAGAGTATATTGAGAAAGCGCCGATCTGGTGCAGCGTAGATTTAAGAGATGGCAATCAGGCGCTTGTTGTTCCAATGACATTAGAGCAAAAAATCGATTTTTTTAAATTGCTGGTAAAGATTGGATTTAAGGAAATAGAGGTTGGATTTCCGGCTGCATCTGAGACAGAATATCAGTTTTTGAGAGCATTGATTGAGCAGGATTTGATTCCGGATGACGTGACGATTCAGGTATTGACACAGGCGAGAGAACACATTATCAAAAAGACATTTGAAGCATTAAAAGGTGCAAAAAGAGCGATCGTACATGTATATAATTCTACTTCTCTTGCACAGAGAGAACAGGTATTTAAGAAATCAAAAGAGGAGATTTTAAAGATTGCGGTAGATGGCGCAGCGCTGCTGAAAAAACTGGCAGATGAGACAGAAGGGAATTTTCTGTTCGAATATAGCCCGGAAAGCTTTTCAGGAACAGAAGTAGACTATGCTTTGGAAGTGTGCAATGCGGTTTTAGATGTATGGCAGCCCACACCGGAGAAAAAAGCAATTATTAACCTTCCAAGTACAGTACAGATGGCAATGCCACATGTGTATGCCAGCCAGATCGAATATATGTGTGATAATTTAAAATACAGAGAAAATGTGATTGTGTCTCTTCATCCTCACAATGACCGCGGAAGCGGAATCTCTGATGCTGAGATGGGAATCCTGGCAGGGGCAGACAGAATTGAAGGAACACTGTTTGGAAATGGAGAACGGACAGGAAATGTGGACATCATAACTTTGGCGATGAATATGTATTCACAGGGTGTAGATCCAGAGCTGGAATTTGGCAATATGCCGCAGATCTGTGAAGAGTATGAAAAGTATACTGGAATGAAGATTGATGAGAGAAGCCCATATAGCGGCGCACTTGTATTTGCTGCATTTTCAGGTTCTCATCAGGACGCAATCGCTAAAGGAATGAAGTATCGTGAAGAACATGATTCGCAGCATTGGACCGTTCCATATCTGCCGATTGATCCAACCGATGTAGGAAGATGCTACGATGCCGATGTAATCCGCATCAACAGCCAGTCTGGAAAGGGAGGAGTCGGATATATTCTGGAACAGAATTTTGGCCTGAACCTTCCGGCAAAAATGCGCGAAGCGATGGGATATGCCGCAAAATCTGTCTCCGATCATACGCACAAAGAGCTTCATCCGGATGAAATATTTGAAGTATTTAAACAGAAATTTGAAGGTATTGTTTCTCCATATCATATTACTGAGGTTCATTTTAAACAGCATAATGGAATCATTGCAGAGGTGACAGCAGAATATAAAGGTCAGTCACGAATCATCATTGCTTCTGGAAATGGTCGTCTGAATGCAGTCAGCAATGCACTTAAGAAACATTTCAAACTGGAATACGATCTGGTAACATACCAAGAACATGCTCTGGAGCAAAGTTCAAGTTCCAAAGCGATCGCATATGTCGGAATTCGAGATAAACAAGGCAATATGTTCTGGGGAGCGGGAGTGGATGTCGATATCATCCGCGCATCGATCAATGCTCTTGTAACCGCAATCAATAATAAAGAATCAGAAAATTAAGATATAGTTGAAATAAAAGAAAAGGGATATCCTGAAAATAGAATTCGGGGATATCCCTTTTTTTGAAATAAAATGACAAAATATTTCATAAATGTTAAATAAACGTTAAACATCTGGAAATAATTGAGCAGAAAAAACAAGATCTATGTAAATGTGATAAAATCAACGAAAAATCGACTTTTTATTAAACGGAAGAGTAGAAAAATGAGTGAAAATGTAAAAATAAATAGAGAAAAATACGTTTGAATTTTGAAATATAGGGTCAAAATCATGTTTTAATTATTACGAAAATATAAAAAATACTTGACAAAAAAGTAAAAAATTAATATAATTGCAATACATGAGGAATATACGTTACCTCTACTACTGAGAAAGGAAGAGGAAATAAGTGATGCGATTCTCAAAAACGATGTTCCATTATGTATCCCGATATCTCAAAAGAAAAACAAAAAAAGGCGGTCGTTTTCTGACAGCAGCGATGGCTGTGATACTTTTCTGCGGGATGGTGGGGATCTGTCATTTTCTATTTGGAAGTGACGGCCAAGACACCGTTTATGCAGTGAAGGAGGGAGAGTCATCGAGTCAAGAACTTCAGGCAGGAGTTGCAGGCTTTGTAAATGGGATAAATAGTATGGAAGCTTATTCAAAAGCAGCCAGAGAGAAAAATCTGGAAAATGCGTATGAAAAGATTCTGGTAGGTACGCCAAGCGTAGATAAAAGAACCCTGAATAAACTTGCAGCACAGGAAGTAGTGGAGAATGTTTCGGATATCGGAAGTTTAGCAGAACAAGTAGTGGAACAAAACCAAATGGCTTACGAAGATTATTATGCTTTATTGCAGATCGTAGAAGCCGAGGCGACGGGGCAGGACATCAAGAGTAAAATTCTTGTTGCCAACGTAGTGCTCAATCGTGTTGCCGATCCTCATTTTCCAGACACACCATATGAAGTAATATGGGAGAATGTAAATGGAACGCCGCAGTTTTCACCAACGTATGATGGAAGAATCTATACCTGTGAGATTACAGAGGAAACCATCGAAGCTGTGGGACGGGCTTTAAGCGGTGAGGATTATTCTCAGGGAGCTCTGTATTTTATTGCCAGATCAAGCGCGGAAGAACATAATGTGGTATGGTTCGATGAAAGCTTAAAAAGGCTGTTTGAGTATGATGGGACAGAGTTCTATACCCTGGCAGGATAAGATGCACTTTATTCTGAGAAAATCCGTCAGGGAATGCCAAGAAGAGCAGTTGTCAAGGAAAGGATTGCAACTGCTCTTTTTGTGTGATATAATTCTGTCACGCATACTTGCGCTGATTCGTTGAAGCAGATAGACTAAGGAAAGAAAAGGATGAGGAAAATGGAATTATTATACAAAAGTACAAGAAGTGACTCAGCACCTGTAACAGCGTCAAAAGCAATTTTGAAGGGCCTTGCCGATGATGGCGGATTATTTGTGCCGGAACGTCTGCCGAAGCTGAGCTGCTCTATAGAAGAACTTTCAAAGATGTCTTATCAGGAAGTTGCCTATGAGGTGATGAAAGAATTTCTGACAGATTTTACAGAGGAAGAGTTAAAAAATTGTATAGCCAGAGCATATGATCAGAAATTTGACACAGCAAAAATTGCACCTTTGAGAGAAGCAGACGGGGCATTTTATCTGGAGTTGTTCCACGGGGCAACGATTGCTTTTAAAGATATGGCACTGTCAATTCTGCCTCATTTGATGACAACAGCGGCAAAGAAAAATCAGATTAAAAATGAGATTGTAATTTTGACGGCTACATCTGGAGACACAGGAAAAGCAGCGCTTGCTGGATTTGCAGATGTTCCAGGGACAAAAATTATTGTATTTTATCCAAAAAATGGAGTCAGCCCGATTCAGGAAAAACAGATGGTAACTCAAAAAGGCGCCAATACGCATGTGGTAGGAATCAAAGGAAACTTTGACGATGCCCAGACCGGAGTGAAAAATATTTTTAATGATAAGGAACTTGCAAAAAAAATGGATGAGGCAGGATTCCAGTTCTCATCTGCAAACTCAATCAATATCGGACGCCTTGTGCCTCAGATTGTCTATTATGTATACGCATATGCACAGTTGACAGCAGAGAAAAAAGTGAAAGAAGGAGAGGAGGTCAATGTCGTTGTTCCGACAGGAAACTTTGGAAATATTCTTGCAGCTTATTATGCAAAGAATATGGGACTGCCGATCCGCAGACTGATCTGCGCTTCAAATGAAAACAAAGTATTATTTGATTTCTTTCAGACAGGAGTTTATGACAGAAACAGAGATTTTATTCTGACGACTTCCCCTTCTATGGATATTCTGATTTCAAGCAATCTGGAGCGTCTGATCTACAAAATTGCAGGCGCAGATGCGAATAAGGACGTTTCTTTGATGAATGCGCTGGTCAAAGAGGGACGATATGAGATCACAGATGAAATGAGAGCAGAGCTGGCTGACTTTTATGGAAATTATGCAGATGAAGAAGAGACCGCAGAGGAAATTGACTTATTATATCAGAAGACAGGATATGTGATTGATACGCACACAGCGGTTGCATCAAAAGTATATCGTAAATATAAAGATCAGACAAAAGATGAGACGTGTACGATCATTGCATCTACGGCAAGCCCGTATAAGTTTACGAGAAGTGTAATGAATGCGATTGATAAAAAATATGATGCAATGTCAGATTTTGAATTGGTGGACGAATTAAGTAAAATCTCAAAGACAGCTGTTCCAAATGCGATTGAAGAAATTCGGACTGCTCCGATTCTGCATGATACGGTTGTGGAGAAAGAGGAGATGAAAGAAGCAGTTCTTCATTTTTTAAAAATGGAAGCATAGAAAGAAAAATATAAGAAAATGGATGCAGAATACCAAAAGGTTTTGCATCCATTTTTTTAGTGCATAAAGAAAAGTTTTTGATTAAATACGTTCATGAAGCGGCGTATAAACCTTTCGATCTGAAACACTTTGGTAAGCAGGACGGATAATCTTACCGTTGTTTGTCAATTCTTCAAGGCGATGTGCGCTCCATCCAACAATACGGGCAATCGCAAAAATAGGTGTAAAAAGTTCTGTCGGCAAATCCAGCATACTATATACGAATCCGCTGTAAAAGTCGACATTGGCGCTGACACCTTTGTAAATGCGGCGCTCTTCACCGATGACAATAGGAGCAAGACGTTCCACCATAGAATAAAGCTTGAATTCATCAACACGGTTCTTGGCAGATGCAAGCTGCTCCACGAATGACTTAAAGATATTGGCTCTCGGGTCGGAAAGAGAATAAACAGCATGTCCCATACCATAAATAAGACCGGCATGATCAAATGCTTCCTTGTTCAGCAATCTGCGAAGATACTGTTTTACTTCATCTTCGTCGCTCCAGTCTTTTACCGTCTGTTTCATATCCTCAATCATCTTCACTACTTTGATATTGGCGCCTCCATGGCGAGGACCTTTCAGAGAGCCAAGAGAAGCTGCAATGACAGAATACGTATCGGTTGCCGAAGAAGTAACAACGTGTGTGGTAAAGGAAGAGTTATTTCCACCACCGTGCTCCATGTGAAGGACAAGAGCAAGATCCAGAAGTTTTGCCTCCAGTTCCGTATAACTGCTGTCCGGACGCAGAATATGCAAAATATTCTCGGCAGTAGACAGCTCAGGTTTAGGAGAATGGATATATAAGCTCTGTCCATCGTGATAATGGCGGTAAGCCTGATAACCGTATACTGACAGCATAGGGAAGAGACTGATCAGCTGAAGAGACTGGCGCAGAACATTCGGAATAGAAATATCATCTGCTCTGTCATCATAAGAGTAAAGAGTGAGGACACTTCGAGCAAGAGTATTCATCATATCCTGGCTTGGAGCTTTCATGATAATATCGCGTACAAAACTGGTTGGAAGCGTACGATATGTAGCTAAAAGATTTTTAAAATCACGCAGTTCAGACAGATTCGGCAATTTTCCAAAAAGCAGCAAATAGGCAGTTTCTTCATACCCAAAGCGTTTTTCGGTCATAAAACCTTTTACGATATCCTGAATATTGATGCCGCGGTAAAAAAGCTGTCCATCACAGGGAACAGACACACCGTCAACTTCTTTTTTTGACTGGACTTCAGAAATTTCTGTAAGTCCGGCAAGCACACCCTTTCCGTTGATATCACGCAGACCACGTTTTACGTCCAGTTTTGTATATAATTCTGGGTCAATCTGATTGGCTGTGGTAACATATTTTGATAATGTTAGAATATCGGGGGTAATTTCTGAGAAACTATTCGAGTTCATATTATCTCCTCCATTTCTTTGAAAATTACTTTACATAATATAAAGTTATTTTTTATCATATCACATTTTTTGGAAAAAAACTAATAAAAAATTGATTAAGGTTTTATTTTTTTAAAAATAGTTTGAGAATAAGATACAATCATCCGGCATATAATAAAGACAAATAAGAATAAACAGAAAGTCAATAGGAAAGACGCAAAAAAAATATTTTCGTGAAAATCACCGAAAATTTAGGAAAGGAAATTTTTCGTATTGAAATTTAAAGGTCAGTACGGTATAATGATTACAACAAAGAAATTCCTGGGGTGTGCGATACTCCCGTTATTTTGAACCTACATTTACTTTTCATGGGATTCTTATATCGCTGTTTTTAATGTCAGGCCCCCTTAATTGCCAGGGGAAGGCAGAGAAAGCAGCTGCGGTTACCCACCTAGCTTGGCTAGGAGTCAAAATATGGGAAACGGCACTTTGGGAATAAAAAAGATATAGGAGAGAGCAGAAGCACTCTCTTTTTTTTATGAAAATGATCAAAGAGATCAAACATTTTGAAGGAAAATGACAGGAAAATGAGAGAAAGAAAGGAAATCGTCAAAAAATAGTTGATAAAAACGAATAGATTATTTATAATAAAAAGAGACAAAAAAACACTGTAAAGTGAATGAAAGAAAGGAATAGGTGTGAACGATGAAGTTTAGAAAGATGACAGCATTTTTAGCTGCAATGGCAATGATGTGCGGATCAGTGAGCATACCTGTATTTGCGGAAAGTACAGCAATCGAGGAAAGCGCTGAACAGACAGACATTGATAAAGACGGAGAGTACTTAAAAGTATACTTTGATGTTGCATTTTCAGGGGAAGATGTGACAGCAGCTGAATTTGATGCAAATCTGGCAGATGCAGTTTTCGGAAAACAGACTACGGCCACAGAAGCTACAGCAGCGGAAGCAGTCGTAAATGACTGGCTCAGCGCAATAAGAGAAGCAGTCTCTTTTGCAAATTACAGTGAGCTGGCACTGAGCTATCCGGATGAAAAAGTCGCAGATCTGCTTACGCAGTATGGCATCACAGCTGAGGGAGAAAATGCCCGTTATCTGGTATGCGCACTTGACACAGAGCTGATTTCGGAGGAGGAAGCTGCTCAGATCGTATCTCAGGAAACATTGCCAAAAGCAACGGCTGAGAGAATTCTGATGAATGTTATGGAAGCCAGAGGCGAGGGCAGAAACTATCTGGGATATTCAGAGGATGATGATATCTATGCAAAACTGATCCATACATGGAATTCCTTTATTTTATATGATGATGAAAAGCTGTCGGCAATCGGAGCACAGGCAGTGGAAGACAAAATTGTGACCGGATACAATTTGAAGAACGATGAGTTTGATGCAAAATTCTTACCAGAACTGACCTTACAGTATGGTCATTCTGATATCACTCATGCACAGCAGCTGATTGGTCTTCTGAAGAGTGAAGGCATTCAGGCGAAAGTGCAGCTGGAACCAAAAGTTTCCATCTATGAATACCTTTTAGAGTGGGGACCTGTTCCAAAAGAAGCAACTCCTACCTATGCTGTAAAACAGGTAAAAGACGATCTGTATCTGACTTATGCAATCGAATATGATTTGAAATTAGAATTTGACAACAAAGAGGATATGCTCTATTTTGACGACGTAATCAAACAGTATGCAAAGAAAAATGAAGGAAATGAAGAAGCAGTTGGTTTGATTGCAGGCGCATGGTGGCAGCCTTTGTACAGCACAACAGAATCTGATATACCAGAAGAAGACTACAATGAGATTGATGACTGTATCATCAAAGACGGCATTTATTCTCTTCATACATTCTGTATGACAGAGGATACAGAAAATGTAAAAGCGGCGCTTGCTGCTATGGATGATTCTGTGACGGTAGAAAGCGAGACAAGATACTGCAACAACGCATTTTATAATTATTTAAGCGGCGCAGATTATCAATAAACTGTGAGATTAGATCAAGAAAGGAAAACACTGAGAATGCTGCTTTCTTCTTAAAAGAAAAAAGCAGCATTCTCAGAGGTATATAATATGGGAGTAAAAGTAAGTTCATTTGGAAAAATTCCTTCTGGAAAGGAGACCTCTTTATTTACCCTGATTAATAAAAACGGGATGTGCCTGGAGGTAAGCGACTATGGCGCAACGCTTGTAGCTCTTATGGTTCCGGGAAAAGACCATACAACGACAGATGTAGTTCTGGGATACGAAGATGCGACGGATTATTGGAACAACGACGGATATCTGGGAGCTACTGTCGGAAGAAGCTGCAACCGCAATGGCGGAGCGAATGTGACGATTCAGGGAAAGGTCTATGAATTGCCGAAAAATGAACGCGGAAAAAACAATCTGCACAGTTCTCCTGACGGATATGACCGTATGGTTTGGAACTATCAGGTGGATGAGGAACACTTATCCGTCCGCTTCTATCGCATGAGTCCTGACCTAGAGCAGGGATACCCAGGAAATTTTGAAATTTCAGTGACATATACGCTTACGGAAGAAAATGAAGTTCGGATTCATTATCATGGAGTGAGCGATAAAGATACGGTTGCCAATATGACAAATCATACATATTTTAATCTTTCGGGCCATCAAAATGGAACGATTTTAAACCATGAAGTCTGGATTGATTCAGATGCTTTTACAGCGATTGATGAGGAATCGATTCCAACTGGAGAAATTTGTCAAGTAGATGGAACGCCGTTTGATTTTAGAAAACAGAAACGGGTAGGAGCGGAAATTGGCGCAGACCATGCACAGTTGATCCTGGCAGGCGGATATGATCATAACTTTGTTCTGAACAAAGAAAAAGGAGAACTCAAAAAGATCGCAGAAGTATTTGATCCGGAGAGTGGACGAAGAATGGAAGTATCTACGACGTGTGTTGGCGTACAGTTCTATACAGGAAATTTCATCACGGAAGGTGTTCAGGGAAAAGAAGGAGCCATTTATCACAAACGTTCAGGATTATGTCTGGAGACACAGTTCTTTCCGGATGCCGTACATCATGAGAATTTCCCTTCCCCTATTTTAAAAGCGGGAGAACCATATGATTCAGTCACAATCTATAAATTTATTTGATATCATGCAAAAGCGATAAAAATGAATCTTCTTATGCGGAGTAAGTGATTACTCCGCATTTTTTTTGCAACTTTTTCATATAGTATTAGTAGGATGAAAAAGGAGCGAAAAAATGGACGAGGATTGGGTAAAAAGGCTTTTGACTATTGTGATCGGGAGTATTGTATTATTTACTGTCTTTATTTGTCAGACAGGACAGATTGAGAAAAATCTGATTAAAAAAACAGCTGGACAGAAGACAGAAAGACAGATCGTACAAAAAGAGCAGACAGAAAAAAAGATCCGAGAAACAGAAGAAAGTGTAGAAGGACAACCTATATCAATCAAAGGAGAAGAAGAAAATCCTACTATACGCGTCCTGATAAAAAGCGCCAGTTATGCGGGTGAGTATCATCAGAAAGTGAGTATTTGCGGAGATCGAGGTTTTCTGGTAAGTTACGATGGAAAAGAGGAGGAATACAATCCCGAAGACATTCTGGAAATTGAGAGAGGAACGTACGAAACAACGGGAAAGATTAAAATTGTCCCAAAAGAAGATGGGAAAATTTGTATTCTGAATCTGGAGAGAAACCAGGAAAGACCCATGTACAGAGGCAGTTTTGAGATCACACGTCATCCAGAGGGACTTCGCGTGATCAATGTTGTGAAAATGGAAGATTATCTCTGCGGAGTCGTTCCAAGCGAGATGCCAGCCAGTTATCCCCTTGAAGCGTTAAAAGCTCAGGCGGTCTGCGCAAGAAGTTATGTAAAAAAAAGCATGGAAAATTCTATAGCGGAATATGATGTAGATGACAGCACTTCATATCAGGTTTATAATAATTTTCCGGAAAATGAAAATTCAACAAAGGCAGTGGAAGAGACAAGAGGGGAAGTAATGATGAAGGATAATACGATTCTGGATGCGCAGTATTATTCTACTTCCTGCGGGGTGAACCGCAGTCAGGATCTTTCAGAGGAACCAGTTTTTGAAACTTTTTTAAATCAGACATCCCATACGGCATATGAAAGTGAAGAGCCATGGTATCGATGGAAAGCAGAAGTTTCCCTGGAACAGCTGCGCGAATCGGTTTTGCAGCAGTGGAATACAGATGTGGGGGAGGTCAGCGGCGTCTATGTGACAGAACGTGAAAAAAACGGGCGCGCAAAAACTCTGATTATTTCAGGAAGCTTTCAGGAATTGACGATAGAAGGCGAGTATAATATCCGTATGGTTTTATCTCCTAAATTTTTTCCTGTGATCAACCAGGAAGAAAGCGGTGCAGTGGGGATGAATCTTCTTCCAAGCGGTTTTTTTTACTTAGAGCCCAGAAGAGAAGAATATGCGCTGCAAGGATATACGATTTATGGCGGGGGATACGGTCATGGCATAGGAATGAGTCAGAACGGAGCGAAGCAAATGGCGCTGAATGATATGGGATATCGTGAAATTCTGTCTTATTTTTATGGGGATATGGAGATTATAAAATAGGTAAAAAGGTTTTCTTGAAGTTCCAAAGGGAACGTGATATGATAAAAATAAGAATAAAAAGAAATGCAGGTAAAGGAATCTGAATATGAGACAGTCAATTAAAAAAGTCAGGCGTTTTTACCGTAAATGCAAAGAAGATCGAATTGATGTATATGCGGCACAGGCTTCTTTTTTTATTCTGCTCAGCGTTATGCCTGCGATTATGTTAATTTTGACTTTAATTCAATATTTTCCGATTACAGCAGAACAGATGACAGAATTTTTAATGGATATTTTTCCAAGAGATGTCAGTAAATATATTAAGATGATCATTGATGAAATATTTGTGCCGTCAAAGGCTTTGCTGTCCGGAAGCGCCATTGCAGCAATATGGGCAGCTGGAAAAGGAATCATGGGTTTGACAAACGGCTTAAATTCCGTCAACAGAGTGAAAGAGACAAGAAACTATTTTATGATTCGAATCCGCTCTGCTTTTTATATGATTCTTATGCTGATGGCATTTATTGTCACGGTCGGTATTTTGATTTTCGGAAATGAGATTTTGATTTTTTTACAGGAAAGAATACCAATTATTAAAAAACTGTCGAGTTATATTATCAGTGCGCAGACAAGTGCGGCGCTCATTTTTCTGCTGGTATTATTTTTGTCTTTATATGTGATTTTGCCCAACAGAAAAACGAAATTGAGCAGACAGCTGCCAGGAGCAGCGCTCGCCTCTTTGGCATGGGCAGTATGTTCTTATGGGTTTTCAATTTATATGGATATCTACAGCCGTATTTCCAAAGTATATGGGAGTCTTGGAAGCATCATAGCGGTGATGCTCTGGCTGTATCTGTGTATGTGGATTTTATTCATGGGAGCAGAGATTAACTGTTACTTAGAAGATCCAAAGAGTTTTAACTTGACAGATGATTAAAATGTGATAAAATAAGGTTTATCAATTTTAACCGACAAAAAATGAACTTTTTGCTTTTGATCTGCGATATACAGAAAGAAAGGGCAGAGAGAAATCGGGAAATAAATGAAAAAGGCTTGGAACATGGCAAGTAGTTTTTTATCTTCTTACAGAGAATGGAAGTCATCGGCTGGAAGCTTCCAAAAGTTCAGATAAAAATGCGAAATTCACATGGGAGCTGCACTTTGGAACGTTGTTTTACAATTATTAAAAAGTGACGGGTGATGCACGTTAAGCAAAACAAGTGTCTGAAAAAATTCAGAAATTAGGGTGGTACCACGGATTATAGCTTCGTCCCTTCGCGGGGGCGAGGCTTTTTTTGCTTTATCGGAAAAATTGTTTTCTGTAAAGTAAAAACGTCCCGCAAGGATCGCGCTGCGGAGAAACAGAAACATACCGCTGATGCGTTTGTTGTTCCACCGAAGAAATTGAAAGGAGAACATGATGAAAGAGAAATTGCAGGCAATCAAAGAAGAAGCATTAAAGCAGATTCAGGAAGCTGGAGCATTGGAAAAATTAAATGATGTTCGTGTTGCATTCCTGGGGAAAAAAGGAGAATTGACGTCTGTTCTGAAAAACATGAAGAATGTTGTGCCAGAAGAACGCCCGATGGTAGGACAGATGGTAAATGAGACAAGAGCGGAAATCGAAACTGCTCTTGAAAAAGTAAAAAAAGAGCTGGAGATGAAAGCCAGAGAAGAACAGTTAAAAAGAGAAGTCATTGATGTGACATTGCCGGCGAAAAAGAACAATGTAGGACACCGCCACCCAAACACGATTGCACTGGAAGAAGTGGAACGTATCTTTATCGGAATGGGATATGAAGTGGTAGAAGGTCCGGAGATTGAATACGATTTGTATAATTTTGAAAAGCTGAATATTCCGGCAAATCATCCGGCAAAGGATGAGCAGGATACATTCTATATCAATAAAGACATCGTTTTGAGAACACAGACTTCACCTGTACAGGCAAGAGTGATGGAGCAGGGAAAACTGCCGATCCGTATGATTGCGCCGGGCAGAGTGTTCCGTTCCGACGAAGTAGATGCGACACATTCCCCTTCTTTCCATCAGATTGAAGGTCTTGTGATTGATAAAAATATTACATTTGCAGACTTAAAAGGAACGCTGGAAGAATTTGCAAAAGAACTGTTTGGACCTGAAACAAAAACAAAATTCCGTCCGCATCATTTCCCGTTTACAGAGCCAAGCGCAGAAGTGGATGTCAGCTGTTTTAAATGTGGCGGAAAAGGATGCCGTTTCTGTAAGGGATCAGGCTGGATTGAAATTTTAGGATGCGGTATGGTTCACCCGCACGTTCTGGAAATGTGCGGTATCGATCCGAATGAGTACAGCGGATTTGCATTCGGAGTAGGACTGGAGAGAATTGCTCTGCTGAAATATGAAATTGACGACATGAGATTGCTGTATGAAAACGATATTCGTTTCTTAAAACAGTTTTAAGGAGGAGAATCATGAATACTTCATTATCTTGGATAAAAGCATATGTGCCTGATCTTGACGTAACGGCGCAGGAATATACGGATGCGATGACACTTTCCGGAACAAAAGTGGAAGGATTTGAAAAGCTGGATGCCGATTTAGAAAAAATTGTAATTGGACAGATTGTAAAGATAGAGCCGCATCCAGATGCAGACAAACTGATTGTATGTCAGGTTAATACAGGAGAAGAGACGATCCAGATCGTGACGGGAGCGCCAAATGTAAAAGAAGGCGACAAAGTTCCAGTTGTGCTGGACGGAGGAAGAGTTGCAGGCGGCCATGACGGAAAGAAAACAGAGGGAGGCATCAAAATAAAAAAAGGCAAGCTGCGTGGAGTGGAATCATGCGGCATGATGTGCTCGATTGAAGAACTGGGATCTACAAAAGAGATGTATCCGGAGGCGCCGGATAATGGAATTTATATTTTCCCTCAAGATGCTGTTGTGGGAGAGAGCGCTGTTAAGGCACTGGGATTGGATGACGTAGTGTTTGAATATGAAATTACATCAAACCGCGTAGACTGCTACAGTGTAATTGGAATCGCAAGAGAGGCTGCTGCAACTTTTCGCAAGGAGTTTAAGCCTCCTGTTGTGACAAAGACAGGAAACGCAGAGCGTGCGGAGGATTATATAAAAGTAACAGTTCAGGATTCTGATTTATGCCCGCGTTACTGTGCAAGAGTTGTAAAAAATATTAAAATTGCTCCATCTCCGGAATGGATGCAGAGAAGACTAGCAGCAAATGGAATCCGCCCAATTAACAATATCGTAGATATCACAAACTATGTGATGGAAGAATATGGCCAGCCGATGCACGCATATGATTATGACAAAATTGCGAACCATGAAATCATTGTGAGACGTGCCGAAAAAGATGAAAAATTCATAACACTGGATGGACAGGAAAGAACAATGGATGACTCTGTTCTGATGATCTGCGACGGGGAGAAAGCGGTTGGAATCGCAGGTATCATGGGAGGAGAAAATTCCATGATTACTGACCAGGTACAGACAATGCTGTTTGAAGCAGCATGTTTTGATGGAACAAATATCCGTCTGTCCAGCAAAAAAGTGGGACTTAGAACAGATGCTTCCGGAAAATTTGAAAAAGGACTGGATCCGAACAATGCACAGGCTGCCATCGACCGCGCATGTCAGCTGATTGAAGAGTTGGGCGCCGGAGAAGTTGTAGGGGGTATGGTAGACGTCTACACAAAGAAAAAAGCGCCGGTTCGTATTCCTTTTGAGCCTGAAAAAATCAATGCACTTCTTGGAACAGATATCTCTGCGCAGGAAATGCTGGAATACTTTAAAATGGTCGATCTGGAATATGATGAATCATCAAATGAAGTGATTGCTCCTACATTCCGCCACGATTTATTCCGCATGGCAGATCTTGCAGAAGAAGTAGCGCGTTTCTACGGATATGATAATATTCCTACGACACTGCCAAAAGGAGAAGCAACGACAGGAAAACTGCCATTCAAACTGAGAATTGAAGCAGTGGCAAGAGACATTGCAGAATTTTGCGGATTCTCTCAGGGTATGACTTATTCCTTTGAAAGTCCGAAGGTATTTGACAAACTGATGCTGCCTCAGGATTCTGTTTCTCGCAATGCAATTAAAATCTCAAATCCGCTTGGAGAAGATTTCAGCATCATGAGAACCGTATCTTTAAATGGGATGCTGACATCTCTTGCATTTAACTACAATCACAGAAATAAAAATGTACGTCTGTATGAGTTGGGAAATGTATATTTGCCAGAGACACTTCCTCTGACTGATCTTCCGGATGAGAGAATGCAGTTTACACTTGGAATGTACGGCGACGGGGACTTTTTCGCCATGAAAGGCGTGCTGGAAGAATTTTTTGATAAAGTTGGAATGAGCAAGAAGACAACGTATGACCCAAATGCAGGAAAATCTTTCCTTCATCCAGGACGTCAGGCAAATGTAGTATATGACGGAGAAGTTGTCGGATACTTAGGAGAAGTTCATCCTACGGTGGCTGAGACATATGGAATCGGAGAAAAAGCGTATGTTGCTGTTCTGGATATGCCAAAGATTGTAGAAGCAGCAACATTTGACAGAAAGTACGAAGGAATTGTCAAATTCCCGGCTGTGACAAGAGACTTAAGTATGGTTGTCCCAAAAGAAATTCTGGCTGGACAGATTGAGACCATGATTGAGCAGAGAGGCGGAAAGATTCTGGAAGGATATGAGCTGTTTGATATCTATGAAGGAGCACAGATTAAAGAAGGATATAAATCTATGGCTTACTCCATTGTATTCCGTGCAAAAGACAGAACACTGGAAGAGAGTGATATTACAGCAGCGATGAAAAAGATTCTGAATGGACTTCAGTCTATGGGAATTGAACTGCGCCAGTAGACGAGAAGTCTGCAGCTGAAAAATTAAGAGCGTATAAAAGGATGTGAGACAGAAAAAGAACCGAACGAAATGGAACTTCTGTTTTACATCCTTTTTTGTGGAAAAAATTGGACTTTTATGGTATCCTAAAAATAAACTGGCTCTTTGTCAAGAGTTGGGGTAAGTATTTTTTATGGGACATCGGAATTCTAT
>JAUNDP010000012.1 GCA_030526005.1 Eubacteriales bacterium
TGAGTATCGGATGAATAACCTTAAAAAAGTTGTTTAGTTTACTGTTGACAATCCACATTTGCGTGTATGAATTTGAAAAAACTGGAAAAAATTTTAGAAATCAGGGAATCCGATGGGAAAGGATTTTGGGGTTTTTTAAGATTTTTATTAAAACAGAGGCTATTTACAGAAAAGTGGTGCTGGGGATAACTCCCAGCACCAACTTTGTCTACAGTCTGAGTACACTTTCAAAGTGTACTTTTTTTGTGAATATAAAGTTGATAAAATGATTGCATTATAAAACAGAGGAGGAAATAGAAATGGCAGTTAAACTAAGCAATACTGAAGATAGGGAATATAAGGCTTATATTGAAGCCGTAATACCAAACCTTACCATAGGAATTTATTATTTTTCAGACTTTTTCCCGGGGAGAACAGCATCTCCAAGACTAGCAAAATATCTGTATGAACAGGTGTGCTTAAATAAGTATCCTAATATGAAGTCGTATGGCAAAACATCAGCAGAAGGGTACGAGGTGTTTTAGGAGTAGTTTGTAAGAAGTTGAATAAAAACAGAACATTGATTAATTACATGAATTTTTAGGAGGATATTATATGATCAGTACGGCAGTAAAACAGAATGTGACAGAAATCATGAAAGGAGCAAAGGAATTGGTGGGCGCGATTTCTTTAGCGCAGGAAGAATACATTGATGATTCCAGGTTGCTTGCAGAATCTGTTATGAGAAATTGCGTAGAGTTCTTGGGGATTGTAAAAGAATTTTCAGATTTTTTGGAATCGGTTTCTTATCTTGAAGAATAAACTAGAGTTAGGCTTATTCTCAAGATGAAAAATTATAAGTTGGCGTTCGGGGTGTAGAATCCTGAACGCTATTTTTATATTCAAATTACGCAGAATCAGAAATAGAAATTATATTATGAGCATAAATAAGAACTGTTGACAAATTTATTGTCAAAAGATATTATAATAACAAAGGAGGGCGGATGAAATGGAAGAGATTTTAAGAATGCAAGAGAATCTGCTGTTAATTCGTAGAACTGTTGGTTGGACTGCAGAAGCATTTGGCGAAAGAATTGGCGTGACCAGACAGACTATAAATAACATAGAAGCAGGAAGAAATAAACTTACAAAAACACAATACATTGCTATGAGAAGTGTATTAGATGCTGAAATAAATCAGCATCCAGATGAAACGGAAATGCTTAGATTATTGCTAGATGTTTTAGTTGACTCTCCAGAGAAGTATAGTAGTGATGAAATAAAAGAACTTGTTTCAAAAGCAAATCTTATGTCTCCGTCAATATTGGCAGGAACAACTTCTAGAGCAGAGGTGTCCAAAGAATGGATGAAAATAGCATGTGGACTTGCAGGTGTAGCTGCGGCAATGAGTTTTATTCCATTTGGCGGCGGAACTGTAGCAGGAGGCTGGTTGACAAAAGTGCTTGCTATGGCAAAAAAGAGGAATAAATAATGAGTTTAGAAGAATTGATAAGAAGACATGTTGAATTATCTAGCAAAACAGAAAAGGATTTACAAGGTATGAAAGTTCTTGCTGAAGAATCTCAACGAGTAGGGGATATAGCACATGATTCGGAAAATATTATTGATGATATTGACATTCGTTTTGAACAGTTAACTTCGTTAAATAATACGGACATTACTTTTTTGTTCTTTGCTACAATGTTACAGACGCTTCGGTGGGTACTGTTGCCTGAATTAGAACTACCTAGAATGGAAGAACTTACTCCTAGTGTTGATAAAAGTGAGCGTTTGGCATCAAGTGAAAGAAAACACATTGGTGGCATATATGATGGAAAAAAATCAGGTGCAGAATATGAACTTGAGGAATTGGCAAAATACAAAGATGGACATCAAGACCTTGCTCAAAGGTCACAAGATGAATTTTATAGTAAGAAGAATAAATATAGAAGTTGGATTGAAATTCTTACTCAGCCAGTGCCATATGACGCTATGAATGCTCTTGATAAAAATCTAATTCCTAATATCGCCGGGGTGAACAAGAAGAATTTAAACGGTTCGTATAATAACATTTATGGAAAGAATCATCATGTTGCTACTCTAGGGCATGATCCGATTTTAGGATGGCTTTTTGGAACTGCAAATATAATGACTAACACAGTTTCATTTGTGGATTTTCAATCGTATGATGTAATTCAAGGTCATAAGGTGAAATCATTAGGTCAATTCATGCAGACTAGAGAACTACAGTTCTCAGATCAAGTAATTGATTATTCAAGCCCAAGGAGCCTGGCATCAATTATCCGAGAATGTATATTAAGCACTGAAGAAGACTATAAAAGAATTGCTGCTGCAGTTGTTAGAGAAAGTATACATCTAGCATCAGATAAATATTGTATAGAAGGATTGCCTATTCCTATTTTATCCACAATAAATCCGGAGAAAGCACAGGAGTTGATTGAACAGGGATGGAATAGTTTGGAATTTAAAAATTTACTGACGGACGATTTAAAGCAGATTGGTGCAAGTGCAGGATTGGCATTACTGATAAATTTTATTATCGAAGTGTTTTACTTGTTCTGTTTTGAAACAACAGATGACCGAAATATAAGAAAAGTGAAAATCAAGAAGATTTTAAGCATATCAGAGGTAATGGCATCGTCGTCAAATATATTATTTGTAGCCCTGACAAAAAATATGGCAAAGCTGGATATCGGAGGAGTTGCGGTTACGATGGTTACACTTATACATTCTCATGATTTTATGAGGAAGATGAAGCAAGAATACATAAGAAATGAATTTGAGTCTCTGGTTATGGAAGATTCTTCGGAGGAGATTGTTTGATGGGAAAGTTATATTTGGCCAAAGAAGTTTTTGAAAAAGTTGTAAAGAACGCACCGAAATATTTGAAAAAATACGCACCTCACATAGCTATCGGAACAGGTGGAGTTGGATTAGGTGTAGCCTTTTCTCAACCAGGTAAAAAGAAGGCAGAGGAGAAAGGATATAAAAAAGGATTTTCAGATGCTTCGGAAATTTATGAAAAAAAATTCAGATTACAAACAGAGGCATTTCTTGAAAAAGAGAAAAGTTATGAGAATAATAAAAAAGAATATGATAAACTGATAAGGGAATACGAGAAAGAAATCGTTAAATTGGAAAATAAAGTTTAAAAGACTGAAGCAGAAGTAAATGAACTAAGATTTCTTCTTAATAAGAAAAATGAATTACTTTCTCTAAAGATAGCTGTTTAAGGGCGCGAGAAGGTGACTTTTTAAAAATGCACACCCCTACCTTTTCTATCGTTAAAAGGTTCCAAAATTGGAGTAGTCTGCACTCCCTTAACAGACTACCAAGTGACTACATTTAACTACTACACTAGGCTGTAAATTGCCACAGTTTGCGTAGTTTTTAAGAATCCGCATAGAAGTATGAGAGTCGGAGAATTTCAAAAAAGTCCGCAAATCTGGGCATTTTATGGCATTTCAGGAGGAAAAATATAATGATAAAAATACTTTTCATCTGCCACGGCAACATCTGCCGTTCACCTATGGCAGAATTTGTTTTAAAAGATTTAACACAAAAGAGGAACATTTCTGATTTATTTGAGATTGCTTCTGCAGCTACAAGCAGAGAAGAAATCGGCAATCCCATCCATTATGGAACAAAACGAAAATTGGATGAAGTGGGAATCACAGGTTACAGTAAAAAGCGTGCATGTCAGATGACAAAGGAAGATTATGAGAAATATGATTATCTGATTGGCATGGATCAATATAATATAAGAAATATGCTTCGAATATTGGAAGAAGATCCACAAAAGAAAGTATATCGTCTCTTAGAATTTTCAAATCATCCCCGTGACATTGCAGATCCATGGTACACGGGAGATTTTGAACAGACATATGCTGATATTCTGGAAGGATGCGAGGCATTTCTCTCTTGGCTAAAAAGAAAAAAGGAATAGAGCCTGAACTAAGAAAGATATTTTTTAAAATATACCCTTCCTAATCTATAAAAATATAGCTGTTAATCGATCATATAGATCATAGCTATATTTTGAAGATCTCCAGATATATCTTAGGTAATATCTGCTCATAAATACTCAAAGATCATAGATATCCTCTTTACAGACAAATCGGTAAAGAGGATTTTTAATGTTAAAGATACAGTTCATTTCGTAAAATAAAAAATTTTTAAAATATATTTATATTTATTCAAAACACACACGAATCATCTGAGATAAACAAAGAAATTTTTCCAATAAAAACTGGCATATTAAAATTTTGGGAGTATAATAGAGACGAATTATAGTAAATGTTCCATAGTCTGCAAATGAAAAGTAAGAAAGACCATGAAACAGATGATATAAAATAAATGAAATCATCAACTAAGGAGATGGAAAAAATGACAGCAGAAGAAAAGCTGTTAAAGGCATTAGACATCAAATATTCTTATCGTCTTGCGAAGAGAATGGAAGAGAAAAAGACAAATCCGCTTTTAGGATACCGCACAGCGGGATCATGGGCAGAATTAGAGACAGGGGATATGCTGAAAGCGGAGATGGAAGAGATCGGACTTTCCGATGTGAGAAAAGATGAGATTACGGTAGATTCTTGGGAGTTTCAGAAAGCCGAATTAGAATTTGAGGATGGGGACAGTATCACCAGAAAGTTTCAGCTTGGGGCATATCAGACACAATTTGTTACAGATGGGAAAGAAGAGATGTCTTTAGTCTATGCCGGAAGAGGAACAGAAAAAGATTATGACGGTCTGGATGTAAAAGGAAAACTGGTTTTAGTAGATATCAATCAACGGGAAGAGTGGTGGATCAATTTTCCTGTATATCAGGCGTATTTAAAAGGAGCAAAAGCCTTAATTGCTGTTCAGGCAGGAGGATATGGGGAAATTGATGAAAAAGCGTTAAATGCACAGGACATTGCAGGACCAAAAGAGGCGGCAGCTTTTTCGATGTCCTGGGAAGACGCTCAAATTTTGAAAGCAGAATTAAAAAAGAAACAGGAGATTCGTGTTTTATTTGATGCAGTTTCCAACGTAAAACAGAATCAGAAGACATACAATATTGTTGGAACGATTCCGGGAAAAAATAAAGAGAGAATGATTTTGCTTTCAGCTCATTATGACTCCTATTTTGATGGATTTCAGGATGATAACACAGCTGTCTCTATGATGCTGGGAATTGCAAAAGGTTTGCTTGAAAGTGGATATAAACCAAAGAATACCATTCTATTCTGTGCGTTTGCAGCGGAAGAGTGGGGAGTAGTAGACTCGAAATATGACTGGTCATCCGGTGCATATGAGCAAGTTTTTACTGCGCATCCGGAGTGGAGAAAAAAAGTGATTGCTGATTTGAATTTTGAACTTCCAGCTCTTGCACATGGGAAAAAAGATGCGATCCACTGCACTTATGAATATGTGAAGTTTTTAAAAGAATTTCTGAAAGAAACAGAAGATTTAAAAATACCGGAAGCTTATCCGGAGGGAATTGAGATTCAGGCTCCGATTGAGACGTGGTCGGATGATTTTTCCATGGCGATTGCCGGAATACCTTCGATGGTCAATGAATTCAGCACAAGTTCTTTTATGGAAACACATTATCATTCCCAATTTGACAATGATATCTATTATGATGAAGAAGTATATCGGTTTCATCATGAGTTGTATGGACGTCTTGTCCTCTGGCTGGATCAGCTTGCCATTGTGCCGCTTGACTTTGAAAATGTGATGTGTCATCTGGGAAAAAGTGTGTCAGAAGAATGCTGCAGGCAGACAGGAGCGTCGTTTGAAGAACTGCAAAATAAAATACGAGAAGCAAGAGAACTGGGGCAGGAAGTTTATAAAAAGATTGAACAGGTAAATCAAAACTATAAAAAATGGCTGAAAGAAGGTCACAAAGAAGAGGCAGAAAAACTTTACAATCAGATGAGAACAGCAGAACAGCAGCTGCTGACGTTGTTTCAGAAAGAACAGGATATGCTTGTACGTTTAAACTGGCACGACGAAGTTCTTTTTCCGCAGGAAGCTGTACAGAACAATCTGCTTTATCTGGAGAATGCGATTGTCTATCTGAAAGAAAAAGATTTAAAATCTGCGTTGCAGTCTCTTTATAAAATAGATAATAACAGATATGCGTTTCTGTTTGAAGAAGAAGTCTACAATCATTTCACAGAATATGTGCTGCATCAGCCGAAAGAGAGGCTGAAATGGGGCGCAGACCGAATTGTCCATCATGAAAATTTATATGCGCTTGTGAAAAAGATGATGGAAAAAATAATGAAGGAATCACAAGACGATGTATTTGAGGAAGAAATTGCTTATCTGGAAATGGTAAAGGAACAGCAGCGCAGATATTATATCCATGATATTTTGTATGTCATGCGCGCTGTGGACGAAATGAAAGAAATTTTGCAAGAGACGAAAGAGGAAATGGAAAATTATGGAAACACAGAATCTATATCGAGTGACAAAGGAAGAAGAACTGGAAAAGGTAAAAAAACTGCTGACGGTATGTTTTGAAAAAGATCCGCTTTATTGCTATCTGATTCCAGATGAAGATACGAGAAAACGATTGCTTCCGGAGTTGTTTTCCTGTGATTTGACGGAATTTTATGAGACATGCCAGATTTATGCAGACAGTCCGGAGTTAAACGGTGTATTGATTGTGTCGGATGAGGCAGAGCCGTATAATCTGTTTAAATATTACCTGACTGAGACACAGGCGGCGCTGCGGACGGATGGATATTTGATTAAAGAAGATCCAACATTGAAGACATTCTGGAATTTTATTATGGGACGCGACTATTTAAATTCAAGATGGACCGATCAGCTTCATCAGAATAATCGTCTCCATATTATTTATCTGGCGGTCAACCCTGAAATGCAGCATCATGGAATCGCTGCACAGATGATGGAAGAAGTCATCCATTATGCGGAGCGGAATCAGATGATGATTTCCCTGGAGACACATAATGAGAAAAATGTAGCGATGTATGAACATTTTGGATTTAAATTGTTTGGAATTGTAAAAAAACATTTTGAATTAAAGCAGTATTGTCTGATCCGAGAAGTGCAGTAACGGTGAGAAGTTGACTTTTTTTGAGTATTCAGATAAAATTAATTTATTTTAAGAAAAGGTACAAGAATTTAAATCAGAAATTTGGTAAGATAAAACCAGAAATCACAATAGAATAAAACAAATCAGAAATACATAACGAAAAACATACAATAAAAATAATGAAGGCTGTAAATGAGTGGAGATTGCAGAGGAATGCAGGAAAATAGAAAAGAAGAACTGCAAACAGCTGCAGACATAATGAAATGAAGGCAAGAAAATTTTAAAGGAGGGATTCTTATGAAGAATAAGAAAGTAATTGGTGCAACTCTTTGCGGATTGTGCATGATCATGGGAGTATCCATGACGTCACTCGCAGACAGCAGAAAAGTAGTGACATTGGGAGCAAACTTAAGTGATTCCCAGAGAACAATGATGTTGAATTATTTTGGCGTCAATGAGAATCAGGTAGATATCCTGACAATCACAAATCAGGATGAGAGAGATCATCTGAGTGCATTTGTTCCTATTGAGCAGATCGGAACAAGAACATTCAGCTGTGCATATGTTCTGCCTACCACATCTGGCGGAATTCAGGTAAAGACAGCAAACTTAAACTGGGTAACGTGCAACATGATTGCATCTACCTTATCTACATCAGGCGTCACAAACTGCCAGGTTATCGCAGCTTCTCCGATTGAAGTATCTGGAACAGGAGCGTTGACAGGAATCATTATGGCATATGAGACAGCAAATGGAGAACAGCTGGAAGAGTCCAAAAAACAGCTTGCAAATGAGGAGTTGTATCTGACAGGAACACTTTCTGATAAGATTGGACAGAAAGCAGCAACAGCCATTATGAACGAGACAAAGATTCAGGTGATTTCACAGGATATCACAGACACAGACCAGATCAACAATATTATTTCTGAGGCAACGCAGAATAACAATGTGACGATCACAGAGGAAGAACAGCAGGAAATCGTTGATCTGATGGACAAAATTGCACAGGAATCCTATGATTACAGCGAAATGGAAGATACACTTCAGATGGTAGAACAAAATGTATCTGATAATCCGATCACACAGCCAGAGACAGAGGATATGAATACAGATACAGGAGAACTGGAAGAAACAGAAGAAAATATTCTGGATAATACAAATGAAGATGTTTTAGGTGGAGGCGTTATCACAGGGTCCACACAGGAGCCGATGACAGAAGTACCTGAGACAACAGCTCCTGAGACGACAGTTCCGGAAACAACAGCGCCGGAAGATCCATTTGGAGAAGTACAGGAAGAAACATACAACTTTACAGAGCCAGAGACACAGACACCGGCAGATGCAGTTCACTATACAGAAGAAATGCTGACAGATGAGGAAGACAAACAGGATTACAAAGATACAATGGAATTCTTTGACAAACTGCTGTCCCCAGACAAAGTGGTAGAGCCGGAAGATTATAAAGTTTACCTTCCTCAGGAAGTAGCAGATAAATTCAAAGAGGATATCGGACAGAAATTACTGGACTACATGATTAATGGCGTATTAGTAGATACATTAGAGTATGATGAAGAGACGGCTGTTTACCAGGATGTAGAACTGAAAAATATGATTAAATTTGTCAGAGATCTGCTTCGTGACGACAAAGAGCAGCTTATGCCGGCAGATGTAACGACAGAAGACAAAGAGTTTTTATACAGTGAAGCAAAAGAATGGTTTGAAGATCTGTATGATTATGTTCCGGAAGGTGAGACAGAGATGACAGAGGCTTTACAGAGTGAACCGACTGACGTTCCTCAGCCAGCATCTGAATCAGAAGGCGCTGAGATTGATTTAGGACCAGTGACAGAAGGAACATTCTAAAGAAAATCAGAAAGATTTTGTTTCTGTGAAGCAGGAGGGAGCTGTCCACAGAATAGAAAAAGATAACCGGGAACATCAGGGGATAGTATAACGAATGATATAGCGCAATTCTTATAAGAATATTATTAAATATCAAATAAGAAACAGCAGAAAAGGAACTGCAGTAAAACAGAGAAAATTCATCTGGGAAACTGCAGTTTCTTTTGATTTATAAATCAGACAAGAATAGTCTTTATTATGAGAGTGAGAGACTTAAAGATGAATACTTGGAATTTCAACGCAGATATCGACATCTTTTGTATAGTCGACACAGTCAAAATGAAATCCAAACATATGGTAAAAATCTTCCCAGTATCCATCCAGATCAGACAGAGCGGATAAATTTTCAGTGGAAATCTGCTTCCAGATCGCCATCACCTTTGCCTGTACTTTTTCATTTAATTCCCAGTCATCCATACGGATCAGCTTTTCGCTTCCTGATGTATCAGCCGGAAACAGTTTGTCACGGAAGAGGCGGCTGATCTGCTCGATACATCCTTCATGTGTCCCCTGTTCCTTCATCACTTTATATAAAATAGCAAAGTAAAGCGGCACAATCGGGATGGCAGAGCTGGCCTGTGTCACGAGCGCTTTATTTACAGAGACATAGGCATTTATTTCTGAAAATTTCTCCGAGATTTCTTTTGCTGTCTTTGTGAGATGGCGTTTCGCACATCCGATCGTTCCGTCAAAATAGATGGGATATGTCAATTCTGGGCCGATATAGGAATAAGCCACAGTCACACTGTCATTTTTAAGAACGCCTGCCTTTGAAAGCGCTGTGATCCAGTCCATCCAGTCTTCGCCGCCCATGACTTTTATCGTTCCCTGCAATTCTTCTTCTGTGGCAGGTTCTACACTTTTCTGTGTGATGATATTATTTTTCAGATCGAGACTTTTTTCGGTAAAGACAGAATCCGTTGTCTTTAAGGAAGAAGTGTAGACTGTTCCATCCGCCGTTGTTCTTCTCGGTGCGGCAAGACTGTAAATGACAAGATCAACCTGTCCCAGATCTTTTTTTATCAGATCGATCGTCTTCTGCTTTATTTCTTCTGAAAACGCATCGCCATTGATGGATTTTGCATACAGTCCATCCTCAGCGGCAGCTTTTTCAAATGCTGCTGTATTATACCAGCCGGGAGTGGCAGTTCGTTTGCCGTTCGATGGTTTTTCAAACATGACGCCGATTGTGGCGGCTTGACATCCGAAAGCAGCAGTAATACGGGAAGCAAGACCGTATCCTGTGGATGCGCCGATCACAAGTACTTTTTTTGCATTTTGGACTGCTTCCGCAGGAAAAGAGAGCGATTTCACATAAGAAATCTGGCGGTTTACATTTTCCATACATCCGACAGGATGTGCTGTAGTACAGATAAATTCTCTGACCTTTGGTTCAACGATCATAAAAAATCCTCCTGATTTTTAACTCTTATAAAAAAATAGATTGATAAATTGCTGAAAAATAAAAAACTTTGATTATCAAAATATTTTAACACAAAAATAAAAAGATGCAATACTTTTTTATAAAAACAAAGAGCAAAAATAGAAAAACAGAGAGATCTCTGCAAAATCTGCGATGCAGATTGGCAAAAATCTCTCTGTAATTTTCGCGTCCTTTTTTCACCCATTTACTGGTTCATCAGGGAGCGGTTTTTATTTTAAAAATAGAAATGTTTTCTCAAAGCGATCCTACGTCATGTCGAGTTTCTGAGAAAAGAACAGAAATCTTTTTTATAATGTCTTGATAAATCTGGCAAATGCTTCTCTGCCTTCCGGTGTACATTTGTATACGCCAGCGTCTTCCAGAACTTTTGTAAATACATGACCGATTTCATCCTGTAAAATGGTATGTACATTTTCAGCAGTGACAGAATCATATTTTGGAAGGAATTCTTCTACCCAGTCAGCGTGTTTTTCAAGTACTTCATTGCTGCGGATATCTTCTTTGTTTAAGATTGCATTTGCAAGCAGTTCCATCTCTTCTTTTAATCTTGCAGGAAGTACGGCAAGACCCATAACTTCGATCAGACCAATATTTTCTTTCTTAATATGGTGAAGAGCTGCATGAGGATGGTATACTCCGAGCGGGTGTTCTTCTGTTGTGATATTGTTTCTGAGTGCCAGATCCAGTTCAAAAGTATCGCCTACTTTTCTTGCAATCGGTGTGATCGTATTGTGTGGTTCTCCGTCTGTCTCAGCGAAAATAAATGCAGCTTCATCTGTGTAGCCTCTCCAGTTCTGTAAAATATGATCTGCAAGATCAATCAGTCTCTTTTCATCGACGCAGCGGATACGGATGACAGACAATGGCCAGTGAACGATTCCAACTTCTACGTCCTCATATCCAGAGATCGTGAAGTGCTGTTCAATCGGAGCTTTTGCCATTGCAAACTGATAATTTCCGCCCTGAAAATGGTCATGGCTCAGGATAGAACCTCCAACGATTGGAAGATCTGCATTGGAACCGATAAAATAGTGAGGGAACAGTTTGATAAAATCAAACAGTTTCACGAAAGTGTTGCGCTCGATTTTCATCGGTGTGTGCTGTCCGTTAAATACGATACAGTGTTCATTGTAATAAACGTATGGTGAATACTGGAATCCCCAGTCGCTGTCATTGATGCGGATCGGAATGATGCGGTGGTTCTGTCTTGCAGGATGGTTGACACGTCCGGCATATCCCACATTTTCCTTGCACAGAAGACATTTTGGATAGCCGCTCTGTTTTGCAAGTTTTGCTGCGGCGATGGCTTTTGGATCTTTTTCAGGTTTTGAGAGGTTGATTGTGATATCAATCTTTCCATATGGGCTGTCTGTTGCCCATTTCTGATCTTTTTTGATGCGGTAACGGCGGATGTAGTCGCTGTCCTGACTTAATTTGTAGAAATAATCCGTTGCGTCTTTCGGAGATTTTTCATATAACTCATGGAATGTTTTCACAACCTCGCTTGGACGCGGCATCAGGCAGTTCATAATGCGTGTGTCGAACAGATCTCTGTATACAACGCTGTTCTCCTTTAAAATGCCATTTTCATACGCATAATCCATCAGGTTTTTTAAAATTTCTTCCAGGTCGAGATTTTCTGTATCTACCTCAGGTTTTTCAAAATCGTCCTGTCCAAACAGATCCAATAAAAGATTCGTAGAATAGCTGACATCTTCTTCCTTGATTAATCCGGTTTTCAAACCATATTGAATCAGTTTTTCAATGTTTTCGTAAAGCATATTTTGTCCTCCTAAAAAATAAATTAACAGCGGCAAACGCCGGATCCTGTTGTTACCACATAAAAATCTGCATCATAGCCAATGACTTTTTTATATTTTTCGCCTACCTGTTCAATGAAAGAATCGACAGCTTCATTTTTAACAAGATTGACTGTGCATCCTCCAAATCCCGCGCCTGTCATCCGCGCGCCCAATACGCCTGGATGTTCCCATGCAGCCTGAGCAAGGGTGTCAAGTTCAGGACAGGTAACTTCATAGTCATCGCGAAGGGAGATATGAGATTCATTCATAAGCTGACCAAATAAAGCAAGATCATTTTCTTTCAGAGCATGAACGGCTTTGATTGTGCGCTGATTCTCAGAGACTGCATGGCGGGCGCGTCGGCGGCAGATCGGATCATGGATTGCGGATTTTACCATATCAAATGCCTCCATTGTCAACTCGCTGAGAGAAGAGATGGTGGTCAGTTTCTGTAGATCTGCAAGAGCCGTCTCGCACTCATGGCGGCGCTCGTTATATTTTGATTCTCCCACATGGCGCTCTTTATTGCTGTATGCAACGATGAGTTTTTCGTGCTCCAGATGAAGAGGAGCATACTCGTATGAAAGATCGCTTGTATCGAGAAAAATAGCATGACCTTTTTTCCCCATGGCAATCGTGAAAGGATCCATGATACCGCAGCGAACGCCACAGTATATGTTTTCGGCGGACTGAGCAATCAGGGCAAGATCTGGCAGGCTTAAATCAGAAAAATGGTACATTTCCTTTAAAATCAGGCACATTGCCATTTCAAGGGAAGCAGAAGAAGAAAGACCGGCACCGTTTGGAAGATTCCCAACGATCATAAGATCCATTCCGAAAGGGATCGGGTAGCCTTTCTGAACAAAACTCCATATGACACCTTTTATATAGTTGACAAATCCGAGGGAAGGAAGAAAAGTAAAATCTGATAGATCGGATTCCACGATTCCCATACTGCTCATATTTTTGCTGTACAAACGAAGTTTTTTATCACGGCGCTGTCTGACAACAGCATACGTTCCCAAAGTCAGAGTGCAGGGAAATACATGACCTCCGTTGTAATCCGTATGACCTCCGATGAGATTGACACGACCGGGTGAAAAATAACAAAGAATTTCTCCGCCATCGCCAAAAAGTTCTGCGAATTCTTTCAATAATTCTTCTTTCATTCTGCTTTCTCCTTTGTTTCTTCTATGATGATAAGCTGTTTTTCTTTTTTATTATATCATAAATCAGTTAAAAAAGAAAAAAATTATTAAGAATTATGAAAAAATTTGATTCAGAAAATAAGCTGTAGTACAATAAAGTAACATACGGAAAGAAGAAAAGAAAGCGGGCGAACATAGGATGAAGAAAAAAATGTTATTTTTATTTAACATGAGATCTGGCAAAGGGATGATTCGTAATCGTTTGGGAGAAATACTGGATATTTTTGTAAAAAGTGGATTTGAAGTGACTGCACATCCTACACAGTGCTATAAAGATGCAGAACAGATTACAACGAAAGAGGCTGGCAGATATGATATCATTGTCTGCAGCGGCGGAGATGGAACGCTCGATGAAGTTGTGACGGGTATGATGAGATGTGAGGAGAAAGACAGAAGACCAATCGGTTACATACCGGCAGGAAGCACAAATGATTTCGGAAACACCCTTAAAATTAATAAAAAAATGGAGGATGCGGCATGGGATGTGGTGCAGGGGACGCCATTCGCCTGTGATATCGGAGCATTTAACAATGATTTTTTTGTATACATAGCGGCGTTTGGCGCCTTTACAGATGTATCCTATGAGACAAAACAGGAAGTAAAAAATGTACTGGGACATCTGGCCTATATGATAGAAGGAATGAAACGCCTTCCGACTCTGAAATCTTATCAGATGACAATACGGTATGAAGACCGGGAGATCAGCGGAAAGTTTTTGTATGGAATGATTACAAATTCTGACTCTGTAGGCGGATTTAAACATATTGCCGGAAAAGATGTCAAACTAAATGACGGCGTCTTTGAAGTTGTTTTGATTAAAGAACCACGAAAGCCGATGGATATTCAGTCCATCATCACTTCTATTTTAATGCGTGATCTCGAACATAATGAGAGAATCATCACATTTAAGACGAATACGCTGACAGTAGAGTCAGAAAATGAAATTCAGTGGACCTTGGATGGAGAATTTGGGGGGAAACACAAAAAAGTAGAGATTATTAATAAAAAAGAGGCGGTACAGATTCTCGTCAATGAGGGAAAGAATCTGGAAAAGCTGGAAAAAAGAAATGAGATGGATGACAGGAATGAGATAACGAAAGAAATCGAGGGAGAAATCGTGACAATCGCGGATTTGCTCAATGCAAAACTGGAAAGCGAGTATGCGGAAAAAGAAAATTCTGACGGAATTTCAGAAAATTGAAAATTCTAATTCCTTTTTTTGATAAAATGAGTTATAATGGATAAAGCAATAGGTGCAATTTAAATTTACGGAGGTAAAAATCATGTTAGTATCAGCAAAAGAAATGTTAGAGAAAGCAAAAGCAGGCCATTACGCAGTTGGTCAGTTCAATATCAATAACCTGGAATGGACAAAAGCCATTCTTCAGACAGCACAGGAATTAAATTCCCCTGTTATCCTGGGTGTTTCCGAAGGTGCAGGAAAATATATGGCAGGATATAAAACAGTTGTCGGCATGGTAAACGGAATGCTGGAAGAATTAAATATCACTGTTCCTGTAGCTCTTCATCTGGATCACGGTTCATACGAAGGATGCTACAAATGTATCGAAGCTGGATTCTCATCCATCATGTTCGACGGATCTCATTATCCAATCGAGGAGAATGTAGAGAAGACAAAAGAATTAGTAAAAGTTTGCGCTGAAAAAGGACTGTCTCTGGAAGCAGAAGTTGGTTCTATCGGCGGTGAAGAAGACGGCGTTGTTGGTATGGGCGAATGCGCAGATCCAAATGAATGTAAGATGATCGCAGATCTGGGCGTTACAATGCTGGCAGCAGGTATCGGAAACATTCATGGAAAGTATCCGGAAAACTGGCAGGGACTGAGCTTTGAAACTCTGGATGCAATCCAGGCTCTGACAGGAGAAATGCCATTAGTTCTGCACGGCGGCACAGGTATTCCGGAAGACATGATCAAAAAAGCAATCAGCTTAGGAGTTGCAAAGATCAACGTAAATACAGAATGCCAGCTGGCATTTGCAGCTGCTACACGCGAATATGTAGAAGCTGGAAAAGATTTACAGGGAAAAGGATATGATCCTCGTAAATTATTAGCTCCAGGCGCAGAAGCAATCAAAGCTACTGTAAAAGAAAAAATGGAATTATTCGGATCTATTGGAAAAGCCTGAGAAATAGAAAGGCGATCTGCAGACCGAATCAGAAGATATGGTTTTGCATAGCCAAGACAGCGAACAATTCAAAGTAAAAAGAACAGAAAGCTCTATGTGGAGAGAACTTCTCAGCATAGAGTTTTCTGTTTTATTTTTCTGCAAATTTCTGAACTCTGTCAGGGAAAAGAGACGACAGTAAATCAGAAAAATACAAAAATAAATGCGGATCAGATAAAAAACTTGCATTTTGCTGGAGAGTAGAGTATTTTTATAGAAAAGAAAAAAGAAAGGAAAAGTGGAAAATGGAAAATAAAGTCAATGCCGCTGAGATTTTCGGGAAAAATGTTTTTAACGATAAAGTAATGCGAGAGAGACTTCCAAAAAAAGTTTATATCGAACTTCACAAAACCATTGATGAGGGAAAAGAATTAGATCCGATGATCGCTGAGGTAGTAGCAGGGGCGATGAAGGACTGGGCTGTAGAAAAAGGAGCGACACATTATACGCACTGGTTTCAGCCTTTGACTGGATCGACAGCGGAAAAGCACGATGCTTTTATCACTGCGCCGCATAAAGATGGATCTGTTCTTATGGAATTCTCAGGAAAAGAGCTGATCAAAGGAGAGCCGGATGCTTCCTCATTTCCATCTGGCGGACTGCGCGCTACTTTCGAGGCAAGAGGATACACGGCCTGGGACTGTACATCACCGGCATTTGTGCGGGAGGATGCAGCAGGCGCTATTTTATGTATACCGACCGCTTTTTGTTCCTATACAGGGGAGGCATTAGACCAGAAAACTCCGCTTTTGCGTTCTATGGAGGCAGTTCAGAAACAGGCGCTGCGTCTGCTGCGTCTGTTTGGAAATACGACTTCCAAAAAAGTAACTCCATCTGTCGGTATTGAGCAGGAATATTTTATTGTTGATCGTCAGAAATACTTAAAAAGAAAAGATTTGATTTTTACGGGCCGTACTCTGTTTGGCGCTATGCCGCCAAAAGGACAGGAGCTGGACGATCATTATTTTGGAGTTATCCGTGAGAGAATTGCCGGATTTATGAGAGACGTAAACGAGGAGCTGTGGAAATTGGGAGTTTCCTCTAAGACACAGCACAATGAAGTGGCGCCGGCACAGCATGAACTTGCGCCGATCTATGCACAGTGCAACGTTGCGGTAGACCATAATCAGATTATTATGGAGACGCTGAAGAGAATAGCAGAACAGAGAGGGCTGCAGTGTCTGCTCCATGAAAAACCATTTGCAGGGGTAAACGGTTCAGGAAAGCACAATAACTGGTCGCTCACGACAGATGATGGAATTAATCTGTTGGAACCGGGCAAGACGCCGCACGAAAATATTCAGTTCCTGATGATTTTAACGTGTATTTTGCGCGCTGTGGACCGCCATGCTGCTTTATTGCGGGAATCTGCGGCGGACGTAGGAAATGAACATCGTCTTGGAGCAAACGAGGCGCCGCCGGCAATTATCTCTGTATTTTTAGGAGATCAGCTGGAAGATGTTCTGGCGCAGCTGATCAGTACGGGAGAGGCGACACACAGTTTAAGAGGCGGAAAGCTTCACACAGGTGTGAAAACACTTCCGGATTTTGCAAAAGATGCCACAGACAGAAACAGAACATCTCCGTTTGCATTTACAGGAAATAAATTTGAGTTCCGTATGGTAGGTTCCAGGGATTCTGTAGCAGAGTGTAATGTGGTCATCAACACCATCGTTGCGGAAGCGTTCGCAGATGCGTGTGATATTTTAGAGAAAGCAGAAGATTTTGACATGGCTGTCCATGATCTGATCAAGGAGTATGCGACGCAGCATCAAAGAATTGTATTTAACGGAAATGGATATTCAGAAGAATGGGTGAAAGAGGCAAAGAGAAGAGGACTTCCAAATATTATTTCTATGGTGGATGCAATTCCGGCGCTTGTGACAGAGGACACTATTCAGATGTTTGAGCGGTTTAAAGTCTTTAATCGCGCCGAATTAGAGTCCAGAGTAGAGATTCAGTATGAAGCTTATGCAAAGGCAATCAATATAGAGGCGCGCGCAATGATTGACATTGCAAGCAAGCATATCATTCCGGCTGTCATCCGATATACAAGACAGCTGGCTGATACAATCAATGCGGTGACAGCAGCAGGCGGAGATGCAGAGGTTCAGACAGAACTGTTAAAAGAGACGACACAGCTGCTTAAAAAGACGAAAGAGACATTGAAAGATCTGGAGCATGACACAGAGGAAGCTACATATAAGACACCTGGAAGAGAACAGGCAGTATATTTTAGAGATGCAGTATTTGCTGATATGGAAGCGCTGAGAATACCGGTAGATCAGCTGGAGATGATTGTAGACAAGGAAATCTGGCCGATGCCGTCTTATGGAGATCTGCTCTTTGAAGTATAAATAAAAAATAGAAAAGAAAATAAATAAAACAGGGTATCCGTTTGAAGGATACCCTGTTTTGACAATATGCCAAGATCAAGAATGATGAACGCAATGTACAAATAAAATCTGAGCATACCGTCCTGAAAGGGAGGATGCCCGACAGGGGGACACAGTCGGGCACTATTATGAAAAAGTTTATCGAAAATTAGAAAACGGTCAACTACAAATAATACTGTAAAAAATTTCTCGATGTTCTGCATAAAGCAAAATATGAAAAAAGAAAGATATATTACAAAAATATATCAAAGCCAAGATTGGAATTTATTCAGAGAAAGAATCAAAAAAGCAGCTTCTTCCATTTTGATCCGCATTGCTTTTTTTGATAAAATAAGTATAGAAAACAGAAATGAAGAAATCGTTAGAAAGCAGTAAAAAAAATTTAAAAGTATCATGAATAAAATGTGAATAAATTTTAGAATATGATAAACAAAAAAGGAAGATTTGTTATAAAACAAGGGAAAAGTTGAAAATAAAAAAAAATTATGGTAAAGTGGAAACAGAAAATCAGATGAGAAAGAATTACTGGGTGGGCGTAATTATGAAAGAAAAAATAGAAATATTAGGCTGTAGAATTCATGATCTGAGCGCTTCGGAAGCTCTTGAACAGATGGAGGAGCAGATACAGTCAGGCGCGATGTGTTCTGTGGGGATGATCAACAGAAAGATGCTGATGTATGCGGCGAAAGATGAAGAATATCGGCTTCAGATTGAAAAAATGGATGTGACCGTGATCAATGACAAAGAAGTGTTAAAAGCAGTCAATATAAAAGATACGCAGAGAAAAGAGGAAGTAGAAGAGCATACTTTTTTGAAACTGCTCCTGAAAGATGCGGTGAGAAGAAAAAGAACGGTAGCTCTTTTGACGGAACTGGAGGAGGAGCGGATTACATGCGAAAAACTGCTTGCAAAGTATTATAAGGAGCTTCAGATTATCGGATCGTTTTCCATTGAGGAAAGTCCGGTGGAGGATGACGATGGCATTGTCAATATGCTGAACGCAGTGACGGAGGATATTCTTCTTGTGATGATGCCATGTCCGGATCAGGAGCGTTTTCTGGCAGCAAACAGAGGAAAACTGGGAATCAAAGTCTGGGTAGGAATCGGGACAGCTATGGTAGATAAATACTCCAGCGATCTGGGGATGGGATTTTTTGAACGTCTGCTCGATAAAAGAAAATTTAAACGACAGGTTTCCAGATATCAAAGTGAAAAAAGTGAAAAAAAGAGCAGTCCTCAATAGGGGGAAAATAGTATTTTATAAATAAATATGCAAATATGAGAAGAAATTTGTGAAAAGTGCATTGATTTTTCTTTATTTTTTTCCCTGTTTATATTACAATAGTATACAGAGCCTGGCGGACATTTATGGGGAATAGAAAAGTAAAAGCTATAAAATAAAGAAAAAGGAGTGGCGTATTGTGATTTCAAACCAAATTTTACAGACTACATTAGATGGGCTAAAGGTAATTACGAGAGTAGATTTATGTGTGATGGATACGGAAGGGAATATACTGGCTTCTACATTTGCAGATGCAGAACATTTTCGGGATTCCATTATTTCATTTGTACAGTCTCCGGCAGACAGCCAGGAGATCCAGGGATATCAGTTTTTCAAGGTCTTTGATGACCAGCAGTTAGAATATATCCTTCTGGCAAATGGAAGCAGCGACGATTCTTATATGGTAGGCAAGGTAGCGGTATTCCAGATACAGAATCTGTTGATTGCATACAAAGAACGTTTTGACAAGGATAATTTTATCAAAAATTTGCTGCTGGATAATCTGCTGTTAGTGGATATCTATAACAGAGCAAAAAAACTGCATATTGACATTGCTGTCCGGCGTGTTGTCTTTATTCTGGAGACAAACCATGAAAAAGACAATCATTCCATGGAGAGCGTCAGAACTTTGTTCAGCGGAAAGACAGCCGATTTTATCACCGCTGTCGATGAAAAGAGCATTATTGTTGTGAAAGAATTAAAAGATGGCGAAGGATATCCGGAGATGGAGAGAACAGCCAACAGCATTCTTGACGTATTGTCACCGGAGCGCAGAGAAAATGCGCATATTGCTTATGGAACAATCGTAGGCGAAATCAAGGAGGTCTCCAGATCTTACAAGGAAGCAAGAATGGCATTAGACGTCGGAAAAATTTTCTTCAGTGACCGGGAGGTAATCGCATACAGCTCACTGGGAATAGGACGTTTGATTTACCAGCTTCCGATTCCGCTGTGCAAAATGTTTATCCGGGAAATCTTTGATGGAAAGTCTCCGGATGATTTTGACGAGGAGACGCTTACAACGATCAATAAGTTCTTTGAGAACAGCTTAAATGTCTCAGAGACGTCGCGTCAGCTGTATATTCACAGAAATACGCTTGTCTATCGTCTTGATAAACTGCAAAAGAGCACAGGACTGGATCTGCGTGTGTTTGAGGACGCAATCACGTTTAAAATTGCGCTGATGGTTGTGAAATATATGAAATATATGGAATCGCTGGATTATTAATAAAGAATGGCTGTCGGAGTTTTGGGGATGCAAAATTCGGCAGTCATTTGCTTTATACCGATCAGGAATAAAAAGTTTCATCCAGCGATAGGATAGATAAAAGAAGAAAAAGAGTATAAAGATAGAAAGAGGCGTATAAATGAAAAAAAATTATCGTTTTTTTAAAGGTTTTTTAAGCGGCTGGGCATTTATGTTGCTGATCGGAGCGGCGGCGCTGGCAATGAGAACGAAAATTCCGGGATCAGCTTCAGATAATACAGATGAGGAGGCTGCTGTCACACAGGAGCATGTCAATAAACTGGCTGAGCTGGAGATGATGATTGACGCTTATAATCTGGAGGAAGCAGATAAAAAGAAAATGACCGATTATATGTATAAGGGGCTGATTGCAGGGTTGGAAGACCCATATGCAGCATACTACACGGAGGAAGAACTAAGCAGTGTGCAGCAGTCTTTAGAGGGAAGCTATAAAGGGATCGGCGTTTTGATGACACAGAATTATGAGACAAATGAAATCAAAGTTTTGAGGTGTTATGAAGGTGCGCCGGCAGAGAACTCTGGTCTGATGCCGGATGATATTCTGCTGAAAATAAACGGACAGGACACGGCAGAGATGAGTCTCAATGAAGTGGTATCAATCATTCAGCAGGGAGAAGAAGATATGATTTCCCTGACTGTCGCACGAGAAGGGGAAAAGGAACCTTTAACCTTCTCGATGGAGAGGGAGAAAGTGGAAGTTCCGACCGTAAATGCACAGATGCTGGAAGATGAGATCGGATATATTCAGATTACGGAATTTGATTCTGTGACGGTCAGTCAGTTTGGAAATGCACTTGAAGAACTGGAAGAAGAAGGAATGGAAAAACTGATTGTGGATGTGCGGAATAATCCGGGAGGAATGCTGACGAGCGTATGCGACATTTTGGATCAGATGCTGCCGGAAGGGCTGATGGTCTACACAGAGGACAAAGAAGGCAACCGTTCTGAATATTCCTCAGATGAAGAACATCAGTTTACAAAACCGCTGGCTGTTCTTGTCAATGAAAACAGCGCAAGCGCTTCTGAAATTTTTGCAGGGGCAATTCAGGATTATGGTCTGGGTACAATCGTAGGCACAACGACATATGGAAAAGGAATCGTCCAGACCACATACAGTCTGGAAGACGGAAGCGCTTTGAAACTGACAACAGCCAAGTATTATACGCCGGATGGAAATGACATCCATGAAAAAGGAATTACTCCTGACGTGGCAGTAGAAGCAGCCGAAAGCGTACAGACACCTGGAGCTACTGAAAAAGAGACCGATATCCAGCTGGAGAAAGCGATTGAGATATTAAACGAGAACTAGAGAGGAAAACAGATGAACGAAAAATTTATTTTCAGAGAAATCATAAGAGAGATGCAGGAACTTGCCGATCAAAATGGAAATGTTTTGTCAGAGGAGGAAGTGAGAAAAGCGCTTGAGGATCTGAGACTGGAAGAAGAACAAATCAAGCTGGTATTTGACTATTTGATTGGACAAGATATTCAGATTGAGGGATACAGACAGAAAGAAAATTTCAAAAAAGAAAAGAAAATAGAGGAAGAACCGGAGTGGAGCGGGGAGGAATCGGAATTTCTCAGTTTTTATGAAGAAGATCTGCAGAAAATACAAAGCATTTCAGAGAGGGAGAAAATGCAGCTGATCTGTGAGGCTGTGGATGGTGATGCTTTGGCAAAAGGACGGCTGATCGAGCTGTATCTTCCTGTTGCAGCGGAGATTGCAAAAGAATATGAAAAAAGAGAGCTTCCATTGGGGGATCTGATTCAGGAGGGAAATGTAGGACTGATGATCGCAGTGGAATCTCTTGCTGATACAAAAAGAATACTGGATGCAGATACTTTTTTGAGAGAGCAGATCAGAATGGCAATCGAAGAAGCTATTGAAATTCAAAAAGACAGCCGGCGAGCAGGATCAGAGATCGCAGAGCGTGTCAATTATCTGAATGAAGCGATTCAAAATCTGGAGGAAGATCTGGAACATAAAGTTTCTATGGAAGAGCTGTCTGCTTATCTGGAAATGCCAAAAGAAGAGATACAGGATATTTTGAGAATGGCAGGAGATGAGATTGAGATCGAAAATCCTCATTCTCACCATGTACATGACGAGGAAGAATAGAAGAGAAAAAGAAAATCCCTCTGTTCCCGAAAAAGGGAACAAAGGGATTTTTTATTTATGATATTGGTTCCGAATTGTTATCGTTTCCTTCATCAGACGATGCGGAAGGCAGATAGAGATGAATCTTATTGATTCGATTTTTCACAATCTCATCCACAATCAGGCGGATTCCATCGTCTGAGACGACGGATTCGTGAAGCTCAGGCAGATGATCTAATTTTTCGATCACATATCCTCCGATGGAATCATAATCTTCAGAATCAAAATGAAGTCCCAAAGCATCATTGATATCATCCAGCTTCATAGAGCCTTCTACAATATATTCTCTGTCATTGATCTTTTTGATCAGATCTTCCTCATCTTTGTCATACTCGTCACGGATTTCTCCTACAATCTCTTCCAGCAAATCTTCCAGAGTGATCAGACCGGCGGTTGCGCCATATTCATCCAGAACGATTGTAAAGTTGATTGAGTACTGGCGCATCTCCATCATGAGTTCAGAAGTCTTTTTGAACTCATAAGTAAAGTGTGGCTTTCTCATGATATCCTGAATGTTAAATTCATCTGTCGGAGAGTAGAGCAACAGGTCTTTTACATTGATCAGTCCGACTACGTTGTCGGGACTTTTTTCATATACAGGAAGACGGGTGAATTTTTCACGTTTGAATACTTCGATAATTTCCTGATATGTGCTGTGAATATCAATAGAAACCATGTCAACACGTGGAATCATGATATCCTTTGCCTGAGAATCTCCAAAATCAAACACGTTGTAGATCATCTGGCGTTCATCGCTCTCGATTACTCCTTCTTCATGACTGACATCTACAATCGTGCGGAGCTCGTGCTCCGTGATGGCATTTCCGGACTGGGAAGAGTCGATACGCAGCAACTTTAAAACACCATTGGCGAGTTTGTTGACGATAAAAATAAGTGGTGTCATAATGCGGACCAGAAAATAAATAATACCAGAATAAGCAAGACCCAGCTTTTCGGCGTGAACAGTAGCCATTGTTTTCGGAGTGATTTCTCCGAAGATCAAAATAATCAAAGTCAGTACTCCTGTCGAAATTCCGACTGCGGCATTGCCGAACAGACCTGTAATCCAGGTGGTAGTCAGAGAAGAAGCAGAAATATTGACGATGTTATTTCCAATCAAAATGGCGCTGAGCATTTTTCCGGGATCTTCTGTTACTTTCAGCAAAGTAACAGCACGCTTGTCACCCTGATCGGCGAGCGTCTTAATTCTGAGTTTGTTTACGGTTGTCAATGCAGTTTCAGCTGATGAAAAAAATGCTGATAAGAGAACCAGCACTGCGATAATAACCAGCTGTATGGCATCACTGGAATCCAAATAAGTCATCTCCTTTATAAAATAATAAAATATAGTTTTCATTGCAGAAAAGAAAAATTCTGCAATGATTGCAACTAATAAAAAATATACAATATTTTTTGAATTTTTGCAAGGTCAAAAGATAAAAACATAAATTCTTTAGGTCAAAAAACAAGAGATTTTTCACACTTCAGAAGCAAAAGACAAAAACATAAATTCTTGGGAGGAGTCATAAAATAAAAAAAAGGGGGAAAACGGAATGAATAACGGAAAAGCAGTGCAGACAAAGAAAAAGGGAGCAGTGTGCATGGCGGCGCTTTTAACTTCGTATTTTATGACCGCAGTAATGCTTTTAATTTTAGCTCTTCTGCTCTATAAAATGAACTTGGATGAAAGTAAAGTGGCGGCAGGAATACTGATTACTTATATTGTGTCAGGATTTACGGGAGGCTTTGTAGCAGGAAAAGGAATTGCGAGCAAGAAGTATTTATGGGGCCTGGGCGTTGGAATGCTTTACTTTTTGATTTTAATCTGTGTCTCAGCAGTCTCCGGACGTATTTTACTGCAAGAAGGGCTTCATCTGTTTACAACGATGATTTTATGTGCCGGTTCAGGTATGATGGGCGGGATGCTGTCATAAAAAAGCCTCTTTTTTTTGTTTCCATTTTGTGGTATAGTGATATCAGGTCTAAGTAGAATTAACGTCATCTCAGACAAAGACTCCTTTAATGGAACACTTCATGAAGGAAGATACAGGTGTTCCTGACTTATTTATAAACAAATCTAAAAAAGCCCTTTGCGATTGAAATAATGCTCGAAAGCCGCGCTACATGGCAGGAGTGCAGTCGTGTTCTGGCATCAATATACAGAAATCCATAAATAAATTGCACAGAGAAAGGAGCAGCCTGCTTCATGAAGACAGGCACAAAAATTTATGAATAGAGAAAAATACGAATCTTTATCAGCTGTTGCTTTGCGGGATATTGCGAAAGCGAGAGGACTGAAACACCTTTCCGCATTGAGAAAAGGCGAATTGATTGAGCTGATGCTGAAAGAAGATGAGAAAGAAAACAGAGAAGAAAAGAAAGAAGCAGTTTCTCAGGAATCAGATGGAAAAGAAGAAAATCATGCTGGCGGAGAAAGAACTGTGCGGGAAGAAAATCGTTCCAGAGAAGAAAATCACTCCCGTGAGGATAGAACACCGGGAGAATTATCACAGCTGGACAGCGGTTTGATTGCACATGGTATCCTGGAAGTTCTGCCGGATGGATATGGATTCATTCGATGTGAAAATTATATGCCGGGAGAAAATGATGTCTATGTTTCTCCTTCTCAGATCAGGAAATTCAATTTGAAGACAGGGGATATCATCTCCGGAAACACGAGAATCAAGACACAGCAGGAAAAATTTTCCGCGCTGTTATATTTAAAAAGTATCAATGGACTTCCGCCGTTTGTGGCGATGAAGCGATATAATTTTGAAGATATGACGCCAATTTTTCCGAATGAACGTCTGAAAATGGAGAGAGGCTCAAGAGAAGTATCCATGCGGATTCTCGATTTGATTTCTCCGATCGGCAAAGGGCAAAGGGGAATGATTGTATCTCCGCCCAAGGCAGGAAAGACGACGCTTTTAAAGGATATTGCAAAGTCGATCCAGCTGAATAATCCGCAGATGCACTTGATTATCCTTCTGATTGATGAGCGTCCGGAAGAAGTGACAGACATCAAAGAGGCAATCCAGGGAGAAAACGTGGAAGTAATCTATTCTACCTTTGATGAACTGCCTGAACACCATAAGCGTGTCTCAGAGATGGTAATCGAACGTGCAAAACGTCTTGTGGAACACCAAAAAGATGTGATTATTCTGCTGGACAGCATCACACGTCTGGCACGCGCGTACAATCTCATTGTGCCGCCGAGCGGACGAACGCTTTCCGGAGGTCTGGACCCGGCAGCTCTTCATATGCCAAAACGATTTTTCGGGGCGGCCAGAAACATGCGAGAGGGAGGCAGCCTGACGATTCTGGCTTCTGCATTGATTGATACAGGAAGCAAGATGGACGATGTTATCTATGAAGAATTTAAGGGAACCGGAAATATGGAGCTTGTCCTGGATCGAAAGCTGTCAGAAAAACGTGTATTTCCAGCCATCGATATACAAAAATCCAGCACACGAAGAGAAGATCTGCTCTTGAATCAGGAAGAGATGGAAGCTGTCTATATCATGAGGAAAGCCTTAAATGGAATGAAATCGGACGAAGCAGTGGAAAATATTCTGAATTTGTTTACAAGAACAAAGAACAATCAGGAATTTGTTCAGACCGTAAAAAAACAGAAATTCGTTTAAAAAAGCCAGTTGCAATTTTACCATAAATGTGATATGATCTAATCGCTATAAATACGACAGCCCGTATGGCGGGAAGTCAAAGAGAAGGCGGGCTTTAGAAATTCCGCTTGGAACTGCAGGGACTTGCAGGGATAGTCCGGGGAATCTTGCTGTGGAAATTTGGGAGCAGCATTGACCGGAAACAGACTGTGGATTGTGGATAGATCTGCAGTAAGCAGTTCACAAAATCAGAAGAAGAGGTGAAAATCATGAAAGAAGGAATCCATCCAACATATCAGCAGGCAACTGTTACATGTAACTGTGGCAACACATTCGTGACAGGATCTACAAAGAAAGAACTTCACGTAGAAGTATGTTCAAAATGCCATTCATTCTACACAGGACAGCAGAAAACTGCTGCAGCTCGTGGACGTATTGATAAATTCAATAAGAAATATGGTATGAATAAGTAAGAGAAAGATCAGGTTGAGGTTGCGAAATCTCAACCTATTTTTGCTCTATAGGAAAAATTGAGATTTCACAGAAATGCAAAGCAGATGTATGAGATGGGGAAATCCTGTGAAATCTGGGAGCAAGGAGGAGGAGCAGACAGATGAAATCATCGAACATTGGCGGACAGGCTGTCATGGAAGGCGTCATGATGAAAAACGGCGACCAATATGCAGTGGCAGTCAGAAAGGCGAATCAGGAAATCGAAGTCAAGGTGGATGAGTATAAGGGAATCATCAAAAATAAAAAAATCTATAAGATACCGATCGTGAGAGGGGTCTTCAATTTTATTGATTCGCTTGTGCTGGGAATGAAAACATTGATGTATTCTTCCAGTTTCTTCCTGGAGGAAGAGGAGGAAGAAGAGAACAAAAAGGAAAGCAAGAAACCGGAAAAGACAGCGGAGCAGAAAAAGAAATCCGATGATCTGATGATGGGGCTGACTGTTGCATTTTCGATTGTGATGGCAGTTGGAATTTTTATGATTCTGCCATATTTTATTTCAAATATTCTGAGAAAATTTACGGATTCTTCCTTTTTGATCAGTTTAGGTGAAGGCATTATCCGTATTTTGATTTTCCTGGCATATATCCTTTTGATCTCCAGAATGAAAGAGATTCAGAGAGTTTTTATGTACCACGGGGCAGAGCATAAATGTATCAACTGTATTGAACATGGATTGGATCTGACTGTGGAGAATGTCAGAAAAAGTTCTAAACACCATAAGAGATGCGGAACAAGCTTTCTGCTCATTGTAATGATCATCAGTATCGTGACATTTATGTTTATCCGCACCGACTCACCTGTTTTGCGTGTGGTATATCGTATTTTGTTAGTGCCGGTAATCTCAGGAATTTCTTATGAATTTATCCGCATTGCCGGAAACAGTGACAGTAAATTTGTTGAGATTTTGAGCAAACCAGGTATGATGCTTCAGAGAGTGACAACAAAAGAGCCGGATGATTCCATGATTGAGGTCGGAATCGCATCTGTAGAAGCTGTGTTTGACTGGAAAAAATATCTTGCAGAAAATTTTGATAAACATTATGAAGAGCCAGATGCAACAGAAGAAAAAGCGGAGGCAAGCGCATGACGTGGCAGAATGCACTTCGGCAAGGAGAAATGCTCCTTGCCGAAAGGCATATTGACAATGCGGCGGTCGATGCATGGTATCTGTTGGAATACTGCGGAAAGATAGACCGCACCTGGTTTCTTCTGAATAGAGGAGAAGAGATACCTGATGAAGTCTACAGGATGTATCAGGAACTTCTGAATAAGCGCAGTCTTCATATTCCTCTCCAACATCTGACAGGAGAACAGGAATTTATGGGACTGCCGTTTCATGTAAACAAATATGTTCTGATACCAAGACAGGATACAGAGATTCTGGTGGAAGAAGCACTTAAAATTATTAAAAAAGGCGATCGGGTTCTGGATCTGTGTACCGGTTCCGGCTGTATTATTATCAGTATTGCAAAACTGGCAGAACAGATAGCAGGAGTTGGCATTGACCTTTCCGAACAGGCGCTTCTGGTGGCGCAGGAAAATGCCAGACAGCTTCAGGCAGATGTAACTTTTGTAAAAAGCGATCTGTTTGAGCAGGTGACAGGAGTGTTTGACTGCATTGTGTCGAATCCGCCTTATATCGCAACGGAGGAGATCGACACTTTGATGGAAGAGGTGCGGTGCAATGAGCCGCGGATGGCGCTGGATGGGATGGAAGACGGATTGTTTTTCTATCGGAAAATTATAAAAGAAAGCGCGACATATTTAAAGAAAGACGGCTGGCTGTGTTTTGAGATCGGATGCGATCAGGCAAAGGACGTATCGGAGATGATGAGAGCAGCCGGCTATCACAATAGAAAAGTAATAAAAGATTTAGCGGGACTTGACCGTGTTGTAATGGGACAGAGAGGATAGGAGGAAAAACCATGTTTGATAAATTGGAAGATTTGCTGATCCGGTTTGAAGAGATTATGAGTGAATTAAATGAGCCTTCTGTGGTAAACGATCAGGCACGTTTTCAGAAATTGATGAAAGAACAAAGCGATCTGCAGCCGATTGTGGATGCTTACAGAGAATATAAAAAATGTCAGGAGACAGTAGAAGAAAGTCTGATGATGCTCGATGAGGAATCCGACGAAGAGATGCGCGAGATGCTGAAAGAAGAGCTGAACGAGGCAAAAAAACGCATTGAAGAGCTGGAGCATGAGCTGAAAATTTTACTGTTGCCGAAAGATCCGAACGATGAGAAAAACGTAATTGTAGAGATCCGTGCCGGCGCCGGCGGAGATGAAGCAGCATTATTTGCAGCCGAAATCTACAGAATGTATGTGAAGTATGCCGATATGCAGCGCTGGAAGACGGAGATGATGAGCTTAAATGAGAATGGAATCGGCGGATTTAAGGAAGCTGTTTTCATGATCAACGGAAAAGGAGCATACTCTCGTCTGAAATATGAGAGCGGCGTTCACCGTGTACAGCGTGTGCCGGAGACAGAGTCCGGCGGAAGAATCCATACCTCCACGATCACAGTTGCCATTATGCCTGAAGCGGAGGAGATTGATTTCCATCTGGACATGAATGACTGTAAATTTGATGTGTTCCGTGCGTCTGGAAACGGGGGACAGTGTGTCAATACGACGGACTCTGCCGTTCGTCTGACGCATATTCCGACAGGAATCGTCATCTCCTGTCAGGATGAAAAATCACAGCTGAAGAATAAAGATAAAGCCTTAAAAGTGCTGCGTTCCAGACTGTATGAGATGGAGCTGGAAAAACGCCACGATGCTGAGGCGGAGGCGAGAAGAAGCCAGGTCGGAACGGGAGACCGCTCAGAAAAGATCAGAACGTACAACTTCCCACAGGGACGTGTGACGGATCACCGAATCAAATTGACGCTGCACAGACTGGATGATATCATGAATGGCGATCTGTCTGAAATCATCGACAGCCTGATCGCAGCAGACCAGGCAATTCGCTTGAGCAAATTAAATGAGACACCTTGATCTTCTTTGTAAAAATATAGTAGAGTAAAAAAATAAAAAGCTGCTATGATATCTTTTGATATTGTAGTAGCTTTCCTTTTTCTGCTATGCTGTGATATAATAGCGCATAGCGTGCAGGCTTTTTGGAAGGAGGATGGAAAGACACAGGAAAGAATGACGCTGGAAAAACGGAAATATTTTTTGGAGGGAATTTATGGAACACAAATGGAAAAAACTGATTGGATATTATAAGCCATATCAGAAATTATTCTGGACCGATATGCTCTTCGCGCTGACAGGAGCGGCAGTCACATTGATTATTCCACTGATTGTACGCTATATCACAAACGAGGTTGTCTATCTGGAAGGAAGCGAACCCCTTCATCAGATTATAAAATTAGGAATTTTGATGATGGGACTTGTCGCAGTCGAATTTTTCTGTAATTTTTATATTGCATATTATGGCCATCTTATGGGAGCCAAAATGGAGCATGATATGAGAAATGAAATTTTCTCGCATTATCAGAAACTGTCCTTTACTTTTTATGACAATCAGAAAGTAGGTCAGCTGCTGTCACGCGTCACAAGTGATTTGTTTGATATCAGTGAGCTTCTTCACCATGGACCGGAAGATATTGTGATTTCTCTGATTAAATTTATTGGATCTTTTGTGATTCTGTTCCAGATCAATGGAACGCTGACACTTGTCGCCTATGCCTTCATACCTGTCATGGCTGCGTATGCGTATTACTTCAATAAGAAGATGAAAAGGGCGTTTAAAGAAAACAGAGCGAAAATTGCAGATATCAACAGCCAGATCGAAGACAGTCTCTCAGGCATCCGCGTCGTCAAATCATTTGCAAACGAGGCGGAGGAGATGCGAAAATTCCGTCAGGGAAATGAGCGGTTTGTCAGCACAAAAAGAACCAGTTATCGGTATATGGGGTGGTTTCACTCAGGACTTGGAGCGCTTACGACCATGGTGACGATCGGCGTGCTGATTGCAGGGGCTGTGATGCTGACAAAAGGAAAATTAGTTGTGACTGATTTAATTACATTTTTGCTTTATATCAATAATTTCACAGAGCCAGTCAAAAAGCTGATTAATTTTACCGAACAGTTTCAAAATGGGTACAGCGGCTATGAGAGATTCCTGGAAATTCTGGATATCCAGCCGGATATCAAGGATGCGCCGGATGCTCTGCCCCTTGACCATGTGAAAGGCGATGTGGAATTTGAAGATGTCTCTTTTGGATATGGAGAGAAAAAAGAATATGTTTTAAACCATATTAATCTAAAGGTGAAAGCCGGAGAATATATTGCGATTGTGGGCGCTTCCGGAGGAGGAAAGACGACGCTTTGCAGCCTGATTCCTCGTTTCTATGAGGTGGAAAAAGGAAGAATTTTGCTGGACGGCACCGATATCCGAAAAATAAAACTGAAAGATCTAAGAGATCACATCGGAATTGTGCAGCAGGACGTGTATTTGTTCATGGAAAATGTGATGGAAAATATCAGATATGGACGCCCAGATGCGACAGATGAAGAAGTAGTGGAAGCGGCAAAACGAGCGAACGCACATGAATTTATCATGGAACTGCCGGACGGATATCAGACGGATATCGGACAGAGGGGAGTAAAACTGTCAGGAGGACAGAAACAGAGATTATCGATCGCGCGTGTATTTTTGAAAAATCCGCCGATACTGATCTTTGACGAGGCAACATCAGCGCTGGACAATGAAAGTGAAAAAATTGTGCAGCATTCTCTGGAAGAGCTGGCGAAAAACAGGACGACATTTGTGATCGCCCATCGCCTGAGTACGATCAGAAATGCAGGAAAAATTCTGGTGCTGACAGAGAATGGCGTTGAGGAACAGGGAACACATGAGGAATTGTTAAGACAAAATGGCATTTATGCGATGCTATATAATCGCTAGAGGTGAAAAGATTGATGGAATTAAATTTTCAAAAACCAAAACTAGAGGACAGAGACTGGGTAATGCAGTTTCTGTCACTTCAGAAAAGCAGAAGCTGCGAGCAGACGTTTGCAAATTTGTACCTTTGGAGACGACAATATCCGGCAGGAATTGCCGTTGTGGGAAAGACGCTGGTCATTAAGACAGAGGGAGAAGTGCAGAGCTTTTCTTTCCCGATCGGAAAAAAGGAAGATATAAAAGAAACCGTCGATATTTTGATGGAGTACAGCAAAGAACAGGGCTTTCCATTTCAGATGCACCTGGTGACGCCAGAGCAGTTTGAACTTTTAGAGGAACTGTATCCTGGAAAATTTACGATTTCCTATGACAGAGACATGGCAGATTATATTTATGAGACAGAAAAGCTTGCAAATTTGCCCGGCAGGAAATATCATGGAAAGAAAAACCATATTAATAAATTCAAGCGTATGTATCCGGACTGGAGTTATGAAGCTTTGGATGAACAAAACGTGGAAGCGTGTTTTAAGATGGCTCTGGAGTGGAGAAGTCAGAATGGATGCAATGATCACGAAGAAAAAAATGCAGAGATGTGCGTTGCGTTAAATTCTCTGCGTCTGTTTCGAGAACTTAATCTGACGGGAGGAGTATTGAAAACAGGAGGAAGAGTCGTTGCCTTTTGTATGGGAGAGCCGGCGTGTGATGACACGATGGTTGTGCATATCGAAAAAGCGCTTGCTGATGTGGAAGGCGCATATCCGATGATCAACCAGCAGTTTGTGCTTCACGAGGCAGAATCGTATCGGTATGTCAACAGAGAGGACGATATGGGAGAAGAAGGACTGCGTCAGGCAAAGCTTTCCTATCGTCCGGCAATTCTTTTGGAAAAAGGAAGGGTGACACAACGCTGAGGAAGCTTGAAGAAAGAAGGAATCAAAGATGATATCAGAAAAAATGAAAGAATATGTAAAAAATGGTTCAGCAATCCGCGCTATGTTTGAGGAGGGAAAACAGATGGCGCGTGAAGTCGGGGCAGAAAATGTATACGATTTCAGTCTGGGAAATCCGAATGTGGCGGCGCCTGAATCCGTCAGAGAAGCGATCTTGGATATTGTCCGTCAGGAAGATCCCGTTATGGTGCATGGCTATATGAGCAATTCCGGATATGAGGATGTGAGAGAGGCGATCGCCGATTCTCTGAACAGACGGTTTGGGACATCATTTGCCGGGAGAAATATTGTGATGACAGTCGGAGCGGCAGGCGGGCTGAATGTGATTTTAAAAACACTGCTGAATGCTGGAGATGAAGTTGTCGTGTTTGCTCCTTTTTTCGGCGAATATCGGTTCTATGTCCAAAATTATGACGGCGTCTTAAAGGTTGTGCCGCCTGACACAGAGACATTCCAGCCAGATCTGGAAGCATTTAAAAAGATTGTGACGCCGAAGACAAAAGCCGTTATCGTAAATTCTCCAAACAATCCGACTGGCGTTGTATATTCAGAAGAGACGATCCAGAAACTGGCTGATATCCTGCGGCAGAAGCAAAAAGAATTTGGAACACAGATTTATCTGATTTCAGATGAACCGTACAGAGAACTGGTCTATGGGGATGTGAAGGTTCCTTATCTGACGAAGTACTATAAAAATACGATTGTGGGATATTCCTACAGTAAATCTCTTTCTCTTCCTGGAGAACGCATCGGATATCTGGTGATTCCGGATGAGGCGGCAGACTGTCAGGAGATTTTGGATGGAGTAAATGTGGCGACACGAATCTTAGGATTTGTCAATGCGCCGTCTCTCCAGCAGAGAGTTATAAAAAAATGCCTTGAAGAGCAGTGCGACGTTTCCTATTATAACAGAAACAGAGAACTGCTATATGAGGGCCTGAAAAAGGCCGGATTCTCCTGCATCAAACCAGAAGGAGCATTTTATCTGTTTGTAAAATCTCCTGTGGAAGATGAGAAAGCATTTTGTGAAGCCGCAAAAAAATATCACATTCTGATTGTGCCTGGAAGTTCTTTTGCGTGTCCTGGCTATGTAAGAATTGCCTATTGCGTCGCATATGAGACGATTCAGAGAGCGCTTCCATATTTTGAAAAACTGGCAGAAGATTTTGGATGCAGATAAAAATGATGAAGGAGGAGAGCAAAGATGAAAGTCTGGGAAGAAAATATAAGAAAAGTGATTCCTTATATTCCGGGAGAACAGCCGAAACAAAAAGATATCATTAAATTAAATACAAATGAAAACCCGTATCCGCCTGCTCCTGGGGTGAGAAAAGCGCTGATCCGTTTTTCAGAGATGGATTATGACTGGCTGCGGAAATATCCAGATCCGACCTCGGACGTTCTGGTGGAGAGTCTGGCAAATTATTATCATCTGAAGAAAGATCAGGTCTTTGCAGGCGTTGGATCGGACGACGTTCTGGCGATGGCATTTCTGACTTTCTTTAACTCTCAAAAACCGATCTTATTTCCGGACATCACCTATTCTTTTTATGATGTCTGGGCGGATCTGTTTCAGATTCCATATGAAAGACAGCCTCTGGATGAAAGATTCCGAATCGTGCCGAGCGATTATTATAAAAAGAATGGCGGCATAATTTTTCCAAATCCAAATGCGCCGACCGGCATTCTGATGCCACTCGATGAGATTGAGGATATCATCCGGCATAATCAGGATGTCATTGTAATTATTGACGAGGCATATATTGATTTCGGGGGAATATCGGCATTGCCTCTGATTGAAAAATATGATAATGTCCTGATTGTGCAGACATTCTCAAAGTCACGCTCCATGGCTGGAATGAGAGTTGGATATGCGATGGGAAATAAGACATTGATCAAATACTTAAACGACGTCAAATATTCATTTAATTCTTATACGATGAATCAGACGGCGCTTGCGGCGGCTCCGGCAGCGCTGGAAGATGAGGCGTATTTTCAGGGAACGAGAAAGAAAATTATGGAGACGAGAGAGCGTGTCAAAGAAGAATTAAGAGAATTGGGCTTTTCATTTGAGGATTCCATGGCAAATTTTCTGTTTGTCACACATGAGAATTACTGGGCGCGAGACATTTTTGAGGCTTTAAAGCGATCCGGTATTTATGTCCGGTATTTTAATCAGCCGAGAATTGACAATCATCTGCGGATTTCAATCGGGACAGATGAGGAGATGGATCAGCTGATTGCATTTTTAAAAACTTATCTGAAATAAAAGGAGGAAATAATGGAAGCATTAGTACAATGGTTTACCACGAATCTGTCGGGAGTTCTGTCAAAAGAACTGATTGCATTTGTTGTCTCTATGGTTCCGATTCTGGAACTGAGAGGGGGACTTTTGGCTGCATCCTGGATGCACATCGATATGATTCGGGCGATTGTGATCTGTGTGATCGGAAATATCATACCGATTCCGTTCATCTTGCTGCTGATCACAAAAATCTTTAACAAACTGAAGCAGACGCGCACATTTAAACCGATGGTGGAGAAACTGGAAAATAAGGCGCTTGGAAAGAAAGAGCAGATCGAGAAATATGAATTCTGGGGCCTCGTATTATTTGTGGGAATTCCGCTTCCGGGAACAGGAGCATGGACAGGGGCGCTGATCGCATCTCTTCTGGGAATCCGTTTCCGAAAAGCATTTCCGGCAATCATACTTGGAATTCTGCTTGCGACGTGTATTATGACGATTGTTTCCTACGGAATTTTGGGAAAGGTGTGGTAAGCCATGGAAGCATATACAAGTTTTGCGAGAGTGTATGACACCTTTATGGACAATGTTCCATATGAAGAATGGAGCAGATATGTGACTGCGCTGCTGAGAGAGTATGGGATAGAAGATGGAATTATTCTGGAACTGGGATGCGGAACGGGCAGTATGACAGAGCGATTGGCAGATGCCGGCTATGATATGATCGGGATTGATCAGTCGGAAGAAATGCTGGAGATTGCAATGGAAAAGAAAGCAGAGTCGGGGCACGATATCTTATATCTGCAGCAGGATATGCGTGAGTTTGAGCTGTATGGCACCGTAAGAGCGATTGTGAGCATTTGCGATTCCATGAACTATCTGATGGAAGAAGACGACTTGCTTTCGGTCTTTAAGCTCGTCAACAATTATCTGGACCCAAAGGGGATTTTTATCTTTGATCTGAATACGATCTACAAATATGAAGAACTGCTGGGTGATGCGACGATCGCAGAAAACCGTGAGGAGAGCAGTTTTATATGGGAAAATACATATTATGAGGAAGATCGTGTAAATGAGTATGATCTGACACTGTTCATCCGGGAAGAGGACGGCAAATATCAGAAATATGAGGAGACACACTACCAGAAAGCGTATGACCTGGATACCGTGAAAAGACTGATTGAGAAGGCAGGGATGGAATATATTGCCTGCTATGAGGCATTTACAAGACAGCAGCCGAAAAAAGAAAGCGAGAGAGTGTATGTGATTGCCAGAGAAAAGGGAAAATAAAAAATGCGGAATGAAAAAGATTCTGCACAGAAATACAGAATGGAGAGAATAAAATGTCTGATTATATTGTAAGAGCCACAGCGGCGGATAACCAGATCCGCGCGTTTGCTGCGACGACGAGAGAATTGACCGAATATGCAAGAAAAGTTCACAATTTAAGCCCTGTTGCGACAGCTGCGCTTGGAAGACTGATGACAGCAGGAGCAATGATGGGTTCCATGATGAAAGGCGAAGACGATCTTCTGACACTTCAGATTCATGGCGGCGGTCCGATCGGAGGAATCACAGTGACGGCCGATTCAAAGGCAAACGTAAAGGGATATGTCAACCACCCTGATGTAATGTTGCCGCCGAATGCAAAAGGAAAGTTAGACGTTGCAGGGGCAGTGGGAGTCGGAATTTTAAATGTCATAAAAGACATGGGAATGAAAGAACCGTATGTCGGACAGACAGCCCTGCAGACAAGTGAGATTGCAGAGGATCTGACTTATTACTTTGCTACTTCTGAGCAGGTTCCATCTTCTGTGGGACTTGGCGTCTTGATGACAAAGGAAAATGAAGTGGAGGAAGCAGGCGGATTCATTATTCAGCTCATGCCGTTTACAGATGAAAAGGTGATTGATGCGCTTGAAAAAAAATTAAGCCAGATGACATCCGTTACTTCTCTGTTAAAAGAAGGAAAGACGCCGGAAATGATTCTGGAAGAACTTTTAGGAGAGTTTGGACTGGAGATCAACGAAAAAATTCCGACACAGTTTTACTGCAACTGTTCAAAAGAGCGTGTGGAGAAAGCGATCATCAGCATCGGGAAGAAAGAAATCCGAGAGATGATAGAGGAAGGAAAGCCGATAGAGGTAAATTGTCATTTCTGTAATACAAACTATGTATTTTCAGTGGAAGATTTAAAAGAGATTTTAAAGAAAAGCAAATAGAAGACGCCTGTGAAAAAGGAGGAAAAGTCCATGTTTGATGGTTTTTTAAAGGTAGTTGCCATGACGCCGAAGGGACGTGTCGCAGATTGTGAATATAACAGAATACAGATTTGTAAGATGATAGATGAAGCAGCAGAAAACGGGGCCAAGATCGTCGTGTTTCCGGAACTTTGCATCACAGGATACACATGTGGGGACTTATTCTGGCAGGAATATCTTCTGGAGGAGGCAAAGCATGAGCTTCACAAGATTCTTTTTCACTCAAGAGAAAAAGACTGTCTGATTTTTGTGGGATTGCCGTGGGAAAAAGACGGAAAGCTGTACAATGTTGCCGCGGCAGTGTGCAAGGGAAAACTTCTTGGACTTGTTCCGAAAAAAAATCTCCCTAATTATGCAGAATTTTACGAGGCAAGAAATTTTACGCCGGGAAATGAGGCGGTAGAATGGATCGAATATGAAGGAAATCCAATTCCATTTGGCATGAAGCAGATTTTTTCTTGCCGTGAGATGGAAGGACTGCGTGTCGCTGCAGAAATCTGTGAAGATTTGTGGGTGCCAGCCCCGCCTAGTATTTCGCATACGGCGGCAGGCGCGACGGTGATCGTCAATCTGTCGGCAAGCGATGAGTGTACCGGAAAGAAAGAATACAGAGAAACACTGATTGCAGGACAGTCAGCCAGACTGCTGTGCGCATATATCTATGCAAATGCCGGTGAGGGCGAATCGACGACAGATCTCGTCTTTGCCGGACAGAATGTGATTGCAGAAAATGGAACGGTGCTGTCAAAGGCAGAAAATTATGAACAGTCCAGCGTTTATGCTATTCTGGATCTGAACCGTCTGCGCAGTGAGAGAAGGAGAATTACTACATTTCAGACGGACAACACAGGATATGAAAAGATTGCATTTTCACTGGAGATGAAAGAAGAAAAATTAGACCGTTTCTTCGATCCGTCCCCGTTTGTGCCGCACGATCAGAAAATCCGTGACAGACGGTGCGAAGAAATTCTGACGATTCAGGCGCTGGGTCTGAAGAAAAGACTGGAACATACTCATTGTCAGAGCGCAGTTGTAGGAATTTCCGGTGGGCTGGACTCCACGCTTGCACTTCTTGTGACGGCAAAGGCTTTTGATATGCTTGGAATCAGCAGAGATCACATTCTTAGCGTCACGATGCCATGTTTTGGAACAACAGACCGCACCTACACAAATGCGTGCGAGATGACGCGAAGACTGGGCGCTGTCTTAAAAGAAGTCGATATCAAAAATGCGGTACATCAACATTTTTCAGATATCGGGCAGGATTTTGAAAATCACGATGTCACATTTGAAAACAGTCAGGCACGAGAGCGCACCCAGGTGCTGATGGATATTGCAAATCAGACTGGCGGAATGGTGATCGGAACAGGTGATATGTCAGAGCTTGCGCTTGGATGGGCGACCTATAATGGAGATCATATGTCAATGTATGGGGTGAACGCATCCGTTCCGAAAACGCTTGTCCGTCATCTGGTGCGGTATTATGCCGATGCCTGCGAGGACAGAGCGCTGGCTGATATTTTATATGATGTGCTGGATACGCCTGTCAGCCCAGAACTGCTTCCTCCAAAAGACGGCGAGATCGCTCAGAAGACGGAGGATCTTGTTGGACCGTATGAACTGCACGACTTTTTCTTATATTATATTCTGCGCTTTGGATATGAACCGGCAAAGATTTACAGAATAGCAAAGAAAGCATTTGAAGGTGTATATGAAAAAGAGACGATCTTAAAATGGCTAAAAACATTTTACCGCAGATTTTTTGCACAGCAGTTCAAACGTTCCTGTCTCCCGGACGGACCAAAAGTCGGAACCGTAGCCCTCTCTCCGAGAGGAGATTTAAGAATGCCGAGCGACGCGTGCGCAAGGCTGTGGCTGGATCAGCTGGAAGAATTAGAAGAGTAAATAGAACAAAAAGGATGGCAAAGAGTGAATTTTTTCTGCCATCCTTTTTTGTTTTGTATGCGAGGCGTCTGGATGCCGGCATTTTGCCTCACCGCCAATATTGCTCTATGTCAGATATCGCCTTCCGCCAAAGTGAGCGCCTCGGAGATTGCATCGAGCAGCATTTGGGAAGTGTATTTACTGTCTGATGGATAAGTAATATTTTCCAGAGACTGACTCTGGCAGACTTGAGAGGCAATCGAGTCAAGTGTAGGGCTGACAAGCGGGTACATCGCGGAGACGGTATCATTTAGATTGACAAGGCGAATGGAATTAATATGATTTTCGTCTACCACAACTTCTACGTCAACGCTGCTTCCATTTAAGCTGACAGGAGAAGTGTAGACGCCGGCAATGTATTTTGGCGCGGATGCGCTGCCTTCGTCCGATGTTTCTTCAGCAACTGGAAGAAACATAAAGAACAGCAGAACAAGCAGAATGATTCCCAGCACTGCAAAGATTGCAGTATAAATGATTTCACGCATCCGAAACACCAGGATTTTCGTTTTTGCACTCATCTGCGTGCCCCCTTCTTTTTATTTTCTATATTGTATGTATAAGAAGAAAATATTATTCAATGAAAAGTAAAGCAGAATGGAGCTGTAAGAGAAGTTCCAGGATGACAGGTTAAAATTTAAGAAAAGTTAAAAAAATAAATTTTGGAACGTGCTGTGATTCTATTAAAAAATATGATAAAATGATTGACATATGAAAGCTGTTTTCATCTTAACATAAAGATATGACGGAAAATGTGAAAGGAGAAAAATATGGGAGAGTACTTAATTACAACAGACAACATGAGTGATTTGCCAGAGAAATATCTCAATGAGCATCATATCAAGACGTGCTCATTGAGTTATATGTTGGAAGGGGAAATATACACAAGTAAGAATGGGATGGACAGTCATCTGTTTTATGAAAAGATGAGAAATGGTTCCATGCCTACAACTTCTCAGGTAAATCCGGAGGAAGCGAAATGTGATTTACAGGAATTTTTAAAAGAAGATAAAGATATCATCCACATTGCATTTTCAAGCGGACTGAGCGGAACATACAACAGTATGCAGATCGCAGCCAGAGAGTTGGAGGAAGAAGGATGCGGTCACAGAATCACAATCATTGATTCTTTAAGCGCTTCTCTGGGAGAAGGACTGCTTGTTCATAAAGCGCTGGAACAACAGAAAAAAGGATTGAGTTATGATGAAATGATCCAGTGGATTGAAGAGCATAAACGAAATATATGTCATAATTTTACCGTGGATGATCTATTTCATCTGTACAGAGGAGGAAGAGTCTCAAAGACAACGGCGATTTTAGGAACGATGATTAAAATTAAGCCAGTGCTTCATGTGGATGATGAAGGTCATCTCATCAATGTGTCAAAGGCGCACGGAAGAAAAAAAGCGCTTGCAGAGCTGGTATCCAGCATGGAGCGTCAGATAGGAAGCTATCGCGATAAAAATGACGTTGTATTTATCAGTCACGGAGACTGTATAGAAGATGTGAAATATGTGCAAAAGCTGGTGGAGGAGAAATTCGGAATCCATAACTTTGTGATCAACTATGTGGGACCGACAATCGGAGCACATTCCGGTCCGGGCACAGTGGCGCTGTTCTATATGGGAGACGTGCGATAAAAAATGTGATCTTCAAAAAGCGGCAGAATCGTCAGATGATATTTTGTACAAAATAAAAAACAGAATTGCGGCAGAGAAAAGCGGCAATTCTGTTTTTTTATTTTCTGCTTTCAGATATCTGACAGATAAGCAGTGAAAAGTGGATTTTACTTTAACTTTGACTCTTTGACGGGAAAGAAAAGAATCCCCAGGAAAATTTTTTATCAAGCATCGGGAAGAGGCAGATTGCCCAAAATACAATGATAAAGTAGCGCAGAGCGCCGAGAAGAAGTCCATCTCCGATGAGATATTTAAATCCAAATTCCAGAATGGCTGTCACGCAGATCCCTATAATAAATTTAAGCGTCTGTTTTTTCAATGGAACTTTATTTTCAAAATTCAGGCAGGCGTGTTCCAGATACCAGGAAAGCGCAAAACCCATTCCGGCTCCTGCTGCTTTGAGACAGTCAGCGGCATATTCCGCTTCGATCAGCTGACGGTTTAAGAAAACGAAAGCAAAGACGGCGGTGAAAACGGAACAGAGGGCTAAAATGATTCCAATCAAAGCGGATGACACACGATGCGTTTCCATATAAGAGGCAAGGCGTGAAATTCCAAATGCAATCAAAAGAGTCAAAGTCATAGAGACGAGGACATCTTTTGGCGTATGGACACCGAGATACATTCTGGAAAATCCGACTGCCAGAAAAAGAAAAACGCATACGACTTTCTGCCATGTCTTTTTGAAAAATAGGGCAAGCGTTCCAAATAAAGCAGTCGCCGCCTGCGTGTGACCGCTTGGAAAAGAATAGCCTGTGGCAGCTGTGACCGCTGAGGCAACTGCCTCAAATTCCGGATCGAGAATCCACGGGCGTGGAATGCGGAAAGCAATTTTTAAAATCTGCATAAGCAGTCCCGACGCAAAGAAAGTAAGACCGATCTGGTAGGCAAGTTTTTTATGAAGACACCAGTAAATCAGACATAAGATTAAAATGATCAGAAGTTCCTGACCAAAATAAGTAAAAAACTGAAAGACCGCTTCACCGGCAGGCGTGCGGTGCTGTGCCAGAAAACGCAAGAAATCCATAATATTCTTTCTCTCTTTCTAAAAAATTTTTCTGTCTCAGAAATGAATTCATTATATCATAATCCAGATCAGAAAAAAAGAGTTGCGGAAAAAACAGGTGCATAGAAAAATCAGAATTGTACATATTATTAAAAAGCGTCTGGATGCTTCTCATATAAAAAAATGAAATAGCAGGAGGAATTTTCATGAAAAAAATAAAACCGTATGCCGCAGGATGTCTGGTTGCATTGTGCATTTTAGGGCTGACAGGATGTGGAAATGACAATTCTACAAAAGCAACAGAAAAGACAGAACGATCTGTGCCTTCCACAGAGAGAAAACGTACTGCGACAGAGAAAACGACAGAGAGAGACAGAACAAAGAATGATGATGGCAAAATGGACAATGGTATCATGGATGATATGGATGAGAACAGAAAAAATGATGAAGACAGAACAGCACAGACAGACAAAAACGGAGATATCAGGAGAGACAGCACAGAAAGAGAGACAGGAGTTCTGGAAGATTTAGGCGAAGGAATCGCAGATGGAGTGGAAGATATCGGAGAAGGAATTAAAAATGGAGTAGAAGATGTCGGAGACGGGATCAAAGACAGCGCAGAAGATACGAAGAGAGAATGGAACGACAATGAGACAGAGACGTACCATATGACGGAAGATGGCATGCAGGAAAGTGCACGATAAAAATGAAAGAGGCAGAAAACTTTTTGAAGCGCGGGAAAAGTTTCCTGCCTTTTCACGGATTGTAAAGTTTGATATAATAACCGTACATGGACAGTTTGTATTTCAGAAATAATAAAAAAAGAGCAGAGAGGAGAGAACAACGATGCGGTTTCGCCCGTGTATTGACATACATAATGGAAAAGTAAAACAGATTGTGGGAGGAAGTTTGAGCGATGAGGGAGATCAGGCAGAGGAAAATTTTGTATCAGAGCTTGGCGCGGCAGATTTTGCCCGATTTTACCGTCGAGATGATGTGAAAGGCGGTCATATTATTTTGCTGAACCATGCTTCCTCACCATATTATGAGGCGACAAAGGCTCAGGCTGTCGCAGCGCTTCAGGAATGGAGGGAGGCAATGCAGATCGGAGGAGGAATTCACAGTGAAAATGCTTCCTTCTATCTGGACGCAGGCGCATCCCATGTGATCGTGACATCTTTTGTCTTTCAGAATGGACAGATCCAGTATGAAAATCTGGAGAAAATGGAGCGGGAGACGGGAAAAGAGCGGCTGGTTCTGGATTTAAGCTGCAGGAAAAGGGACGGACAGTATTACATTGTGACAGACAGATGGCAGAAATTTACGGACGTCGTATTGTCAGAAAAGGTACTGGATGAGCTGGCTGGGCATTGTGCGGAATTTTTGATTCATGCTGTAGATGTGGAAGGAAAAGCATCCGGAATTGAAACGCCGCTTGTGCAGATGCTGGGGAAATGGGGGAAAATTCCGATTACATATGCAGGGGGAGTAGGAAGCTTTCAGGATTTGGAGGAATTGAGAAAAGCTGGGAAAAACAGATTAGATGTGACGATTGGAAGCGCGCTTGATCTTTTTGGCGGTCATATGGAATACGAAAAAGTTTTAAAATTGTGTGAAAAATATTAAAAAAATGAAAAAGAATAAAAAAGCTCAAGAAATTGTATTGAAAAGTACAGAGAATATGGTATAATCAGTTTATAGTAAATCATCTGCTTTACTAAAAACAGGATAAAGGGGTGTGTCATATGCGTTATACAATCAGCGGAAAGAATATTGATATTACCGAAGGCTTAAGAAATGCAGTTACAGAAAAACTTGGAAAGCTGGAACGGTATTTTACTCCTGATACGGAGATTATTGTTACACTCAGCGTTGAAAAAGAGAGACAAAAAATAGAAGTTACAATTCCGGTAAAAGGAAATATTATTCGTTCAGAGCAGGTCAGCAATGACATGTATGTGTCCATTGATCTTGTGGAAGAAGTGATCGAGAGACAGCTGCGGAAATATAAAAATAAGATTATTGAGAAACACAAAGAAGGCGGAATCTTCCAGCCGGAATTTATGGAGACAGAAGAGGATGATCCGGAAGAGATCAAGATTATCCGCACAAAACATTTTGGAATGAAACCAATGTATCCGGAAGATGCCTGCATCCAGATGGAACTGCTGGGACATAACTTTTTCGTATTCTGTAATGCAGAGACAGAGGAAGTAAACGTAGTCTATAAGAGAAAAGGCAACACATATGGACTGATTGAACCAGAATTCTAAATAGTGAAAGAAAATCCCCGCTTCAAAACAGCGGGGAATTTTTTGTTGCGATAAAAAAGTACAAAAGAATGGAGAGTTTATGACAGGAAAAACGCATTTCGTGGTAGGGGAGGCGGCAGCGCTTGCTGTAATCCTGCCTTCAGGCTGGAAAGAGACGGCGCTTTGTTTTGCCGCCGCCGCAGTCGGATCGGTGATCTGCGATATTGATGTGGATAGTTCTCATGCCCACAGACAGGCAGAACGTGTGATTTTGTTTTCGATCCTGGCAGTGCTGACAGCAGGACTGGCTGAGTGGAAATTTGATTTTGGGATCATGCAGAAAATTATATCGCAGCGGGAGCTGTGGCCGATTGCGGCAGGGATTATCGGATTTCTGGCTATGTGTGTGATTGGAAAAGAACAGCCGCACCGTTCTTTTATGCACTCGCTTTTAGCAGTGCTGATTTTTTCCGGACTTGTATATCTGGTGATTCCAAAAGCGGCAGGTTCGTTTGCAGTGGCGATGAGTTCTCATCTCGTGCTGGATATTTTTAATAAAAAAAATATCCGTCTGTGGTATCCGTTTCCAGGCGGCGTATCGCTGAAATTATGTAAGGCAGATGGATGGGCGGATGAAGCACTTTTTTATATCGGATGCACAGCAGCAGCTGTTTTGACGCTGATCTGTCTGATGCGATAGGGACAGAAAAAAGAAAATAAAAGAAAAAAGAAGAAATATGTGGGGAGAAGGAAAAAAAATTTTGTTGTGTTCATCAATGGAAAGTGCTACAATAAGAAACAGAATTATGTTTTCAGCAGAATCTGATTTTGCCATGTCAAACATGGAGACTGAAGACAGCTGTCTGAAAAATCATCGGATAAAAAGACAGAAAAGAAATTTAATAGAACGGAAATAGGAGAAAGTGACATGAAGTTTGTTGAAAAAGTATTTGGGACTCATAGCTCCAGAGAGCTGAAAAGAATCATGCCTCTGGTCAAAAAGATTGAAGATCTGCGCCCGACAATGCAGGCGCTCACGGATGAAGAGCTGAGAGGAAAAACAGAAGAGTATAAGAAGAGACTGCAGCAAGGTGAGACACTCGATGATCTGCTTCCGGAAGCATTTGCTACCGTGCGCGAAGCGAGCAAGAGAGTTTTGAATATGGAGCATTATCCGGTACAGTTAATCGGAGGGATTATTCTGCATCAGGGACGTATCGCTGAGATGAGAACAGGTGAAGGTAAGACGCTTGTGTCAACAACGCCGGCATATTTAAATGCGCTGACAGGGAGAGGCGTTCACATCGTAACCGTCAACGACTATCTGGCAAAGCGTGACGCTGAGTGGATGGGAAAGGTGCATGAATTTTTAGGCCTGAAAGTCGGCGTTGTTTTAAATGATATGGACAACGATGCAAGAAGAGCGGCATATGCGTGCGATATCACTTATGTGACGAACAATGAGCTGGGATTTGATTATCTGAGAGACAACATGGTTATCTACAAAGAACAGCTGGTACAGAGAGATCTGGCATATGCGATCATCGATGAGGTCGACTCCGTATTGATTGACGAGGCAAGAACACCTCTGATTATTTCCGGACAGAGCGGAAAGTCAACAAAATTATATGAAGTATGCGATATTCTGGCAAGACAGCTGGAACGCGGCGAGGCAAGCGGCGAAGTGACAAAAATGTCTGCGATCATGGGAGAAGAGATCACAGAGACCGGAGACTTTATTGTAAATGAAAAAGATAAGATTGTCAGCCTGACGCAGGATGGTATCAAAAAAGTAGAGAAATTCTTTAATATTGAAAACCTTGCTGATGCGGAAAATCTGGAAATTCAGCACAATATTGATCTGGCGCTGCGCGCACACAATCTGATGTTCCGCGATAAAGACTATGTTGTCAAAGATGATGAAGTATTGATCGTCGATGAGTTTACAGGTCGTATTATGCCGGGAAGAAGATATTCTGACGGTCTGCACCAGGCAATCGAGGCAAAAGAGCATGTAAAAGTAAAACGAGAGAGCAAGACGCTTGCCACAATCACATTCCAGAACTTCTTTAATAAATACGAAAAGAAGAGTGGTATGACTGGTACCGCTCTCACAGAAGAAAAAGAATTCCGTGAAATCTATGGCATGGACGTTGTGGAAATTCCGACAAACCGTCCGGTTCAGCGAAAAGATTTAGACGATGCTGTTTATATGACGAAAAAGGAAAAATTCCATGCAGTTGTAAGAGCCATCAAAGAAGCGCATGATAAAGGTCAGCCTGTTCTGGTAGGTACGATCACAATCGATACATCCGAACTTTTAAGCTCTATGCTGAGAAAAGAGGGAATTCCTCACAAAGTCCTGAATGCGAAATTCCATGAGATGGAAGCTGAGATCGTGGCAGACGCCGGTATTCACGGAGCAGTCACGATTGCGACAAACATGGCTGGACGTGGTACGGATATCAAGCTGGATGACAAGTCAAAAGAGCTGGGCGGATTAAAAATTATCGGTACAGAGCGTCATGAATCAAGACGTATCGACAATCAGCTGCGCGGTCGTTCCGGACGTCAGGGAGATCCGGGAGAATCCAGATTTTACATTTCTCTGGAAGACGATCTGATGAGATTGTTCGGATCAGAAAAACTGATGGGAGTATTTAAATCTCTCGGAGTAAAGGAAGACGAACAGATTGAACATAAAATGCTCAGCAGCGCAATCGAAAAAGCGCAGATGAAGATTGAGAGCAACAACTATGGAATCCGTAAAAACCTGCTGGAATATGACCAGGTCAACAACGAACAGCGTGAGATCATTTATAAAGAGAGACGTCGCGTACTTGACGGCGAGAGCATGAGAGATTCTATCTTTAAGATGATCAATGACTGCGTAGACCGCTATATCGATCTGTGCATCCCATCCGATCAGGAACGCAGCGAGTGGGATTTAAAAGAACTGGACAGAGTTGTTCTGCGTATTATTCCATTGCAGCCGATCACAGAGGAAGATATTAAAGATATCAAAAAGAAGGATGAACTGAGACAGTATCTGAAAGAAAAAGCAGTAAAAATGTACGAGGAGAAAGAAGCACAGTTCCCAGAAGCAGAACAGCTGCGTGAGTTGGAGCGTGTCATTCTCTTAAAGGTAATTGACCGGAAGTGGATGGATCATATCGACGATATGGAACAGCTGCGTCAGGGAATCGGACTTCAGGCATATGGACAGAAAGATCCAAAAGTAGAATATAAAATGCAGGCATATGACATGTTCAATGAAATGTCAGCTGCCATTCAGGAAGAGACGATCCAGCTTCTGTACCATGTAAAACTGGAACAGAAAGTAGAGAGAGAAGAAGTAGCAAAAGTGACAGGAACAAATAAGGATGAAAGTCTTGCAAAAGCGCCGAAGAAACGCGAAGAAAACAAGGTTTATCCGAATGATCCATGTCCATGCGGAAGCGGCAAAAAATATAAACAGTGCTGCGGAAGAAAAAGAGTATAAAAAATAGAATAGAAAAGCAGACAGGAAAAAGGCTTGCCATTTCGACATTCCTTTTTCCTGATTTTTAGGAAAGAAGGTGAAGCGAATGGTAGAATTAGATCAGTTTAAGTACGTTCTCGGTACATATGAGAAACCATTGGTGGAAGTGAGGGATTCACTTTGACCTGGCTAACAAAGAGCAGCGTATCCAGGAATTAGAGAGAAAGATGGAAGAACCGGGATTCTGGGATAAACCGGAAGAGTCTCAGGAGTCCATGAAAACCTTAAAGGGACTGAAAGACGATGTGGAGACGTATCGTCAGCTGAAACAGAAATATGAAGACATTGAAACACTGATTGCAATGGGCTATGAGGAGAATGACGCTTCTTTGATTCCGGAGATTCAGGCTGAATTGGATGACTTTATTGAGACCTATGAAGGAATCCGTGTAAAGACACTGCTTTCCGGAGAGTATGACAAGGACAATGCGATTGTGACGCTCCATGCCGGAGCCGGGGGAACAGAGTCCTGCGACTGGGCGGGAATGCTTTATCGTATGTATACAAGATGGGCAGAGAAGAAAGGATATCAGGTGGAAGTGCTTGATTATCTTGACGGAGACGAAGCCGGAATCAAGTCTGTGACCTTTCAGGTAAATGGAGAAAACGCGTACGGCTATCTGAAATCAGAAAAAGGCGTTCATCGTCTTGTGCGCATCTCACCATTTAATGCGGCAGGAAAACGTCAGACTTCTTTTGTCTCATGCGATGTCATGCCGGACATTGAAGAAAATATTGATATTGAAATCCGAGACGAGGATATCCGTGTGGACACATACCGTTCCAGCGGCGCCGGCGGTCAGCATATCAATAAGACTTCTTCCGCAGTCCGAATTACACATCTGCCGACGAATATTGTGGTGCAGTGTCAGAATGAGCGCTCTCAGCATATGAACAAAGACAAGGCAATGCAGATGCTGAAAGCAAAATTATATTTGATGGAACAGCAGAAAAATGCAGAGAAACTTTCTGATATCCGAGGCGAGGTGTCAGATAACGGATGGGGAAGCCAGATTCGCTCTTACGTTCTCCAGCCGTATACGATGGTGAAAGATCATCGTACAAATGCCGAAACAGGAAATGCCGAGCAGGTATTGGATGGCGGCATTGATCATTTTATCAATGCCTACCTGAAATGGCTGACACTTGGAAAAAAGAAGGAAGAAGAATAGAATCAGCAGACATCAGGCATTGACCCTGGTGTCTGTTTTTTTAGGAAGGAATTGCGATGGGAATTATTAAATCAATGATAAGCAGTGCGACAACAGCGATCGGAGAAGGATTACAGGATCAGTTTTTAGAAGTAATTGAGCCGGAAGACATGGGAGAACAGACGGTCATGACAAGAGGCGTTCAAGTGCGAAGAGGACGCGGCGGAAACCGTCGGGGAAATGAAAATATCATCTCGAATGGTTCTGTCATTCATGTATATGACAGCCAGTTTATGATCGTGACAGACGGCGGAAGAATCATCGACTATACAGCAGAACCGGGCTATTATACGGTTGATAATTCCTGTATGCCTTCTATGTATAATGGGGAGCTGGGGGATGCGCTGACAGAGACATTTGAGAGAATCAAATTTGGAGGAATTACGCCTCAGGAGCAAAGAGTGTATTACATCAATTTACAGGAAATAAGGGGCCTGAAGTTTGGAACAAAAAACCCAGTCAATTATTTTGACAATTTTTATCAGGCAGAATTGTTTCTTCGGGCACATGGCACATACTCGATTAAAATTACAGATCCGCTGAAGTTTTATGAGGAAGTCGTGCCGAGAAACAGAGATCAGATAGAAGCGGAAGAGATCAGCGAACAGTTTCGGAATGAATTTTTAGATGCGCTGCAGTCCAGTATCAATCAGATGTCTGTCGATGGCATCCGCATTTCTTTTGTGACATCTAAGAGCAGAGAACTGAGTAAATATATGGCAGATGTGCTGGACGAATTGTGGAGAAACAGTAGAGGGGTGGAGATTCAGAATGTCGGAATCGCCAATCTTTCTTATGATGAAGAGTCGAAAGCGCTGATTCAGATGAGAAACAAAGGCGCCATGTTAGGAGATCCATATGTCAGAGAAGGATATCTTCAGGGAGCGATTGCGCGTGGCATAGAAGCGGCAGGAAACAATCCGTCCGGCAGCATGAATGGGTTTATGGGCGTCAATATGGGGATGGCATCGTTTGGAGCAGGCAATGCTCTGTTATGGAACCAACAGCAAAATATGAACTCAAAAGAGCACAGAACCAGCGGGGAGAATGATTCTGCTTACAGCAAGGGCGCCAGAGAATGGCGATGCGAATGTGGCACTGTGAATGAAGGCAGATTTTGTCAGGGATGTGGAAGACCTCGTATACAGGATAACAGATGGCGATGTAGCTGCGGTACGGTCAATGAAGGAAATTTCTGTCAAGGCTGTGGGAAACCACATTTAAAAAATACGAGATGGACATGCAGCTGCAGCACGGTCAATGAAGGGAATTTTTGCCAGGGATGCGGAAAACCACGCCCATAAAAGGATAATGAGAGAAGAAAACGAGAGGAGGGGGTCAGATGGCAGCGGTCAGCTACCATTGTCCAAACTGTGGAGGAGAGTTACGATTTGATCCAACTATTCAGAGATATAAATGTGATTATTGCGGATCTGATTTTGAAGTGGAAGAAAAAAAAGAGATGGAAAGAGAGACGGCAGAATCCTATTCTTTTGACGCTGGAGAGGACAAGAGAGAAGAATTTGAAGGAATGGTCTACACCTGTCCTTCCTGTGGCGCAGAGATTGTGACAGACGAGACGACAGCGGCGACTGTTTGTTATTATTGTCATACGCCTGTCGTCTTATCCGGAAAACTGTCGGGAGAATATATGCCGGATGCGATCCTTCCGTTTGCATTTGACAAAAAAGAGGCAGAGAGACGCTTTTTACAGTTTGTGAAAACGAAAAAATATGTGCCTGCTCGCTTTTTTCAGAAAAAACAGATTGAGATGCTGAAAGGAGTTTACTTTCCATTCTGGGTCTGTGAATGTAAGGCAGAAGGAAATTTAAGAGGAGAAGGTGTCCGTACTCGTGTCTGGAGACAGGGTGATATCGAATTTACAGAGAGAAATACCTACCATGTGGAGAGAGCAGGGCAGGCAGAATTTAAAAATATCGTAAAGAATGCGCTTGGAAAAGCAAAAAATGATCTGACACAAGGCGTTCATCCATTCGATCTTGCGCAGGCAAAGCCATTTTCCATGGGATATCTTGCAGGGTTTCAGGCGGAAAAGCGCGATATAGAAAAAAGAGAACTGGAAGATGAGGTCGAAAGAGAAGTCAAAAATCATACGAAAAAGATGCTGGAACAATCCATGGGAGGATATAGTGTAAAAAATATAGACAGCTGCTTTGTTCATATGATAGAAGAAAAATGGAAGTATGTGCTGGTCCCTGTCTGGACATTGACCTATAAGGGGAAAAATAATGAAGTTTATTACTATGCAATGAATGGACAAGATGGAAAGATATGCGGAAAATTTCCTATCTCTTACAAAAAATTATGGCTTCATTCGGGACTTCTGGCGGTCGCAGTGATGATACTTTGCATGATAGGAGGATATCTCGCATGAAAAAATGGAAAACAGGGATCGGATGTCTGATTTTTTCTTTCCTTTTCTTTATGCCATATCATGGTCAGGCACAGACATCCTATGTATACGATCAGGCAGATCTCTTGAGTGAAGCGCAGGAACAAACGCTGCAGGGATGGGCAGAAGAGAAGAAAGAAACAGAGAAACAAAATTTTGTTTTTCTGACATCAGAAGATACAGGAAATCAAGACACAAAGACGTATGCAGATCAATTTTATGACAGCCATGGATTTGAAAAACAGGATGGAATTTTATTTTTTATCGACATGGATAACAGACAGCTGACCGTCTCCACAACAGGAAGTATGAGAAACAGCATGACAGATGAGAGAGTTGATGAAGTACTGGAAGAAGTGAAACCATATGCATCAGATGGAGCATATTATCAGGTATTTACACAACTTGGGGAAAAGACGATTGCTTCTTTGAAAGATATGGAACAGATCCCGTCTGGAACGCATGGAGACGAAGCAGAGTTTGAGGAGAAAAAAGAAATCACGGCAAGTGAGGCAGAAGGCGCGTTTTTGACGGCTTTGCTTGTTGGTGGAATTTTTTTCTTGGTGATTCGCAGAAAGTATCATGCGAACAGAAAGACAGCTGCATACGCATACCGGGAAAATGCTACGCTTGATATGACAAAACAGACCGATGATCTCATTCACCATACTGTGACAAGAAGACGGATTGAAAGAGAAGAGACAGAAGCAGATGTGGCAGGAGGAAACGGAAGTCAAAATCAGGATGATCACGGGGGAGGAAGTATAGGTTTTTGAACTTTTTGTGCAGAGAAAAAAGTCTTGCATGAAAGCAATAAATGTGGTACGATCTTCCTTATGAAAACAGATGTATCTCTGGTGCAAACACGGAGGAGGAATATAGACAGATGGAAGAGAAAAGCAAATATTTTGTTGTAAAACAAAAAGCAGTTCCGGAAGTTCTCTTAAAAGTGGTCGAGGCGAAACGACTTCTGGAATCGGAAAAGGTAGAGACGGTGCAGGAAGCGACAGAGCGTACCGGAATCAGCCGCAGCTCTTTTTATAAATATAAGGATGATATTTTCCCTTTTCATCAAAACGCAAAAGGAAAAACGATCACTTTTGTGATACAGATGGATGATGAACCTGGTTTGTTATCGGATGTATTAAAGATTGTGGCAGAGTTCAGGGCAAATATTCTGACGATTCATCAGAGTATTCCGATTAACGGGATTGCTTCCCTCACATTAAGTGTGGAGGTTTTGCCGAACACGGGAGATATTTCGCAGATGATTGAAGAAATTGAAGAGAAATCAGGTGTTCAGTACCTGAAAATTTTAGCTAGGGAGTGAAAAGAAAATGGTTCAGATCGCAATATTAGGATATGGCACAGTAGGATCAGGAGTGGTGGAAGTACTCAATACAAATAAAAACAGTATCGCTAAAAAAACAGGTGAAGAAATTCAGATCAAATATGTGCTAGATTTAAGAGATTTTCCGGGAGACCCGATTCAGGAAAAAATAGTACATGACTTTAATATGATTTTAAATGATCCTGAAGTGGCGATTGTAGCAGAGGTGATGGGAGGCGTAGAACCGGCTTACACCTTTACAAAAAAAGCTCTGATGGCCGGAAAAAGCGTATGCACATCCAACAAAGAACTGGTTGCACGGCACGGGGCAGAGCTTTTGCAGACTGCAAAAGAAAACAATGTCAATTATCTGTTTGAGGCGAGCTGCGGCGGAGGAATTCCGATCATCCGTCCGTTAAATTCTTCTCTGACAGGAGATCAGATTGATGAGATCACCGGTATCTTAAATGGAACGACAAACTATATTCTGTCTAAAATGATCCAGGAGGGATCTGAATTTGACGATGTGTTAAAAGAGGCGCAGGAAAAAGGATATGCGGAGAGAAATCCTGAGGCAGATGTGAAAGGATATGATGCCTGCCGTAAAATTGCGATTTTGTCTTCCCTTGCATTTGGGAAACAGGTAAATTTTGAAGATGTCTATACAGAAGGAATCTCAAAGATTTCTTTAGCTGATATTCAATATGCAAAGGCGATGAACTGCTCTATCAAACTGCTGGCGAGCAGCAGACGCGAGGGAGAGGACGTCTATGCGATGGTCTGCCCTGTCCTTGTGGACAAGGAAGATCCGCTTTTCAGCGTGAACGGCGTATTTAATGCTATTTTTGTGCATGGAAATATGCTGGGAGACGCCATGTTTTATGGAAGCGGCGCCGGAAAGCTGCCGACAGCAAGCGCAGTGGTAGGAGATATCGTAGACGAGGCAAAAAACAGAGGCAGAAATGTGATGGCTTCCTGGGGCGAAGAGCGTCTGGCGCTTGCGGATGTCAAGACATCTAAAAGTATGTTCTTCGTGCGCGTATGCAAAACAGCAGAGACCGATTTAGAAAAAACAGAAGCAATATTTGGACGTGTGAAACCAGTTGTGCTGGAGGAATTGCCGGGAGAATTTGGTTTTGTCACAGAAGAAATGACAGAAGCAGAATTTGAAGAAAGAAAAGAAAAATTCGGCAGTGTGATCAGCCGGATTCGTGTTCGCCGTGCAGAGTAAAAGAAAAATGGCGGAATCTTCAAAATATATGAGATAAGATGAATTGAAAAAAGAAAAATCTTTGGAGGTTCCCCACAAAATATTTTTTTGATTTTGTGGGGAACCTTTGAAAATTTATAAAATACAGGAGGAAAAAATGAAATATATCGTAGTTTTGGGAGATGGAATGGCAGATGAACCGATTGAATCGCTGGGAGGAAAGACGCCGCTTTCCTATGCAGTCACAAAGACGCTAGACGAGCTGGCTCCTAAGTCTGAGATCGGTTTGGTACATACGATACCAGAGGGCATGAAACCGGGAAGCGACACAGCAAATCTGGCTGTTTTAGGATACGATCCGAAAAAGTATTATTCCGGACGGTCTCCGCTGGAAGCTTTGAGCATCGGAGTTCCGATGAAAGATACGGACGTTGCGCTCAGATGCAACCTTGTGACACTGTCGGAGGAGGAACCGTATGAAGAAAAGACGATGATCGATCACAGTTCCGATGAGATCAGCACAGAAGACGCTGCGATCTTATTGGATGCAGTGAAAAAAGAGCTGGAAAATGAGCAATACCAGTTTTATGCAGGAACGAGCTACCGCCATTGCCTGATCTGGAACAACGGCAGCATCGCAGATCTGGCGCAGCCACATGACATTTTGACACAGAAAATTAAATCCTATCTTCCAAGCGATCCGATTTTGCGTCAGATGCAGATCAGAAGCTATGAGATTTTAAAGGATCATCCGATCAATCAGGAGCGAAGAAAAAAAGGCTTAAATCCGGCAAACAGCTGCTGGTTCTGGGGAGCAGGCACGAAACCGTCTCTGTCTTCCTTTGAGGAAAAAAATCATAAAAAAGGCGCAATGATTTCAGCGGTAGATCTTCTGAAAGGAATCGCAGTCGGCGCCGGAATGAAAAATATTATTGTGGAAGGTGCGAACGGCGGTCTTCACACAAACTATGAAGGAAAGGCAAAAGCGGCAGTGGATGCGGTATTAAATGAAGGATTTGACTTTGCATACATTCATGTGGAAGCGCCGGACGAGATGGGGCATCAGGGAAGCGTGGAGCGAAAGGTTCAGGCGATCGAGTATCTGGACGAGAGAGTTATCCGATATGTCAAAGAGAAGATGGATGAATCAGGCGAAGCATATCGACTGCTTGTTCTGCCTGACCACCCGACTCCGATCCGGGTGCGCACGCACACAGCGGATCCTGTTCCATACCTTTTATATGATAATACAGTTGAAAAACACGAAAATTGGATTTATAATGAAGCAGATGCGAAAAAAAGTGGAAATTATATTGCAGAGGGCTACAAATTAATCGATCATCTGTTTCAGAATGAAAACGATCATCTCGAATAAACGATCATTGAAAAAATAACGCTTCGCATAAAACAGATGAGAGAGTAGGAAAAGTCTCTGCTTCACAGGAGGAAAACATGCTGATAGTAAAAAAATTCGGCGGCACATCCGTTGCCAATAAGGAACGAATTTTTAATGTGGCAAGACGCTGCATTGCAGATTACCAGAAAGGAAACGATGTGGTCGTTGTCCTGTCTGCAATGGGAAAGACAACAGATGAGCTGCTTGCAAAGGCAAGAGAAATCAATCCGTCTGCTTCCAAGAGAGAACTCGATATGCTCCTGACAACAGGAGAACAGACATCGGTTGCTCTGATGGCAATGGCAATGGGGGCTTTAGGCGTTCCGGCAATCTCTCTGAACGCATTTCAGGTTCAGATGCATACGACATCAAAATATGGAAATGCCAGACTGAAAGGAATTGACAGCGACCGCATTCAGACGGAGCTGGAAAACAGAAAAATTGTCATTGTGACAGGATTTCAGGGAATGAATAAATATGACGATTATACGACGCTCGGCAGAGGAGGCTCTGATACGACGGCGGTAGCGCTTGCGGCTGTGCTTCACGCAGATCTGTGTGAAATTTATACAGACGTCGATGGAGTGTATACAGCTGATCCGAGAATCGTAAAAAATGCGAAAAAATTAAAAGAAATTACATACGATGAAATGCTGGATCTCGCTACGGCCGGAGCAGGCGTTTTACACAACCGCTCAGTGGAAATGGCGAAAAAGTATGGGGTGCAGCTTGTTGTGCGCTCCAGTCTGAATGAATCAGAAGGTACGGTGGTCAAGGAGGAAGTAGACGTGGAAAGAATGTTAGTGAGCGGAGTGGCTCTCGATAAAAAAGCGGCAAGAATATCAGTTATGGGCTTAAAGGATGAACCGGGAATTGCATTCCGTCTGTTTCAGATCCTTGCCAAGAATAATATCAATGTGGATATCATTCTTCAGTCAATCGGACGTGAAAATACGAAAGATATTTCTTTTACAGTAAATGAAGAAGAGGCAGATGAAGTGGTAGCGCTGATTGAAGAAAATAAAGCCAGAATCACTGCAAAAGAAGTAAACTGCAATAAATCGGTTGCAAAGGTTTCCATCGTCGGCGCCGGCATGATGTCAAATCCAGGCGTTGCTGCTAAGATGTTCGAGGCGCTGTATGGCAGAGGAATCAACATCAATATGATTTCTACCTCAGAGATCCGTATCACAGTTTTAGTAGATCTGGAAGACGGCGAGAGAGCAATGAATGCAATCCATGACAGCTTTGGGCTTTCTGAATAAAAAATACAAATAAAAAGAAAAAATATGCGGCGGATGGAAAAGATCCGCACAGAAAAAAGTGTCATAGACAGAAAAGACAGGAATGAAAAGAAATCGATTCATGACTGGACTTCTGCCTGTGACATTTTTTTTGAGAAAATCCGGAGCGAAAGGGCAGAAAAACGGTGCGAACGGCATATCAGACAAATTGATAAAAAAATATGGGATTTGTATAATAAAAATATCAAAAATCGCACAATGTGGATGGGATCTTGTGAAAAGAAATTGAAATGCAGGAAAGGGGAATACAAAATGAATCGAAACAGAAAAGGATTATCAAAGAAAATAATGGGCGCTGTTCTGACAGGAACGATGATGTTGTCCGGCATGAGCGTGCTTGCGGAAGGACTTCAGGAAGGTCAGGCAGATGAATATACACAGGCAAATATGGACAATGCAAAGAATGGAACAGGGCTTGGAACGGTCTATGAGGAAGGAACATTTGATAGAAATACCGATTATGACGATGACAGTTTTTATAATAATGTAGATTCGGAAGATACGACATTTCCAGATTGCTATCCAAAGGATAACATGGCTCCGATGGATGACGAGACATTGGAAAAGACGCTGGACGCTCTGATGAGAACGATGACATTTGAAGAAAAGATCAACTTAGTGTCCATGAATACAGATCCGGAGAATCGATCCGGCGTCGGATATATCACAGGTGTTCCGAGGCTCGGCGTTCCGGAGAGCCGTATGCACGACGGTCCGTCCGGAATCAGCACAGGAACACAGAATGCAGATTCTTACGTTGAGACGACAAATATGCCATTACAGCTGACAACGTCTATGACATGGAGCGAAGATCTGGCATATGCGTACGGCGCGGCGCTTGGAAAAGAACATGTATCGACAGGATCTGGCTGGCAGCTGGGAATGCAGATGGATTTGGCGCGCACGCCTCACTGGGCAAGAGCAAAAGATTCATTTGGCGAAGATTATTATCTGACGTCACGCCTGACGGTGGCGGAGACAAACGGACTTCAGGAACACGGCGGACTGGCAATGGCAAAACATATCGGCGCATATTCCACAGACGGCGACACTTCACTTTGGCTGGAAGTGGATGAACAGACACTGCACACTGCTTACTTATATCCGTTTGAGACGGCGGCAAAAGAAGCAAGAGTTGCCTCTATCATGGGTACTTACAACCGCCTGAATGGATTTTATACTTCTTCAAACGCCCATCTGCAGATTGAAATTTTGCGCGATATGTGGAAATGGCAGGGAGCCATGGTTCCTGACTGGGGCGCAAACAAAGAATTTTCCATGAGTCTTGGAACAACGATTTCACAGGAAAATGCAGAAAATATTGAAGCGAAATTCCGTTCCGCGGCCTCTCAGGGAATCATGACAATCAAAGATCTCGATGCGGCAGCCAGAACAACGCTGTATGCGTATGGCGTCAGCGGATACTTAAATCTGGTGCAGATTGATGAGAACGGCTATGCAAAAGAAGAACCGGGACGCACAGAGCCGATCCGTTTTGAGAGAACGTATGAGGCAGACCGTGAAGCAGGTCTGTATGATGAAAATAATGAAGTGGCGAAAGAAATCGCAGAGAAAGGCATCGTACTCCTGAAAAATGAAGACCATACGCTTCCTTTGACAAGTGAAGACTATACAGGCGATAATTCTGTAGCTTTGATCGGTTACGGCGCAGTCAATCTGATCGGAGGAACAGGAGGAGAACGTTCCTTTGGCGTATTAGAATATATGACAACTCCTTATGAATCTTTAAAGAGCATTGCAGGAGAAGATGCAAATATCACAGCAGCTGTTTTAAATAATGTTCACGGAACAGACATACCGGCTGAACTTGTATACCAGAGTGAAGATGGAACGGAAAACGGATGGACACGCACAAATGGAATCAAGTCGGAGGACGTTGTGGAACGTAAGATGGGATTTGGCGGTCCGGGAGGTCCAGAAGGAGAGCAGAAAGAGACAGAAGAAGCGAAAGCTCCAGATCCAATCGAGAATCCAGGCACAGAACTTGGAAGCGAAGCAGGAGTGGAAGAAGCCATTCACCTGTCAACAGGAAAGAGAGACTTTAAGAATGCAGAGAATGGAAATGCGATGACAGGAGAGGAAGCATATACATGGACTGGCTATGTGGAAGCTCCGGAGTCCGGCGAGTATTCTTTTGTAATCCAGACAAACGGTGGAAATGCAAGCGTGAAGATCAGCGGCGCAGCAGAAGAAGATATCACAGCAACTGCATCTGATGGCGTATCATGGGATTACTATACGACAGAAGGACTGAATTATTCCACCGCATCGGCAACTCTGGAAGCTGGAAAACGGTACAAAGTCGTTGTGACAGCACATCATACGTCTGCTTACCGTGATCAGGGTGTCAAACTGAGCTGGATTCTGCCGTCTCAGGAAGAAACAGACATGGAAAATGCACTTGCAGCGGCAAAAGAAAATGATACTATTGTCATGTTCACAAGAACAGGCGCTACCGGCCATGGACCAGTATTCCAGACAGACTTTGACATCTCACTGGATGAAGCAGATCAGATCAAAGCGGTGCAGCAGGCAGCAAAAGAGAATGGAAATAAATTTGTCCTTGTTGTATTCGGACGCTCCGGATTTTCATTTGAGGGAGACTGGTTAGAGGATACAGACGCTCTGTTAGTGCCATTCTATGCCGGACAGTCCGCAGGAACAGCAATCGCAGAACTTTTGACAGGCGTTGTCAATCCAAGCGCAAAACTGACGATGACACTGCCGAAGACAAACGCAGATACGCTGCTGACGTATGGATATTATGACAATCCAGATTCCGAGACAAATTATAATCCGGAACGCGTAGGAGATCAGTCACAGTCCGAATATACAGCGAAATATACAGAAGGACTGAACTTTGGATACCGCTGGTATGACGCAGAAGAGGTAGAACCACAGTACGCATTTGGATATGGATTATCTTATACGACATTTGAGTACAGCGATTATGAAGTGACGGTGAATGACGACCATACGATTGATGTGAGCGTCAAAGTGACAAACACAGGAGACGTCGCAGGAGATGAGATTGTTCAGGTATATCTGGGAGCAGCAGACGTTCCGGAAGGCGTCCAGACTGCCAAAAAGCAGCTTGCCGCATTCGCAAGAGTGGAAGATATTCAGCCGGGAGAGAGCAAAACAGCAGAAATGACGATCAATGAAAGAATGCTTTCCTACTGGGATGCAAGCCTTGAATTGATTGAGAGAGAAGATGGAACAAAAGATAAGTGGGTACTTGCAGCAGGAGAACGCGACGTGATGATTGGATCTTCTTCTGATAACCTGCTTTACACAGAAAGTGTGACAATCAAGTAGTAAAGAACAATTCAGGAAATTCTTGAATCACAGGATATGAATTATCCCGTCTAAAGTCAGGGGTTTTGCCATTAGGCGGGGATTCCTTTAAATAGAGTTAAAAAAAAGAAACGGTTTTTTCGATCAGCAGAGATTGAGAAGACCGCTTCTTTTTTGGGAAAATTTTATAAAATAATAGCCAGAAAGTCCAGCGCCTTTAAGTACTGGGGAGTTTGCAGAAAAAAAGGGATTAGAAAAAATATATTGCGAATATTCAGATAAAAATGATATAATAAGATAAAATAAAAAATATTTTTATATGGATCAGATAGAAGATGCCTTTCAAATGTTTAAAAAGATCGGACAGATGGAGTAGCGGATGGAAGGTCATTTTGTAATGAGGACATTGTGATAAGAAGAAATCCATCGTAAAATCTCATTTTTTTTCCGAGAAGAAAACATAATTTCTTGTCCGTCTGACATCGTAATCGTTTTTTTACTTAAATGGATGAAACGGACGAAATCCGCATTGATAATATAAGAACGGTGACAGCGGTAAAAACGGGAATCCAGCTTTGAAAGAACATTGTTTAAGTTACTGTTAAATTCAAGCTGCATATTTATGGTATATAAAGTCACTTTATGGGGCTGGGTATTTGTCTCAAAATATAAAATTTCATCGAGAGAAACAAAAGAAACGCAATCTCCGATTTTCACTGAAAATGTTTTTTGACGAGAATCTCTGATACAGGCATGTTTTTTCAAAGCATTTGAGAGACATTGAAAAATCTGATCGGAAAGAGTCTCTGGATGATCTTTTATAATATAGTCAAGCACTTCTAACTTCATCTGAAAGGTAAGCGATGCCATTTCAGAATGAGAGGTGATAAAGACGATAAAACCTCTTGGATCTATTTCGCGGATTTTCTGTGCAAGTTCCAGTCCATCTATATCTGCATTCAGATTAATATCCAAAAAATAAATACCAGTATGCTGGGAAGAGCCGGTAGCATCTAAAATAGTATGCGGATCTGTGGAAGCGGCCGCAATAGACAGATCAAGGTTATAGATCAAGATGTATTTTTGAATAGATTCTTTGATATATGTTAATTGAGGAATTTCATCCTCACAGATATAGATGTAAAGCATAAAGTCTCTCCCTCATAAAAAATAAAAAAATATACAGCTTCATTATATCAAAAGAAAGAAAGGGAAAAAAGAGTTTTGAGAAAATATTTTAGCTTCAGTTCTGACAGAAGTGAATTGGAAAAGGCACAGATTTTATATGGAATACAGGTACTGTGGCATAATATAAAAACGACAGTGATTATTTTTGCAGTAGCATTACTTCTCGATATATTCTGCGGCACATTTTGGACATTTTTATCTTTTGGGATGTTTCGGATGTTTGCCGGAGGTCTGCATTTAAATACGACTGTGGGATGTCTGCTCACAACAGGAAGCGTCGCGATTGGCGGAGGAATTTTAGGAAATCATCTTATATTTCATCCGTGGCTGCTGTTTTTTATCTATTGTCTGATCTTTACAGGCGTTGTACTGTTTGCACCGCAGGGAACAGTGAACAATCCTTTTTCAGAAGATAATCAGAAAAAAATGAAAAAACGTTCCATGATTCTTGTCTTGATCTACGCAGTCATTTCCGTATCCGGAATAGAAAAGATCAGCTCTTGGATTACGATAGGAGCAATTGCAGAGCTGATCACAGTTATTATTTTATATGTTCAGAAGAAATCCGTCAGGAAAAAGGGATAGTCAAACGCTGCTCAAAGATATGATCTTTCATCGCGGTTTGATGTAAAACGTGTGGATATTGCGATAAAATTTTTTCAGCGTTATAAAGTCCCAGACCGCGAAGCGCTCCTTTTGTAGAAAATGCAGGGTCTTTCAACTGACTGTATGGAATCTCATCACCGCTGTAAGTGTTTTTGACAGAAATAACAATGGTATTTGGAAAAGTTACAATGGCAAACCAGATCTGACGCGATTCTGATTGGAGTGCAGCCTCGACAGCATTATCGAGATAGATGCCAAGAAGGCGCGCCAGATCCAGCGTCTCCATACTAATTTGTTCCAAAGGATCTAAAATTTCAATGGAAACAAAGAGCCCCATTTCGTGTGCATAGATTAGTTTCGCAGAGATCATACCTTTTAATTCAGGAATTTTTAGATTGCTTAAAGTCCCAAGCCGATAGGTTTCATTCGTATATTGCTTGCCAAAAGGCAATACTTTATCATAAAAGTACACTTCTAATTTATCAAATTGTTTCATTTCAAAATATTCCGTCATAGAAAGCATAATATTTGCATAGTCATGCTTGAAGGTACGCAGTTCAAGATTCATATCTTCAATTTTTTCTGTGTACTGCTGTAAAGTTTCATATAACTTTTCTTTTTCTTTCTGCTTTTCAACAGCAATTAATGTCTTCACAGAATGAAAAGCAGAGAAAAGTGTCCATAAAGTACAGCAGATAACAAGAAAAAAATTAAAATATACGATAGGGTCTGTGTAACCTAATTTTTCGCCTGCAATGAAATTCAGAAGAACTATCAGCAGACAGATAAAAAGAGTAGGAAAGACCAGTTTTAATACTTCATTCAATTCTAAAACAGATTGAAATTTTTTCTTCAAAAAAGGCAGCAGGAAATGTGAGAGCAGGAAACAAATAACCAATTCCACAGTAAGACCGGCAAGACAGCTCACAGTCATCAGAGAATAATCTGTATGTGTTGAGGCAACACCATAGTCAAGTCCAGTTAAAACGATACTTATAAGCTGATCAATCAGAACAAGCAAAAAATAAGCGACAATAACAGAACAAACAGTGGGCAGGTTTTTATTTGTTATTTTACATAAGTAAATAGAGACAACGACCAAGAGAAAAATAACAGCCGCATTGCTTGTGGTGGCAATAAGAATCAGAGAGAAAAATAAAAGGAAATATAAAGTTAAATATTGTTTTATCGAAAGCCGATAAGGCAAAAAAGTAATAATAGGGAAAAAATAAAGGAAACTTGATAAAAAAATAGAAAAAATAAACATAAAAATCACCCTTCTAAAAATATTTATAGAAAAATTATAAAATTCTATAAAATATATGTCAAGAAACTTAAATCGACAATATTTTCTAAAAAATAAAAATAAAAATGTAAAAATATAGCATTCAGGACTGAAAAACGATCATTTAGGAAAAAAACGTAGAATTTCAGAAAGAAGTGATATAATAATGATACATAAAAGGGGGAAAGAAAAATGGGAATGAAACGAAGAACAGAAGAACTTTTAATATGGCTGGGAAAGCACAGTGTTGGAAAATCTATATTTTGGGGCGTGTATGAACCGCCTGTTCCACAGGTTCTGAAACAGCAAGAAGAAAAGAAAAAATGCCAGTGATGCTGTAATCCAGAAGAAATGGTAGATGCAGAGAAAAATAGTATCATGGAAGAGAACGTGAAAATAAAACAATAGAGCGTACGGCTATTGTAAACTTAAAGAAAAAGGAGAGGATTCCGATGGAGAAAGAAAAAAAGACCTAAACACAAATCTAATTTGAGAGGAGTAATAGGTATGAAGCGGATGTTAAAAACATCGGCAGCGATAGCAGGAAGCGTTGGACTGCTGGCGGGAGCGTGCTATGCGAATAATAGTGTGGATGAATATTTTGAATATTATGTATCCAGAGTGAGATGTGTTACAAGACTAAGAGAGAAAACAGATACTTCTTCATGTTACATGATTTATACTGGTGGGGATCCAGAATATATTTATGGAAGTGTATATGCTTCAGATCAGGTGACAAATATGACAGTAGGAGCCTTTTCCTATGCTTGCTATCGAGGACAGTCTATCTATATACCATCAAATACATATGAATATGGATACAGAAGTTGTTGTCTGTCTATCTTAGGACCAAGCTATACTCCACAACATGCATATGGATATTGGAGCCCAGACAGTGTATAAATATAGAAAAAATTATACCTGATGTGATAAAAAATAATAGAAGGAACTGGAAAGACACTTAGTAAAAATATATATAACGTTCCTTAATATTATTATTAAAAACAGGAAAGGTATCTCAAAAGTAAGTTGTGATGTAACGATTTATCATAACATATAATAATTGAGATACCTTTTTTATTCACCATGTTTTATTTAGTTTATGATCTATTTGTTATTATCTATCAAAATAATTATGATATAGGATTATTCAGATAATCTTTGGTTGTATGAAGAGGAGAGAGAACATGAAAAAGTTGAAGAAAAAAGTGATAATGATTCTATGCTGTTGCCTTTTTTTGACAGGGTGCAGTATAGACAGCGAATATCTAATTTTAAAGAAATCAGAAATATTAGATACAAGACGGTTTGACAAAGAATATGAAAAAAAGATGAAAAAAGCTCTAGAGAATGGAACAGCACAAAAACGTCATTTCAGGTTTGAATGGGTGAGTAAAAGTGTACAAGATAAACTGCCGGAGTATGTAGAAAAAGAACGCTATGTGAAATTGGAAGATGGACAAGTATATGAGCGTTATGCAGAATTGAAGGAAGGACAGGTGTATTTAGAAATTGTTTTAAATATTACGAATGATATGGAAACAGATCAGGAATGGAATATTGGAAATAGTAAACTACTTATTCCGGGAAGTTGGGAAGAATTTCATCCATACTATGAAATTAGATATTTTAGTAAGCATCGTCCAATCGTAAGTAAAGAAGCAATGAAACAATATAATACATGGACTTTGGAAGCAAAAAAGACGTATCAAGTAAAATTAGGATATTGTGTAGGTGAGAAGGATGTAAATGATCCTAATTTGTTATTACAAATTTCGCCGTATTATTTTTCAAATAACGATCCTTATTTAGGCGGAATGATCGCTTATTACCGTGTAAATGAAGAAGAATAAACGAAAGTGTATTCAGAAAAGATATAAAATTTACATATTTTTATATCCATGAAACTAATCATTAAATTTTTCTGTCTAATAGATAAGAAGAAAATAAAAAGCAACTTATCAAAGAAACATGTTCGTGAAGCAGAGAGGAGAGAGAGCATGAAAAACTTAGGACAGAAAGTAATAATAATTCTATGCTGTTGCCTTTTTCTAACAGGGTGCGGTATAGATAGTGAATATCTAATTTTAAAGAAATCAGAAATATTAGATACAAAACGATTTGATAAGGAAATAGAAAAGAAAAGGAAAAAAGAATTAGAAAATGGTTCTTTTCAAAAACGTCATTTCAGATTTGAATGGGTGAGTAAAAGTGTACAAGATAAACTGCCGGAGTATGTAGAAAAAGAACGCTATGTGAAATTTGAAGATGGACAAGTATATGAGCTTTTTACAGAATTAAAAGAAGATCAGTTGTATCTGGAAATTATCCTTAATATTACGAATGATATGGAAACAGATCAGGAATGGAATATAGGAAATAGTAGTTTATTTATTCCGGGAAGTTGGGAAGAATTCCGAGCAGGATATCAGATTATATACTTTAGTAAGCATCGTCCAATCGTAAGTAAAGAAACAATGAAACAATATTATACATGGACTTTAGAAGCGAAAAAAACATATCAGGTAACATTGGGATATGCGGTAGACAAGGAGGATATAAATGATCCAAATTTATTGCTTCAGCTTTCTTCCTATTACTTTCAAAGAACCGATCCTTATTTAGGGGGAATGATCGCTTATTACCGCGTGAATGAAGAGGAATAAAAGGGGGGCTTATCAGAAAAATAAAAAAACAAAAGGTGGATTTTGACAATATGAAAGGGGGAAAAGAAAGTGAGGAATGCGTGTAAAGTAGAGATAAAACGTGCATTTCAAAGCACGGCAATGAAAATAATAATAATCATAGGAGCTTTGCTGGCGGTATGGCATACAGTGGATACATATAAGAGCTGGCAAGAGTATCTGCAGATACGGGAGCAGTATACATCGCCGCTGTTTTCAATGAGATCTTTGTATACAGAATTAATGATGATGAATGGAAATGAAATACAGTATGTACTATTTCATAATTTGCTTCCGCTGTTTGCTGCTTTTCCGTTTGCTGTTTCCTATTATACAGACCGAAAAAACGGATATCAGAAAAATCTTTATGTGAGAGAGACACGCAAAGAATATTTTTGCGGAAAGATCAGCGCTGTATTTTTGTCAGGGGGAACGGCGGCAGTGACGCCAGCCATTTTAGATTTTGTTTTCCTATCAACATTTATGCCGGCTGTAAAACCGGATTCCTGCGTGATGAATGGAACGCTTTCACCGGCGGGCAACTGGCAGAATTTATTTTATGAACAGCCTTTTGTATACTTTATAATTTACATCGCAATTTATTTTGTCGGAGGAGGAATTTTAGCTCTGTTTGCACTGGCGGTTTCAAGATGGATGAAAAAGTCGCTTCTTGCTTTTATGAGTCCTTTTCTTTTATGTATCGTAATGCAGCTTTTGCTGAAAGACAACCGAGGCTTTGTGCCATATACCTTTTTGAATATGAAACAGGAAAATCGTTTTCAGATCTGGCAGATGATCGTCACTTTGGGAGCGATAGCCGGAGTTTCCATATGGGGATTTTTGAGGAAAAATAAAAAGGAAGAAATTTTATAAATAAGAGATAGGAATCGATGCGATTTTAATCGGGAGAGGTTCAAGAGATGAGAGGGGGCGACAAAATGGACATTAAGATTCGCAATGTGACAAAAAAAATAAAAGATGCGATCGTTTTAGACCGTGTGAATATGGAGCTGAAAAGCGGAACGGTATATGGATTGCAAGGAAAAAACGGATCCGGAAAGACAATGCTGCTTCGTCTGCTGTGCGGTTTTATTCTGCCTTCAGAGGGAGAAGTGGAAATTAATGGAAAGGTATTAGGAAAGGAAATTTCATTTCCTGAAAATACAGGGGTTCTCATTGAAAACCCAGCATTTTTAGATTATTTTACAGGATATGACAATCTAAAAATATTGTCTGAGATCAGAAATAAGATGACAGAAAAAGAGATTGAAGAAATTTTAGAAAAAGTAGGATTAGATCCAAATAATAAGAGAAAATATCGGAAGTATTCGCTTGGAATGAAGCAAAGACTTGGCATAGCATGTGCATTTATGGAAAAACCGGATCTGATTTTGCTGGATGAGCCTACGAATGCGCTGGACCCGGAAGGGATTGAGTGTCTGCATCGCCTTGTGGAGGAGGCAAAAGAAAGAAAAGCATTGATTATTTTGGCTTGTCATGACGCAGAGGAACTGCATCAGATGGCAGACGTCGTGATACAGATGGAACGAGGGAGAGTGATGGGAGGATGAAAGAAAAAAAGAGAAGAAAAAAGATTTTCGCAGCAGGAATCGCTCTTATATTGATTGTTGTATATGCAGTCAGAGTGATAGCAGTAAATAATTCCTGCAAAAAAGAAGAATATGCTGTTCAGCAGGGGGAGAGCATCGAGGTTCAGGGGATGCGGATTTCTGTTCTGGATGCGGAGATGAAAAAAATGTCAGCGGAATCAAAGTGGGCTAATTTGCAAGATGAATCGGAAGAGGGATATGATATGATTTTAACTGTACAATATGAAAATATCTCAGATCAACCGATCAGCAGATGTATCGTGACAGAGACGATGCTGCAAAGCGGAGGATGGACAAATGGAATGAACGGTATGCACTTTATGGAAATCAATGAAGAGTCGGGAGACACATCGCTGAAAGTGGGAGAAAAAAAGATACTGAAGGTGCCATTTGCCATGTATTCTTATCAGTTTCAGCCGAAAGACTGGGAAAAAATAGAGGAAAGAGAATTTGTTTGGGTTTTGACAGGCGCTCCTGTAAAAAATATGATTTTGCTGAACGGAGAGTGAAGAAAGAGTGAGAAAATATTTGATTTATCCAATAAAGCAGTACATTTTTAAATTTTTTATTTTCTTATGTTGCGGAGTTGGGTGTATTTATTATATCACTCAAATAGAAGAGGCGCTGCAGGTTGGATTCTGGGATGTGCTATTCTTTTTATTTCGGGGACAAAGAGAATACAATCCGGTATCGAGACAACCGTTTATTCCGCCGTTTTTCTGGATTATCGTTCAGAGCGCTCTGATTTATTGCTCTGTCTCTTTCTTGTCAGGAAAGTTAAGTCCATATGAGACACAGATTTTAATTCGGATGAGAAAGAGAAAAAAATGGTGGAGAGAAAAAATAGCTGCTGCCATTTTGTATACAAGTACGACATATCTCATACTTTGGGCGGGAATCGCAGCAAGCTGCCTTGTGAGCGGACAAAAACTGGGAAATCAAGGGCTGGCATCTCTGTATGGCATGGGAAATCTAAGCGTGAGCCAGAATATTCTGGTTTTGATGGTGCAACCGTTTTTGACAACACTGTCATTTGCTTTTTTATTTACGACGTTGCATCTGATTTTGGAAGAAAAAACAGTATGGATTTTGATGGAGGCGATTTTGTTTTTTTCAGCATTTCTGACGTCTGTTTTGCTGATCGGAAATCATGCGATGGCTTTGAGAAGCAGCATAGCGATGCCTGGGGGAATAGAAACGTGGCAGGCGGCTGTCACAGATGTCATAGTAATTTTATTGTGTTGGATCACAGGGGAGCGATATGTAAATAGAATGGACTGGCTGGGAAAACAGAAAGAAAATTAAGATTTGCACATTAAGATCTGGGATACTGGAGAGGAGGGAATATGAGCGGACAAAGGCAAAACTTTTGGTCTCTGCTGAAAATAGAGTGGAAAAGAAGCCTTTGGGAGGAAAGAAAAAAATATATCTTTGTCTTTGCTTTGGGGATTCTTTATTTTCTGTGGGGATTGAGAAATACATATTTTATAAAAAATTCGACTGGCACGTTTCGGATGATAGGATTTTTCGATTATATGTCAGGACTGTTTGGAGGAGTAGCCGATCCGATGCCTGACCCTTTCTGGATTTTGACGATGGTGATCTTTTGCTATACAATCAGCGCACATTTTTCAGATAAGGTGAAAAATTATGAAAATCAGGTTCAGATAAGAGCAGGAAACAGAAAAGTGTGGTGGGAGGTAAAATGCGCGTGGAGCATTTTGAATGCGCTGCTCTTTTATGGGATTTTGGCAGGGGAGAGCGCCATATTCAGCCTGCTCACGAAATCAGGTCTGTATCTGAGCCATGCAGGAAATGAGGGAATGTATGGATGGCTGATTCCAATAGAAAAATTGGCGGCGCAGGAACAATGGATTGTCTGTTGTCTGGCGCCTCTTACTGCTTTGATCTGTATTGGTCTGATTCAGACTTTTCTTCATTTGATTTTTCAGGACAGAATGGTGATGGGGATTATGATTGTATGGATGTTTCTGTCCTGTTTTATAAAATCACTCTTGATGATCGGCAACTGGGGAATGATTGCCAGAAATAGTTTCGTGGTGCAGAATGGCTTTCGAATGGAAGGAATTTTTTTGACAGAAATGGCAGTCTGTGTCGTAGTGGTTTGGGTTGGAAGAAAAATAGCAAAGGAAGATTTGAGGCTGTAAAAATAAGATCAATAGGAAAAGAAATTTTTGGAATAAAAAAGAGCGGATAATGAAAAAGAACCGATTTCCCGAAATCAGATTTAAAATCTAATATCTGGGAGGTCGGTTCCATTTAAAATAAAGCGTTTTTTTGTTTTCTGTTTTTTACAATTAGAAATTCCCATTCTCTGTCTTAGGAGGCAATTCACGGTTTAAATCCTGATAAAATGCTGCCGTAGTCGAAGAAATATAAGGCAGAACCCATAACAGTCCGATAAAGCAGGTGATCATGGATAACAGGATCAGTCCTAAAAAACTGATATTTAAATAAAAGAAGCGCATTTTATTTCCGCGCATCATCCGAAAACTCAATTTTATAATCTGAGTAGCCCGCAGATCGGGATGATCAATATAGATGTAATAGCACATAGAAAGATTGATCCACAAAATGATGCTTAATATAAAGCAGGCAATAACCGTAAATAAAATTACCAGTGTAAAAAATACATGATTGCTAAAATAGCTTTCCGACAATAGAGAAAGAGAATAGACTATATTGAGGGGAAGCTGAATCAGCGAGGAAGCCATCATATAAAAAAGAGAAATACATAAAGCTTTATCGGAGTGGTAACGGAATGCCAGAAAGAGATCAGAAAGACGAACTTGCCAACCACGGTTTAAAGCGAGAAAGCAGTAGGAAACTCCGACACTGAGCATAGACATTAAAATGGAAAGAACCATATTTCCGATGATATCAATAAATCCAAAGTTTAAACCGAAAGGAAAAAACAGCAGACCAATCCAATTAAGAAAAAAACTCAAAGCAAAATAAGAAAGCACAAGTTCCACTGCGATGGTGTAATGGCCTTGCAGGCGACTTCGCGCAAATGACTTTAATTCGGCGGAAGAACGTTTCATATTGAAATTCACACTCCATTTCTGTTATTTAAGCTCCTGCTTCCAGACATTTGCTGGAGAAGAGGCAGTTGACGATACCGTTAGACCACATCATGTGGCTGTTCCGGCAGGGAATCAGGCGAAGGCATCTGTTCATAAGGTGTTCCGCCATAGAGATCATCAATGAGATCGCTGTAATCATCATATCCATAAAAGTTACCAAACGGATCGGAAGAGTAAGGATCGTATCCATATTCTTCATAGTATGCTTCCGGATCTTCCAGAATCTGATAAGCGCGCTCCATGATTTCGTTCACATCTCTGACAATGATATCCCAATTTTGATAGAGAAAAGAAACGGTAGAATACGTTCCGATTGAAAATGAGACAGCGCTGATGATGATACTGCATTTGGCAAACTGACTGATTTTCATTTTACCGCCTTTTGAGAGAAGGGCAAATAAGATGGAAAGTCCAATCAGCGCTAAAGTAAATGGGAAGAAGGATAAAAACAATATAGAGAGAATGGATAACACAAAGGCAACTGTTTCCATACCGGATCTGCGCGGAGGTTTCTGCTCAAAATGATCGGAAAAATTTGGATCTCCCTGGTACTGCTGATAATCCATAGGACAAAACTCCTTTCAAATAAGAATGTCTGTTGTAGCTATTCAAGATGATATCATAGAAAAAGCGGAAAAACAAGAAAATCATCGAGTCAGAGAGAATTTTGAGAGATGATGATGAAAAAAGGGAAAACACGGTGAAGGCATAATTTTCGGAATAGTGTTGTAAATAAGAGCAAGATGAGATATCATGGAGAACAGAAAAAGGAAAATAAAAAAGAAAATAAAAAAGGAGAAACAAATGGATATTAATAAACGACTGAAAGAAGAACTAAGCGCAGAACTTTGGCAAATCGAAGCAGCAGTAAAATTGATCGATGAGGGATACACAATTCCTTTTATTTCGCGTTATAGAAAAGAAGCAACAGGAGCGCTCAATGATGAAGTACTTCGTAAATTATATGAGCGTCTGAATTATCTGAGAAATCTGGAAGAAAAGAAAAAACAGGTTCTCTCCAGCATCGAGGAACAGGGCAAACTGACAGAAGAGCTGAAAAAACAGATTTTAGAGGCAGAGACACTGGTTGTCGTGGAAGATCTGTATCGTCCATATCGTCCAAAGAGAAGAACAAGAGCTACAATCGCAAAAGAGAAAGGGCTGGAACCACTGGCAAATCTGATTTTGCAGCAGACGGCACAGAGACCGCTTTTAGAAGAAGCAGAAGCTTTTCTATCAGAAGAAAAAGAAGTAAAGACAGCGGCTGAAGCAGTCGCAGGCGCATGTGATATTCTGGCGGAAATGATTTCAGATAAAGCAGATTATCGTATCTACATCAGAAAAATCACAGAGCAGGAGGGAATGATCTGTTCGACGGCAAAAGATGAAAAAGCAGAGTCTGTATATGATAAATATTACAGCTACGAAGAACCTGTTTCCAAGATTGCAGGACATCGCGTTTTGGCTTTAAACAGAGGAGAAAAAGAGAAATTTCTGACCGTCAAAATTAATGCGCCGGAAGAGCGGATTTTGCGTTATCTGGAGAAACAGATTATTATAAATGAAAATGAAAATACACAGAGCGCGCTGAAAGAGGTGATTGATGACAGCTATCACCGCCTGATTCAGCCTGCGATAGAAAGAGAAATCCGCAGTGAACTGACCGAAAAAGCGGAAGACAGCTCGATTGATGTGTTTGGAGAAAACTTAAAACAGCTCCTTATGCAGCCGCCGATTGCCGGAAAAGTTGTACTTGGATGGGACCCGGCTTTCAGGACGGGATGTAAGCTGGCTGTGGTAGATGAGACGGGAAAAGTACTTGACACAACCGTGATTTACCCGACTGCTCCGACAAATGAAACAAAAATCCGTGCAGCGAAAGAGACAATCGCAAAATTGATTGAAAAATATCACATCGATCTGATTTCTCTTGGAAACGGTACGGCATCGAGAGAATCTGAGATGGTGATTGCGGAATTTTTAAAAGAAAACAAATTGAATGTTCAATATGTGATTGTAAATGAAGCCGGTGCGTCCGTCTATTCTGCAAGTAAACTGGCGACAGAGGAATTTCCAAACTTTGATGTAGGACAGAGAAGCGCCGCATCTATTGCGCGAAGACTTCAGGACCCGCTTGCAGAGCTTGTAAAAATCGAGCCAAAGTCGATCGGTGTCGGACAGTATCAGCATGATATGAATCAGAAAAAATTAGGGGAAGCGCTCTCAGGCGTTGTGGAAGACTGCGTCAATAAAGTGGGAGTAGATTTAAATACGGCAAGCGCATCTTTACTGGAATATATCTCTGGAATTTCAAAGACAGTTGCCAAAAATATCGTCACATACAGGGAAGAAAACGGACGTTTTTCAAACCGCAGACAGCTTTTAAAAGTGGCAAAATTAGGACCGAAAGCATTTGAACAGTGCGCAGGATTTTTGCGGATTTCAGCAGGAGAAAATCCGCTCGATGCGACAAGCGTTCATCCGGAAAGCTATGCAGCGGCAGAAAAACTGCTGGAGAAGATGGGATACGAGGCTTCCGATATTACAGCAGGAAAACTGGCAGGAATCTCGAAAAAAATTCATGATTATGAGGGTCTGGCACAGGAACTGAATGTAGGAGAGATGACGCTGAGAGATATCGTGAAAGAACTGGAAAAGCCGGGACGTGACCCACGAGAGGAAATGCCGAAACCGATTTTAAGAAGCGATGTCTTAGATATGAAAGATTTGAAAGAAGGAATGATTTTAAAAGGAACCGTGCGAAATGTCATTGACTTTGGCGCTTTTGTCGATATTGGCGTTCATCAGGACGGACTCGTTCATATCTCAGAAATGTCAGACAGCCGATTTGTGAAACATCCTCTCGATGCAGTAAGCGTGGGAGATATTGTTAATGTACGGATTTTAAGCGTCGATCAGCAGAAAAAAAGAATTTCTCTCAGTATGAAACTGGATGGCTCAGACAAGGCGCAGCCAAAAGAGAAAAAAGAAGAGAAGAAGCCGGCAAAGAGAGATAAAAAAGATCAGAGAAGAAGACCAAAAGAGAAAAAAGAACTCGATTTCAGCAAGCTGGCGAAAAACTGGAATATCAGACAGTGAGACAGAGAAAGCACAAAGTAGTGCAGACTGAGAAAAAGAGCAAGATAAGCGGCAAGCGCTCTGAAAAAATACTTGAATCCTGAAAGCAAAAAGAGTATAATAAGAACAAATAAAGAAAATTCTTCGGGGCAGGGTGCGATTCCCTACCGGCGGTATAGTCCGCGACCCGCGAAAGCGGCTGATTTGGTGACTTCCCGGTTGAAAGAGACAGGGGAGAATTCCAAAACCGACAGTATAGTCTGGATGAGAGAAGAAAAAGGCATGATTTTAAATATGCAGCTGATGGCCTCCGCAGAATTTCTGCGGAGGTTTTTTGTTTCATGGAAATATATCGCTGATGTGACACGCAAACCTCCGTGCAGGATCAATGTGGGGAATATGTCTTTTAACCAAAGAAGTATTTTCTGAATTTCAAATGAATATTTTTCTCTGATATATATCAGAGGAAGGAGGCTGTCTGTATAAAAACAGGAAAGAAAAAATGTTTTTTGGGGATATACAGAAAAGCGGAAACTGTTTAATCAAGAAAAGAAAAGGAGAAAAGATGATGAGCAGCAACACACAGACAGCGAGACGTTCTGCGATGAATGTCCGCATAATGGCACAGATTGGAATGTTAGGTGCAGTGGCGATGGTTTTGATGTTTTTTGAGATCCCGCTCTGGTTTGCACCGCCGTTTTATAAGATTGATTTGAGTGAACTTCCTGTTTTAATCGGATGCTTTGCGATGGGACCAGTCGCAGGAGCTGTGATTGAACTGGTCAAAATTTTACTGTATGTGGTTGTACATGGAACGACAACAGCAGGCGTAGGAGACATTGCCAACTTTTTGATTGGCTGCGCTTTTATTGTTCCGGCAGGTTTGATTTACAGGAGAATGACGACAAAAAAAGGCGCTCTGATCGGGATGACGGTTGGAACTGTTGTAATGACCGTGTTGGGATGCGTATTGAACGCATATGTTCTGCTTCCATTCTATGCAGCCGCATTTGGAATGCCGATGGATGCGCTGGTACAGATGGGAACGGCGGTCAATGCCGGTATTCAGGATGTATTTGGCTTTGTCCTGCTTGCCGTTGCACCGTTTAATATTTTAAAAGGAGTGCTTGTCTCGGCGCTGACTTTAGCATTATATAAAAATATCCGTCCGATTTTGAGAAGATCGTGACGAAGCGGTAAGGAGGAAAGAAGATGCCGACGATAAAAAAGATTTCTAAACTGACAGAGAATAACCATTTAAATTTATATCAGCTGGATGCGGTCAATAAGGTAGGAAAAGAATTTCCATACTTTGTGGCTTCAAGAGCAAAAGAGACAGAAAAACTGAAGATTAAAACAAAAAATAATAAGCCGGATGGGGTGATTATCTACAGTATATGCGGAGAAAATCGCGACAAAGTCGTTCTGGTGCGCCAGTACCGCTACAGCTTAGATGATTATATCTATGAATTTCCGGCAGGTTTAGTGGAAGAAGATGAAGATTTCAAAGAGGCTGCTGTGAGAGAATTAAAGGAGGAGACGGGGCTGGATCTGCAGCCGATAGAGACGGATTCGATGTATGAAAAACCATATTTTACAACGATCGGCATGACAGATGAGTGCTGTGCTACCGTTTATGGATATGCCTCTGGCGAGGTGTCGAAGCAGGGGCAGGAGGACAGTGAAGAGATCGAGATTGTGTTGGCAGACCGTAAAGAAGTAAAGCGTATTTTGAAAGAAGAGCGTGTGGCGATCATGTGCGCTTATATGCTGATGCACTTCTTAAAGGAAGAAAAAGATCCGTTTTCTTTTTTAAATTAAAATAGAAAATAGAGAGCTGAAAAAACATTTGGAGATTCTGTGCAAAAAATAGATTGCGCAGGATCTCTAAAATTTTATCGTATTTCAGATTCCGGCAGATAGCTGTCATCTAGAGAAAATTCAGAGATAAGAATCGTTTCCCTGGTTGTAACACAAAATACAGTGTGCTATAATGAGCCCATGCGCAGAAAACTTGAAGGAGGTGCAAGGGATGGAAGTAAAGTTTGAAGTCAGGATGAACACAAAGAAAATGTTTCACTTTTTAATGTATCATATTTATCACAGTTTTCAGGGACCTTTATCTTTGTTATTTGCAGCAGCAGGAATTGGAGTCTGTATCTGGACATACGGGGATGTAGCGATGAACTGGACCGTTCTGTATGGTTTTTTTGGCATTTTATTTTTGATCTATGAGCCAGTCAGTCTGTATTTAAAAGCAGCAACGCAGGTGAAACTAAATCCGGTTTTTAAAAAGCCGCTTACATATGTAATGAATGATAAAGGAATTGTGACCATGCAGGGAGAGCAGAAAGCAGAGATCAAATGGGAAGATTTAAGAGCTATCAAAGAATCAAGATCTTATTTTTTCTGTTATACATCAGGACAGAATGCTTTTATTTTTCCAAAGAAAGATTTTCAGGATCAGAGCGGCGAGGCACAACAGCTTTTGCATGAGAAAAAGGAAATTCTAAAAACAAAGAAATACGATGGGAAGACAATGGATCACGAGCAGGAACCAGAGAATGAAGAACAGACGATTACCGGAGGAAAGATAGAGAAAAATGATCATTGAGACGAGAAGCGAGAAAGAGACATTTGAGCTGGGCAGAAAAATTGGAGAGAAGGCAAAACCGGGACAGATCTACAGGCTGGATGGGGATCTGGGAGTAGGAAAGACGATCTTTACAAAAGGAGTGGCGGCAGGACTTGGGATTTTAGAACCTGTCAGCAGTCCTACCTTTACGATTGTGCAGGTGTATGACGAAGGACGAATGCCATTTTATCATTTTGATGTATATCGAATCGGAGATCCGGAAGAGATGGAAGAGATCGGATATGAGGATTACTTTTTTGGAAAAGGGATCTGTATCATTGAATGGGCAAGCCTGATTGAAGAATTGCTGCCGGATCATATCATACGAGTGACGATTGAGAAAGATCTGGACTATGGTTTTGAATACAGAAGAATTTCCATTGAGGAGGAGTAAAGATGAAAATATTAGCGCTTGACAGTTCAGGACTTGTCGCTTCTGTGGCAGTGGCAGAGGATGACAATCTGATTGCTGAATATACAGTAAATTATAAAAAGACGCATTCTCAGACACTGCTTCCGATGCTGGATGAGATTGCGAAGATGACAGAGCTGGATTTAAATACGATCGATGCGATTGCAGTAGCGGCAGGTCCAGGCTCTTTTACGGGACTGCGGATCGGATCAGCAACAGCAAAAGGCTTGGGACTTGCGCTGAAAAAACCATTGATACCGATTCCGACAGTAGAAGGACTTGCCTATAATTTGTATGGAACAAAAGCATTGATCTGTCCTTTGATGGATGCCAGAAGAAATCAGGTTTACACAGGAATTTATGAATTTTTGGGAGACGATTTTAGAAAAGTAGAAGATCAGATGGCTGTGCCGATTGAGGAGATCATCAGAAAACTGAATGAGACGGGCAGGGAAGTGATCTTTTTGGGAGACGGCGTATCCGTCTATAAAAAGGTGATTGAACAGCAGTGCAGCGTGCCATATTCTTTTGCGCCGGCACATGTAAACAAACAGAGAGCAGGGGCATTGGCGGCGCTTGCCCAGCAGTATTTCCGCGAAGGAAAAACAGAAGATGCGGCCGACCATAAACCGGACTATCTGCGTTTGTCACAGGCGGAGAGAGAACGGATGGAAAAAGAAAAAAGACAAGAGGCGTAAAATGGTACAGATCAGAAAAATGACAGCCAAAGATCTTGATCAGGTGGCAGAGATTGAAAAAGAAACGTTCTCCATGCCGTGGTCAAAGGAAAGCCTGATGGATTTTTTAAAGCGGGAAGACGTGGTATTTCTGACAGCAGAAGAAAATGGAGAGATTTTAGGCTACTGCGGATATTTAAAGATCATGGATGAGGCGGATATTTTGAATGTGGCTGTAAAAGAGGGACACAGAGGAAAACACATCGGCAGCGACATGATTCAAAAATTATTAGAAGAAGGAAACAGACAGGGGATTTTTCGCTTTACACTGGAAGTTCGACAGAGCAATCTGGCTGCCATTCATATTTATGAAAAGGCAGGATTCGTATCAGCAGGAATCCGGAAAAATTTTTATGAAAAGCCGACGGAAAATGGAATTATTATGTGGAAACAATGAAAAGAAGGGGAATCCTGTGAAACCTTATGGCGTCACAGGACTCCCTTTCTATTATTTCCCACTGTTTTTTTCTCTGAAATTCGGTATAATGAAGGCAAATGACAGAAAATGAAGGGCAGTAGATTTTTGCCTGTGGCAGACGAAAGGGTTTTTTATTATGAAAAAATATGAGAAAGATATGCTGACAGAAGTGATCTGCAATGGATGCGGCAAAAAAATTGCGGTAAAACATGGGATGACGGAAGAAGAAGTATTTCATGTAGAAAAAAGATGGGGATATTTTTCAAAAAGAGATATGCAGCAGGAACGATTTGATCTGTGTGAGGAATGCTATGAAAAGATGATTTCTGGATTTGTGATTCCAGCGGAAAAAAAAGAAGAGACAGAATTTTTTCCATGCTGATGGGGAAGCGCCATACCTGACTTGTAGGAAGACAGAAACTGTGCTAGAATAAAAAAACGGACAGCAAGCGTACAGGCTGTCGGGAAGAGATCCCGTGAATGGATGATCGGGAGCGCCAGAGACAGAAAAGATCAATGGAAAGTATGAGGAAAAAAAGATGTTAGATGTTTGCTTACTAGGAACGGGAGGCATGATGCCTTTGCCCAGACGATGGCTGACTGCGCTGATGATGCGGTTTAACGGCAGCAGTCTGCTGATCGACTGCGGAGAAGGAACACAGGTGGCAGTTAAGGAAAAAGGATGGAGTTTTAAACCGATTGATACGATTTGTTTTACCCATTATCATGGAGATCACATCAGCGGTCTTCCGGGACTTCTGCTGACAATGGGAAACGCAGACCGGACAGAACCATTGACATTGATCGGACCAAAGGGGCTGGAGAGAGTAGTAAACGCCCTTCGAGTCATTGCACCGGAACTTCCTTTTCCGATTTATTTTCAGGAGATTCAGGGACCGGAACAGACATTTGAGAGAAACGGATATCGCATCAAGGCCTTTAAAGTGAACCATAACGTGCTCTGCTACGGATATACAATCGAGATTGACCGTGCAGGAAAGTTTGATGTCAGCCGCGCCAGAGAGAAAAATATTCCTTTGAAATACTGGAACCCTCTGCAGAAGGGGATGACGATCGAGGAAGACGGAATGATCTTTACACCGGATATGGTTCTGGGAGCGCCGCGAAAAGGAATTAAAGTGACATACTGTACAGATACAAGACCGGTGAAATCCATTGTTGAAAATGCGAGAAAATCCGATCTGTTTATCTGTGAAGGGATGTACGGAGAAGCAGGAAAAGAAGAAAAAGCGATGGGCTATAAGCATATGACATTTAAAGAAGCTGCAAATCTTGCAAGGGAAGCGCAGGTAAAAGAAATGTGGCTGACACATTACAGTCCGTCTCTGATCAGACCGGAAGAATTTATGGATGGAGTGCAGAAGATTTTTCCGAACAGTTTTCCGGGAAAAGACGGAAAAACAGTGGAACTTGATTTTGAAGAGGAATAGACGATGGAGAAAAAAGATATTTTAATATTAGGAATAGAGAGTTCTTGCGATGAGACGGCGGCGGCAGTCGTAAAAAATGGAAGAGAAGTTTTGTCAAATGTCATATCTTCTCAGATCGAACTGCACAAATTGTATGGAGGAGTAGTGCCTGAGATCGCATCGAGAAAGCATATTGAAAAGATTAACCAAGTGGTGGAAGAAGCGTTAAAAGATGCAGATGTGACACTGGATGATCTGGATGCGATAGGAGTGACATACGGGCCAGGGCTCGTAGGAGCGCTTCTTGTTGGAGTTTCAGCGGCAAAGGCGATCAGCTACGCAAAGAAAATTCCGCTTGTCGGAGTGCATCACATCGAGGGACATATTTCGGCAAACTATATTGAAAATAAAGATTTAGAACCGCCATTTGTATGTCTTGTCGTGTCAGGCGGTCACACCCATCTTGTCATTGTCCGCGATTATGGAAAATATGAAATTATCGGCAAGACGAGGGACGATGCGGCAGGCGAAGCGTATGACAAAGTGGCAAGAGCAATCGGTCTTGGCTATCCGGGCGGTCCGAAGATCGACAAGCTTTCAAAAGAGGGCAATCCGGATGCAATTAAATTTCCAAGAGCAAAAATGGAAGACGCTCCGTATGATTTTAGCTTCAGCGGTCTGAAATCAGCCGTTTTAAATTACTTAAACGCAGCGAAGATGAAAGGGGAAACCGTCAACGACGCAGATCTTGCGGCCTCATTTCAGAAAGCAGTGTGCGACGTGCTGGTGGAACATGCTGTCAGAGCAGCAAAAGAATATGGCTTTGATAAACTGGCAATCGCAGGCGGTGTTGCATCAAATTCTACGCTGCGTGCGTCCATGGAAAAAGCGTGCGCAGAAAACCAGATTCAGTTTTACCATCCATCCCCTGTTTTCTGTACAGACAATGCAGCGATGATCGGGGCAGCAGCATACTATGAATTTTTGGCTGGAACACGCCACGGCTGGGATCTGAATGCAGTGCCGAATCTGAAACTGGGAGAAAGATAAAAAAATTTAGCCAGGCGCTTCGGTATCCTGCATCACAGATTTTTGCCATAGGTTGGATATGGGCGTCTGGTATATAAAAGATAAAACAGACAAGAAAGAGAGAAGATGAAAAATGGGGGAAAAGCATACGGCGATTGTGCTGGCAGCCGGAAAAGGAAAAAGAATGAACAGTGCAGTTCAGAAGCAATATCTGTTGATTCATGGAAAACCTGTCCTTTTTTATTCTTTGAATGTATTTGAACAGTGTCCGTTTACAGATGAAATTATTCTTGTGACAGGAAAAGGAGAAGAATCCTACTGCCGAAAAGAAATCGTAGAGGAATACGGATTTCGGAAAGTAAAACAGATTGTGCCAGGAGGGGCAGAGCGGTACCATTCCGTATATGAAGGAATAAAGGCGGCGGCAGACTGCGCTTATGTCTACATACACGACGGGGCAAGACCGTTTCTTACCCAGGAAATCTTAGAGAGAGGACGGCAGGCAGTAGAACAGTATGGAAGTTGCGCTGTCGGAATGCCAGTCAAAGATACGATAAAAGTGGTTGACCAGGATTTATTTGCAGTTGAGACGCCGACGAGAGAAAAGCTGTGGCTTGTCCAGACACCGCAGATTTTTTCATATGAATTGATAAGAGAGGCATATGAAAAATTGATGAGATCAGATCAGAGCGGAATCACGGACGATGCAATGGTTGCAGAAAGAATGATGCAGAAAAAAGTAAAGATGGTGGAGGGAAGCTATAAAAATATTAAAATCACAACACCGGAAGATTTGGCGATTGCGGAGCTATTTTCAGAAAAATAAAAAAATTGAAAAAATTTGAAAAAAAGTGTTGACAGAATGAAAATGCGATGGTATTATAATCCTTGCATTGAGCAAGTAACATAAGAAAACAGCTCATATGGAGAGGTATCGAAGCGGTCATAACGAGGCGGTCTTGAAAACCGTTTGTCCGAAAGGGCGCGTGGGTTCGAATCCCACCCTCTCCGTTTTGAAAATGAAATATTTTCAAAAAACTGAATATTTAAATCAATTCAGGCATTGTGGAGAAGTACCCAAGTGGTTGAAGGGGCTCCCCTGGAAAGGGAGTAGGTCGTTAATAGCGGCGCGAGGGTTCAAATCCCTCCTTCTCCGTTTGATCTAAAAAAGATCAAAAAAGTGTTGACAAGTCGAAAAACTTGTGATAAAATTCAGAAAGTTGTGAAAAGAACAAGAAAGATTCAAAAAACTTAAAAAATTTGAAAAAAGTTCTTGACAAACACAACAGAGTATGATAAAATACAAAAGCTGTCACAGAGAACAGCAAAGAACCTTGATAACTGAACAGTGAAACAACC
>JAUNDP010000066.1 GCA_030526005.1 Eubacteriales bacterium
AATAGAATTCCGATGTCCCATAAAAAATACTTACCCCAACTCTTGACAAAGAGCCCCTTTTTTTAGTTAAGTTAAGAGTAAAAAAGGTCCATCCAGGATAATCCCAGATGGACTTTGATTGTCTGTATTTTTCTCTTGCGTAACTGAAATTAACGTTTTGAGAACTGTGGAGCACGACGAGCTGCTTTGAGACCGTATTTCTTTCTTTCTTTCATTCTTGGATCTCTTGTCAGATATCCTGCTTTCTTCAAAGCTGGTCTGTAGTCATTGTCTACCTGCAGTAATGCTCTTGCGATACCGTGTCTGATAGCCCCAGCCTGACCAGTAAATCCGCCACCGTGTACGTTTACTAAAACGTCAAATTTATCTGTTGTCTCAGTAGCTGCTAATGGCTGACGAACAACAACTTTTAATGTTTCCAGTCCAAAGTAATTATCAATATCTCTTTTATTGATTGTAATTTTTCCTGTTCCTGGTACTAAATATACTCTTGCGATAGATTTTTTTCTTCTTCCTGTTCCGTAGAATTTTGAATTAGCCAATGTTCTTTACCTCCTTACTTAAAATGTGAGTACTTCTGGTTTCTGAGCTGCGTGATCATGCTCTGCTCCAGCGTAAACGTGAAGTTTTTTGCCCATAGCTCTTCCCAAAGGTCCCTTTGGAAGCATACCCTGAACAGCCAGTTCGATTACTCTTTCAGGTTTTTTTGCCATCATCTCTCTCAATGTAGTTTCTTTCATTCCTCCTACATAGTCAGAGTGTCTGTAGTAAACTTTCTGATCTAATTTCTTTCCTGTAACAGTAACTTTGTCAGCGTTTACAACGATCACATAATCTCCTGTATCGATGTGTGGTGTAAAGATCGGCTTATTTTTTCCTCTCAAAACTTTAGCTACTTCAGATGCTAAACGACCTAATGTATATCCTGTAGCGTCAACTACGTACCATTTTCTTTCAATTGTTGCTGGACTAGCCATAAAACTCTTCATTGGTTTACCTCCTTGAATATTTAAACTGGTTATATGATAAAATGCTCTGCCGGGGCTTTGGCCAAAACATTCCTCTCCATTTCATGCCTTTCCATTATATTATACAAGAGAAATCATGTCAATATCTTATTTTTTATTTTTCCTGAAAAATCAAGGCTTCCTGCTGTTTTTCATCCGGATATTCAATAGAAACTAAAGTCAGTCCTTCCGGTCTCGCCGTCGGTCCTGCAGCGCCCCGATCTTTTGCCTCTAAAATTCTTTTCATATCCTGCGGCTGAATGACTCCCTGTCCTGCCTGCATCAAAGTTCCCGCAATAATGCGCACCATATTATATAAAAATCCATTTCCTCTGATTCGGATTCGGATCAAATGATCTTCTTTTGTAATATCAATGCTGTAGATCGTTCTGACTGTATCTGGTACCTCTTCTTTCCATGTACTTAAACTTTTAAAATCATGTGTTCCCACTAAATAGGAAGCAGCTTTTCTCATAGCCTCCACATCCAGCTTATAATAAGTAAAATAAGAATACAGCCTTTTTGTAGGATCAGGAAATCTTCTATTATAAATGCAATATTCATATGTCTTGACCGTATGACACTTTCTCGGATGAAAGTCAGTCGCGACCTCCGCAGAATCAATAATTCGAATGTCTGAGGGCAATCTCGTATTCATCGCATAAGAAATTTTATCTGCTGGCATTCTGGCATTTGTATCGAATACAGCCACATTGCCAAGCGCATGGACACCAGAGTCTGTTCGGCTTGCCCCTATCACCTTGATCGGCTCTTGCAATAGATCTGACAGATGACGGTTTAACATTTCTTCTATTGTCACTCCATTTGGCTGAATCTGCCATCCGCAATAGTTTGTTCCGTCATACGATACAATTAATTTTACACGTTTCATCTTTTTATGTTCTCCATTTTCTTTCTGCCTTATTTCTTATCTTGTGAACTACCCATAAGATAAAGCAAATGGGCTTCATGGGAGCAGCGTCCTAGTGGGCGCTTCTAACAACATGAAACATGTTGTTACCATGCGAGCAAGGCTGAACCAGCCTCTCTTATATTGATCGCTGCATTTTCATCCCGGTCATGAATGGCACCACAAACAGGACAGACCCATTCACGATCTGACAGCGTAAGTTCTTCATTTACATAGCCACAGTTATGGCAGGTTTTGGAACTGGCGAACCATTTATCAGCCTTGACAAACTGTTTGCCTTTGTTGTGGTCAAGCTTTTTTGTAACACTTATGGCTAAAAAATATCATTTTATTAT
>JAUNDP010000043.1 GCA_030526005.1 Eubacteriales bacterium
GAATTCCGATGTCCCATAAAAAATACTTACCCCAACTCTTGACAAAGAGCCAAAAGAACAGAAGAAGCTAAAAGCAGAAGAACATAAAATAAGAGCCATCAGATTTATTTGATTTTGAAATCTGATGGCTCTTTAATGTACTTGATTGTCCATTGGAATTTACCTCCATTATTGTAGATTCATGAGGAATAATACTTTTAAAATGGCATTTAAATAATTGATTATTGGTTTTTTAGGTTTGGTTTTTGTTTTGTTCTTCTTTCGTTCACGCTATAGAAAAATAGTTTCTATATCCCAGAAGATTTTGTAACTGTGAGATTATCTTGACAAAATAAATAGCGAATCAGCAAATTTAACGTCCCATCGGAGGTTACCTTACTTTCTTTTTAAATTTTTCCTTCCTATTACTGGATATGTAAAATCAAAATCAAAAGAATTTTTTTTTACTGTCCCATTGGAGTTTTCCTGCTTTCTTAAATAATATGAAGTAATTTCTTTAACTTTCTGGTGGTTTGTACCTTCCTTTTCTTAAATTATGAAGTGGTAGTTTAATATTTTGGTGGTCTCATTCCTTTCTGTTTGTTTTTTCTTTCTTTGTTTTGATGTCTACATTATAGCAGTGAAATATAGAATTGTCAATACTAAAATTAGAAAAAAATAAAAAAAATAGAAATAAAACAGTTAATAATTGAATTAAAAAACAAATTTTCAGAAAAATATAAAAAATATAGAAATGAGCAAAAAAGGAAGCAGAAAAGAAAAAACAGACAGAGGAGAAATACAGGACGCCGACGAAAAAGAAGTAGAAAACAAGCAGAGAGAAATCAGTTTTCAGAAAATAAAATTGGTGATATACTGAAAAAAAGTCCTAATATTTTGGAAGAAAAAATTCCGGACAGGACAGATACTGAAAAGGAAATATACTATTTTAGATGAGGAGAGAACATATGAAAAATGTGATATTGGGAAAGACAGGATTGAAAATTTCAAGATTAGGATTCGGCGGTATCCCGATTCAGCAGTCTGATGCAGAAAAAGTAAAAAAACTGATGAAGTTTATGATGGAAAAGGGGATCAATTATATTGACACGGCAAGAGGATATACCGTCAGTGAATCTTACATCGGAGAAGCATTGAAAGGAATCCGCGACCATTTCGTTCTGGCGACAAAGAGTATGGCTAGAACAAAAGAAGCGATGGAAAAAGATATCAATATCAGTTTGTCCAATCTCCAGACAGATTATATTGATCTGTACCAGGTTCACAACCCAAGTATGGAACAGCTCGATGCAGTGATGGCTGAAGGAGGAGCGCTGGAAGCTTTGCAGGAGGCAAAAAAAGCAGGAAAAATCGGTCACATCGGACTGACGGCACATTCTGTGGAGGTTTTTGAGAGAGCGCTTGAACTGGAGTGGGTGGAGACTTTGATGTTTCCTTATAATATTGTCGAGAATCAGGTCGAGCATCTCATGGAAAAATGCAAAGAGAAAAATATCGGATTTATCTGTATGAAACCACTTGCGGGAGGTGCGATTGAAGATCCAAGACTGGCGCTTCGCTTTATCTGTTCCAATCCAAATGTGACGGTCGTGATTCCGGGAATGCATACGCAGGAGGAAGTGGAACAGAATACAGAAGCTGCCGCAGATGAGAGCCCTCTGACAGAAGAAGAACTGCATGAAGCCGAGAGAATACGCAGCGAGCTTGGAAACAATTTCTGCAGACGCTGCAATTACTGTGCTCCATGCACACAGGGAATTAACATTCCAAGCGTATTTTTATTTGAAGGCTATTTAAAGAGATACAATCTGGAAGCATGGGCAAGAGAGCGATACGGGACTTTGAAAGTAAAAGCGGGCGCATGTATTCAGTGCGGCGACTGTGAGACACGATGTCCATATCATCTGCCGATCCGGGAAATGATGAAGCGCAGTGCAGAGGAATTTGGCGAATAAAACGGAAAAAAGAATCCCACCCGAAAAAAATAAAAAATTTTTGAAAAAATTGAAGATTTCTTGGGAATTAAATCGTTATATATTATTGAGAACACATTACAAGGTGAACTCAATAGTATCACTGTACAGGGGGTGGGGAGTATCGATTACAAAAAATATCTGGCAGAATTAATAGACCGATACGGAAATTTGGTTTATTCCATCTGTTACAGGATTACAAATGATTATTTTGAGGCGCAGGATCTGACACAGGACACGTTTTTGACTGTTTATAAAAACCTTCCCACCTTTGACGGCAAAAACGAGAGAGCCTGGATCAGTACGATCGCCACAAATAAAGGTTTGGATTATCTGAAGATGGCTGGAAGAAAGATGCTCCCCACAGAAGATACGTACTTTCAAGTTATTGAGAGCAAAGATGACGGGCCGGAACAGACTGCTCTGGAACATCATGTACAGGAAGAATTTTATGATTTATGCAAAAGTCTGAAGCCACCCTACGATGAGATCGCCGTCGACTATTTCTGCCAGGAGATGACGGTGGAAGAAATCGCACAGAAAAAGGGAAAAAAGATAAAAACTGTACAGACGCAGGTTTATCGGGCAAAGGCAATGCTGAAAAAGCTTTGGGGAAAGGAGGCATAACGATGGGAAATCGTCATATTGATCAGGAGATCATGGAGAAATTTTTGAACGGCCATGCTACAGAAGAGGAAAAGATCGAGATTTTTACCCACGCTTCATCTTGTGAATTTTGCTCGGAACGTTTGATGGCGCTCAGCGAGAGAGAACAGCCCATGGCTATGCCGCGCAATCTGAAAGAAAGCATTTTAATGGGAACAGAACGGGTTATTCCGAAATCTCCGAAAAAGCAATTTTGGTTTTACAGCATGAAAGTATGTGCAGCTATGTGCGCGGCTCTCATTATTTTGTTCGCATCCAGTGCAGGAGAGATGCCATTGAGAGAAAGCCCCAGAACAAATGTAAATGTGCAGAAAGAAATGCCGAAACCAAAGAAAAGTCTGACGGAAAAACTTGGCGGCGCTGTGGACAGATTAACATGGAAGATTTATGCAGAAATCTATTCATAGATAAAAAATCGAAAATGGAAATCTGGAAAACAGTACGCCAGCAGCAATGCTGCTGAAAATGAATAGGAGGTTATAATGAGATGAGGCAAAAAGGAAAATTTTTAACATTTTTGTTTTCTCTGTTCCCGGGAGCTGGACAGATGTATTTAGGATTTATGAAAATGGGAGGATCCCTTATGATACTGTTTTGGGGTATCATCGGTTTAGGAGTACTTCTGAATTTAGGCGTTCTCTATTTTCTGCTTCCGGTAATCTGGTGTTACGCTTTCTTTGACGCCATAAATAAAAATTCGATGGACGAAGAAGAATTCTATATGCTGGAGGATCATTATCTGTTCAACATGGATTTATCAGAGATATCAGCCATCACAAAGGGAAAGAACAAGACCATTTTTGCGGCAATCCTGATTGTAGTCGGAATTGCGATGCTGCTCTCGAACTTTATGAGTCTTTTAAATGCAATCCTGCCATGGGGACTTTACTGGAGGCTGGAATCTATACTGGGTGATATACCAAGAATTGGCATTGCTTTGATTATTATCTGGATTGGAATGCGTATGATTCAGGGAAAACGTCTGGAACTTCATCCGCATATGAAAGAAAAGGTGTTTGTTCGGACAGAGCCATATGCTCAGAATGACGGACATACAAATGCAGATGGACAGAAACAGGAAGAATGGACTGGAACGGTTGTAAATCTGAAAAAAGAACCTTCAGACAACAGCGACAGTGAGATGAAACAGTAACGATTTACGAATAGAAAAGTATCAGGGGAGTATGATACAGATAAAAAAACAGAAAAATTTCTTTTTGAGCGGCGTATTTGATACGACCGCTTTTTTCTTATTATGCCTGTGCTTGTCTGCGCGGGAAAAAATGTGCTATAATCAAAACGCAGAACAGCCAGAAAATGGCGAAAATGAGTAGGAAAGGGAAAGGAAATGATTCAGGAAATTACACTTAACCGATTTAAAAAGTTTAAAGAATATACAATCCAGCTGAGACCATTTTCTGTATTGACAGGAAGAAACGGATGCGGAAAAAGTACCGTCTTAAAGGCGATCAACCTGATGATGTACACACTCCATGAGAACGAGATGATCACATTTAAAGGGGGTCATGCCATTGTGCGGAATAAGGGAGTGGGGTCGGTTGATATGCCGGGAATTCAAATCTCTGAGTTTCGTGATTTATATTATGGAAAAGTTTCACGTCAGGGAAAACAAGTAGTGGTAGACGAATCAAAGATCGGCTCTTCCATTATTTTAAAAGACGAGGACGAAAATGTGTATAGAATGTTGATTACCTCGATCTTTGGCGGATTTAATATGAAATGTTATTCAAAAGAGGAAGATCTGAGAAATATGCCGAAGCTGCAGACGCATACGCCTCTGTATATTTCCGGATTTACTGGCATTCGGACAATGGAGGAGAGGGTATATCCCATTGTAATGCAGAATCAGATGACAAGAGGCGGACAGAGCAGTATTATACGAAATATGGTTCTGGGTCTGAAAAAAATGAAATATGATCAGTATCAGGAACTGAAAAAACTGATGGAACGTGAATTTTTCTTTTACCTGGATCATATCGAATGCAATGAGAATAAAGATATCTGTATCAAGGCGTCTTTTTTGAGAGCGTGTGACAACGGTATCGTATCAATGGATTTTGACAATGCAGGGGATGGAGAACTTCATGTGCTTCAGATTTTGGTAGCAATCTATCTGTCTTGTCCGGAGCAGTGCAAAGTGGTTTTGATTGACAATCCAGAGGCGTATCTGCATCCGGAATTTCAGAGAAAACTGGTTCGTGTGCTGAAGAATATTCAAAAAGAGATGAAAATACAGATTATTCTTGCCACACATTCTCAGGAGATTATAGAGGAATGCGAAAAAGATGAGATCATTGTGATTGAAGATGAGGAAGTTCTCAAAAGAAAAGAAAAAAATACAGGAGATGCCAGGAAAAATGAAATGGCAGGAGAACAGCTCAGCCTGGAATTTTAGTAAAACGGTAAGGCACAGGCTTGCAATTAGATATCTGGAAATTTAATGATCGAGGAATTTCTCAATCCAACTACAAAAAAATTCTCTGTAAGTGTAACGTTAAGAAGATGGAAAAATACATGAAAAAAGGAGTTGTGCTTTGGAAAAAAAGTGATATAATAAACTCGTTTTTAATATTAGGTTTAACGGTAAAGGAAACTGAAAAGAAAAATGAGGAGGTATCACAATGGTAAAGGATATGACAACAGGCTCCCCGATGAAACTGATTCTGGGCTTTTCCATCCCCATGCTGATGGGATTGCTGTTTCAGCAGCTGTATAACTTAGTTGACACGATGATTGTGGGAAAGCTTTTGGGAGTCCAGGCGCTGGCGGCAGTGGGAGCCACAAGTTCATTAAACTTTCTGATTATAGGCTTCTGTCTTGGCGTATGCAGCGGCTTCTCCATCCCGGTTGCCCAGAAATTCGGAGCAGGAGATTATGTCGGACTCAGAAAATATGTGGCAAATGGCGTGTGGCTGTCCATTATTTTCTCCGTGATTATGACGGCGGGCACCGTTATCTTCTGCAAACCGATTCTGCGGCTGATGCAGACGCCGGATGATATTTTTCAGGGAGCATATGAATATATCGTGATTATTTTCATCGGCATACCTGTGACTTATCTGTATAATATGTGTTCCAGCCTGATTCGCGCAGTCGGCGACAGCAAGACTCCCGTTTATTTTCTGGCGATCGCATCTGTTTTAAATATTGGTCTGGATATTCTTCTGATTATGAATTTCAATATGGGCGTCGCCGGCGCAGCTGTGGCAACGGTGATTTCTCAGGGAGTATCAGGTTTATTGTGTCTTTTGTTTATCATAAAGAAGTTTGATATTTTAAAGCCGAGAAAAGAAGAGAGAAGATGGAATGGAAAATATGCCGCCGCTCTGTGCAATATGGGAGTTCCAATGGGCCTTCAGTTTTCGATCACTGCAATCGGGAGCGTTATCCTGCAGAGTGCAGTAAACACGCTCGGATCTTCCAGCGTGGCGGCAATGACGGCGGGAAGCAAAATCGGAATGTTATTCACTTGTCCTTTTGACGCACTTGGATCGACAATGGCTACTTATGCAGGGCAGAATACAGGCGCCGGGAAAATGGACAGAATCGGATCAGGAATAAAAGCCAGTATTTTTATGGGATCGGTGTATTCGATCATTGCACTGATTTTGACCTACTTCTTCAGCAATCAGATTGCACTGCTGTTTGTGGATCAGGCGGAGACAGCCATTATGGCAGATATCAGAATGTTTTTGATCGGAAATGGTTTATTCTACATTCCGCTGACGTTAGTAAATACGATACGCTATCTGATTCAGGGAATGGGATTCAGCAAATTTGCGCTGCTTGCCGGTGTATTTGAGATGGTTGCCCGCGGAGTGGCAGGTTTTGTGCTCGTTCCGAAGTTTGGATTTATTGCAGCGTGCCTGGCAAGCCCTCTGGCATGGATTATGGCAGATATTTTTCTGGTGCCAGCCTATTTTTACTGTGTAAAAAAGATGAGTCAGATCCTGAAAAAAACAGATCCCGCGCTCTCATAAAGAAAAAAATACAGACAGCTGAAAAAATGTGACAGGCGAAAGAAAACAAGTCCGGAAGTTGACTCCGAACAGGGAAGCTGATATCATCTAAGAAGCGAAAATGATCAAATGAGCCCGTAAAACTCTTCGCGTTAGCTATGGGGGTAAAAGTAAGAAAGACGGAGGAAAACCGATGGATGAGAGAACATATAAGAGATATGTGAAAATTTTGAGAGAGGAACTGGTGCCGGCCTTAGGATGTACAGAGCCGATCGCGATTGCTTTTGCGGCGGCAAAGGCGAGAGAAGCGCTGGGAAAAATGCCGGATCATATGCAGGTCTTCTGCAGCGGAAATATTATAAAAAATGTGAAGGGAGTTGTCGTGCCAAATTCAGGCGGAATGCGGGGAATGGATGTGGCAGCGGTACTTGGCATTGTCGGAGGATGTGCCGATCAGGAACTGGCAGTGCTGGAAAGCATAAAACCGGAACATATAGAACAGATGAAACAACTTCTGAAAGATAATTTCTGCACTTGCAGTCTGGCTGTGAATGTCCCTAATCTGTATATCCGAATTCAGGTATATGCCGAATCGGAGGAGGCTGTGGTCGAGATCAAAGATCACCACACAAATATCACGAGAATCGAAAAAAATGGAATGATTCTGTTTCAAAAAGAAGAGGAAAAACAGGAAGACGACCAGGAAGAAGCGGAGGAAGCGTGCCTGACCGTAAAAGGAATTATTGAATTTGCCGACCAGGTCAATATCGCAGATGTAAAAGATGTGCTGGACCGTCAGATTTCATGCAATACAGCGATTTCTCAGGAGGGACTGAAAAACTGCTATGGAGCGGCAATCGGAAAGACGATTCTGGAGTCGTATCCAAATGATGTAAAGGCAAGGGCAAAGGCGGCAGCGGCGGCAGGATCCGATGCCAGAATGAATGGCTGTTCGATGCCGGTCATTATCAATTCAGGCAGTGGAAATCAAGGGATGACGGTGTCTCTGCCTGTGATTGAATATGCAAAAGAGTTAAAAGTGTCAGAGGAAGAGCTGTATCGAGCTTTGATTGTCAGCAATCTCGTAGCGATTCATCAGAAATATTATATCGGAGATCTGTCTGCATACTGCGGCGTCGTCTGTGCGGCGACCGGAAGCGGAGCCGCAATCACTTATATGAAGAAAGGGACGTACCAGCAGATCTCAGATACAATCACAAATACGATTGCAAATATCGGGGGAATGGTCTGCGATGGGGCAAAGGCTTCCTGTGCCGCCAAGATTGCGTCTGCGGTAGAAGCGGCAATTTTAGGTCACTGCATGAGCATGAATCAGCGGTGTTTCCAGGAAGGCGAAGGCCTTGTAAAGGAGAATGTGGAAAAAACGATTGAGAGCATCGGAAAAGTAGGACGGGAAGGCATGAGAGAGACGGATTTAAAGATCTTAAATATTATGCTTGGAAATGAGCTTTGATGCGCATGATGGCCACAGGCAGGGATTCTATGATGCGTTTTTTAATAATCATGAAGAAAGCGGAACAACAGCTGCAAATGTAAGAGAGAAAGAGGTAGCGTCTGGCAATCATCAGAAAGAAAAAGGAAGAGTTTATATGGAACGTGTATATCATGAAATTGAACCAGTGTTTGATGAAGAATCGAAAATTCTGATTTTGGGGTCGTTTCCCTCTGTGAAATCGAGAGAAGGTCATTTTTTCTATCATCATCCCAGAAACCGTTTCTGGAAAGTGATGGCGGCAGAATTGGAATGTGATCTTCCGGAGACTGTGGAAGAGAAGAAAAAAATGCTGCTCACTCATCACATTGCGATATGGGATGTGATTGCCAGCTGTGAAATTTCAGGATCGAGCGATAGTTCGATCAGAAATGTGATACCGAATGACTTGAATGTGATTTTAAAAAGAGCGCCGATTCAGCAAATTTTTACAAATGGTGGAACAGCATATCAGCTTTATCAGAAATATTGCATGGAAAATACGCAGAAAGAAGCCTTTCGACTTCCATCGACAAGTCCGGCGAATGCTGCCTGTTCGATGGAGAGGCTGACGAAAGAATGGAGTATTATTAGAAATTTGTTCTAATGTTGTTCATAAAAATTTTAAAATTTAATCAAAGTTTGCACATATTTACATTATATACTTATATCATCAAGTAAAGCGAACCTTGATAGATTTCAATTTCATAACTCCGGGCTGACAGGAAACTGTCAGCCCACTCCCTCAAATATAATTAATTAAATTATAAACTTTTTCATCCTTCAAAGCTGGCAGAAATGCCAGCTTTTCTCCATGTCCAGCTTTATCAGGCTTCTTCACAGACCTGGAAGATATAAAATTTCAGGTAATAAGACTGGTCAGCAGCCCATAAAATCGGGTGATCTGCTGCCTGTGTGCGGTATTCTACCTGACGCAGTCTTTTGTGTGCGCTTCGTGCAGCTTCTGCAATCGTCTTTGTGAAAAGTTCCGGAGTCATAAAATGAGAACAGGAACAGGTGGCAAGAAAACCGCCGTCTTTCACGAGCTTTAATCCTCTCATATTAATTTCCCGATATCCTTTCACAGCATTTTTGACAGAACTGTGTGACTTTGTAAATGCAGGCGGGTCGAGAATGACGACGTCAAATCGTTCCTTTGCGCTGTCAAGTTCAGGAAGAAGGTCAAATACATCGGCACAGCGGAATTTTACACGGTCTTCCAGGTGGTTTAAAACTGCATTTTCTTCTGCCTGTCTGACAGCCAGATCAGAAGCGTCAACGCCGAGAACGGAAGCGGCTCCTGCAATTCCGGCATTCAATGCAAACGAGCCGGTATGTGTAAAGCAGTCCAATACTTTTTTGTCCTTACACAGGCGCTGGATAGCGAGACGGTTATATTTTTGGTCAAGGAAAAATCCTGTTTTCTGACCATTTTCCACATCGACAATATAGCGGACATTATTTTCAACGATCGGGACCTTTGTAGGAAACGGGGCGCTGATAAATCCTTTTACACGCTCCATGCCTTCCTGAAGGCGGACTTTTGCATCACTTCTCTCATAAATTCCCTGAATTTGAATGCCGTCATCAGCAAGAACTTCCGTCAGACATTCCAGAATCACAGGTTTTAAGAGATCAATCCCAAGCGCGAGGGATTCCACGACAAGGACATCAGAAAATTTGTCCACGACGATGCCGGGAAGAAAATCCGCTTCCCCGAAGATGACACGGCATGAAGAGATATCTACCGTTTGTTTGCGGTATTCCCATGCGTTCTGTACCCGCATTTTCAGAAAGGCTTTGTCAATCACAGTGCCTTCTTTGCGGGAGAGGATGCGCACGGTGATTTTGGAATTGGTATTGATGAAACCATATCCCATGAAATAGCCGTCGAAGTCTCGAACTGTGATGAGATCTCCGTTCGTAAACTCGCCTTCGATTTTGTCAATTTCATTGTCGTAGATCCACATTCCGCCGGATTTCAGAACTCTTCCTTCGCCTTTTTTTAAAATAATTGTTGTATCGTACATCTTAATTCCTCCAATCGGATTATTGGAACGATTCATGAAAAAAGTCATGAGTGTTCTCTATTCATCTGCAAAATAAAAATGTATATGAACTGCCAACAGTATACAGGAAATACAAAGCCAGAGCAAGAAAAAAGATTGCAAATTAGATATCAGAATTGTATAATAAAATGTATAACAATAAGGAAAGAAATCTTAAGGAGGGATAACGATGAAAGCATGGTGGAAAAAACTATCCTGCTTGGTGGGAATCGGATTTGCATTCAGCTTGCTGTTCTCAATGGGAGCGTTTGCGGCATCCGGTACAAAAGTAATTCAGACAGACAACTTTGAATCATTTTCAAAGGCAACGGCTGATCTGAATCAGACAAATGGCGTGTCTGCCAAAGAAATGTATAAAGATACAAGCCCATATGCGACGATGCGTCTGATTGTAAAATCAAAAGGTCCGGCGCTGGATTTGAGCGGATACGGTGCAAAGACCGTCGTAAAAGGTCCGGACGGCTACTACATTATGCAGTTCAGAACGAAAAAAGAGACAGAGAGCTGCTACAGAGCTCTGCTTGGCAATCCGAGCGTAAAATATGTAGAACCGGATGGAATCACAAGTTTAAATGATGTCACAACATCGGAAGAGATGGAACTGTCTTCTATAGACGAGATAGACTCTGTGAAAGGAGCAGAAAACAGCAGCGACGCTTACTCTTGGGGAGTTGCAAAGGTGGAAGCTGACAAATATGCTTCTTATTTAAAAGGCATGAATAAAACTCAGACAATGAATGTAGCAGTCGTAGATTCTGGAGTGTGGAGATCCCATTCTATGCTGAGCGGCCGTGTCTATTCGAATATTGGTTATGACTATATAGACAACGACTCTTATCCATTCAATGACGGGCATGGACACGGAACACATGTGGCAGGAACGATTGTGGACTGTACGCCTGGACTGAATGTCAAAATCATCGCAGTTCGTGTTCTGGATGACGAAGGATTTGGACCTCATTCCAGCGTTGCAAATGGTATTCGTTATGCAGCGGACAAGGGAGCAAAAGTCATCAACTTAAGCCTTGGGGGCGGTCATTCTTTCTACAAAGACGACGCTATTGAGTATGCAATCTCAAAAGGAGCAGTTGTCGTAGTAGCGGCAGGAAATGATTCTATGTCCATTAACAGTTACTGTCCTGCACATATTGAAGACTGTATTACAGTTTCAGCAGTCGATAGTAGCGGAAGCCTGGCATGGTATTCCAACTACGGTTCCGCGGTGGACGTAACAGCGCCGGGAAGCGATATCTTAAGCTGTGGAATAGGCGGATACAATTCGTATATTTATATGTCAGGAACATCTATGGCAACGCCTCATATTTCAGCGATTGCGGCGATGTACCGTCTGATGTATCCGACTGTCGGTCCGATGAAAATTCAGGAACTGGTTAAGAGATATACAACAGATCTTGGATCATCAGGAAAAGATAATTATTACGGATATGGTATTCCGAAATTGAGTAAGGCAATGAGTGTCAAAGTTGATAAGACATCCCTTGGAACTGCAACTGCAAGCGGAACATCCGAAGTGCGCCTGACATGGAAGAAAGTAAGCGGCGCAGCAGGATATTACGTTTACCGCAAGATACCGGGAGGCAGCTGGGCAAGAATTAAGACAATTTCTTCTGGGAATACAACAGCATACAGAGATACGAAGTTACAGCCAGGAACGAAATATATTTATACTGTGAGAGCTTACAAGAAAGTCGGATCTAAAATTTATCTGGGAGATTACAATATGACAGGAATATCAGCGATCACAGGACTTTCAACACCAGCACTGAAGAGTGCGACAAGTGTAGACTATAATTCCATCCGTGTAAACTGGACGCCGGTTAAGAATGCAATGGGATATCGAATTTATAGACGTACCAGCACAAACGGTTCTTGGCAGAGAATTGGAAGAATCACAAAACAGGCTTCTTCTTCATTCGTGGACAACACAGCCGTGACAGGAACAAAATATTATTACACAGTCAGAGCAACCTGCACATATGGAAATACGATGAAGATGAGCGGTTATAACACGGCTGGAGTGACAGGAAAAGCGGTTCTTGGAACGCCGAAATTTACAAATTACGGTGTAGTTTCAGGAAAGGGTGTTCAGTTAAAATGGAATAAAGTTCCGGGCGCTACAGGCTATGTAATCGGACGCAGCACAAGCTCTGGCGGAACGTATACAAAAGTTGGCGCTCCTTCTGGCAGCACAACAAGCCTGATCGACAAGAATGCAGGAAAATATCGCTATGTATATTACAGAATTCGTGCATATCGCACCGTGAACGGCAAAAATGTATTTGGCGGATTCTCACCGGTAATTTCCGTATATTCTTATTATAATGCAGTGGAGGCAACTGATTATCTGAATACGAAATCCGTAGATCTTGTCAATGACGCAACGGTTCTCACCTCCAAACTGGAAGGCATGAGAGGCGGATATAACAGAGCATACCCGGATCTGTATGAGACAGGAGAAAATATTTCCGTAGGTGTAAATGAAAACGGCGCCGAGTATCGCGTGGAGGTACAGAACGACGGAAATGTGGGACTTTCCCTGTACGGACTGAGAATCGGAGACGATTCTGTCACCGTTGAAAGAGTACTGAAAGAAAATGGATTTAAAGCTGTGAGCGGTCAGCCGTATGACTATATGCGCAGCGATGGAACAAAGCTGACAATCACATTAAAGAGTGGACAGTTGGCAGCCTTTGGCTACTACTTCTAAAATTCTAAAAGTGAGATATGCCGCAGTGACGATGGAGGTTACTGCGGCATTTTTGTTTTAAAAATTTGAGGAATGTAGATGAAACATGCGAAAAAACAGGGGAGTATAGGAGAAAGCATATGATAAGCGACGAAAAAAAATTATTGAAACGAGAACTGCAGATATTATATCAGGATTTATTTAAAAATCAGGATCGGTCTATGGCAAAGATCAATCGTTTTTTCGAGATCACTATGAAGATTGCAAGACCTGCCGTTGCACGCCAAATGGGAAAAAGCGAGGATTCTTATGCAGTGGAAGATATTGTAAGCGTAGGATATGGCATCTTGTGGGAACAGGGAATCATAGAAGGAAAACTAAACTATGACGAAGAGCGAGGGTATTTTGCAGATTATATTATTGGAATTATGAATAAGCTGGTGCTGCGTCTCTGGAGAAGCGAGGACAGAAAACGCCGCTATGAGAGCAGTCTGTCAGAGGATCAGACGCAGGAGGGCGGATTTGCTCTGGAGGATATTCTGGATGCAGAGACACACGGAAGCTTACGGGGACCGGAGAGCGAACTGGAATATCAGGAGATGAGAAGCCTTCAGGAAAAAGCGGCGCGCTCATTTTTAGATTCTGTGATTCAGTCGAAGGAGCCGCCTCATCAGCTGCTGGCAATGTGCTATGTAAAATTGATGGCCACATTTTTAGATTTTTCTTTTCAATACAATCCATATCAATGGGCAGAGAGTATCATGAAGGACAAGACACTGCGTCTGCTTGCCGATGAATTTTTAAAGACATCGAATGAGAAATTGGACACGCAGTATAAAGAGTGGGGAAGTGGTTTCGAAAAAGCGATGAAGGGTGGATATCACAAATATGGGAGAGATTTTCCGGTTTTGGAAAAAGTGGTTTTTACCGATCATTTTAATAGAAAAGATCTGGAAAATTACAGTGAGCGCTCGTGTAAGAAACTGATCAGCCAGTGGATGGAAAAAGTAGGACAGGATGAGGATTTAGCAGAACTGTTGATTCAGTATACACAAAAACGGGAGATGGAAAAAGAAAAACAGAAAACGAGATAGAAAAAGAAAGAAAAGGAGGGTTCTCATGCTCAGCGCAGAAGAGATTTACGAAATAGCAAGAAAATTTGTGTTTGATGAGAAACTTACTATCAGGGAAGAGCAGATAAAAGAAGAAATAGTAAACAACCGCAGTTATTATATCCAGTATTGTGCCGGTGTCGCTTTGCTGGATATGATGGAGCGAAAAGGAGAGTATGAGCCTCGATATCATGTCCGTAGTGTTCAAAGTGGCAAACAAAAGGCGAAAAAGATTGAAATTCACGAACAGATGGGAAACAGAGAGTAAGGGGAGCAAAATATGGAGAAAAGCAAAATGAAACAATATTTATTGGGATTTTGCTTTTTTTGTCTTCTTTTCCTGTCAGGAAAACAGGCGAAAGCAGAAGAATTTCAATTTTATTATCAGTTTCTGAATGAAGATCAGAGAGAATTATATAACCATATTATTGATGCGGCGCAGATATATGAGACCGAAGTGGAAGTAAACCATCTCAGCGCGGCGCAGACAGAGCAGGCATATCTGGCGGTATATTACGATCATCCAGAACTGTTCTGGCTGACGAGCGGTTACCAGTACTGGACAGACAGCAAGGAAGATGTAACCGGCATTGAGATGGAGTATAACAGTACCTGGGAAGAAAAAGAAGAGCAGAGCAGGCAGATAGAAGCGGCAATTCAAGAAGTTTTATATGAGGTAGATTACGGACAGGATACCTATGGGAAAATTAAGAGTACCTATGAGTATTTGATTAACCGCATTGATTATGTGGCGGATTCCCAATATAATCAGGATATTCGGAGCGTATTTCTGAACTGGCAGTCGGTGTGCACAGGATATGCGAAGGCAATGCAGATTCTTCTGGAAAGAATGGGGATTTTCTGCACCTGTGTCAGGGGAACAGCAAACGGCGGACATCATGCCTGGAATCTGATACAGATTGATGGAGCTTATTATTATGTGGATGCGACGTGGGGCGATCCCGTATATCTGGGCGAAGAGAACACGAACGGTGAGATCGACTATACCTATCTTTGCTGTACGGAGGAAGTGCTGTTTCGGACGCACATACCAGAAGACATGGCGATCCTGCCGGAATGCACCTCCGAACAGTACAATTATTATGCGTTAAATGGAATGTATCTGTACAGTGGAGATCGTGATTCCGTATATTATTATATGATGGAAATTATTCAGCAAGGAGGAAGAGAAGCAGTGATGAGTTTTCATTCTGAAGAATCGTATCTTTTGGCAAAGACCGAACTGCTGGATTATGGGTTGCTGGAGGAACTGATGAATCAGTACCTCCAGATCTGGGGAGAAGACCAGATTTCCTTCACCTATGAGACGAGGGATCAGGAATTTGTTATTCGTATATATTGGTGACGGTAGCGCAGCAGAAGCACGATCCCGCCAGCAATGAGAAAGAGAAACAGCGCTGCTGCACAGTGAAAGAAATATTCTTCAGGGAGAATATGAATGATCGGATCTGTATCGGGATCGAACAGCCACAGATCATTCCGAAATAAGACCGTGTGCATGGTGACAAATACGGTATGAAAGGACACGATACTGAGGACACCAAGTAAAACAGGCAGAATGAGAACCAGGATACCGGAAACTTTCAGATACCGGAAATCCTGGTTTTTCTTTTTCCGGTATACAACGGGAATCAGCGTGAGGATGGAAGCAAAGGAGATGCCATAGATCCAATAAAAAATACGGCGTACTTCATCGAAATGCTGAATGCCTGAGGCCGAAGAAGGCATGGTTGGAAGCTGAAAAGTTCCATGAAAAAATGGAAGACAGGTGCGAATCAGATAAGAATAGTTCTGCAGAATCTCTTCTTTGCTGTATCCGGTGACTTCAGGCAGATGCAAAAAATGGAGGTCAAACAGATAGAGCGGTCGAAAGAGAAGGACAAAAATCAGTCCCAGTCCAATGAAAGAAAATAAAAACAGAAAACCGATGGCAAGATCAACAAAAAAATGTCTGGAATGTTTCAAAACAGTTACCTCCTGAAAAAATATAGATGAAATATGGGAAGAATGGTAATGAATTACCCCGTCTAAAGTCAGATTCCCTGCCATTAGGCGGGGTTTCCTATA
>JAUNDP010000044.1 GCA_030526005.1 Eubacteriales bacterium
GCCCCTGCCAAGGAGTCGAAGCGACGGGATTCGAACCCACGACCTCTGCGTCCCGAACGCAGCGCTCTACCAAACTGAGCCACGCTTCGATTTGCTCGCTTTCTAAAGCTCTATCATTATATCATCTATCTTTTTAAAAAGCAAGCATTTTTTGCCAAAATGTCGATTATCTTTTGGAATGTCCGAGGCTATCTCATCTGAATTTTCTCTTTTCCATTTGGTTAAGTCGGAACAATCTCAATCCTTTTCCGGACTGGATAAAGAGATATCGTAAGATAAAACGGCTCTGTTTCCAGATACTCTTTTGTGATCAGATGCTGTCTGATTTCACTCTCGGCAACATATAAAAATATCCTGCATACTGTATCCACTGTTGTTTTTATACAGGGTATTTTTCATTTTTTATATTACCTATTCTTTTTTATCTAAAAGTCCAGCTATAGCAAATGCTAATCCAGCAATACCAATTATCAGCAAAATAATAACATATGGCATTACACCAAACAGTTCTAATATTTTCCAAATATTATTTGAGCCATTTACTGTAAACTGACTGCTCATAGCACCTGCACAAAGAATCGTATTGCCTATAAATCCTATTAGCATTAGACTAATACCAAAAATAAGCCTTTTCATTATAATTCTCCTACTATTTTTACAGTCTTTTTATCTCATATTGTTATACTGCAAGTAATTGCAGATAGTAATATCCATCATACGGTGCACTTTCCGCACTACAAGCATCATATCCATGGAGAAGTCCATCAGCCCCAGCAATGAGATCAATTACACCAACTGCGTTCGCACCGGCAGCAAGACCAAGGACACTAGTGACAAAGCTAATAATAGTCATAGTGTTACGAATCAGATAACTTTTGTCTTTATAAGCGTAAACTTGAAAAGCGAATTTAAGATACATTTTTGTGCCGTTTTGTGTCTTAGTCGTTAATAGATTTCCACTATATTCGTTCCCAAATTGGTTTATAAGCCAATTTTCAAAGTATATTACATTAGAGTCAGTATCAGAGAAAGAAATTTGACTTTTTTCATACAAATCCTCCTTTAATCATCATGGAATCTTTCCGCATTTTTTGCATTGTGGATCATGTTTTAAAAAGGGTTGAATTTTATACCCAATTTTCCGCAGTGCGGATAATATGAAAGCTTTAAAACTAATACAATAGACACAATGGCCAGTATCACCACACCTATGCGGAAAAAGAAAGTAGTAAGTTGAAAAATAACACCGCATATGCCTAAAATAGCAGTTAGCATATACAAAAAATATGTGAGTGTCATTTTAGATGTTCTTTTCATGGTAAGATCATTTCCTTTATGATATTATTAAATAAAAAACGATAGAGCGTTGTTGTAAAATATAACCCCATTGGAATCATCCTCCTATTCGTATAATAAGTTTACCTGTTGTGCCAGTGTACTGACCTGCTGATTTTTAATTTAAATATATATTGTCTCCCTATCATTTTTAATTTTATTTTCAGTAATTATATTTTATTTATATATATTTTCTTATATTTTTGATTATATTTAATATTATTTTGTTTTTTATTTTATTTTAAGTATTTTTATCAAAAAATTCAATCGATATATTATACAAAAAAATTTTATATTTTTATTTATATTTTTGCGACAAATTTTCTTTACCAAATCGTTATTATTAGTGTATATTATTGCCTTTTTTCAGCATATATCTGCCGCCCCATCTCCCGAAAATTTTCTCTCTTCTCAGAAACCATTTTTTTGCTCATCCATCATAAGTCGGATATATGAAAATTCTAGTCGGAATAAGGGAAGTTTTTTCTTTTTGAATCCTCTATAATATGTTTTATATAAAACAAAAGGGGGTTTTATGACTATGAAGAAATTAACATTTGCAAGAAAGGCTTCTGCAATGGCTATGGCAATCGCAATGGCAGCCTCTGTATGTGCAGTAAATCCGACTAATATCTCTGTATCATACGCTGCCGAAGCGTCTGAGGAAGCAGTCAGCTTCCCGGAATATTACACCTCCGACTTAGTTCAGCCGGAGCATGACTCAGAAATCGTCAATGCTAAAGTGGATGCTCTTTTGAAAGCTATGACCACAGAAGAAAAATATACCTTTATCGGTGGCAGCGGCATGGGTACGGTCGGTGATGCCGGAAATCTTCCGGGTGTAGGACGTCTTGGTGTACCGCAGATTAAAATGTACGATGGACCATGCGGTATCTATTATATGACAGACTCCACAAACCCACCTATCGAAGAAATGCTTGCCGCTACCTGGGATAGAGATATGGCTTATAAATATGGAAATATGGTGAGCAAAGAAGCAAAAGCCATCGGCGCAGGCATGATGCTGAGCGCACAGCTTGACCTTCAGCGTATTCCACAGTTCTCCCGTACAAAAGACCAGTTAGGTGAAGATCCATATCTGGTTGGAAAGATGGGAGCACAGCTCGTAGACGGTATGCAGAGTGAAGGCGGAATCGCTGTTCTGAAACATTTCATCGCTTACACAGAAGGTTCCAACAACGACGTCCTTTCTGAGCAGGCTCTTCATGAAGTATACTTCAAGGCATTTGAAGATGCGGTAAAAGAAGCAAATGCTCTTGGTATTATGTCCTCCTACAACCTGATTAATGGTACATATGCTTCTGCCAACACTTATGTACAGGAAGAAGTTCTGAGAGATATGTGGGGATATGACTACTTCACGATCACAGACTGGGGCGGAAATCATGAATATACATTGGACAAAGGCACGGACATTGAAATGCCTAGTCTGAATCTGAACAGCAAAGAAAATGCGGACGCACTCGTTGCAGACGGAACGTATACACAGGAAGAAATGGACGCAATGGTTGACGAAGCAGTTGCCCGTGTCTTAAGAGCATACGGTCAGGCTGGTTATCTGACTCTTGTAGAACTGGACGAAAATGGCAATGTAAAAGAGGAAGTCGGACGTACTGAACCGATTTATCAGCTGACAACAGAAGATACCGTTGCACAGCTTGCTGAACTTCTTGACTCCAGCAATGCCGTTTCTCAGGAAGTCGCTGAAAATGGCGCCGTTCTTTTGAAGAATGAAAAAGATGCTCTTCCTGTTGCTGACGGCGAATCCGTTGCAGTGATCGGTGTTACCGGTATGAATCTGGCTTCCGGTACAGGCGGAGAACGTTCTTATGGTACATTAAGCGCTATGACAAGCCCATATGCAGCTTTGCAGGAATCTCTCGGTGAAGACAAAGTGACAGGCGTTGCTTACAATGATACCATCGGTACTCCTGTTCCGGCAGAAAACTTCTATACCACAATCGACGGTGAAGAACACGGCGCTACAAGAACATACGGTGTTGCAGCTGTAGAAGGAACAGAAACCGTTCTTCAGGGCTTTGCAGGAGGCGGCGGATTCGGAAACGCCAGCCTGGAAGACACTCTGATGGAAGGTCATGAACTCGGTGAATTATGCCAGATTGATGAAAATATTAACTTTACGACAGGTACGATCAACGGCGCTCCAAACAAGACATACCACGTAGCAGGCGCTGACGAGGGAACTGCAACTGCTTTCCCATCTGAGACAATGCCGGCATATACATGGGAAACTTATATCGAAGCTCCAGAAGACGGCGAATATACCTTCTCTCTGCAGAGCATCGGCGGTGTTTCCTATATGTATCTGTATGAAGGCGATACCGATGAAGTGGCTGTAGCAGGAAAAGCATCCAGCACAGCAAGACAGGGCTCACAGTGGCACAACAGCATCGTTCCATCTGAGACAGGTATGGATGTTCAGAACTTTACTGTTGAATTAAAAGCAGGTCAGCGTTATAAACTCGTGATGCAGGCGCTGTATAAAGATGTACAGAAAGATCTGCAGGTAAGCCTCAACTGGATCACTCCTAGCCAGAAACAGGCAAATATCGACGCTTCCATCGAGGCAGCTAAAAACAATGATAAAGTCGTTGTATTTGCATATGCAGAATCTCTGTCCAACAATAAGACAGCAAACAGAGAAGATATGAGTATGCAGCTCAGTGAAGCTCAGGAAGAAATGATCAATACCATCGCTGACGCAGCTCATGAAGCTGGAAATGAAGTGATCGTTGTTCTGAACGCTACGACAGCAGTTGTAATGGGAGACTGGCTCGACAACGTAGATGCCGTTCTCGATATGTACTATCCGGGACAGCGTGGCGGTTATGCTACAGCAAACCTGCTGACTGGCGCTGTAAACCCAAGCGGTAAGCTCGCATTTACCATTCCAAAACAGGATACCGATACTCTGATTACAAATTCCGATCAGGCATGGGCATTGTATCAGACAGTCACAAATGAAGAGCTGAATCAAAAGACAACTGTTTACTATGAAGGCATCAATGTAGGATATAAATGGTTTGATGAAGAAGAGATCGAGCCTGAGTTTGACTTCGGTTATGGTCTGTCCTACACAACCTTCGACTACAGTGATCTGAAAGTGACAGAAGCTCCGGCTGAAGGCGAAGAGTATGGTTATGACGTAACCTTCACTGTAACAAATACAGGCGACGTGGCAGGTTCTGAAGTTGCTCAGTTGTATCTGGGAGAGGCAGAAGTTCCGGAAGGACTCCAGTCATCCAAATATACGCTTGCCGGATTTGAGAAAGTAAAAGATCTTCAGCCTGGCGAATCCAGAGAAGTTACTATTCATGTAGCAGAACGTGAACTTTCTTACTGGAACAGCCCTCAGGAAGAATTAAATGAAAGAGCAGACGGAACAAAAGATAAATGGACCGTAGCTACCGGAGACAGAACCATCTATGTAGGTTCTGCTTCTGACAATCTCCTCCTTCAGGAAGATATCACAATCGAATAAAGCGATCTTATAAAAAATAAACCGATTTTATAAAAAACCTGCCCCCGGCTGAACTTTTTATCAGCCGGGGGCAGGTTTTTCTGTTTTTATTTTTTCTCTTTCTACTTTTCCTCCGCATTCAGGATACGCAGCAGCATATCGCCTGTTCCCACATTGTATCCGCTTGTGGCATAGATTCCATTTAAAGAGCCGTCCGTCACAATGATGAGTGGTAATTTTTCAGGGTCCACATACATTCTGCGTCCCAGTGTGCTCACATTTTCTTCAAAATCGTCATAATAGATGGCGGCTTTCGGGAATGTTTCAAAACATCTTGCAATCGTCGGATTTTTCAATGCCTTTTTGTTTTTGATCACAAAAATCAGTCGGTCTTCATATTTCTTAAATTCTTCTTTTCTGTCAAACAGTTCATTTAAAATATGTTCTGTCGGTTCTTTTGCCTCTTCTAACCAGAACAGCGCCGCTTTTGCTCCCTCTGTCAGCTCTGCCGCCTCGATTCCTCTTCCTTCTTCATCTTTAAGATTGAACGGCAGGATTTCGATATTTTCCAGCATATCGGACAGATCTGCCTCTCTCATCGTCAGATGCACCTGTTTTTCTTCTCCTGCGCCTGTCTCAAACAGATATTTTCTGGCAAATACATTTCCGTTCGGAAGACGGTTGACTGTGATCAGTCGATACGTTCCCGGCTCTGCCGGTATCAAAAGACCTTCTTCTTCCACCTTCTCATCGCTCAGGTCCAGTGTCTGGTATCCGTCCTCACACTCTTTTGCGATGCTCCAGTTCTGATAGTACGTCCATGTTGTATTTTTGTCTGATCCGAAGACACGGATTGCAGCCGCTTTTTCTTTCTCTTCTTCTACAGCTGCAAACGCGCCGTCTTTCCAGTACTCCATCGCACAGTCCATCGGATTTAAACGCGCCGGAATGCCGAATGTTCTGGCGATCGCCACAAACAGCGTCTTTTTGGAGAGCATGGAACCGATCCCCAGTTTCAGGCAGTCTGCCGGTGTTGTGACGAGAATGCCATGTTCTCTCTCTGGTTTTTCCTGTATTGTCTTCTGAACGTATTCCCAGATTTGTTTTGGATCTTTTCGGAAGCGCGCAGCATCTTCTTCGCTGAACCATGCACGGATCGCCCTGCGCCATTTTTTTAGCATCTCATTGTGAATCCGAGGATTCATCACATAATTGACAAACAATTCTTCCGGCAGGTCATCGCAGTAGCACAATGCGTCGTTGTAATGTTCCTCCAGCACCTCGCAGTTTCCGTCTCTTAAATCTTTTTCAGACAGAGCATTTAAAAACTGTTCTGTCAAATGTTTCCGATTCTGGTGAGTCTTTTCAAACTCCTCAATTTCTTTAAAGCGCAGATCCTGACACTTTCTGTTTCGTTTTTCAACGGCTGTCTGAAATTTCACAGCGGCTTCTGCTTTCTGGTCAGGAGTCGGCTGTTCTTTGTTCATCGGCGCATCTGCCGGCGCATTCATATCAAAGTCTTCCCACTGCTCCATTGTGTGCTTCATGCCCAGAGTCAGCGTACATGCTTCCTCTTTTGCCCTCAGCAGGCCCTCCGCAAATGTTCCGTCTTTGTATACTTCAATCCACAGATCTCCATATCCCGTCTGAAGATGTGCCGTTCCATTCTCATCAGTCTCTACCATTGCAATCTCGCACAGACCGCCATAGTTCAGTACCTGAAAACTGATTTTGGCTTTTGGAACTGCTGTTCCATTTTCATCTTGTACTGTAACTTTTATATTTTTAGAAAAAGCATATCGTCTGATCTGATTTCCGAGTGTGACCATTCCGGCAGTTCCTACCACGTCCTCCTCCGGCTGAATCGTGTCAAACCATCTGGAATGGACCATCATTGCTCTCGACGCCGCATTGTTAAACCATCCCTTATTCAGGATCGGTTCTGGCTCACAGGCGCCAAGGAAATACCATTCTCCGTCGCACCAAACCTCAGTCCAGGCATGATTGTCATCACAGTGAGACCACCACGGCACATATACCTGTCTTGCCGGTATGCCGATGCTTCGCATCACATTGACTGCAAATACGGATTCTTCTCCGCATCTTCCAAACACATTTCGATACACGCCCATCGCAGACAGCGTTCTGCCGTCTGTACTTTTATAGGTCGCTTCCTCGGCGCACCAGTAATTTGCTTCCAGCGCAGCTTCTTTCATATTCATTCCCTGAATGCGCTCTCGCAGCTGCTGATAAAAAAATGCACGGCATGGCTCAATTCCCTCTGAATTGACACGGTGATACAGCACATAGTTTAAAAATAAATCTTCCGGCAAAGTTTCTTTAAAGAAAGGCTCCTTCCACAGCTTCACTCCGTGTTCTGCGAAATCTTTCATCACACCGCAGTCATAATTTCCCAGATCGCTCAGCGGCATATGGCTGTACAGATATTTTAAAGCCAGCTTCACATCCGGATCGCACGCTTTCATTCCTTCTGCCAGTTCTGCCTCCATCTGCGGAAACTGCTTCATCAGATTCTGATATTCATTTTCAATTCTTTTCTGACAAGATTCTGAAAACATCTTTTTGTCCTCCAACTCTATAAATTCTCCAATATGTTCTTCGCATCTGAAATTTTTTCTTTCGATGTGCGAAACAGCTGATATTCGCTGAATGCCGGCAGTCCCATACTGACGTCCTTTTTGCGGTATGTCATCGGGCTGTCAATCGTAATCTTGCCTGACATATGATAAGAAGTGATACCTGTCTCCCGGTACAGTTCCGAAATCACATCGGCGCAGATTCCTCCTCCTGCCAGAATCTGAATCGTCTCCCCTGCTTTTTTATGCAGTTCTCTAAGAAGATCTTTTCCTTCCAGCGCGCTGTTTTTCTGACCGGAAGTCAAAATACAGGATATTCCAAGATCCCTTGCCTGATCCAGTGTGCGGTATGGGTCGGCGCATACATCGAATGCCCGATGAAGCGTCACCCATCTGTCCCCTGCCGCTTTCACAAACCGCTCCATTTTTTTGCAGTCCAGCGTTCCATCCGGGCAGAGCGCTCCAGTCACAATTCCGTCCGCGCCTGCATCTTTGAACATTCGGATCTCTTCTTCTATGATATTTGCCTCATGCTCTGTATAGCAAAAATCTCCAAATCTCGGACGAATCAGAACATGAATCCGAATATTGCTTTTCTTTCGTATCTCTTTTAGCAGACAGATGCTGGGCGTTGTTCCTCCCACAATCAAATCTGCGCACAGCTCAAGTCTTACTGCGCCGCCTGCCTCAGCCGCAAATGCTGATTCCGCTGAATCTACGCACGCCTCCAGCACATAGTTTTTCATCTTTTCTCCCTCTTTCTGTTTTTTTCTGCTTTTTTCTATTTTATTGCTGTGCTCCTGCGCACACTTTTGCCAGTTCGTACAGCGTTGTCACGCCAAATCCTGTCGCATACTTGCTCTGATATTCAAATACAGGACGATCCACCCACGCCGTTCCTGCGATATCCAAATGCAGCCATGGCGTACTTTCGGCAAACAGACGAATAAATAATCCTGCTGTGATGGCTCCACACTCAGCTCCCCCTGAGTTTTTCACATCTGCGATATCGCTCTCGATCCGTTTCTCATATTCTTTTGTGATCGGAAGTCTCCAGAACCATTCTCCAGACTTTTTCGCTGCTTTTTCCAGATCGCTCCATGCTTCGTCATCGCTTGACAGCACGCCTGCCATTCCAAATCCAAGCGCACGCACGACAGCCCCTGTCAGCGTCGCAATGTCTGCCACTTTTGTCACTTTTTCTTTTTTGACCGCATAGGATACGGCATCTGCCAGAATGATTCTTCCCTCGGCATCCGTATTCACGACCTCGATTGTCTTTCCACCGTATGCTGTCACGACATCGCCCGGCAGCAGTCCTCCCGGTGAAATTCTGTTTTCGCAAAGAGGAATCAGTCCGACTACATTCGTTTTTACTTTATTTTCAGCAAGCGCACAGATTGCGCCTGCAACTGCTGCGCCGCCTGCCATGTCGCCTTTCATGCCTAACATAGAGGAAGCGCTTTTCAGACAGTATCCGCCCGTGTCGCACGTCACGCCTTTTCCGACGAGTCCGAGAACATGACTGCTTTCTGGCTGATTCTTATAGCGCAGAATCAGAAGACACGGAGGAAAAGCAGAGGCATCCCCTACTGCAAGGATTCCATTCAATCCCTGTTCTCTCAGCTCCTGTTCATCTAAGCATTCCACCTCAACTCCTGTTCCTGCCAGTTTTTCTCTTACTTCTCTGACAAAATCAGCCGGTCTTAAATAATTTGCCGGCAGATTTACAAGATCTCTGGCAAAACAGATATTTCTCGTCACCACTTCCGCCTCTTTTACGATGGCTTTTGCTTGTTCCAAAAGGGCATCGGAAATGCCAGTCAGCTCAATTTCCAGTTCTTTTCTCTCTCTTTTCGGAAAACGAATCTGTTCATATGAGGACAGCATCATGCCCTGAACGAGATCCGCCAGCGCTTCTGCGCCATATCCATTGATCCATTGTTCTGTATTGACAGAAAACTGCTTCGTCTTCTGTTCCTTTACTGCCTTTGCGACAGCCTCCATCCGTTCTGTCCTTTCCAGATTTTCTTTAAATGGAATCGTTACTTCCACCAGTTCACTTTTTGATACGATTGTTATCATACGTTTTTCCTCCTGTCTCTTTTATTTCATTCTCCAGCCTGCATGATATTTATTTTTTAATGTGCCATTTACCAGTTTTCCCCAACCGAGCGGATAGCCGTCGACGCATACAAGCTGCCATCCATTTTTTCTGGCGCTCTCGATGTCGTCCGTCTCGATCGTCTCTCCCCGCAGATACTTCTCTGTTCTGGGATCGTCAAAGTGAAGATCTATGACAGAATCATACTCTTCTTTTTTCAGCGCCATCGCAAGCGACTGGCTCGGCTCAAATCTTCCTTTCTTCATCTCTCCCAGATAAAGACCATTTCTCAGAAATGTAATTCCTTTTCTGTCTCCCAGAAGTCTTGTGACCTGATACACCTGATCCTTTCGGATCTCAACGGTCTCCAAATCGAGCGGTCTTGTGACATTTTTGAAAAAGTCATCCAGAATCTTTCTGTCTGCTTTTGTGACTGCCATTCCCTTTCTTGCCGGAATACTCCTCTTCCCGGGAACGCCTTCTTTTTTCAGCAGAGCCATAAAATGCCCTTCTCCGCTCATCTTGTGCGGCCAGATGCGAACGCATTTTTTCAATTCCTCCGATCCGCCGCTGATCCATTCCGGTCTTCCGTCTGAGAATCCTTCATACATCTCCATCGGAATCAGCGAGAAGTCACTTCTGCTGTCCAGAAGGTGCTGAATCACTTCTTCATTTTCCTCCGGCGAAAACGTACACGTCGAATACAGCATCGTCCCGCCCGGCGCAAGCATCCTCGCAGCCGACAAGATAATATCTTTCTGGATTCTGGAACACTCCAATGATTTTTCCTGACTCCAGACCTTCGCCACGTCAGGATCTTTTCGGAACATTCCCTCGCCGGAGCACGGCGCATCCACCAGAATTTTATCAAAAAATTCTTCAAACTGATCTGCTATTTTCGCTGGAACTTCGTTGATCAGAAATGCGTTCGGTATCCCGAAAATCTCCACATTTTTCAGAAGGGCTCTTGCTCTTGATGCGCTGATGTCATTTGCAACGAGAAGTCCTTCTCCTCTCAGTTTTGCTCCAAGCTCCGTCGCTTTTCCGCCGGGCGCCGCACACAGATCCAGAACTTTATCGCCTCGTTCGATTTCCAGACGAGAAGCCGGCGACATTGCGCTCGGCTCCTGTAAATAATATAATCCGGCATAGTAAAATGGATGACGCGCCGGGCGATCCTGTTCTTCATAATAAAATCCGTTTTTCACCCACGGAATACGCTTCAGATGAAAAGGGGCAATCTTTTGAAATTCCTCCGGGCTAATCTTCGCCGTGTTGACTCTCAGCCCGAAGTTTCTGCCTTCCTCATAACTTTTTAAAAATGCTTCATACTCCTCCCCCAGCAGTCCCCTCATTTTTTCCGTAAACTTTTCCGGCAAATTCATCTTTTCGTTCCTTTCTATCCTTTCTATTCCACACTCTTTAAAGATTCTACCATATCAATCTTCTTTAATTTAAAATGCATAAATACATTGACGATGAAAGAAAATCCAAATGTAAATAAAATACTGTACAGATAGCTTGGCCAGTTGATATTTCTTCCAAACATACACATATCAATCTCAACCGTCACGATGATATACCGGTGAAGCAAGATTCCAAACAAGACTCCGACTCCCGCTCCTATGATCGTCAGAAGAATATTTTCTCTGTAAACATATGCAGAAACTTCTCCGTCATAGAATCCAAGCACTTTAATCGTGGCAAGTTCTCTCTTTCGCTCATTGATATTGATGTTGTTCAGATTATAGAGAACAACGAAAGCCAGCATTCCAGCTGATATGATCAGGACGAAAATAACGATATCAAGACTTCCCAGCATATCGTCTACTTGTTTTTCCAACGATTTTGTGTAGGAGAGGTTGACTACTTTCTCATTTTTCAGCAGCTCCTCACCGATACCGTCAAGCGTCTCCTGATCTTTCTCTGTGCTCTGCAGTAAAATGCTGTTGTATTCCGGTTCCTGTCCATACAGTTTTTCATACAGCGAAGGCGTCATATACAGATAATGGCTCATATAATTTTCTGTGATATGAGAGATCGCAGCTTCAATCTCACCTGCGTCATCGTCCCGAATCATAATCGTGTCACCCTCGGACACGCCAAGCAGTTTGGCCATCTTCTCTGTCAGGATGATGCCATTGTCATCCAGAACATACTTCTCTTTGCTCCTTCTGTCACGCAGTTTTACGAAGCGTTCCATCTGAGACATATCTTCCAGCACAAACAGATAGACATCCTGATCTTTATCTGTGCCTTTTAAAGTCGTCTGTTTCACGAGAGCTTCCCCATATCCATCGATCTTTTCATTCTCTGCCATCTGATCCATCACTTTAAGACGCTCTTCTTTCGTGGTGCCATCTTCAAAAATAGCTGTGGCGTCATAGAGCTGAATCTCCTTATATTGAATTCTTGCGATATCTAAGATGGAATCACGCAGGCCAAATCCTACCAGAAGAAGCGCCATACATCCGCCGATTCCCAGGATTGTCATAAAGAATCGTTTTTTATAACGCATCAGATTTCGTACGGTCGATTTCCATGTAAAGCTCAAATGTTTCCAGATAAACGGCAGATATTCCAGCCAGACACGCTTTCCTTCCTTCGGCGCCGGCGGACGCATCAAAACTGCAGGAGTCTGAATAAATTCTTTGTAGCAGGAAGCAACTGTCGCTCCCATCGTACAAATCAGCGCTGCTCCGGATGCGATAACTGCATACGTCATATTATATGGAATCACCATGCCTGTCATATGCGGGAACATGATTCCATACGCATAGATGATGATAAATGGCAGAATTTTTTCTCCGATTAAAAATCCGATCACACTTCCCAAAGCGGTTGCAAGAAACGCATAGCCCAGATATTTTTTCATGATCGCGCCTTTTCCATATCCCAGCGCTCTCATCGTTCCAATCTGTGTTCTCTCTTCTTCCACCATTCGCGTCATTGTCGTCAGGCTGACAAGCGCTGCAACCAGGAAGAAAATGACAGGGAACACTTTTCCGATATTTCGGATACGCTCTGCATTCTCGCCGCAAGTGCTGTAATCATAAAATGCCGCATCGCGGTCCATCACATATACGGTTGGCTCTTCCAGCCCATCAATCTCTTTCTGGGCGTCTGTAATCTCCTGCTGACCATCTCGGATTTCTTCTCTGGCATCTGTAATCTCTGTTACCGCCTCTTCCTTGCCGTCAAAATATTCTTTCTGTCCTTCTGCAAGCTGTATTTTGGCAAGCCGGATCTCTTCACTGCCGTCCGCCAGTTCTTTTTGAGATGATTTTATCTCTTCCTCAGAGTTGGAGATCTCATCCCATCCGCTCTCAACCTGGGCTTTTGCCGCATCTATCTCTGCCTGCTGCGCATTTAACTGAGCCAGACTTTCTTCCAGAACAGGCAGTGTCTGGTCAATCGTCGCTCTCAGCTCCTCTGCCTGCCAGATCTGTTCCTCTGTAGCTGCCCACTGTGCAATCAGTTCGTCCAGCCATGCCAGATTTACCTGCGCCTCATCGATCTGGGCTTTCATCTGGTTGTATTCTTCCCATGCCGCTTTTAACTGTTCTTCTCCGGAGCGGAGCTGTTCCTGACTGTCTCTTAATTCTTTCTGCGCTTTTACAATTTGTGCCTGTCCACTCAGAAGCTGCTCTTTTCCAGAAGCAATATCCTGCTGTGCATCCCAGACTTCTTTCTCACCTTCCAGCATCTGAAGTTTTGCATCTGCCAATTCTTTTCTGGCATCCTCAATTCCGCTTTTCAGCTCTCTCTTGCCGCTTGAAAGACTGCGGTTTGCATTTGCCAGACTTCCTCTTGCTTCCGACATGATCGAGTCATATCGCTCCTCAGCCATGATCTCGGTCTGCTCATCCAGAGCGTCCTTTACCTCTTCCACACGGTTGTCATACTCTTCTGTGTATGCCGTCAGCTCTCTTGCGCCTTCTACTGTAATATATGCCTGTGTATAAATTTCAGAGTCAAAATTTTCCGGAAGAATATAGGCAAAACCTGCCACCGTGCCCGTGCCCAGCGTGGAGCTTCCACGTCCAAATGAGATATAAGCGCTGGCGCTTCCAATTCCAGACACCGTATATTGTGTCGTCTTCAAAAGGTTTTCTTCCTCCTCGTCTTTTCCCTCCGAAAAGACGAGCGTATCACCTACATGGTAATTATTTTCGGCTGCAAAATCCATATCAAGGAAACATTCGCCTTCTTTTTCAGGAAGTCGCCCCTCCTCCACATCCAGTTTGTTGATATCTTCAAAAAGAGATTCCACATGCAATACTTTCTGAGAATTTTCTTCCCCGCACAAGACATCCGTCATATATCCGGCATATACCTGTTCTACTCCGGATATCTTCCGCATCGTCTGGATATTTTCCTCGGTCAGCCCTAACGTGCTCATTACTTTGATATCTGCAAGACCATGCTGATCAAAATACTCATCCGCCGTATAACGCATATCCGGCGCAGCAGACTGAATCCCTGAGAAGAAAGCAACTCCGAGCGCTACAATGAACAGAATGGATAAAAAACGATTCATCGTCTTTTTAATTTCCATTTTAAAGTCTTTTTTCAATGCAGTTTTTTTCATATTCGCACCTACCATTCAATTTCTTCTACATTCATCGGACAGTCATTCTGCTTCATACTTGATACCTTACCATTCTTAATCTTAATCACACGGTCTGCCATAGGAGCAATCGCTGAGTTGTGCGTAATTACGATGACGGTCATTCCTCTCTCACGGCACATATCCTGTAAAAGTTTCAAGATTGCCTTTCCTGTCTGATAATCGAGAGCGCCTGTTGGTTCGTCGCACAGCAATAACTTCGGGTTTTTGGCAAGTGCACGGGCGATTGAGACACGCTGCTGCTCTCCTCCGGAAAGCTGTGCCGGAAAGTTCTTCATTCGATCTCCCAGACCCACGTCATTCAATACCGTCTCCGCATCAAGAGGGTCTTTGCAGATCTGAAGCGCCAGTTCCACATTTTCCAGAGCTGTCAGATTCGGAATCAGATTATAAAACTGAAAAACAAATCCAATATCATCCCTTCGATAGGAGGTCAGCTGCTTACCGGAATATTTTGCAATGTCCTTTCCATCCACCCATACATGACCGCTCGTCGCCGTATCCATTCCTCCTAAAATGTTCAGCACCGTCGTTTTTCCTGCGCCGCTGGGTCCTACAATCACGACAAACTCGCCTTTATCCAGCGAAAATTCAATCTCGTTGACCGCTCGAATCTCTACTTCACCCATCTTATAAATCTTCGATACCTTCTCTACCTTCACAAAATCTTTTTTCTGATCCTGCATGTCATCACCTTCTCTTCCAGATTCCTTCTTTTCTTTTTCTTCTGCCTCTCCTTCTTATATTCTCTTCTCTTTTCTTATTATCGTCTATGATATCATAGATCAAAAAAAGAGTCATCCGTTTTTCTTTAAGTTTTCTGAATATGGACGCATCTTTTTTCCTATGATATAATGATCAGAAATAATCGGTTCTATTATTTTAGGCAGAGTACCAGTACCACGCCCAACCTACGGATTGGACGTGGGTGAATGCCTCTAATTTTTTTGA
>JAUNDP010000067.1 GCA_030526005.1 Eubacteriales bacterium
GGGGCTGTCGGTAAATACCAATTTTTAGCTCCTAAATCTTAAAATAAGAATCTCCTGTAGAACTCAGCGTTTTTATATCTGATTTTCTATAGGAGATTTTTATTTTTCTCTTTCCTGTATGTATTTTAGGGCGCAAAAATCCCTTAACTGCATTTTTGAAAACGCTCTTTTTCTATGCAGCCTTTTCTTCGGTTTTTCCCTCAAATTTCTTGATTTCATCATGAAGAAAACGATGGTATTTATTGATATTTCTTCCAATCGCATACATCATAAATTCTTTGTATACTTTTTCTGATGTCCGATAATTGAACCTCCGGAAACTGTCGTTTTCTTTGATGTCTCCAAAATGTCCCTCGGTCTGGATGGAACGGATCTGACGGTTTAATATTCCCTTCTCACTCTGAATGTTTGCATGGGATTCTTCTTTTAAAGCTTCCCATTGTTCATTGATCTTCATAACCTTATTTTTCTCTGCATCTTTTTCAGCATCATATTTATAGAGACATTTTGCTTTATGCATGCAGCCGCTGCAATCGGGACATCCATACACCTCAAAGTTTTGTGTATAACCAGCCTGTTCTTTTTTCTCGGTCCTGATATGATGGAGTTCTCTTCCATCATGGCAGATATAATAAAGTTCATCCTCAAATATCTGCGTTTTCATGTTGTAATACTTTCCGATCTCTTCCGTGTATGCACGTGTTTTCCGCTTTTCATGATCCTGAAGCTTGATATAACTGGAAATGTTGTGTTTCTTTAAGTACAGAAGATTTTTTTCACTACAATAACCACTGTCGGCAGTTACTTCCTCCAAAAGTTCTCCAAACGCATTTTTGTGCTTTTCCAATACAGGGATCAATGTATTATAATCTGTCCGGTCATTACTTACATAAGTTTGGACAATGAAATAATTCTCTACTGCGATCTGAACATTATATGCGGCCTTTAACTGTCCATTTTTCATATGGTCATCTTTCATCCGCATAAAGGTAGCCTCTAAATCTGTTTTGGAATAACTGTTTCTGTCTCTTCCCATAATCTCAAAGCATTCTTTGTATCCCATTAGGCGTTCACCGCAGGCTTCCAGTTCTTCGTAAAGCTGCTGGATCTCCGGTTTTCTCTTTCCCTTTCTGTAAACAAACGTGATATGTTCTTGTTCTGCAATCTGGAGCAGGTTTTTCTGAAGCTTCAGAATCTCCAATGGAGAACAGTTGTCAATTTCGATGATTGTATTATTTGACAGCTTTTTATGTTTTGTCAGTTTCCGGTTCCGGTTCTTTTCAATGACATCCCTTACTTTCTCCATTCCTTCGATCACAAACATATGAGCATGGGGAATGTCATATTTCATGCCATACTCATTTTCATCGATCAGAACATTATATTTCTGATACAGCGAATCAATCGTATCTAACAATCCTGCAAGATGATAGTTCAGCGTCCCCCTCCAGACAAACGTATATCGGTTTGCATTGGCCTCTATTTTTGTGCCATCTATAAAGAGAGATTTTAACGTAATGAATCCTTCTTTTTGCAGACGGCGAAGGAACTGATAATTCAGTTCATCCAATACATCAGAAGTTAGTCTTTTATTCTTAAATTCATAGAAAGCATCCCGCTTTGGTTTTAGCCCTTTGGTAATCCAGATAAAAGCAAGGTCTCTTTCACATAATTCTACGATACGGTCAATAGACCTTACTCCACGCATATTTGCGTAAGTAACTACAGCATACATCATAATTGGATTGTACCCGTTTCTTCCCTTATCTGAACAATTGGCTAACAAGCCGGAAAAATCTAACTCCTCCATCACTTTTTTCAGGGTATAGACTGGATCGTCGTCAGGTAAACACAATTCGAAAAAACTGAAGTTAATTTTCTGTTGCCCTAATTCAAAAAATTCGTTATAATAATCTTGTTTTAGCATAGTTCCATTATAACATGGAACAGAGAGGAGATGGTTATCGTTAGCCATCTTTTTCTCTTTTTACGGGAAAATTTTAGGGGCAGATGTGACTCGCATGAGTCACATCTGCCCCTATTTAGAACTATCTATTTCCCGACAGCCCC
>JAUNDP010000045.1 GCA_030526005.1 Eubacteriales bacterium
GCCTTCGTCTTTTTATAGGAAACCCCGCCTAATGGCAGGGAATCTGACTTTAGACGGGGTAATTCATAATCCTAATTTTCTTTTTATCTCATACAATTTCTCTACCTGTTCTTCATTCAGCTCCCGCGCTCCTCCAAGCTGTCGTGTGTGATATAACAACTCTGCGTAAAACTCTAAAGATTCCAGCTTATAATATGCTGTCATCAAATCTTTTCCCCATGCAAGAGCGCCATGGTTGGCAAGCAAAATCGCATTATAATTATTCAGAAACGGAACGATAGACTGCGGCACTTCTTCCGTGGATGGCGTCGCATACGGCGCAAGCGGCACTGTTCCTAAATTTACTACTGCTTCCGGCATGATCGGCTGCGTCAAAGGAATCCCTGCGATTGCAAAAGAAGTCGCAAACATCGGATGTGCATGGACAACTGCCATGATATCAGATCTCTTCTCATATACTTTCAAGTGCATTTTCATCTCGGAAGATGGGCGGAAATTTCCATTTGCCTCCAATAAATTTCCATGTTCGTCTGTCTTACAGATATATTCCGGCGTCATAAAACCTTTTGACACGCCGGTTGGTGTGCACAAAATCTCATGTTCACTGATCCGTACGGAAATATTTCCGTCATTTGCCGCCACCATATTTCTCTGATACATTCTCCTGCCGATGTCGCAGATCTGTTCTTTTATGATTTCTTCTCTCATTTTGTTTTCCTCTCTTTGACAATATTCGTCTGCTGTGAATTTTCCAAAAACTGAAACATTTCTATTTCATATTTTAACTTATGTGTTTACAGAAGTACAGCCTTTCTTATTTTTATCCCATTTTTTTATTTATCGGTTTATTTTATCTGATCTTTCTATCGCCGCAGCTTTCCCAAAAAGGCAAATCCTCCAAATCCTGCGATCCAGAAAAGCGAGATCCCTATCACCTGCAAAAAGGTTCTTTCACTGATATCCTGACATAATCTGGAAAATGTCTGAAACATTCCATATGGAAGTACTGCCGCTCCTCCTACTACACTTGTCATTTTTTCAAATACAAAATAAAGGGGCCATCCCCATACAAAAAGAAAGAGAACCACCGCTGCGCCCCAAGTCTGCCAAATCCATTGTGCCAGGCAGATTCCGGCCGCCGCAAACGCAATACACAAAAACAAACTTCCAATCCAAAATGCTTCTGCCTGAATCATTTCTATCGCTGTCCATGGCGTGCGAAAATAAAATACTTTTGCCGCATGTTCTATAAAAAAGAACAATTCCGTCAGGAAGCTGATTGTTGCGCCAAACAAAATCTTTTCTGCAATCTGTTTCCACTTAGGATAAAACGGCTCCATCTGCTGCAAAAATCCACTCTCTCTTTCCTGATTTATATAAAAAAGCAAAAGGATTCCTGCCAGTAAAAACAGTATTTTCTGCTCCGTGCCCGAAATCATCATCTCTGAAAATGACCTGCTTTTCTTTTGTATTCCTCTTTTTATAACTTCATTTAAAAGATCGCCTCCTGTCAGGCAGATCAAACTAAGATAAAAAAGTCCCCAGCTTTTCAATCGGCAGCAGTCAGCTCTCAGCAGATCAATCATATTTTCCCCTCCTTTTTTCTGATACCGCCTTTCCTTGTGGAGGGCGCATCAGAAGCGTCCCCTTTTTCATGATCCCATACGACGTCCCAATTATCTGTGCTGTCTGCGGATTTGAAGACGAGATCAGGATCGTCAGACCGTACTTCCTATTCAAAAGCTTTATCAGCTTTACAAGATTTCCTCTCTCTTTCTGACCGACATGGTCGAGTGCTTCATCTAAAAGCAACAGTTTCGGACTGCCTGCAATCGCCATCGCAATTCCAAGACGAATCTTTTGCTCTTGTGTGTACGATCTCACTTTTTTTCTGATAATCTCTTCCATCTCTGTGATACGCACAGCTTCCCATAACAGCTCTTTTTTGTAATTTCCAAAGGCAAGTGCTTTCATCTTTATGTTGGCTCTTCCACTCATGTTTTCATAAAATCCTTTTTCTGCCTGTACCATTCCCACTCTCCGATATTCCTTAAAAGAAGGCATCGGATTTCCAAATAAAACCAGCATTCCTTTTTCCGGTTTCAGACAGCCGCTCAAAAGCTGAAACAGACTTGTCTTTCCGCTTCCCTTCGGACCGATCAAGACAAAAATTTCTCTCTCTGATACTGCCAGATTTCCATTTTGCACAAACACTCTGCCATGTTTGGAATAATACAGTCTCTGAGCAATCACTACATTTTTTCGCACTGTACTTCCTCCCTTTCTTTTATTGCCAGCGATATATTGTCTTTCATCTTATCATGGTTTTCCCAAAATTGAAATGAAAAGCCATTTCCTACTTGCTTTTTTCTTCATTTCGGTTACAATAGAAGAGACTTTGCAACCGTTATAGGAATAAAAGAAAGGATTATGAGGTTTTAAGATGATAAGTGCAAATAATGTGACACTGAGAATTGGAAAAAAAGCATTGTTTGAAGACGTAAATATAAAATTTACAGAAGGCAACTGCTACGGACTGATTGGTGCCAACGGCGCTGGAAAATCCACATTTTTAAAAATTTTATCCGGTCAGCTTGATACAACAAAGGGAGAAATCGTGGTTACTCCGGGACAGAGACTTTCTTTCCTGCAGCAGGACCATTTTAAATATGATAATTATCCTGTTATGGATACGGTCATCATGGGCAATCAGCGCCTGTATGACATCATGAAAGAAAAAGAAGCCATCTATGCAAAAGAAGACTTTTCCGATGAGGACGGCATCCGTGCCAGCGAGCTGGAAGGAGAATTTGCGGAGATGAACGGATGGGAAGCAGAATCTAACGCTGCGATGCTGCTGAACGGTCTGGGCATTGACACAGAATATCACTATGCTATGATGCGTGACTTAAATGGTAATGAAAAAGTGAAAGTTCTTCTGGCACAGGCTTTATTTGGAAATCCTGATATTCTTCTGCTCGACGAGCCGACAAACCATCTGGATTTAGGCGCGATTGAATGGCTGGAAGAATTCCTGATCAACTTTGACAATACCGTCATCGTCGTTTCACACGACCGTTATTTCTTAAATAAAGTCTGCACACAGATCGCAGACATCGACTACGGCAAAATTCAGCTGTATGCCGGAAACTATGACTTCTGGTATGAATCCAGTCAGCTGATGATCCGTCAGATGAAAGAAGCCAACAAGAAAAAAGAAGAAAAAATCAAAGAGCTTCAGGAATTTATCTCCCGTTTCAGCGCAAACGCTTCCAAGTCAAAACAGGCAACATCCAGAAAACGTGCGCTTGAAAAAATCCAGCTGGATGAGATTCGCCCATCCAGCAGAAAATATCCTTACATTGATTTCCGTCCAAACCGTGAAATCGGAAATGAAGTTCTCTCCGTGGAAGGTCTCACAAAGACAATCGACGGCGTGAAAATTCTCGACAATCTGACCTTTACTTTAAATCACGATGACAAAGTAGCTTTTGTCGGCGGAAATGAACTTGCCAAGACAACGCTGTTTAAAATCCTGATGGGTGAGATGGAACCGGATTCCGGAAGCTTTAAATGGGGAATTACAACAAGCCAGGCTTATTTCCCGAAGGACAGCACAGAAGAATTTAACAACGATCTGACGATCGTAGACTGGCTGACACAGTTCTCCGAGATCAAAGATATGACCTATGTGCGCGGTTTCTTAGGACGTATGCTGTTCGCCGGAGACGACGGTGTTAAAAAAGTAAAAGTGCTCTCTGGTGGTGAAAAAGTGCGCTGTCTGCTGTCCAAGATGATGATTTCCGGAGCAAACGTACTTGTTCTGGACGAGCCGACAAACCACCTTGACATGGAATCCATCACTGCATTAAATAATGGAATGATGAAATTCCCTGGTGTTCTTCTGTTCGCCTCCCACGACCATCAGATCGTCCAGACAACAGCAAACCGTATCATGGAAATTCTTCCAAACGGTATGCTCATTGATAAGATCACAACATACGACGAATACCTTGCAAGTGACGACATGGCGAAAAAACGTCAGGTTTACACAGTCGATCCAAGCGTCGAAGAAGAATCCAATTAAACTTTTTTATGTTTTCAAATACCTGTTCTTTTCTTTTGGAACAGGTATTTTTTGACTGGGGGAATTTTTTTGCTTCATATCAAAAAACCTTGCTTTGCACACTCTTTTTCTACCATCCGTGCAAAATTTCTTTTTATCTGCATCATGATCTGTTCTCTCTCCTTTTTTACCTTTCTTTTTTTTCATTTATACAGCTCGAAAACACTGAAAGAACAGGCTCTGTCAAATGCAAATGACACGCTCGATGTCTATCAGCAATGGATGGATTATGAACTGGAACACGTCTCTTCCTACCTGCTCACCTCCATCTCAGATCATGCCTCAAGCCGTTCTGTCTTTAGCCAGGACTCCATTGCCGGATACAACGCACAGCTTTCCCTGATGCGTGAGATGGAAAATTTTTTGACAACATCGAAAAATATAGGCGGATTATTTTTTTATGTTCCTGAAACAGATACCCTTGTCATGAAATCACAGAAGACAGAGTCCTATCAGCACCGCCTTGCTCTGACGGAATATATTGAACAATATCAGGGAGACAATCTCTCAGATTATTCCCGACCGCAGATTACATACTGGTATCCGGTGTCGATTGACGGCAAAGTATTTCTGATCGAAATCTTATATTATAATCAGACTTATATGGGCGCCTGGATCACAGATTCGCAGCTTCTTAATCCTTTAAAGCAGCTGAAGGTCTTTGAAAACAGCACGTTTCTTCTGTATCCGTTAGATTCGGAGGAATACTTTCTTTTAAATAACGGCACACTGTCAGACAGTAATTATATTTACAGCCATTCCGATTCTTCCTGCGGGAATTTTAATCTGACTGTATGTATTCCGGAAAATGATTTTTTGCAGAAGACGATGCCGCTGCGCCACATTTTTTACTGGCTGTGCGTCATCAGCTTCTTTCTGCTTTTTGTGACCATGCTTCTTCTCTCGCATCAGATTTTCCCTTCTCTTCAGAGAATGCTACTCGGAATTCTGGCAGTCAAACAAGGGGATTTCTCCACGCAGATTCCGCTTCCTGCCACTCATGATGAGTTTGCGCAGGTCACCACTGCATTTAATGAAATGATTCAGGAGATTCAAGACTTGAAGATGAAAGTATATGAGGAAAAGCTGGAAAAGACAAATACGCAGATCCAGTATCTCACGATGCAGATTAAACCTCACTTTTTCTTAAATTCTCTGAATCTGATCTGCAGTCTTGTCAAGACAAAACATTATGATCTGATTACAGAACTGGCGACCGGTCTGATTCACTATTTCCGTTATGCCATCAAGTCGGCTGATGAACTGGCGCCCATCAAAGATGAATTAGAGCACACTAAAAATTTTCTGCATATTCAGGAATTGCGTCTGGCTGCCAGCTTTCATTTTTCCTATCATATTTCCGGCGATCTGGATCATGTACAGATTCCGATTCTGACAATTCAGACATTTGTGGAAAATACGATCAAGCATGGATTTAATCGAAAAAAAGAATTGTCTATTCAAATTGATTTGACATGCTCTGAGAAAGAGGTCCAGATTGTAATCAAAGATAACGGTCCTGGATTCTCCGAAGAATTACTTGAAAAGCTCAATGCTGATTCCGAACTTTCGGAACTTTCTCCGCTGATTTCCCCTGTATCGGGAGAATGCCATATTGGTATTGAAAATGTGAAGCGGCGGTTATATCATATTTATGATGGAAAAGCCAGACTGACTTTTTCCAATGATTCTAAGACTGGCGGCGCTGTCGTTTTGATCTGTCTGCCGTACGGTCCGCAAAGGAGGAATTCGTTTGAATCTTTTACTGGTTGATGATGAGGTATTTACTCTCGAAGCGCTGAAAATGCAGATTTTAGAACTTTCTCTTTCGTTCTCTTCCATAGAGACGTGCTACGATGTGATGAGCGCAAAAGAATACATTCAAAAAAATGACGTTTCTCTTCTGATCTGTGATATCGAGATGCCAGGCGAGTCTGGACTTGATCTCGTGCGCTGGATACAGGAAGAACATCTTCCCATCACCTCCATTCTTTTGACATGCCACGCAGACTTTCAATATGCTGCGGCCGGCATCCACTACCATGTGTTTGACTATCTCTTAAAGCCAGTTACTTCTGAGCAGCTTCAGAATACATTGGAGCGAGCGATCAGATTTTCTCTGGAACAGCAGCAGCTCAAACAAAAAAAGTTACAGCTTTCAGCAGAATGTGCTCCATTGGAAGAGCACCCTTCCATCTCAGATATAATTTCACAGATCGCTGCTATGATCGAAGAGCACCCAGAAAACAGTTATTCCAGAAAAGAGATCGCACCCCGCTTTTTTCTGAATCCTGACTATCTGGCAAAATGTTTTAAGCGTGAAATCGGAAAGAGTCTGCCTGACTATCTTCTGCAAAAAAGAATTGAAAAGGCAGTCTTTCTCCTGCAAAATACAGAAATGCAGGTTCAGACAGTCGCTCTCCAGTGCGGCTATCAGAATTTCTCTTATTTTGCGAAATGTTTTAAAGAACAAACCGGATTGTCTCCAAAAGATTTCCGTCAGAAGTTTTCTTAGAAAGCAGTATGTTCCTTGTGTCTATGTCAACACTGTATCATAGCAGGCAAAAAAGAGGGCTCTCCTCCGGTCTCTTCTGACCGTAGGAATGCCCTCCATTTGATTTTAACTTGATTTTAACAATCTATTTTTTTATTTTACTTCGCTCTTTTCAACTGCTACAGGAACGGTCAGTTCTTTTCCGTCTGCCCATTTCGTCAGTTTCACCTGATCTTCTCCGTAGAACTCTTCCATTGCGATGGAATTCATAATCACTTTTAAGTTGTTTATTGCGGATTTCTGAATATCGCCGATGCAGATATTATCTTCTGGATATGTTCCACGGTAAACAATCTGTTTTCCATCTTCGCTGACAGATGCCACTTCTGTTGTCACAGGTGTCTTAAATTCTCCTGTTCCTTCCCAAGGGTTTGACTCATATTCCAGATAAATTGGTTCGTCATTTACAACGATTTCACCTTTTTCATTGACTGTTGCTGTGTATCCTTCTCCCAGTTCTGCCACTGCTTCTTCTGTTCCATTTCCATCAAGAACAAATTCGCCCCAGTTTGCGGAGGATACTTCCACTGTTCCATACATCATGCTTGTCTTTAATGCTACCTGTCCTTTTTCATCAAATGCCGGTACAAGATCCTGTACGCCGCCCTGGATATTTTCTGCTCTGTCTGTACCGCCCGGCATGATCATATCATTTCCTGCGTGCATGGAGATGGAAGGTGTGGAGGAACCGCCGTTCCAGTCTGTCATGATCAGACCATCAAATCCCCATTCTCCTCTTGTAAAGTCTGTACATAAATCATAGCTGTCTGCTGCCGGAACTCCGTTTAATAAGTTGTAGGAAGTCATGATAGACATTGGCTGGGAAGATTTCACTGCGATCTCAAATCCTTTCAGATAGATTTCACGCAATGTACGCTCGCTCATCACACTGTTTGTTGTATTTCTGTCTGTCTCCTGGTTATTTCCTGCAAAATGTTTTAGACATGCGCCGACGCCTTCTGTGCTCTGAACACCATTTGTAACTGCTGCTGCCATTGTTCCTGAAATCAACGGATCTTCTGAGTAATACTCAAAGTTTCTTCCGCACAGAGGATCTCTGTGGATATTTAAGCTTGGTCCAAGAACGATGGTGATGCCCATCTCTTCCAGTTCTGCTGCATATGCTTCTCCGACATCCTCCAGCAGATCGGTATTCCATGTCTGACCACGCAGTACAGATACCGGCCATGCTGTACAGTACTGATAATAAGTTGCCTCTTCTCCTGTCTCAACATTCTTTGCAACGTATTCCTGTTTTACACGGATTCCTCCAGGACCGTCTGCAACGACAATAGATGGAATTCCATAAGTGTCAAAATAATTTACCGTTGTCTCGCCTGCTGCTCCCGGGATTGTATCAGAGTTGGAACCTACGATCGGAGAGTATTCATTTGCAACGCCCCATCCAGATCCGCAGTTCAATGTAGCCAGTTCTGCGACAGACATCTGTGCCACGAATTCTTCCAGTGACAGTTCTCCATTATATACGTCGATCAGTTTTGCATCTGGTTTTTCTTCCACAACTTCTACTTTTTCATAATCCTGTTTTGCTTCATAGGACGGATCTGTCGTATACGTTGTCACGCTTTCGTCGTCATAAGCAGAAGCATGATTTACCGGTTCGCCAAATGCTTCTTTTGTCAGCGCAATCGTCTGTGCAGATGCGATTTCATCTGCTTCTGTATCGTAAGTATAAGGTGTTGCTCCTTCTTTTGACAGTTCCTCAAATTTCTGATCTTCCGGAACAGTCAGCTGATTGCTGAGCTGTTCTGTCTTTACGGTTTCATCCAGAGCCAGCACAGCTGCAACGTGCGTATTTCTGGAAGAGTTTCCAACACGGATAATATAATTTCCTGCATCCAGCATATAAGCAGCTTCTGCTTCATTATAGTATGCCATATCCTTTGTATGGAATGTGATTGTCAGTTCCTGAGACTGTCCCGGCTGAAGAAGATCTGTCTTTGCATAAGCTCCTAATTCCTGATATTCTTTTTCTTCCGCTTCACTGTCCGGAGCAGAATAGTAAACCTGCACTACTTCTTTTCCTGCATAAGTATCTCCTATATTTGTCACATTTACTGTCACATTTACATTCTCTGCATCTGCTTCCACAGAAACTACCTGTGTGTCAAAGTCTGTATAGGAAAGACCATATCCGAATTCATATGCTGGCTCTATTCCAAATGTATCGAAGTAACGATATCCTACATAGATTCCCTCTTTATAAATTTCTGTCGCGGAATCTCCATCGTTCTGCGCAAATGTTGCGGATGCCGGATAGTCAGAATACTGCTTTGCCCATGTTGTCGTCAGTTTTCCAGATGGCGTTGTCTTACCTGTCACAACATCCACAAGAGCTGCTCCTGCTTCCTGTCCTGCCTGAGACATATGCAATAATGCATCGAGTCCTTCAATCTCATCTATGAATTTTGTGTCAATTACGCCGCCGACATTCAGAACAACAACAACGTGTTCAAATGATTTTCCAACTAATTCCAGATTTTTTCTTTCCAGTTCTGTCAGCTCATAATCTCCAACTTCAAACTCTTCTCCATCGAGAGAAGCTCCTGTCTTTGTATTCTGGCTTCGGTCAGAGCCCTCGCCTGCGTTTCTGCTGATCACATAGATTGCTGTATCTGTTCCTTCTTTTGCCTGATTGATCAGATCTTCTGTCACTTCCATCTCCGGATACATAAATGTTGCCATTGGGTTTGATCCTGCCGCAACTTTTTCCTCATCATATCCCTTTGCAAATTCAGTCAGGAAATCGCCTGTCGTCACCTGATAACCTGCTGCTGTAAAAGCATCATAGATATTGATATGATAACGCTCGCTTAAATCTACAAGCGCATCTCCGCCGCCGCTCAGACCTCCATTGAATGGATCTCCTGATCCAGTGCCGCCTCGTACTGTACGAACTGCTCCATTTCCGAATAATGCGATTGTATTTTCTTTTATAGGAAGCGCCTGATCCTTATTCTCTAAAAGAACCATTCCTTCTTCTGCAACATTCTTTGCTAATTCTGCATTATCTTTTTCTCGCTGTGTGATCTCATTTGATGTAGTAGCTGCCATGCCTGTCATGCAAGTATTTGTCATCATCAATCCGGCAAGCAAAATCGCTGCATACGCTTTCTTTCTTTTCATAAAACCCTTCTCCTTTTTCCTGCACGTTTTCGTTATTTTTGCTAATTTTTATTTTATTTTTCGTGCTATATTTGGGATTTTACTATATTATTTTTTTGTTTTCAATATTCCTTCCGTGATATCTCCGTTTTTTGTCAGCACTTGTCCATATTTTGTCAGTATTCTGCCCTCCACTGTTCAATCTGACTCTTTACTTCTTCCTTTACACGTTCAATTCCTGCCTCCTGCAGTTTACTCTGAAATTCCCTCAGTGTTGTTTCCCCCTCTCCAAATCCAAGTTGAACAGAATAATAGAACTGCTCTATCACTTGTCTGATCTGTCTAATTTCTTCTTTGATTGGAGTTTCATCAAGAATAAATCCATAAATCGGAGAGTAAACAGCGGAATTGTTAAATTCCTCCATCTCCTGTCTCTGATTTGCAGACATTCCTTTCCACAATCCTCCTATTTTTCTGTAAAACTGCCACTTTTCATTCGTAAAATATCCTACGTTTTCCTGGTTGACCCCTTCCGGATAGGTAAAAAATCCATCCTGATCTACAATATAGTGAACGCCTTCCACGCCGTACATCATCAGATTATTGACGCCCGGATCGGTATACATCAGGTTCAGAGCCTGAACGGCAAGCTCAGGATATTTACATTCCGAATTGACAAACCAATTATACTTCCATTTATGTTTTGTTGTCATAAACGGTTTCATATCAAAGCCTTTGATTGTGATTGTATCCCCATAAATTCCAAGCCATTCTTCCACTTCATCTGGGCGGATAATCAGCTCAGCTGCCGCTGCCTGTCCTGCTACGACAAGATTCAGTCCCAGCTCATCTTCTCTTCCAATCTGATTTGATAAAATGCCTTTTTCTCTCCATCGCTTCATCATCTGTGCATACGCTTCAAATTCCGGAGTCTCAAAAAAACTCTCTATTTGAACAGAATCCTTATTTCCGCGCACTGCAATCGCACCGGCGCTGTCTACAATATCAAGCCCCTCATTTACAAAAAATCCCCCCATCGCCGCTGTGGGAACAATCGGAGAGATTTCTTCCTTCTCTGCGATACATTCTAAAAAAGGTTCCATATCCTCAATCTGTTTTACCTCCTCCAGAGAAAATCCATATTTTTTTAGAAGATCTGTCCTCACAACAACACCTTTGATATGAATTTCCGACATCGCTTTTGGAATACCATAAATACCTTCTTCTCCCTGATATCCTTTTATGCGCAATTCTTCCATCCCACATCCCAGTGTTTCTAAAATTCCGCTCCCATATTGTTCCATATAAGGGTCCAGTTTCATCAGATACCCTTCTTTTAGATAAGATTCATACGTTCCCCCATACATTCCGACAATGTCAACCTGACTTCCTGTTCTTTCTTTTGATCCCAGAATCAGCCGGTAATCTAAGGTATTTGTTGGATATACAAGTTCCAGACGGCATCCTATTTTTTTCTCCGTCAGGTCTCCCAGCGCTTCATTGACAAGATCTAATTCTCTGTTTTCATTTGTGTGGCCTGCCGACCATGCCATGACACGGATAGTTGGCGTCTCTTTTTTCTCTTCTTCTGGTCTTGCTCCACATGCTGTGCAGAAAAAGCACACGATCGCTATGAGCAATAACCCTGTTTTTCTTCTGTTCATTCCTTTATCCTCGCATTATATATATCGCTGCTGTGTTTCTTCTCTTCGATTATAGTATCATATCCTGCTGTGGCACGGTAGATCATTTTTTCTTCCTCTTTCCGTGATCTGAAACTGTGCAGTCGGAAATTTTCTTCTCATCTGCCATTCAATCGTTTCCCTGATCCCTTTTTCCAGGACAAATACTTTGATCGGACATCCGTAAAAGGCATCTGCGCCAATCTTTTTTATCGTGTTCGGCAGAAAGACCCACTCCAGAAAATCGCAATGTTCAAATGCTCCTACTCCTATATTTTCTATATTTGGGGGCAGATCCAGCTTTTGTATTCCAAGTCGGGAGCAGCATTGTTTTCCAATAACTCTCAAATTCTGGGACCATTTAATCGGTATTTCATATCTTCCAGAAGACAGATCTCCGACATCCCCCAATCTTTCCTCTATCTTTTCCACAGAATCCGGTATCCAGATTCTCTCCACATTTCGTATCATTCCCAACTGTGTATATCCGTAAGGAATTCTGAGTGTCCATTTGTGAGTATCGCAGTCTATTTCTGCAATCGTTGTATTTTTTTGCTCTATGCTCCACTCAAATTTTCTTTTTCTGATTCCCTGTGCGCGATGAAAAAAAGAGACAGAAATAAGAGACGAGAAGTTTAACACCTGTGTCAGAAGTTCAAAATTTCCAGTGTCTGGGATCCGAACTTGTCTGATATTTTCACACCATTGAAAAATCTCAGCAAAACATTGTTTTTCATTCCATCGTTCTGCCAGGCTTTCTGGAATAGAAATCAGCTGTATCTTATGACAGCCTGAAAATGTCCCTGCACCAAGGATCTGCAGTCCTTCCGGCAAGCAGATTTCTTCCAAAGCTTCACATCCTGCCCACGCTTCTTTCCAGATGATCTTTAAGCTGTCTGGGAAGAAAACTTTTTTTATATTTTCGCACCCTTCAAATGCTCTTGTTCCGATTTCCTCCGTATGAGGCGGCAGCTTTAGTTCTCTCAGAGATTTGCATTTAAAAAATGCTTCTTTTCGGATTCTCTTCAGATCTAAAGACCACCCAATTACACAGAGATTTTCACATTCGTAAAATGCACGCGCTCCGATTTCCCGAATTGTTTTTGGCATTCGGATCTCTTTTAGATTTTTCCAGCCTCGAAACGCTTCTTCTCCTATTTTTTCATACCCTTCCGGTATCTCCACACTGCTGCTTTCTGTGTCTATTCCACATTTTTTTGGATCAAACTCTCCTTTTTTTGTACCGGAAGCGTCTGCGATCCGTCTGATCTGTTCCCATTTGCGCACTTTTTCAAAATTCTTTTTTAACAATTCCAGACGTTCGCAGTAGAGTTCTCTCTCTTTCTCACTCATCTCTGGCTGCCATTCTGCTGTTAAAAAGTCGGTTGTAAAATCCCATCCGCATTGTCTGCAAAAATACAGTTCGTCCTGCTCTTTTCCACAGACCGGACATTTTCTATTTTCCATTTTTTCTGCCCTCTTTAAAGAAGATTAATTTTTTCAGAACTTTCATATTTTTTGTCACATCCCAGCAACATCCGGATGCAGCAATTTTCTTCCATTTTCACCCCAATTTGCCAGTATTTTAGAATTTTGGGGGCTTTTATCTGTACCTCTTCTATTTTTTCCCGACCGCATCCTTTTATTTTTATCTTTATACAGATGCTTTTGTCTGTTCTCTGCCTTGCAGTTCGGATCTGCAGCCATTTTTCTTTTCCTTCTGAGATTTCATTTCCATGAATCATTAGAATCCATTCTTCTTTGTTTAATTTTAAAATTCCTTCTTCCAGCGCATAGGAACAGCGGTACAGCCAGATCTCCAAATTCTGCAGCAGCTTTGTCCGATAGTTCTGCGCCAGAAATTCCATTCTTTTTTTTATTTTTTCCGTCTCTTTTCCTATCCCATAATATACGGTAAAATGACAGACCGGACATCTTCCTCTGCCTGATATGTCATGTCCGCAGACCATGCAATCCATACTTATTCCTCCCATGCTTCTTCCAGCATTTGAATGACTGCTTTTATTTTTTCCCTGTAACTTTCTATTTTTTTCTGAATCTGTTCTCGTTCTTCCTCCATCTGGCTTTCCATTTTCTTGAATTCTTCTGCTTCTTTCATAATTTTCATCTGTCCTGTCGCTGCATTCCAGGCTTCTGCCATGCGCCCGGCATACCATTCTGACTCCTGAATATAGGCATATTCTCTCTCAAAATTTATATTTTTCAGAGAATCGTTTAGCTTTTGACACTTATGTTCCAACATCTTTTTCTCTTTTTCTTGATCTGCCCATTTTCTCTCCAGAATACAAAGTTCTTTTCTTTTTTCTTCCACTTTTTCCATTGCTTCTGTTAAGCGTTTTTTTATTTCTTCATTCTGTCTCTCTCTCTTTTCCTCTTCGGTGCAAAGATTTCTGATCTCTTTGGCGGCATCTTGAAACTCCTGTCTTTTTTTCTCCACAATGCAGCGCACTTCCGGTCTCTTCAGGAGAAAAAGACACAGCCGTCCCACTTGGCACAGACCCAGAACCGCTTTTTCCGCATCACAAATCCCCAGTCTTGCCACGGCAATGTCGTTTTCATCCTGAACATCCTGCGACAGATCGAGAAAAAGGCCGATCACATCCTCGATATAAATTTTTTTCTTTTCCTTTAATATCTTCATTGTGCTGTCTGCTCTGTGAAATTCCATCCTTCGTTCCTCCATCTGTGTGCTCTGAATTTCTTCCTATTCTATCTGTTTTAAAATTTCTCTGCCCAGTTCTATTCGGTCTATCTGTTTCTGAAATGTCCCTGTCTCTCCATTAAATTCCCATAAGTACAGACTGGCTCCATCTGCTCCATCCTCAGAAAATCCAACTGCATATTCTGGAAATTCCTGATATTGAAAGAGAAGACTTTGTTCTAATCTCTTCTTCACGTCATCTTCCAGTTGTAGAATCTTCCCTCTCCTTTGATTTTTTTCTGATTGGACGATAATTTTACACAGATCTCTTCCTATAAAAATTTTTTCTCTTTGATCCACAGGGGTCTTTTGAAAATACGGTCTGCCATATTCAATTTTTTCTCCAATATGAATTGCATAAAGGTCCTTTTCTTTTTCGCCTTCCAGATAGACTCCGATCGAATAAGATGCGTTTCTCTGCACATGCACTTTTCCTTCTGCAGCCAATGTTTTCCCAAAATCCACCCTATTTTGATCTTTT